>CAZXVJ010000040.1:0-25874 GCA_964644385.1 uncultured Hyphomonas sp. | reverse complement strand
GGAGCACAAAACAATGTCCATGTGGGAGTTTGAGGCGCTTGCTGAGATGAGCGTTGAGCTGGTCGCGGCGTCTGAGTGGCCGCTCGCGGAAAAACGCAACGCCTATGCTGCCATATACCAAATGGTTGGCGGCTTCGATGTGTCGTTCATCCATTTTCGCAACGCTGCGCCGCTTATAGAGGCTGGCTTTTTTCACCGTATCGACGTCACCGATCATCCAGACTATGCGCAGCGAAAGGCATACTTCGACGCGCTAGTCGCTGCGCAAGATGGTGAGTGGGTGACGAGCGTTCCCAAAAACCCGGAGGAGCATCCAGACTATGAAGCGATCTACGACCCCGATCCTCATGGCGGATTTCAGAGCGGATTGTGGTTCGATACGTCGATGGCGCTGTGGCCGAAAGCCGTAAACGCTGGCCTTTTGACAGGCCTCGCGGCTGAGCCGGTCCAACACGGGTCAACCAAAGACACGATCGCAAAACTCATGACACTCGCGGCCAAGTCTGGCGCCAAATATGGCGGCCTGTTGAAGATGCTTCACGGGTTCACCGTACATGCCCTGCTGTATGATGAGGATAGCCCGAAGGCGGGTGACCCCGTTCTTGCACCAATCGTCGCGCTTCCAGCGCTCAAAACGGCCCTCAATACCCCGCAAGAGGATTGGATTGATCAGCGCTTCGACGCGCGCCTGGACGCTGAGTTCATGAACGACGCTGAAAAAGCGTTCATCGCTTGGTGGTGTGCGCCCTATGAGACGCCGCTCACTTCTGGCAATTAGTCCTAGTCGCCATCCATGCGCAGCGCGGCCACAAAGGCTTCCTGCGGAATCTCAACCTTACCAAATTGGCGCATGCGCTTTTTACCCGCCTTCTGCTTGTCCAGCAGTTTGCGTTTGCGAGACGCGTCACCGCCATAGCATTTCGCCGTCACATCCTTACGCATCGCGCTGATCGTCTCGCGAGCAATTACTTTGCCACCAATTGCTGCCTGTACCGGAATCTTGAACATCTGGCGCGGAATCAAATCCTTTAGCCGTTCACACATCTGACGCCCCCGCCCCTCGGCGCGGTCGCGGTGCACCAGCATGGCGAGCGCGTCCACAGGCTCGTCATTCACCAATATTTGCATCTTCACCAGGTTTTCGGCGCGGTGCCCAACAATCTCATAGTCAAAGCTCGCATAGCCTTTTGATAGAGATTTCAGCCGGTCGTAAAAATCAAACACCACCTCGTTGAGCGGCAATTCGTATTTCACCATTGCGCGGTTTCCGACATAGGTCAGTTCTTTTTGAATGCCGCGACGGTCTTGGCAAAGTTTCAATATCCCGCCGAGATATTCATCTGGCGAGAAAATCGTCGCCTCAATCCAGGGCTCGCGAATTTCAGCAACCTTCACAACATCCGGCATATCGGTCGGGTTATGCAGCTCCATTTCGGACCCATCGGTCAGCGTGATTTCGTACACAACGCTCGGCGCCGTCGCGATCAGGTCCAGATCAAACTCGCGGCTGAGCCGCTCCTGAATTATCTCAAGATGTAGCAGTCCCAGAAATCCGCACCGGAACCCCATCCCAAGCGCCGCTGATGTCTCCATCTCCCAGCTAAAACTTGCATCATTCAGACGCAATTTCCCCATCGCTGCGCGAAGATCATCAAAATCTCCCGCATCCATCGGGAACAGGCCACAAAACACCACGGGCTGAACTTCCTTATAGCCCGCCAGCGCTTCATCACATTCGCGCTTATCTTCGGTAATCGTATCGCCCACGGCGCAGTCGGCCACGTCCTTAATCGATGCAACGATAAATCCGACCTCGCCCGGGCCCAGCGCATCAACATTGGTTGGCTTCGGGCCAAATATGCCGACATTGTCGATCTCATAGACCGCGCCTGTGCGCATCATGCGGATCTTTTGTTTCTTCTTCATCACGCCATCAACAATGCGCACGATGACGACAACGCCCATGTAGGGATCATAATAGGCATCAACCAAAGAGACCTTTAGCGGCTTGTCCGCATCACCCACCGCCGGCGCAGGCAAGCGCTTCACAACCGCTTCCAGTACGTCTTCGATACCAATACCGGTCTTGGCGGACGTATGAACGGCGTCAGACGCATCCAGCCCGATAACGTCTTCAATCTGCTGCGCCACCCGGTCAACGTCGGCAGCCGGCAAGTCCACCTTGTTGAGCACGGGCACGATCTCATGGTCCTGCTCGATGGCCTGATACACATTCGCCAGCGTTTGCGCCTCAACCCCTTGCGAGGCGTCCACGACCAACAAGCTGCCCTCACACGCCGCCAGACAGCGCGACACTTCATAGCTGAAATCAACGTGGCCCGGCGTATCCATAAGGTTCAGCGTGTAGGTCTCGCCGTCTTTTGCGGTGTAGTCGAGGCGCACCGTTTGAGCTTTGATGGTAATGCCGCGCTCTTTTTCAATGTCCATATTATCCAGCACTTGCTCGGACATTTCCCGGTCCGTCAGCCCGCCGCACGTTTGGATCAAACGGTCCGCCAATGTCGACTTACCGTGGTCAATATGGGCAATGATGGAGAAATTTCGTATTTTATCGCGTGGAGTCATGCCTCGCATATAGGCCTGCTTTCATGCTGCGGAAAGCCGCAAAGCGCCGCCGAGGCCATTCGTCTCAAACAAGGCCAAGGGAAACGACGCCCAAATTCAGCCAGAATGACTTTTTACCTTGAAGCTGGCCGCTGTAATAAACATAGTTGGTGGTGACGGTAGAGGAAGAGGACGCAACCGATGAATGATGATCGCAAAAATGAGAAAGTAACAGCTTTGCAACCCGTCTACGAAGCGCCCAGTGAATCTAAAAACGAGCCCGCGACGGCGTCTGCATCAGAAATAGATCGCCCGCTTGAAGATCGCATTGGCTATCATGTACCCGACAAAGACCTCAGCCCTGCGGAAGCCAAAGCAGACGACTTTCATCGCCGCCGCCTCCTCGCCACCTATGCTGGCTTTCAATCCAAAATTACCAGCACAGAAGACCGCATGGATCTGGAAAAACTAAAATGGGACGAAATCCACGACGTCGAAGAGCGTCTGCCGCGATACTCAAGCCAATGGTTCTATTGGCCGTTCATGGCCATTTTGACGATTGGTGAAATCCCGCTCAATAAATTGAGCTTCGAGCTGTTCTTTCAGGAAAGTCCGCTCATGTCGCTCGTTGTAGCAGGCGTTGTCGGCTTAGTGCTCATCGCGCTCGCTCACCGCATTGGCGTTGTCATGCGCCACTTCGCCTATGCCGCAAGAGGCAGTATCGGACGTTTGTCTGTTCAAATTCTTCAAATTGCTATTCTGGCCGGCGTCGTCGGCGCGCTGATCTACGGCGTCTCAGTGCTCCGCCAAGGCTATCTGACATTCATTGCCCAGCCTGATCTTGGGTTTGCGGAACTGTTGCAGTCCAACCAAATTGGCGAAGCGGCGCAAATGGTTCTCGGCGTCGGGCTTGGCACGGAAGGGTGGATTTTCCTCGTTATAAATGCGGCGATCCTTTTGGTCGGCATCAGCGCCGCTTTCTTCTGCCACGATCCACACCCGGACTTTGAAAAAGTAGATCGGGCCCACAAAAAGCACATGAAAAAACTCGCCAAGATCAAACAAAAGCTTGCCGAACAACAAGCTGTTGAGCTGCGCCGCTACGCCAATGTCCGCCATCGTCTGAAGGCGGGATAGAAACACATGCTTGTCCGCGCCTTCGCTGCAGCGTTCATGGCTGCGTCTCTTGCCGCTTGCGGCGCGCCAACCGCATCTGGCCCGGGCGGCGGCGCAAAGAGCAGCTCGAAAGATTATTGTGACCTTTCAGATCGCTCCGCCCTCTTCCTGATCGACCGCACGACCGTTATTGATCCCATCGATAAAACCGTCATCCTCGAAAGCCTTGGCACAGTCGTTGATAGCTTACAGGCGGGAGATCGCCTCGTGATCGCGACGATTGAAGATCACTACGCCCAGACCGCGCTGAAAACGAATGCTTGCAAGCCGGGCTGCCCGCCCGCGACCGGCGCGGTCAATGCCGTCATTGGCTCCTGCAGCGTCACGCAAGCCAAGCAAGACGCCCGCAAGTTCAATCAATCCCTCGCTACCACGATCAAACCGCTGTTGGACACCGCAGAAGAAAAGCCTGGTTCCGACATCATCCGCACCATTGCGCAGTGGACGAATGCGCCCCCCGGCGACGAACCTTTCACCGACGTCTACATTTTCTCTGACATGCTGGAAAACAGCCAATTGTTCAAATGGTCGGCTTTCAAAGCCATGCCGTCTGACACCGCGATGGCAAAGATTGGCGATATGAACCTTACGCCGCAGACGGCCGGCGCACGTGTCCGCATTGTCGGGTTTGGGCGCGGACATGGCGATGCCCGCCAGCCCCTTTCGCCAGAGATTGACGCGCACCTTAGGCAGTTTTGGACCACCTATTTCAACGAAGGCGGCGCTCGCCCAACCTTCGAAGGCGCCATTCGAGACTAAGGCATGATCCGAACCTTCAAACGCGACGAGAGCGGCCGCTTGATTGCCTATCATGAAGTCTGGGTGGAGCCGGAAAACCGACGCATTATCGAACATTGGGGCCCCATCGGTGAGGTGGGCGACACCCGCGCCCATCGTGCCCGCCTGATCGGCTCAGTCGCAAAGCAGGTTGACGCTCTGCTCGCGCCGGCACGCGCAGATGGCTTTAATGAAATTGACGAAGGCGCGTTTAAGGTCGTTTGCGTTGAATACAAAATTGACGCCTTTGGCGATGAAGATGACCTCGAAAAACGTCACGCTCTATATGATCGCTTGAATGAAATTCTCGGGTGGACAGGGCTTGGCTATTGCGACGGCGGGTCAACCGGGTCCGGCACCATGGAATCGGCCTGTTTCGTGGTTGACGTAGATCTCGCCATCGCCGTCATCAAAGACGGCCTTGAGGACACCGAGTTTGCTGATTTCTCCCGCATCTATCAGGAGTAGCCATTGCAACGCTTGTCCCATGCCAGCGACTTGTCGTATTAGCCGATATGGCAGACACCCAGCGCCCCGCGCCGCAAACCGGCATCACCGAGAACGGCTTCCTCACCGATAGCTGGTATCTCGCTGCGCCCTCTGCTGATTTGAAACCCGGCCAGCAGCACCGCATCTCTGTGCTCGGCGAACCGGTTGCCATTGGCCGCACGCCTGGCGGAGATGCCTTTGCCCTGCGCGATATTTGCCCGCACCGCCTCGTACCGCTCAGCGCCGGAACACAAATGGACACAGGCGGAGAGGCCACGCTTCAATGCCCCTATCATGGCTGGCGGTTTGGCACCGGCGACGGTGTCTGCAAACTGATGCCCAGCCTCACAGATGACAGTCCCTATGAGCCAGGAAAAATCTCTGTGCGTCGCTACCCCACGCATGAGGCAAATGGCGCGGTCTATCTGTATGTTGCCGATGATCCGCGCGCCGCGCCGCCTGTTCCCGCCGCGCCGCCCCCCAGCTTTGGCGAGCTTCCAGATAAGCCGAAATTTGTAATCGAAGATGTTTTCAACGCCCACATGGATGACGCCGTCATTGGCCTGATGGATCCGGCCCACGTTCCGTTTGTGCATAATCAATGGTGGTGGCGCCCGCCCTCTGTCGGGCTCAAACTGAAAGAGAAGCCCTTCGTACCAACAACGCGCGGCTGGGCGATTGATCGTCACCGCCCCAGCTCCAACTCCAAACTGTATAAATGGGTCTTTGGCGACAATGTGGAAACCGAAATCCATTTCCAGCTTCCCGGCTACCGCTGGGAAATTATCTCCAATGCGAAAGCCCGCCTCCTAACCCTCACCTGCCTGCGCCCAGAGGGACCAAAACAAACGCGCATCACACAGTTCACCTGGTGGAAAGGCGCGCCGCTTCTCAACCTCGCCATTCCCTTCGCAATCCCCATGGCGAAAAAATTCCTCGGGCAAGATGGCCGAATGGTGGACCTCCAAAACATGGGCATGGCGCACCAGTCCAACATGCTCTGGATTGACGATATTGACGTACAGGCCAAATGGTACCGCCAGTTGAAGAAGGAATGGGCTGCGTCACGCACAGAAGACCGTCCTTTCGAAAATCCCATCCAGCCCCGCACGTTGCGCTGGCACAGCTAACCGGCAATCACATCAAGGTGAGGCTGCTTTCGCAAACGATATCTGTCGGATAGTCTGGTCGCAGAGGACATCTGATATGATCCGCCGCCTACCTAGATTGCCAGTCGGTCTAGCCGTGCTTTTCTGCGCGGTCGCGAGCGCCTGTCAATCCGGTCCGGCGACTCAACTGGAAAACCAAGTCCCCCTCACGCGCAATAGCGACAATACATTTGCCATGATGGCGCGGGTTGACGCGGCTGGCCCCTACCGTGTCATCTTCGATACGGGCGCAGAAACCTCCGCTATAGACAAATCCATCGCGTCTCAGATTGGGATCGGCGATAATGGCATAAAAATGGATCTGCACGGCCTGTTCAGTACTGGCACGGGACAGTATGCGCCCAATCACAGTATGCAGATTGGGCCCTTTATCGGACCGTTCGGACTGGTTGTTCTGGACGACAATCGCGCGCTCACACCCCACGGCGCATCGGGCATTGCGGGCATGGATCTTTTACAATCTCTCACGGCCGACCACAGATACGTCACAATGGATTTCACGATTCCCGCCATCGGTGTTCACTCAGGTCTCACCAATCGCCAAAGGCGCAAACAGCCCAAATGGTTCCCGCTCAAAACAAATGATGAGGCGGGCTCAAACCTCCTGATGTTTGACATTACGCTGGATGGCATAAACGGCGTCGCGGTGCTCGATTCAGGACTCTCGATGAGTGTGATCAACACTCAACTCGCGCAAGGCCTCGCGCGGCGGGGGCGTGCAGAGTTCAACATGCTTGTCGATGTGAACGGATTTGAAATAGCGCCCGTCGCATCCGTCAGTGGAGAGTTAAACGCGCTCGGCTTCAACTGGGATGGTGTCAAAGTGGTTGTCTATGACGCGCCAGCCTTCAAAGCGTTGGGGCTCGACACTGGCCCCGCTATGATTATGGGCGCAAATTTTATTCAGGAACTCAGCTTCGTCCTCGACGTCGAAGCGCGCCGCCTCGCCGCGATCAACCCCAAGCGCAACAACGGCAATTTTGGCGTCGGCGAGGGTGTCTACCTTAACGCCCAATAGGCTCTAATGCCGGAAGTGACGCATCCCGGTCAGTACCATGGCGAGGCCCGCCTCATCGGCTGCGGCGATCACCTCATCATCTCGGATAGATCCACCGGGCTGAATAATTGCTGACGCGCCTGCGGCAGCGGCTGCCAACATACCATCCGGGAACGGGAAGAACGCATCAGAGGCGGCAACGCATCCGGTTGTCTTCAACTCGGCAAAGCCTTCCTTCTCTTTGGCATCTTCCGCTTTTCGCGCGGCAATACGCGCCGAATCAATCCGGCTCATTTGCCCTGCGCCGATGCCAACCGTCGCGCCATCCTTTGCATAGACAATCGTGTTCGATTTCACATGCTTGGCGACGCGCCACGCAAACAGCAAATCCTCCATCTGCGCATCGCTGGGGGCCAGTTTAGTCACCACTTTCAAATCAGACTTGGAAATTCGGCCGAAATCCCGGTCCTGCATCAAGAAGCCGCCCGCAACCGTTTTGACGAACCGTCCGGTCGCTGCCGGGTCGGGCAAGCCCTCGGTAATTAAGAGGCGTAGGTTTTTCTTCTTTGCAAAAACGGCCCGCGCCGCTTCATCTGCGCCGGGCGCGATCACCACTTCGGTAAAGACCTTGGTGATGGCCTCCGCTGTCGGACCATCCAAGGGACGATTAAGCGCGACAATACCGCCAAAGGCAGATGTGGAGTCGCACGCCAACGCCGCTTGATAGGTATCAATCACACTGTCACCCTGCGCCACACCGCATGGATTGGCGTGCTTGATGATCGCGACGGCCGGCCGCGCGTCCCCCAGCTCGCCGATCAACTCATACGCTGCATCGGTGTCATTGATATTGTTGTAAGACAGCGCCTTGCCTTGAATTTGAGTGGCCGTCGCCACGCCGGGGCGGGCCTCTCCCGTCACATAGAACGCCGCTGATTGGTGCGGATTCTCACCATATCGCAACGCCTCGTTCAATTTGCCCCCAATGGTCGCCCATTCTGGCGCAGAATTCTCCAATTGGCGCGCATACCAGCCACTAATCGCAGCGTCATACGCCGCCGTTCGTGCATAAGTCTTCGCCGCCAGCTTGCGACACAGCGCGGCGCTGACTGATCCTTCATCTGACTTCATCTGCGCAATGACAGCATCAAGATCCCCGCGATCCGTACAGCAAGCAACGAAAGCGCCGTTCTTGGCCGCCGCACGCAACATGGCCGGGCCGCCAATATCGATGTTCTCAATGCAGGTTTCAAAATCCGCCCCAGCCGCAACGGTCGCCTCAAACGGATAAAGATTAACGTAGATCAAATCGATCGCACCAATGCCGTGCGCTTCGGCATCTTTCACGTGCGAAGGATTATCCCGCAAATACAGCAAACCGCCATGCACAGCCGGATGCAGCGTTTTAACACGGCCATCCATCATCTCAGGATATCCCGTCAGGTCGGCGACGTCGCTGACCTGAAGGCCCGCCTCCTTAAGTTGTTTCGACGTACCACCTGTCGACACCAGCTCCACGCCCATATCGGCCAACACCTTGGCCTGCTCAATCAATCCAGACTTGTCCGACACGGAGATGAGGGCACGTTTAATCTTGACGGGCGCGCCGTCCTTGACAGAGGTGGGCATGGAACGAAGCCTTTCGAAGCGCGTGAGATCAAGTGTTGGCGCGGCCTAACATGCCCGCTCGCCCGGTCAAGCCCTTGTCCTCATCACGCAGTATCGCGGGCTTGGTACTGATCCAATCGCTTCGCATATTCCGGCACCAGAAGTGTGAGCAAGCGCAACGTCTCGCCTCGATTGCGCAGCCGGGCCGCTTCAAGCAGAGCCAGCAATTGCTTATCGAACATTTTGCCGCGCGCCGTTTTGCCAGACACCCGCATAACGCCCGACACCGATGTTTGCATCACGCCCTCATTGGCATAGGTCAGCGCTTCATGCATTTTCTCACCGGGGCGAAGGCCCGTGGTTTTGATCATGATGTCTTGGTCCGGTACTTTGCCCTTCATACGGATCATGGTCTCCGCCAACTGCCGGATCAGAATCGGCTCTCCCATATCCAAAACATACAGCCCGGCGGACGCCTCAGACGGGTGCAGCGCCGCCGCCTGCAAAACCAGCGAGGACGCTTCTTCCACCGTCATGAAATACCGCGTGACGTCCGCATGGGTCACCGTCACCGGGCCGCCCGCCAAAATTTGCTTTTCAAACAATGGCACCACAGACCCAGAAGACCCAAGCACATTGCCAAACCGAACCATGGACACCGACATATCGCTGCCCTCGACCAGACGCGAAATAGCAATCTCAGCGAGGCGCTTCGTTGCGCCCATCACGTTATCCGGGTCGACCGCCTTGTCTGTTGAGATAAACACAAAGTGCTTCGTGCCAGACGCTAGCGCAGCGCGGGTCACATTGATCGCCCCAGCAACATTGGTCAGCACCGCTTCGCAAAAATTTTGTTCCATCAGAGGAACATGCTTCAACGCCGCCGCATGGATCACGACATCAGGGCGCGTTTCGCGGAAAATGTCATCCACTCTTTGGGTGTCTCTCACATCGCCCAATTTCGACAGCCGAGAAAGACCCTTATGGGTTTGCGCCAACTCCATATCTATCGTGTACAGATTAAACTCGCTGGCATCGATAACGCTAATATGCTCCGGGCCCATCTCCGCGACCTGACGGGTAAGCTCTGACCCAATCGTTCCGCCGCCTCCGGTCACCAACACACGGGAGTCATAAATAATCTGCGTGACGGGTTTTGGGTCGAGTTGGCGCTCCGGCCGGGCCAACAAATCGGCGGGCCGCACAGGCTCAAGCGCAAGCGCGTCTTGATCCCCTCCTAGCGCCATAACTTCGGCCCCATGCCGGGAGGCTTCATCCAAGATTTTTTCCACCGTGGCTCGGCTGCGCGCTTCGCCCGTCATCGCCAGCCAGGGTGCTTGCCCATAGCGTAGTTTCAGCACTTCAATCACATCGCCCAGATCATCCAGCGCGCCCAATACAGTTACGCCGTGGATTGCGCGCCCAGGATTGGCGCCGCCAACTTCAACCAAGCCAAGAATGCGAACATTGGCCTTGACCGGGCTTAACCTCAAATTCCTCAGCACGTCAGCGCATGCTTCAATATTACCAACCAAAAGGGTGGGTTGAGCGTCAGAATTTACGGAATTGAAAATTTGAAACGGCGTACTGGTCGAGCGCGCAATCGCCACCATTCGCCCCCCGAACAATGCTGCCAACCACAGAATGAGCGCCACGGTGAGCGTTGCCCAAGGCCGATATAGAACCGTGCCGAGAACCAACATGGCCGGTAGATAAATCAGCGTAGACAAGCCAACCGCTTGCAAAACACTAAACACGTCCGGGAGGCCCATATGCCGCCAAACCTGTTTATGAATTCCCGTCAAAAAGAACCCCGCCACCGCAGCGCTCATGAACAGTGGCAAAGACACCGCAATCGATCGAAGGGGGAACGACCCCCGCACATCCTGAGTGATCCAAATACAAATAGAGGCACCAATCAAAGCGATCGCTGCGACGGCGACATCAAATGATAGGGTTAGCGTCATGGCACGGCGGGCGGCATATTTTGGGCTCACAGCGTGGCCTCCTTCAGGATCGCCCACCGAACACAGTTTGGCGGTTCGCTACCATCACTTGTCGGGTCGGCCATGCCTGCCATCACGATCTGCTCCGGCTGCTCGACGACGCCGCGAGACAGGTAGACCGTCTTCTCCAACCGCGTGCCGACATGACTGGTCTTAAACCGCCACACAGAGCCATCTTCACAAATCAGACGAATGGCATCGTTCGACATCATCGCCGTGACCGTCGGGTGCAAATGGAACCGGATTTCAAAACTGATAAACTTACGGTCCTCGGCTTCACCCTGAGAAATCGGACGCACGAGGGAATCCTCCCCCGTCAACCGCGATCCGTCGCCCGCCATGAACAGCCGCCTACGGTGCAGCAAGCCAAGCGACTGTTTGTAACCACTATGCTGCGCGTCCAGCCAAATCTCATCAGATTCTTCCAGGCGTTTCGCGGAAATGCCATCTGGACCGCTCGGGGCCAGCAGGCGTGTTTCCTCATTGATTGAGAACTTAGCAGAATCGCGCCCTCCCAAAATCAACGTCGAATGGGCCCCCGTTCGGCGCACCGCGGCTTGCCAGTCCACATTGACCTCAGAGCTATATCCGCAAGACGTAATCAATCGGGCGGGTCCGCTGGAAAGCTCAAACCCCAATGCGCCTGCATGGGCATAGTCGCCAAACGGGCGCGGCGGGGCTTCCCCGCAATCGAGCACCAATCTAAGCCCAGACTTTTCCAATTTCTGAAATCCAGATTTCGGCGCAAAAGTGAATCGCCGCGGCGGTGTTTCCAATCGGTCGAGCGCTGCCGTAACAATCTCAGGAAGCGACTCATCACCATCATTGAACGTGTTCAACGCGCCGTCTTCGGTTCGAAAAAAATTCACCATCGCGCCGACGCGCGATATCCATTTGTCGAAATAGTCCGGCACATTCCGATCTGCCCGCTGCAAAAGATCGCGCAACGTCATCAAAGCCAGTAACCCGCGCAAGCCCCGTGACGGTGCGCGGCTAACATGCCCCCCATCCGGCAAAAATTGCGCGGTACATTCAGCTTCCAAACGGGCTTTGGCTTCGTTCAAATCCTGCGCCCCGTTCAAACAAATGGACGCCGCGAACAAAACACACGCCCCTTGCCATCTTGCACGCGGGTCTGCCGTTCCCTCAATCAGTGCCCCCAAATGGCGCAATTGACGGTGGACAGCGTCCAGCCGGGCCTGCTGGGCCTCCGGCTCCCCTTCTTCAAACAATTGCGCGCCGCAGCGCAACCACGCCCACAACCGCGCGGCCGTTGGGCCAATGCGCCAGGCAAAGCCATTAAACGTTCCAAACGCCTCAATCCAACTGTCGACAAAATAACGCGCGCGCTCCGCCCCAACAGGGCCTTGTGCAAACAGGTCTGGCAGCCAGGCAAAACGGTGCAGGCGATCGCCAAAATGCTTGGATGGTAGCGCCGTATTCCAGGGCGCAACGCCGGCGTCCAACGCCAGACGCTCCCGGCCGATCTTCCACATGCCCTTCATCAGGGCCTCGCCGCGCCACGCGTCTGCAGGCTGCAAGTTCTTCAAATGCATTCCAAACCCGGCAGGCGGGTTACCGGACATCTTCAATCTGTGGAGGGCATTTATCTTGACGTCCTCGCCGTCAACGCCGCGAAACCGGCGCCAAAGGGCCGCGTCATCCGCGCTTGGGCGAATACGATCTACCTGAAAATCGCCTCTAGCGCCGCTCACAACCCCTGCCCCATTTTTGGGTGACTCTACACCAGTCTAAATCGATGCGCTTGGTCTAAGCGCCTGAATGTTTCCAGCATAGGCGCTCTGACCGCCCTTGAAAACGGCTGATCCTGCAACGATTGCAGTTACACCCGCAGAAATCGCAAGTGGGGCCGTCTCCGGATTCAATCCACCGTCAATCTCCAGCAAAATGTCTCGCCCCGTTTCATCAATCATCTTGCGCAATGCCTCCACCTTTTTCAGCTGGCTTGTGATGAAGGATTGACCGCCAAAGCCAGGGTTCACAGACATCACCAAAACAAGATCAATATCATCCATCACAGCCGCAATCGACTCCGCGGGTGTTCCGGGATTCAGCGCCACGCCGGGCTTCATACCGGCTGCGCGGATCATCTGAACGGTGCGATGCAGGTGCGGCCCGGATTCGGGATGCACCGTCAGCAGGTCAGCGCCAGCATCGGCGAACGCCTGAATAAAGGGGTCAACAGGCGTCATCATTAAGTGTACATCGAACGGCTTTTTCGTATGCGGGCGCAATTTCTTGATAATAGGCGGCCCGAACGTCAAATTTGGCACAAAATGCCCATCCATAACGTCCACATGGATCATATCGGCGCCCGCGGCATCAATTGCGCGAATTTCTTCGCCTAGGGCGGCAAAATCTGCGGATAGAATGGACGGAGAGATCAGGACATTGCTCATCGCTATCCCTTAAAAACAAACAGCCGACCACACAAGGTGATCGGCCATCTGAAACTTGGGGAAAAGTCGCCCGACTGGGCCTTTTTAGCGAGATCGCGGCGGCGATGCGTATTGTACCGGCACCAATCGCCATCCATCTGCGCCGTTGATCACATCAACTTGGGTGCCTGGCTGAATGTAGATATTAGCGCCTTGGACAATTTCCATCGTCTTACCGTCATTAAACCGCACGATATAAGCATAGCCACGCCGCGTATTTATGGCTTTGCCAGCCTCATTGCCGGCAACACCGCCCAATACCGCACCGCCAATCGCGCCGGCTGTCTCGGCTTTGTCGCCCTGACCAATTTCAGATCCGGCAATACCGCCCAGAACCGCGCCAGTTGCCGCGCCGACGATTGACCGATCAGGCCGAATGGTGACCTCACGAGCGGACGTTACCGTTCCGGCATACACTTCGGACGCCTGGCCCACACCAGAAGAGCTGACCTCATTGGTGCCATAGCCCCCCGCACACCCTGCGAGCGTCAACGTCAAAGCACCAAGTCCAGCGGCCAAGATAGACCGGGGGGTGCGCGAAAATTGAATATACTGCGTCATAATTGAGTGCTCCTATGCACATGATATACATTCGTATAACTGACAGCCACTGAACGCAAAATGAACCCGAAACGACAATTTGGGGGCATATTCGCCACTTTTCGCCCTATTTTCCTTGGTCGCGATGCCTTGGTTTAGGTCCGAACAAGGCGCGAAATAAAGAAGGCGTCATGATCTGCCCCGCCCATTGGCACCGTCAGCAGATCGCCCTTGGGCGTGATCGATGCCTCGAAACCTGAAACCTCATCCGGCAAGACCGCGCGGCGCTGATACAGGCCCGCTTCGATCGCCGCATCGATGACGTCAACGCCTTCTTCTGGCAAAGGCGTACACACGCAGTAGACCAGCGTTCCGCCAGGCGACATCATATCTGCGGCAGCCGTCAGCAATCTCATCTGTACGGCTGGAAACCGTTGTATGTCGGCCTCTTTCTTTATCCACGCCCCTTCAGGATGGCGTCGGAGCGTGCCGAGCGCCGAACAGGGCGCATCCAACAGCAATTTTGTAACCGGCTCGCTCGGTCGCCACGTTTCAGCTTTCTCAGCAATTACGGTCACATACTCTTGCAGCCCGGTGCGTTGAACGTTCTCAGATAGACGCTGCAGCCGCGCTTTTGACCGATCAACCGCCAATACAGACCCACCTGCCGACGCCAGTTGCATCGTTTTCCCGCCCGGCGCAGCGCACAAATCGATCACAGTTTCACCACTGCCAATGTCCAATATGGCTGCAGGCAGCGCCGCTCCTGCGTCCTGAACCCACCAGGCGCCATCTTCATAACCCGGCATGTCTTCGACGACACCACTTGGCGCACGCACGCTGTGACCGTGCAAAACCTCACCGCCCACGGCTGCTGCGACCGCCGCTACATCTGTTTTTGCGGTCAAATGTAGGCCCGGCATTTTTAATTGCGCACGCGCCAGCGCCATCGCAGCGTCATGGCCCAGCCCGGCAACGAACCGGGCCTGCAACCAGTCTGGCCACACTTTCAATGGTGACACCGTATCCAAATCAAACGGCTCGCGGCTCGCCCGGCGCAGAACAGCGTTCAGAAAGCCGCCGCCCATAGTCGCATCTGGCCAGCCTTTTGCCGCATCTACTGTTGCATTTACGGCGGCATGCGGCTCCGTTTTAAGCCGCCATAGCTGCACCAGTCCAATACGCGCCAGCGCGCGGATAGCAGGGGAAAGTTTCTCAATCGGGCGATTGGATAACGGCGCAAGCCCGGCATCGATCCGCCCCAACTCTCGCAAAGCGCCACTCGCCATCGCGCGCGCGAACCGGCGGTCAGCGCCCTCCAGCGCCATAAATGTCTCGGATGTCACCATCGCCTCATCCAGCGTTCGGCGACTATCGAGGCACAGCATCAGAAGTTCGGCGGCCGCGCGCCGCGCTGGTGCCCCGCTCATACTGGCATTATCCCCACGGCCCTTTGGTCGCAGACCGGGCGCGTGCTGTTTCAGGCGCTTCGGCAGACGCCGCCATCTGGCGCAGCGCCTCAACCCGGCTTTCAGTCGTAGGATGGGTTGAGAACATTTTGCCGATCGATCCCCGCCCGTTGAGCGGATTTGAAATATACATGTGCGCCATCGCGGGATTGCGCTGCGCCTGCGCGTTTATAGACACCCGGCTGCCGCGTTCAATCTTTTCCAGCGCATTGGCCAGCCACAACGGATTTCCGCAAATCTCTGCACCGCGCTTATCGGCTTCATATTCACGGCTACGGCTGATCGCCATTTGAACCAGCCCTGCCGCCAACGGTGCAAACAGCATGATGGCCAGACTTCCCAGAAGGCCGGCCCGATCCCGTCCAAAGAACATCGCAAAGTTCGCTAGCATACCCACAGCGCCCGCCAGCGTGGCGGTGATGGTCATTGTCAACGTGTCCCGGTTTTGGACATGCGCCAACTCATGCGCCATCACACCGGCCACTTCCTCGCGAGATAATGCGCCGAGCAGACCGGTCGTTGCCGCGACTGCCGCATGTTGAGGATTGCGCCCGGTTGCAAAAGCGTTTGGCTGCGGCGTCTCTATTACATAGATTTTGGGGATCGGCAGTCCCGCCCGTTCCGCCAGTCTTTCCACATCTTGCGCAAACGCCCGCATCATTGGTGAGGCTGTTTCAGGCCGTACTTCCTTAGCGCCTTGCATCTTGAGGACGATTTTATCAGCGTTCCAATACGAAAACAGGTTCAATCCCGCCGCTAGCACAAACGCGATTATCAGCCCCGGGAGTCCGCCAATCAACAGACCGACCGTCATAAATAGCGCCGTCATCGCGGCCAACAAAACAAACGTCTTCGCTGAACTCATCTATGTAAACACTCCACACAATCAATAAAACAGGCTGATTAAACCGATCTTTCAAACTATATGGGACGTATTAAGATTTTGAGGAGTCCCCCACACATGACGGATCCAAATGGCACAGGCGGCGCCCCAGCCTCAGAAGATACCCGTAAAGCTGGATTGCAGATCGCCGCTCGCCAGGCATTGGAAGAAGCCGAAGCCCGGCGCGCCGAGGCCCAAGCTGACGCAGACGCTGCCCTTCCAGACGATGAACGCGGCGGCCCCCGCAATATAGAGCCAACCCGCTATGGAGACTGGGAACGCAAAGGCATCGCCTATGATTTTTAAGCCTTAAGTGCCCCCTAGACGAGAACCTGGCCCAGACCGGTTCCCGCACAGGGTTAAGACATTTGCATGCCTGTCCGCCAAACGGTTTAATGGAAACTGGCCCGATCATTGCGAGTTCGTAGTCAACAAAGGTCTAACATTTCGCCTCGAAGGGGAAAATCATGTCGAAACGGAACATTCTTGCAGGATTGGTGGCAGCGTCCGCACTTCTTGTCACACCAGCTTTTGCCGATGGCAAAGATGGCACACGCATCAATAAGGGGCCTCAGCCTCTTAAAGCTCGTCTCTGCTCAGACGGCTCAACAGGATATTACGACTCTCAAGGTCGCTTTATTTGCCAAGCACGCCGTGTCACCACACCGCGTCCAACATACACACCCGCGCCTCGGCCGACTTACCGACCTGCGCCAACGCGTATTTCTGCTCCGGCGCCAGCGCCTGCGGCTCCAAAATTTGACCTGACTGGCATGACCGGCGGCGTTGGTTCTAATGTTGGCGGCGGCTTCTTTGGCGGCGGCGGCGGCATCATCCTCAGCGACCGTGGATCATTCTCCAACGTTCTGTCTCACCCAGCAGCGGCTCTGACGTTCAACCAACGTCGTCCACGTCGCGGCACGCATCGCCCGCGTCCGGGCCCCTCAACCCCATGTGGTTGCGGCGGAATGGGCGGCGGCATGGGTGGTGGAATGGGCGGCGGCGACTAAGCCTCCCTCCCAATACCATCCAAGACCTTGTGAACGGGACGTCCTATCGGCGTCCCGTTTTCAATGCGCGGTGGCTAAAACTCGTCGATCGCCGAGGCCAGCGCCATGCTGCGCTGACGATGTTCGCGAACCGTAATGTACAGCGTCGCAGAAATAATGATCGCTGTGCCAACCCACACCCACGGCCCCGGCAACAGCTTGAACAGCATCCAGTCTGCAAAAGCCGCCATGGGTAACCGCAAATAGTCGATCGGGGACAGGAATGACGCATCCCCCGCCGCCATGCCCCGAATATACATATACTGCCCAACCACCCCGCACAGACCCAGAACGCCAATCATCGCCCATTGCTGCAGCGTCGGCGGCGCATCCGGCCATGTCCAGATCGCAACAGGCAGCAACAGGATCGACGATAGCAGATTGGCCCAAATCAGCAGCGTCATAGGCCGATGATCGCGCGACAGCGTTTTCACCAATGTGATCGCCCCCGCCAAACTCACCGCCGACCCGATCGCCAAAATCGTTCCCAAACTGACCCCCGATTGCGGCTGCGTCATCACCAAGACGCCAATAAACCCCACCAATGTCGCGCCCCAGCGATGCACCCCCACTTTCTCGCTCAAAAACAAAGCGGCCAGCACCGTAATAAATAGCGCCCGGGAAAAACTGATCGAGTTAAACTCGGATAATGGCAGCCCGAATTGCTCGGACACCGCATAAAAACTAAAAATGAAGCCCAGCGTTCCGAACAAGCTACGCACCAGAATCAACCCCGGTCTGCGCACCTTCATCACGCCCGCGCCCTGCTGGATGATAATCGGCACCATGCAGAGGAGCGCCACCGCCGCTCGCCAAAACGCCAGAAAGCCAGGATCAAACGTCGCAGACTGGGTCTTGGACAAGACAAGAAACATCGTAAACACAGCGCCAGAACCAATCATCCACATCGCGCCTTCAAGGTTGCGCGGCGCGGGCGGGGCGCTAGTGTCTGCGCGGGCAGGCTGATTGGGATTAAGCGTCATGGCGCGGTTTACCGCCTCTGAGATAGAACAGATAGACCGTTTGTGGCGCGCCCTCCCGGCAGGTCATGTCTGGACGGGATGGGCATCAACGGGCGAAGAGCCGGAAGAAATTTGGATCTTCCGCACCCGCGCCCATTGGCGACGGTTTCCGCTCACCAAAACGCAGACGGGCTACCGCATCAGCAATGAAGCCGGAGAGTCCCCGCAAGACGCAGAAACGCTGGTCAGCTTGTTGCAAAAGGTTGAAGCCATTCCGGGCCTTGGGGAAAGCGATCAGGATTGATCGTTTTGCGCCGCCTGCATCGCTGCCATTTGTTCGGCTTGCTCAACGGTGATGCCCAAAGCGTCCAGTAGCGGGCCTGCCTCCTGCTGATCCCAGGCATGGGGCGGTCCAACCGTCATGCCGCCATCAACCAGAAACTCTCCGCCCGTCACAAATGACGCCGCATCTGAGCCGAGAAACGCGGCCATATTGGCAATATCAGCGCCATGCCCCACGCGGCCAATCGGTTGCATCTTGCCGCCTTCCTGATTGACCAACTCGGCCATCTGGTCGGCTTGCTCAATCGGCAGCCCCAGAGACGCCCCAAAGATCGACGTCGCGATAAAGCCCGGCAAAATGGAATTGACCCGAATTTTGTATTGCGCCAATTCCGCCGCAGCGAGCTTTGAAAAATGCGCAACGCCTTTCTTCGCGACAGAATAGGTGATCGGCGCATAGCCCGCGCACACCGCGCTGATGGATGACGTGTTGATCACGCTACCCCCGCCGCGTTTTTGCAAATAGGGCAGCGCCAAATGCGTGCCCTCAAAAACAGATCGAAGCAGCAGGTTTATCGTCGCGTCGAAGCCATCCTTATCGAACGCCTCCACGCCGCCCGGCACGCCGCCTGCGCCCGCATTGTTCCAAACAATATCAAATCCGCCAAACGCATCTTCGCCTGCCTGCATCAAGGCTTTCAGATCGTCCGTCTCGGTGACGTTACAATGCACATATTTCACGGTGTCAGCGCCAAACCGCGTTTCGAGCGCCTGGCCTTTTTCGTCTTGCAAATCGCCTGCAACCACGCGCGCGCCGGCCGCCACAAATGTTTCAACGCCCGCCAGCCCGATGCCGCTTGCAGCGCCCGTTATGATTGCCGTTTTTCCGCTCAGATCGACCATGTTTTTCTCCCTCGTTTCCTCCAGCGTTGCGCGCCGCGCCGCTAGGGAAGTCAAGGCGCTCGTCAAAACTCTACGTCGATTTTCGCGACAGATCGAACCGT
This sequence comes from uncultured Hyphomonas sp., assembly GCA_964644385.1. Classification (GTDB taxonomy): domain Bacteria; phylum Pseudomonadota; class Alphaproteobacteria; order Caulobacterales; family Hyphomonadaceae; genus Hyphomonas. The sequence continues at coordinate 6,439 of CAZXVJ010000040.1, read as the reverse complement.
GACCAAAACACCTTGTCCAACCATCGCTTTGGCAGGCGCGACGCAATCGTGAAGTTCACCAGTTTGTTCGGCACCGGCGCATAGCGCGCCTTTGGGGAGGCATCGCTCAGCGCCCGCTCAATCACCTTCGCAACCTCCAGCGTCTCCAGCCCTTCTTGTCCGCTTTCCAGCATGACCTTTTCATATTTCGCCAAAGACGCCGCCCAGTCTGATCCCTGATAGGCCCCGCCTTGATTATCGGCTTCAGCCTTATCCCAGATCGGGGTCTTTACCGCGCCGGGGCCAACGGCAATCGCATCAATGCCATAGACAACCAGTTCGCGCCGCAAACTATCGGTCATCGACTCATTGGCGTGCTTGGTCGCGGTGTACGCTCCCAGGAACGGGGATGCCACGCGTCCGCCCACACTGGTAATGTTGACAATCCGGCCAGGCGTCCCGCTGCGCGCCTCATCTGCGCCCAGCAGCGGCACGAAGGCTTGCGTCGCGCGCAACATGCCAAACACATTGACGCTAAAGTGGGCTTCAAAATCCGACAGCGGCTGAATGGCCAGCGGCCCCATTTTGGCAATGCCCGCATTGTTCACTAGGCCCGCCAATTTCGCGCCATTCAGCGCCGCTGAGACCGTCTCCACCGCCGCCCGCACATCGCTTTCGTTCGTCACATCGAGGCGAACCGGGATTAGATTTTCGTTGCCTACAGCGCCAAGCGTTTCGGCATCCGCATCTTTGCGCACCCCGGCAAACACGCGCCACCCTCGCGCCGCAAGGTGTTCAGCCGCCGCCCGGCCAATGCCCGTTGACGCGCCCGTAATCACTACCGTTTTCATGTTCTACATCCATTCCACAAAGGTCATTAGTCTATCTACGTACAACATCGATTTCGGATGTCAGGTATCGGACTTGCCGCCATCAATCACCCGAAACGCTGGTGCTTTTTTGCTTGGGGTCACGGCAGATTCTGCCGTCGCTTCAGCCTCTTTCACCAGTTCCAGCTTACGCTTTGCAGGTGGCTTTGGTGGGGCGACGTCTGGCTCTTCCAGATCCTCATTTATGTCTCGACCATATTTGCGCGGCGGCGCTGATTTAGACTTGAATGACGACCTCTTTTTCTCCGCGTTTCGCGTGTCTGCATACTTGCCTTTGCCGCGCGCCTTCTTGTCAATCTCTCTCAGCTTCTGCTTCTGCAAGGCAGACAATGGCTCATCCTTCGCGCCTTTCTCAAGGTCGGCAAACGCAGACCCATACGTCTCGATGCGCTCTTCGACCTCTTCTAAGAACTGCACTTCCCACTCCGATAGCGGCGGCCCCAATCCCTGTTCGGCAAGCGCCGCTGCCTTGCGCAATTTGCGCAGGGCTTTGCGTTTCTTTCGCTCATCAATATCGCGGGGCATGCAGCCCAGTTTAAAGACCGGCGCTAAAACGGCAACAGGTCTCCAATCAAACCCCAGATGCCTCCGCCGCCACTATCGCTAACTTCTTCCGGGTTCTGCGATTGGAAGATGACATGCCCAGCCCCTGATAGCCGCACGTTCTCCATCTCCCCGCTCTTGATCAGCTCTTTGGCTTTGAACACTTTTCCATGCGCCTCAAATGTTCCGCAAATCGCTGCAACATAGTTAGTATCGGTCACCGCGCCCTCTTCACGCATCGCCCTAACGGTAGGGCGACCCGGTATCTTCAGATGAACGATGCCATTTCCGGATACATTCGTCAGGGTCCAAAACTCTTTCTTGGCAACGCGTTCTGTATTGAAGACCAACTCGCCTTGATGGGCCAAATAACTGCCGGGTTGGATGTAAATCGGAGCGTCCTCAGACACGTGAAGCGTTACGACCGTACCGAAAAAATCCCGTCCAGCCAAAATTGAAACAGGGGCCTCCTCGGCTTCAAATCTATTGGCCCAACGCACCTGTCCCGAAAACGTGCCAATCACAGAGAACCGCCGCTTGGCAATCATGTGGGACGTCATTTTGAACGGCCCCTCTGCCAAAATCAGACAAGACCGTCGCACATGCCCGACATCGCCCGTCTCAAGGTTGAGTGTCAGCACATCGCCGCCAAACGAAATACCCGGTGGAAGGTCAGCGTTCATGTATCAATGGCCCTAAATCTCTCCAAGCGCCTGCAGGTAGACGTCCAGATACATATCCTGCTCTTCGCGCGTCGCTTTGTCGATTTTGCGAAGCCGGATGCATTGGCGTAAGGCTTTGGTATCAAACCCAACCGCCTTGGCTTCCGCGAAGACCTCTTTGATCTGCTCGGCCACCTCTTTTTTCTCTTCTTCAAGGCGCTCAATTCGCGCGACCGTCTGGCGCAGTTTCTCACGCGTTGTTTCCGTCAGCGCAATCGCAGCAGCATCGTCCATATTGGGGCTCCATTGGAATAAGAATTAGACTCGCCGAGGCTCTTACTCGCTGACTGGCGCCATGGCCAGACGCCGAATGGCCTCAGCCATCGATTTGCCTTCGCCGTGATGCGGCATGTGGCCTTCTTCGGGCAAAACAACCAGCTCAACGGGCACCTGTTCCTTCAACTGGCCAACATGAAGTCTCGGCGCGATCACCGTGTCCTGACTGCCGGAAAACACAACAATCGGCATGGTCAACTCTGGATAACGCTCTTTTTGCAAACGCAATTCTTCTTCCAGCGCGTCCACATCATGGGCGTTGGCGCGAAAATTCTTCGGCCGGAACAGTAGGCCAATCGCCGATTTCTCAAAATAACCTTCTGGGGCTGGCTGGGGCTCAAACACGCTATCAACGCCGCTCTCGGCCCGCGCGGGACCAATCAGAGGCACCAAATGGCTAAACGGCACGCCAAGAACGGGCGTCGCTGCGATACCATTATACCAGGCCTCACCGCCGCCGCCCCAATCGTGCGATACGGGCGCAGACAGCACCAATCCACTGACAAGGTCTGGTCGATCAAGCGCTACGCGAAGCGCCACCGCCCCGCCAAAGGAATGCCCCACCACAACCGCTTTCTGGCCGGGGGCCAGTGTCTCAAGTGCGCCAATCGCTTGCGCCGCTTGAACCGCCAGTGTTTCAGACTTTTCCGGGCGCTCAGAATAGCCGTGGCCCGGCCGATCTACCATCAGAACCAAAAAGTCGTCGGACAGCCGCGGGGCTAATGTGTAGGAAAACTCGCGTGCATTGGCACTGGCCCCGTGCAGCATCAAAATCGGCGGCGCTCCAGCCTCGCCAGCCACCAATGCATGCACAGCTTTGCCATTGACCGGCACCATTTGCCCAACCGGCGGATGTTTCGCCTCAATCTTACGATTATAATTAGCTGATGTGACACAAGCCGTCAGGCTGACAGCGAAGACTGCCAGCACAAAAATCCAAACGAACATTTTCAAAGCCCCTGCCCCTCCAGCACTTTTGATAAGCGCTTCTCGGCGCTCAATGCCTGCGGCATCAGAGGATAAAGCGCCAGCGCTTCACGGTAGGCGTCCAGCGCTTCGTCCGGCGCGCCCATGGTCTCAAACATCATACCGAGCCCGGCCCACGCGCCAAAGTGGCGTGGCTCCAGTTTCAGCGCCTCGTTCAGGTCGCGCAGCGCCTCGCCCCAATTTTCTTCAATCAGAAAAATCGTCGCGCGCCGGTTCCACGCTTCGGCGTAATCTGGCTTGATCAGAATCGCGCGATCATAAAACGTCCGCGCCGTCTCCAAATCCCCAGCCGCCTGAGCGCTCGCGCCGCGCTCCATGACAATGTCCACTGTCGCAGACCCGGACTCCATCCACGTCGCCCAAATATCCAGCGCGGCGTCATTGGCCTCGCTTTGGCTAGGCGCTTGCAGCAATTTTTCGAACATTTCATCCGATGGGCCAGCGTTCATGCCGCCGGCCAGTATCACTGCTGAGATCAAAAAGGCTTTAAACATATTCTATCCAGTATGAAGCAGACGCGCCAAACAGCAAGTGTCCCTACCTTGCCTATACGCACATGCCGCTAAATCAGACCTTCTCGTAACAGCGCCTTTTCCAGTCCAGCAGCGTCTTTGAAATGGTGCGTTGCAAAACCAAGCGCGTCGGCGGCCTCTATATTTGGCAAACTATCATCGATAAAAAATACGTCACGGGCACGCGCTACGCCGGTCTTTTCGCCAATCTTTTTCAAGGCATGTAGATAGATTTCAGGGTCAGGTTTCACAACTCCCAAATCGCCGGACACCACCACATGCTCAAACTCACCCATGACCGGGAAATGTGTTTGCATCATTGGCCAGGTTTCAGACGGCATATTGGTCAGCGCGAACATCGGTACAGACTTCGCCTTCAATCGCTCCATAAGCGCAGGCGTTCCCTCCACATAGCCATCAAACATCTCCATCCAGCGCCCACCCCAAGCCCGGATTTCATCAGCATATTCTGGATTGTCCGCGATCAGGTGCTCCGCATTATCAGCAAAGCTAACGCCCGCATCATGGCGTGTATGCCACGTCATCGTGCACACATTGGCCAGAAAATGCTCTGTTTCCTCAACCGTATCGAAAATTTTGGTATAAAGACGCGCTGGCTCCCAATCGAGCACAACGCGACCAATATCGAATAGAACAGCAGAAACGCTCACAAAAACGCCTCAAACCCTGTTCACGTTCGCCTCAGCCTTGTTTTGCTTTAAAGCGAGGATCAGTTTTGTTAATCACGTAAACGCGGCCCTTGCGGCGCACAACTTTACAGTCGCGGTGGCGATTTTTCAGGGACTTAAGAGAAGAGCGGACTTTCATGGGTCGGGCCTGACGGTCATAAGCTATTAGGAAAGCGGTGCGAGTAATGAAGATATCGAAGCGAGTCAATGGTGCGGATGTAACCGCGCGGGCAATTGGGAGCCGCAAAATGGCAGTATATGTCTGGAATCGTAAACATTTACTGGTCGCAGCAGCGCTTTCGACACTGATCGCCTCGTGCGCCACTGGGCCAACGCCATTGCCGTTTCCAACGGTCCCGCCAATTACGACCCCGCCTGTCACGCAAACAGGCGCAATTTCTTACAAAACATCAGGGCATGGCGAAATGGATGTCTGGCGCGCTGACTTCTCAGAGCGCGCCATCGCAAAGGGCCATGACCGCGCGATTGTTGAATCGGTTCTTACGGGCATCAGCCCTCTCAACATCTGGCTTGGAAAATCGGTGAAAACAGCCGCCTCCATCGGCGACCAAGCTGAGTTTTCCAAACCTATCTGGGATTACCTGCGTGTCCCGTTGGGCAATACTCGCGTCAACAATGGCCGCGATAAGCTTGCCGCTGACCCGGCCATGTTCGACCAGCTTGAGGCCCGCTTTGGCGTGGATCGGCAGGTATTGGTGTCCATCTGGGGCATGGAAACCAGCTATGGCGGCTATATTGGAGATTTTGACGCAGCGAACGCACTTGCCAATATGGCGGTTGAAGGGCGTCGCCGCAGCTTTGCTGAGGGCGAACTTTACGCGCTGATGAAAGTGCTGAAACGCGGCGCCGCAAGCCGTGACGAACTGATCGCAGGATATGCCGGCGCGATGGGCCAAACCCAGTTCATGCCCAGCACCTATATCGCTTACGCCGCCGATTTTGAGAATGACGGCAAGATCGACGTCTGGAAAAACAAAGCCGACGCCTTGGCCTCTGCGGCCAATTACCTATCCGTCTCCGGCTATGTGAAGGGCGAGCCGTGGGGCATTGAAGTGATTGCGCCCTCCGGTTTTGATTACGCTATGGCAGACGGCGAAGATCGCCGCATAGAGACATGGCAGGCCGCCGGACTGTCGCCTATCATTGGCGGGGACTACCCCGTCGCCACGTCCAAATATGCTGAACTTTGGCTGCCTGCTGGTGCTGAGGGCCCGAAATATCTTCTGATGAAGAACTTCAAAGCCTTTAAGAAATACAACAATGCCGACTCCTACGCCTTTGCGGTCGGTATGCTGGCCGATGCGGTAGCAGGCGACACGATTGGTCCGGTCGCGGCGTGGCCGAAACACTTGAAGCCTTTGTCGGTGGCGGACATCAAATTGATGCAAGCCAAGCTGAATGCCCTCGGTTTTCCAGCCGGACCCGCCGATGGCATACCGGGGCGGCGTACCAAGGGCGCGCTACAGGGCTTTCAGAGATCCCGCGGCATCGTTGCGGATGGTTATCCTACCAAGGCCATGTTGGATCTGCTGAATAACGCCGGAAATGCTCAGGTCTCATCCGCCGGCCCATCGCCTGCAAACTGATCTTTCGTCGTCTCACCTGGCATCCCTTCTGGAACGAAGAACCAGGCAAAGACCGTCATGAGGGCCAGCAAGCCGGTCGCCAGTAAAAAGGGCAGGTTCGGATTGGCGAACTCATAGAGATATGGCCCAAACAACGGCGATATCACAAACCCAATCGCATTGGCGGCCATCATCAAGCCCGCCACATCGCCCTGTTCATGGGCCTCGACCGCGAGGGAGGCGCCGCTGAAAAAT
>CAZXVJ010000039.1:0-26570 GCA_964644385.1 uncultured Hyphomonas sp. | reverse complement strand
ATGGGGCCGAATAAGAAGAAGATGGGGTAGGGGCTAAGTCTTGAAGCAATTGGCCCGGTGCCATTCGAGATATTTAGGGTGAGGGGCGTACTCAGGCTTGGTTGGAGAGGAGGCCGTCGTACGTCCACCTAGAACGCGGTGAACATCGTTAGGGTTGTTCACGTGACGTGAGACCATAATGCTAAGATCGTTGGATAGAGACAGCAGGCCGCGGTCAAACATCCAGTGAACAGTTCCCGACAAGGCGATCCCGTTCCTAATACTATCGGGACCGTCTGCTTCAACGGGCTGGATATGGGCCGCCTCTGCTTCGGCGCGCCCGCCCCCATTGATGAGTTGCAGGCCAGTGAAGGCACAGCGTCGTTCATAGGCATCAAGAACTCGGTGCCGGAAAGCGCGATCACGCACCTTTCTATTCAGCGTTACTTCAACGGTGGTACGTTTGAAGTCTTCGAAGTCAAAGGCAACCTCTTGGTCTTGCATCCCGGGCTGTTTCGGGGTTTCGGGAGAGTAGTCGCCAGTTCGAGGAAGGTCGCTCGGAATATCTGGGAACCCGCGAGCAATGATCCGGTGAAAATCTAAGTCGCTTACATCTCGAACGGCCCATTGTTGCCAACCGCGATCTGGTGTGCCGTCCAATTTGAGCAACTTTGATTCCAAGAACTTTCCGTTCGATATTCTAGGAACATTCGATTCAAAAACGCTAAAGGACTGGGGGACCAATATCGCTACGCAACGCTTCGCATCATCGGGTGAGGCTTCAATGCGATCGACCTTGGCGGTCGCGAAGTAAACCTGATCATCTGGCCCTTTGCCGGGCCGGTAATAGATGATCCAATCTCCGACCGATCTTTCAAGAATTTTTAGATAGCGAGACGTGGGGAACTCGTACTTTTCTTCCAGAATATCGCGATAGATCGAGTCTGGTTTGTGGAGAAGAATTGCCTTGGCCATTTTGGGCTTCCCTTGGTGCAATCGAATTCAACTGATACGCAATTTTTGGAAAATGCAAAGGCGAACACGATGATCAAATATCTTCTCACGCTTGCGGCGGGGCTCATGATTGGTGGGGCGTTGGCGGTGTTTGCTTATATGCAGGTGGTGCCGTTGCCGAATGATGCGATTGCGCGGGGCGCGGCGTTTGAGGCTGAGGACGGGGAGTATTTGTTTCAGAATGCGTCGGAGGTGTTTCCAACGCGCATTGTGGCGCGGGCCGAGGCGGGGCATCAGTTTGAGACAGACCTAGGCGCGTTGGACGGTTTTACGTTTGAGTATGATGGCAAGGCGCGCACGCTGGGCGATATGTTTACCGACATGGAAACGAGCGGCCTGATCGTGCTGCACAAGGGCGAGCTGGTTTATGAGCAGTATGGCCGCGGGGCTGACGCTGGCACGCAGTTTACGACGTATTCTTTGGTGAAGTCTTTTACCTCAACGCTGATTGGGTTTGCCGTCGGCGACGGGCTGATCGCGAGTGTGGAAGACCCGCTGACGCAGTATCTGCCAGAGTTGGCGGGCACGGCTTATGAGGGGGTGACGATCCGCCAAGCGATGGAAATGTCATCCGGGGTGGAGTGGGACCCGGGCCTGTTTGATGGCGAAGACATGACCGATACGATCGGTCTGTTCACCGATAGCGCCGTGACGGGCAAGGCGCGGGCCTTTGATCTGGCAATCAAAGCCAAGCGCATCCATGAGCCGGGCACAAAGTTCAATTATAATACGGGCGAGAGCCAAGTGTTGATCGAGCTTGTGCGGCGCGTCACAGGCGAGGATGCGGCGGACTATATGTCTGACAAGCTGTGGAAACCGCTGGGCATGAGCCATGACGCGGCGTGGATTTTGGACAATCCGGGCGCCAGCGGCGCGGAGATTGGCGGCGCGTTTTTCAATGCCAGCCTGCGGGACTGGGCTCGGTTTGGTCTATTTATTGAGCAAGGCGGGGTGTGGCAGGGCGAACAGTTGCTGCCAGTGGGTTGGGTCGATCAGGCCACGGTGAGCGATCTGGCGCATTTGCAGCCGGGAGAGGTGCATCCGAGCGGGCGGCGCGGCTATGCGTGGCAGTGGTGGCCCTATGAGGATGGGACGTTTGCGGCGTCTGGCGCGAATGGGCAGACGATCTATATCGACCGGGTGAATGACATTGTGGTCGCCCGCTCTAGCGCCTGGCCGGAAGGGTGGGTGCGCGAATCTGATGATCAGACCTGGGCGATGTTTAAGGCATTGCCGGTTGGTTTGAACGGGCGCGGCGAAAGCATGTTTTCGGGGGCGGCGGCTGAAATTGCGGTGGACTAGCGGGCAGTGGTGAACCGGCGCGTTCTACTGGTGCGGCATGTCTCATCAGAGACAGATTTGTTGCGGCCGGAGCGAGACTGGCGACTGACAGACGCGGGAGAGGCGCAGGCAAACGCGCTTGCCCAGCAATATTCTGATGAATCGATTGGTGCCCTGTATGCCAGCTCGTTTCGGCGCGCAATTGATACGTTGAAACCTTTGGCTGAAAGGCTGGGATGTCAAATCACGCAGATTGAAGACCTGAGGGAAAAGCGTTTATCTGCCGAACCGATGGCGGACTTTCTTCCGCATGTGGAACGCTCTTTCGCCGATTATGAGTATGCGCTGCCGGGCGGCGAATCTGCTTCTCAAGCGCTGCAACGGTTCAACGCCGCGATGCAGGTTGTGGTGCAGGACGAAAGCGAGGGCGCGCTAATTGTGGCGTCGCATGGCAATGTGATCGCTCTGTTTTTGAGCCAGTTTGATACCGCGTTCGGGTTTGACGGGTGGCGCGCGATGACCAATCCGCATGTGTTCCAATTGAGCTGGTCGCCGCAGGATGGGTGGAGGTGGCCGGAATAGCTGGTCGCGCTCACTTTTACATTTCATTGAGGGTTTTTGCCCGCGCCGCACGAAAAATTCGGCAGATTCCAGATTAAAAAAGCGCCACGAACTGTTTTGGTTAAAGCGGCGGTAACTCATTTAGGTGAATTTCCAGGCTTGTTTTGTTAACTTGCTGGAGGGGACGGTCATGTCTCTGCTTGAACGGGTCATTCGTGGTCATCGGTGTCGCTCGACACATCATTTCATCGCAATGGATGCGCTGGACCTGATTTCGGGGGAGGACAGCGAGGCGTGGAAAGATCTGATGCTGGTGCACAATCAGCATTTTCTGGACGGGGCGAAAGCGCCCGATACGACGTTCCGCGATTTCCGCAACCATGTTTGCCATGTGTCCGAAGGGCGCTGGGGCGGCGCGGCGGACAAGGCGCAAGAATGGTATGCGAAAGCCGTAAAGCATTTGGCGGCCAAGCAATGGTCTAAGGCCGCGTTCGCGCTGGGCGTGCTCAGCCATTATTATGCTGACCCTTTGCAGCCCTTCCACACCGGGCAAACCGAGGAAGAAGGCGTCATCCACCGCGCGGTGGAGTGGAGCATTGCAAAATCACGCGCTGAGATTGCCGACATGATCGAAGCCTCTGGCTATCCTGATGTAGATGTGCCCGATAGCGCAGGCTTTGTGGCTGAAATGGTGGTGGAGGGCGCTGAGCTGTCGCACCTGCATTATCAGACATTTATTGATCACTATAATATTGATGCGGGCGTCGCCCATCCGCCGGCGGGCCTTGATGATGTGATGCTGGAAGCGATTGCAGAGCTGGTGGCCTATGCCACGGCTGGCTTTGCCGCGCTGGTGTCACGCGCGATTGAAGAGGCAGAGGTGCGACCGCCGAAGACGCATCTGACGCTGCAGGGCTATATTGAGACGCTGGATATTCCGATCCGTTGGATCACGTCCAAGCTGGAAGACCGCGCCGACCAGAAGATGGTTGAGCGGATGTACCGGGAATATCAGAAGACCGGCAAAGTGATCCGCACATTGCCCGATGACGATAAGAAAATCCGAAAGTTGCATGCTCAGCAGATTTTGCGCGTGTCGTTGAAGGCGCTGAACAAGCAAGCGCTGGAGCCGATTGGCACAGAGCATGTGACGCGCTTCCCGGATATGTTTGAAGCGGCTGATTTGGATGATGAGGCAGTTGAGGCAGAGGCCGAGATTGAAGCGGTCGAAGCAGAGGCCGCGCCGGAAAATACCCGAGAAACCGGACGCAAGTCTAAGAAGAAGCGCAACCGCGGCAAGCGCGCCAAGCGTGAGCAGGTCGCGGCAGCGATTGTCGCAGACGACGCTGTGGCCGAAGATGTTGCTGAGGTTGAGGCTGTTGAAGCTGAGCCCGTCAGAGAGACCAAATCGAAGAAGAAACGCGGCTGGGGCAAGCGTAGCAAGCGCGCAGAAGAGGTCGTTGAGATCGCCGAAGATGAAGCGGTGATTGAGGACGTGGCCGAGACAGATGCTGTTGAAGCTGAGCCTGTCAGAGAGACCAGGTCGAAGAAGAAACGTGGCTGGGGCAAGCGCGACAAGCGTGAAGCGGCCGTAGAGATCGTTGAAGAAGAGGCCGTTGCAGAGATTTCTGAGCCTGCGGTTGAAGAGGTTGAGACCGCGCCGATGCCGCGCGAGAAAGCCAAGCGGGGCTGGCGCAAGGGCGGCACTTTATCGCTGTCTAAAACGATGGATGACGTGGCCGAAGCGATTGAGGAAGAAGAGGTTCATGAGGCCGATCTTGATGTCGAACTCGACGATGAGGATGCGGCGCTGATGGCAGAACTGGCGGCGATGGATCAGATCACGGCGGAAGAAGAAGCGCTGGCGTCTGAAGACGCGTATGCGTCGAACACAGATGCGGGTTACGACGCTGCCGTCAACGCAGATGAGAGCGATGACCGGGCGAGCAATCGAACGCCGCGCCTGAGCCGGGACGATGATCTGGTCGACGCGCCCTCTATTGGTAAGAAAACGGCGAAGCGCCTGGCGCGCGAAGGGCTGACGAAAGTTGCTGATCTGGTAGATTGCGACGCCGAAGAAACAGCGTTCCTGCTGGACATTCACTATATCGACACTGAGACTCTGACCGATTGGCAGGATCAGGCGCGCCTGATGCTGACGGTGCCGGGTTTGCGCGCGCATGATGTGCAGGTTCTGGTGGGGGCTGGCATACGCTCTGCCGAAGAACTGGCCGAAGCATCAACGCGGACGTTGTTCCTGACGGCGATGGAGTTTCTGTCTACCGAGGACGGCGAGCGGGTCTCTCGCGAAGACGACGTATTCGTGGAAGACGAAGTCGAAGAATGGATTGGACTGGCCAAGCAGGCCGCTTAAGTGCCGCGCGGCGACATGCCCACTCTGCGATAGATCGCATCAATCACGGCCATATTCTCAATGGCATCAGCGCCGCCGGTCATAGGATCGGCGGCGTTTTTTATCACGTCGACGACATGGGCGAGTTGGTGATCATAGGTGGAGTCGGATGAGTCTTGTTTGGCGCCGACCTGTTCGAGCGCTGTTCCAGAAATGGTGTAGCCATGATGCGGGTGGATGGGATTGTTCATGCGCAGGCGTCCGCGATCTCCCTGAACATCAAAGAAGGCCTTAAACTTAATGTGGGGCGCCATGGAGGCCTGTATGGTGGCCGTCGCGCCGCCCGGGAAGGTGAAGCTGGCGGTGGTGCGCAGGTCGACGCCGGGGCGGCCTAGGTTCGCGTTGGCGGAAACCGGGGTGGGGGTTTCGCCAATCAGCGTGCGGACCCAGTGCAGAGGATAGCAACCAAGATCCATCAGCGCGCCGCCGCCGACCTCTGGCGTGTGGCGCAATTCGCCCTCGCTGTAGGGGATGGCCACGCTGAATGCCGCATCGATGTGGTAAATCTTGCCGATTTGCCCGCTTTGAATGGTGTCGAGTGCGGCTTGAAAGGCAGGATGAAAGCGGTAGTGGAAGGCTTCGAGCAGAATTTGACCTGTTTCCTGGCTGGCGGTGACCATGGCTTGGGCTTCATCGGCGTTCATCGCGAAGGGTTTTTCGCACAGAACAGCTTTACCGGCGCGCATGGCGGCGATTGAGAGGTCTGCATGGCGATGCGGAGGTAGGCCATTGTAGATCAGATCAATATCAGGCCGCGCGATCAGGCTGTCATAATCGGGTTCGGTGTCGGGGATGCCATGTTGATCGGCAAAGGCGCGGGCGCGGGCTTCGTCGCGGCTGGCGACGGCGACAATGGTGCAATCATCGCGGCGAGACACGGGCTTGACCATGGCGAGGGGCGCAATTTTTGCAGCGCCGAGCAAACCGATTCTAATCATGCAGATAGAATTTTCCTAAAAACCACGCAGCATCAAGTTTTTTGAGCGTTCTGACGGCGTTTACCGTGCGGGCGATGAGTTATCGTTTGGAATCAGTGATGTGGATTTTGGACGGACCGAAACAGTTAACAGAACGGTCTGTTTTGTTCATCCCGGCCTAACCGGGTTTAACGAACTATGTCCAATCTTATGGGCGAATACGCGATGTTGGTAACAAGTTGGAAAGGCGCAAAGGGCTTAATGGTTGAACGTTAGCCATCGACTTAGGAGTGCTCGAGCCATGATGATTGAATTGATTTCGCACATCGCTAAAACAAATGGACTGACGCAAGAGACGGCACGGCAATCGCTGGGGATAATCTTGAACGCTGCAGAGCGCCAAGACTCTCCATTCGCGACGGCCATGTTTAAGACGATCCCTGGTGCTCGTTCCCTTTCTGCCCGTACAGGGTCGGAAGTTGGGGCGTGCACCGGGATTATCGCTCGCTTGATTGAGCAGACGCCAAACGGCCGACGCCATGTTGGGCAAATGATGATCCGCGAGCTACAGAATGTAGGCCTCGATCATAAAGCAATTGGTGAATTGCTACCGGCTGTGGCCAGCTATATGTCAGCCCAACACGGTATGGACGGGTTTGGTCATCTCGGCGATTTGATCGGCACGGATCTGGACGAACAAATGCTTGCTGCAGAAGCCGCATAGCGAGCAATCTCAACGCTCAACTATCTAGACAAAGCCGCTCTTTCTGGGCGGCTTTTTCTGTATTGGACGGAAAATTTTAGTCGATGTCTGAGACAGCGTCATCCGATAGGCGGGGGAATACGTATCAACCTTAAGCTGCGGCCCCGACAGGACCCTCCCAATAAGTACTTTTGGAGTGGCAGCTTGTGGGAAGGGTCAGGTCGAACGTGTCCCCATTGTCGGTCTGGCCCTTTTCATTTTGCCGATAGACTTCTAAAACCACAGCTTGCCTGCGCGTATGCGGGCGCTTGTGTATCCACTTCACAGAAGGCTGAGCCTTGTTATGAAACCTCCCCATTCAGATGTCCTTATCCCCTATACGGCGCTGACAGGCGCAGAGGGCGACGCGCAGTCGATTGATTTTGCAGACACGCTTGCTGGGGATGTTTTGGGGGCTTTATTGATGCGCGTTGTCTGGGCCAAGGCAGCAGATAGCGCTGGGGCAGACAGCGTGGAATTGGTGACCACGACGCTGGACGTGGCGGGCACGCCAGACGCTGACGCGCCGATCACGTTTGAGGCCGAAATTGACCGCAAAACGCGCACGATGGTGTTTGCCAAGGGCGCCGCGCGTTCAGGCGAAGACTGTGTGATGACGGCAACAGCGATTTACCGGATCGTCGCGAGCTAGACTTGCATCAAACGGCGAGCGAGCACTGCGGCTGTGCGCGCGGTTGCGTTTGAGACGTCATGCGGCGGGCTGATTTCCACAATATCTGCGAGGGGCATGCCGAGGCGGCAGGATTTGGACGCCGCCAAGACCTGCTCCACCAAATGTTCGATCACCGCGAAGGGCACGCCGCGCGACGCAGGCGCGCTGACCCCCGGCGCTTGGAAATGCGGCAGGACATCCAAATCAATCGTCAAATAGAGCGCGTCATTGCGGGCCGCGATGTCTGCGATAGCGGCATCTGCCGCGCGGCGATTGGCGATGAGCGCGTGGTCGCTGATGGTTTGCACGCCCCAATCTGCAGCGCGGTCTATCAGGGCGCGCGTGTTGGATTCTTCGGCCACACCGAGACAGAGATAATCAAAGGTTTCAGGGCCTAAGGCGCGGATTTGATTGAATGGGGTGCCAGAGGACGGACCAGCATCACCAATATTTCTGATGTCGAGATGAGCGTCAAAATTGATGATCCCAATGCGCTGACCGGGCACATGGGCGCGCAGGCCACGGAAACTGCCATAAGCGGTTTCATGGCCGCCGCCGAAGACCAGCATACGTTTATGGGCGGGCAGGTGTTTCGCGATCAGATCCCCAAGCGCGGCTTGGCCGTCTTCAAGGTCATCACCTGAAACGGCAACATCGCCATAATCTGCAAAGGCGCTGGTGGGCGCAGGCGCGGCGAGGCCGGATAGGGCTTTGCGGATGGCCGCAGGGCCGAGCGCAGCGCCTGTGCGGCCCTTATTGCGCGCGACACCAGCTTCGCAGGCAAAGCCGAGAATTCCGACCTCTGCAGTCTCACCACTTTCTGCGGCGTGGTGATAGATCCGTTTCGCGCTATCGCCGTCTTCCGGATCTGTGCGCCCGGTCCACGGGGCGGCAGGGGTGTGGGTGACCGGCATGGCGCTACAAGATACCCGGCAGATTGAGTTGATGTTCGCGGGCGCAATCGAGCGCGCTGTCATAGCCCGCATCGGCGTGGCGCATGACGCCTGTGGCCGGATCATTCCACAAAACATTGGCGATGCGCCGATCCGCGTCTTCCGTGCCATCAGCGCAGATGACCATGCCGGAATGTTGTGAGTAGCCCATGCCGACGCCGCCGCCATGATGCAGCGACACCCATGTGGCGCCGCTGGCCGTATTTAGAAGCGCGTTGAGCAGTGGCCAATCGGAAACCGCGTCTGAGCCGTCTATCATGGCTTCCGTTTCCCGGTTGGGAGAGGCCACTGAGCCGCTATCGAGGTGGTCTCTGCCAATGACGACGGGGGCAGATAGCTCTCCTGTGCGAACCATCTCGTTGAAGGCGAGGCCCAATTTGTGCCGTTGGCCAAGACCGACCCAGCAGATGCGGGCGGGCAGACCCTGAAACGCGATACGCTCGCGCGCCATATCCAGCCAATGGTGCAGATGCGCGTCATCAGGGATCAGCTCTTTGACCTTGGCGTCTGTCTTGTAAATGTCTTCCGGATCGCCTGACAGCGCCGCCCAGCGGAACGGGCCAATGCCTTTGCAAAAGAGGGGGCGGATGTAGGCAGGAACAAAGCCGGGAAAATCAAATGCGTTTCCCAATCCTTCGTCCTTGGCGACCTGACGGATATTGTTACCGTAGTCGAAGGTGGGGATGCCGGCCTCTTTGAAGGCGACCATGGCGGCGACGTGGGCCTTCATGCTGGCACGCGCGGCGGTTTCAACCTCTTCGGGGGCGGACTCTTGCTTTTCGCGCCACTCAGCAACGCTCCAGCCCGCAGGCAGATAGCCGTGGCGGGGATCATGCGCGCTGGTTTGATCGGTGACCATATCCGGGCGCACGCCGCGCTTGACCAGTTCCGGCAGGATTTCAGCGGCGTTGCCGATCAGGCCAACTGATTTGGCGTCGCCCGCATCTGTCCATGTTTTGATCATGGCGAGGGCTTCATCTAAATCATGTGTTTTTTCATCAACATAGCGGGTGCGCAGGCGGAAATCGGCGCGGGTTTCGTCGCACTCAATGGTGAGGCAGCAGGCGCCGGCCATCACAGCGGCAAGCGGCTGAGCGCCGCCCATACCGCCAAGGCCCGCGGTAAGGATCCATTTGCCGGTTAGATCGCCGCCGAAGTGTTGTCTGCCTGCTTCGACAAAGGTTTCGTAGGTGCCTTGCACGATGCCTTGTGTACCAATGTAGATCCATGAGCCAGCGGTCATCTGGCCGTACATTGCGAGGCCCTTTTTATCGAGCTCGTTGAAATGGTCCCAATTGGCCCAATGCGGCACGAGATTGGAATTGGCGATCAGAACGCGGGGCGCATTTTCATGCGTGCGGAACACGCCGACGGGCTTGCCGGACTGAACGAGAAGGGTCTCGTCGTTTTCGAGAGATTTCAGACTGGCAACAATCTTGTCAAACGCATCCCAGTTTCGGGCGGCGCGGCCAATGCCGCCATAGACGACAAGCTCAGCCGGGTTTTCGGCAACGTCGGGGTGGAGATTGTTCATCAGCATGCGCAGCGGGGCTTCCGCTTGCCAGCTTTTGCAAGTCAGCTCTGTGCCCATCGGCGGGCGGACGTCTCTGGTGTTGTGGAGGCGATCAATCATGGCATCAGGCTTTCTAGGCTCGGCATGGAGGTTTGGGTGGATTTTACGAGGGCGCTGCCGCGCGTGAGCGTGGCGGCTGTTTCTAGATCCGGTGCGATAAAGCGGTCTGCGGTCAAGTTTGGCACGGTCTTCCGGAATGTATTCAGCACATTCTGAAGGGCGGGGCTGGTTTTGAGGGGCGCGCGGAAGCGGACGCCTTCAGCGGCGCAAAACAGTTCGATCCCCAAAATGTGGAACAGATTGTCGGCCATCGGCCCCAGCCGGCGGGCGCCATGGGCGGCCATGCTGACATGATCTTCCTGATTGGCGCTGGTGGGGGTGGAGTCGGTTGAGCAGGGGTTGGCGAGATGCTTGTTCTCGCTCATCAGTGCGGCGCTGGTGACCTCGGCGATCATCAAGCCGGAGTTGAGGCCAGGGTTTTCCGCCAAGAAGGCGGGTAGGTCAAAGCTGAGGGTGGGATCGACCAGAAGCGCGATCCGCCGTTGTGAGATGGAGCCAATCTCTGCGAGGGCGAGCGCGATCATGTCAGCAGCAAAGGCGACAGGTTCTGCATGGAAATTGCCGCCGGAGACGATGCGGTCTTCGGTGGTGAGAACAAGCGGATTGTCGGTCGCCGCATTGGCTTCGCGCTGCAGCGTTTGGGCGGCTTGGGAGAGCAGATCCATCGCCGCGCCGACCACTTGAGGCTGGCAGCGCATGCAGTAGGGGTCTTGCACGCGGGTATCATCCTCGCGGTGGGAGTCGCGGATTTCGCTATTCTCCAGAAGCGCGCGAATGGTGGCAGCAGCGGCGATCTGGCCAGGATGACCGCGCAAATCGTGGATTTCAGCGAGCAGAGGCGCTGTTGAGGCCATGGCGGCGTCAATCGAAAGGGCGGATGTCATTAGGGATGTGATGGCCGCATGCCAGGCTTTGAACAGGCCGGTCAAGGCATGGGCAGTGGAAAATTGGGTGCCGTTGATGAGGGCGAGGCCTTCTTTGGGTCCAAGTTCAACCGGGGAGAGACCAGCAGCTTTGAGAGCCGCCGCGCCTGAGTGACGCGTGCCCTGATAGTGCGCCTCGCCTTCGCCCATCATGACCGCCGCCATATGGGCCAGCGGCGCAAGATCGCCTGACGCACCGACGGAGCCCTTCGCCGGGACGACGGGCGTTACGCCTTTGGCGAGCATGGCTTCGAGTTGATCGATGATGACAGGCCGCACGCCAGAGGCCCCGCGGCCAAGGGAAATCAGTTTGAGCGTCATCATCAGCCGGGTGGTTGCGCGGTCTGTGTTTGGGCCAACACCTGCGCAATGGGACAGGATGAGGTTGCGCTGAAGCTGGGCGGTGTCTTCCGGGGCAATGCGAATAGAGGCGAGCTTTCCGAAGCCTGTATTGATGCCGTAGACCGGCGTATCGCCAGCCGCGGCTTTGGCGACGCGGCCCGCGGCGGTTTCGATGCGTTTGCGCGCGCCGGGATCAAGCTGGCTGGGCAAGTCTTCGCGCCAGATGCGTTCCAAATCTGACAGGCGGACGGTGCCGGGAGTGACGGTTAGCATTTTGTGCCTCCGAAATAACGAGCATGAAGAGGAACGTCGCCAATGCGATAGGTGAGTTCGGCAGGCGAGGCGACCTGCCAAACGGCGAGATCTGCGCGTTGACCTATTGAGATAGCGCCGACATCAGACAGGCCGAGCGCGCGGGCGGCATTCACGGTGGCGCCGCGCAGGGTCTCTTGCGGGGTGAGGCCAAACAGAATTGCGCCCATGTTCATTGCGAGGGGTAGCGACGTCATCGGTGAGGACCCCGGATTACAGTCTGTCGCCAGAGCCATTGGCACGCCTGACGTCCTCAGGGCCTGAATGGGAGGCAGTTGCGTTTCGCCCAAAGCATAGAACGCGCCGGGGAGGAGAACGGCGACCGTGCCGGCATTGGCCATTTCCGCAACACCGGTTTCGCTGAGATATTCAAGGTGGTCGGCGGATAGGGCGTCATGGCGCGCCGCGAGGGCTGCGCCTTCCTGATTGGATAATTGTTCGGCGTGAAGTTTGACCGGTAAACCCAGCGCGGCAGCTGCGTCAAACACCCGTTCGATCTGGGCCGGGGTGAACGCGATGGTTTCACAGAAACCGTCAACGGCGTCGACGAGGCCTTCTTCGGCGGCGGCTTTCAGCGCGGGCAGGCAGATGCGGTCAAGGTAGTCATCGGCGTCTGTTCCGGCTGGAATGGCGTGAGCGCCGAGGAAGGTGGTGCGGATGCGGACGGGGCGCTGTTTTTCAAGGGAACGCGCGACGCGCAGCATGCGCAACTCAGTGTCTATATCGAGCCCATATCCAGACTTTATCTCAACAGTTGTCACACCGCAGGCCAGCATTTGATCGAGGCGGCGCAGAGCAGATGCGCGCAGATCGTCTTCGCTGGCGGCGCGGGTGGCCGTTACGGTGGAGATAATGCCGCCCCCGGATTGGGCGATCTCTTCATAGCTGGCGCCATTGAGGCGCATTTCAAATTCTTTCGCGCGCGAGCCAGCGTGAACGAGATGGGTGTGGCAATCGATCAGTCCCGGCGTCACGAGATAGCCGCCAAGGTCTGTTGTTGGCGAGTGTGCAAAGGCGCCTGGTAGATCGCCAATTGGGCCTACAAAGACAATGCGCTCGCCTTCGATGGCGATGGCCCCGTTTTCGATCAGGCCATAACCTGAATCACCCGCAAGTGTTGCGACCGATAGATGGGTCAGCACATGGGTGTGAGGCATATTTCGCTGCTCCAGCAAGAAAATCGAGCCAGACCATATTTACAAAATTGCCGCAAGGGCAATTTGGCGCGAATTTTTGCCCAAAGGCGCGCTACATCGGCGTGTCGCGCAGTTTGAGGAGGTCTGGAAACTCACCGTCGCGCTTTTCGGCTTTGGCTTTGAAAGCTTCCTGCATATGCGATGGTGGCAGCATGCCGGCATTCCAGACACCGATATAATCGAGGGTGTCGGCTGTGTTGTGGTCGCGGCCATAGTTTATGAGAGTTTTGCAGCCTGTGACGGTGAGGGGGTCTTTTTTGGAGATTTCCGTCGCGATGTCCATGACATGCGCAAGGAGGGCGTCGTGGGTGTCGAAGACGTCATTGACGAGGCCAATTTCCCTGGCTTTGGCGGCGCCGAGTTTCATTCCGGTGTAGGCCATTTCTTTGACCCAGCCTTCGGGAATGTAGCGTTGCAGGCGCGGGAAGGTTCCGACATCGGCGGTCATGGCGATGTTGGTTTCCTGGATGCAGAAGAAGGCGTCTTTGGTGCAATAGCGCATGTCGCCCGCGCTGATCATATCAATCGCGCCGCCAATAACGCCGCCCTGACAGGCGATGAGGACGGGCATACGCGCCTCTTCAAGCGCATTAAAGCTGGATTGGATCTGGCGGATATTGGAGCGAAAGGCTTCAGCCGCGACATAGCGATCAACTTTGCCATGGGTGACGGCGCCGTCTTGGGCGAACACGCTGAGGTCCATCCCGGCGGAGAAATGCTTGCCGGTGGAGGAAATGACGATGACGCGGGCGAGCGCGTTTTGATCAATGTCTTTCACGATTGCCGGGAGTTCGTTCCAAAATGATTTGGTCATGGTGTTAAACGCATCGCCGCGATTGAGGCGGATATGGGCAATTTTGTTTTCGATCTCGACGTCGAAACAGTCATAGGTTTTCTTCAGCATGGCGCGGGCTCCTTTGAGGTCTGTTCTTTGTTTAGCAAGACAGCGGGGTGTCTGCCAGTTGTGACGCTGGGAGAGGGGGTTTTTGGGGGAAAAAGTTTGATGGGTCCACGGGGGCCTGTACGCGATTTATCAATGAGAGCGGGGCGTTTTGCAGACATTTGTAAAAGATATTCGGCAGGAGACGTTTCCGAGCTATTCTCCGGCATGTTGGAGCTAAGCCGTGATCGATTCCGGGCGATTTGGCCGTTCCAGCAGACGAACAATGGCCTGATCAACGTCGATACGCCCCTCGATGACATCTGCCACAGCGTCTGCAATCGGCATCTCGACGCCTGCCTTACTGGCCACAGCGCGCAAAACAGGCGCGGTGGCAACGCCTTCCGTCACGGCGGCGCGACCGGCCATGATTTGCTCAAGGGTTTGGCCTTTGCCGAGGGCCATGCCGCAGGACATATTGCGCGAGGTTTCAGACGAGCAGGTGAGCACCAGATCGCCAAGGCCGGACAACCCGGCGAGCGTGTCCCGGTCCGCGCCAAGCGCCATGGCGAGGCGCGTCATCTCAGCAAAGCCGCGGGCAATGATCGCGGCGTGAGCGGATCGGCCGAGCCCCTTGCCGAGGGCAATGCCGCACGCGATGGCCAGCACGTTTTTGACCGCGCCGCCAATCTCTGCGCCGAGCAGA
The DNA here is from genome assembly GCA_964644385.1 of uncultured Hyphomonas sp. Lineage (GTDB taxonomy): Bacteria > Pseudomonadota > Alphaproteobacteria > Caulobacterales > Hyphomonadaceae > Hyphomonas. The sequence goes on along the minus strand of CAZXVJ010000039.1, from coordinate 12,045 downwards.
TCATGCGCCAAATATGGCCTGAAGGTTTGGGTCGAGATGGCGCTGACAAGCGCTGCGCCGAGGCGCTCGTCTTCGGCGGCGAGTGTGACCGCCGTCGGCAATCCATTGGCAACGTCGATGGCAAAGCTGGGGCCGGACAAAACCGCGGGGATCGCATCTGGCAGCGTCTGGCCGAGAACATCGGTCATGAACATTTGGGTTGAGAGCTCAATGCCTTTGGAGCAGAGAATGACGGGTGTGCCGGGGGTGAGTTTGCCGGCGAGGCGCGCGAGCGTTGGTCGTGTGTGCTGCGCGGGGGCGACCGAAAAGAGCGCATCTGATGCGGTCAGGTCTTCCAGCGTGGAGGTCGCTTGTAAGCTATCATGCAAGGTCACGCCCGGTAGATAAGCCGTGTTCTCTTGGCCAGAATTGATGGCGTCCGCGACCTCGTCTTCAAAGCACCACACCGTTACGGACCGACCGGCGCGGCAGAGGGTTTGCGCAAGGGCCGTTCCCCAGGCGCCGCCGCCGACAACGCCAATGGTTTGTAAAGTGTCACTCATGGCCAAAGAGTGAGCGAAGTTGAAGGCCGGGGCAAGGGGGCGTTATGGCAACCGGCGCGGCGCGCCTATTCGGCAAAGTCAAAAATCGCCATATCATTGCTGGCCTCAACTTTGCCTCTGCGCCCGATTGGGTTTTTGCCCTCATTGAGCGTCATCAGGGCGGCTGGGCTGGTTTGGGCCAGAGTGCGGGCGCCATCACTGCGGCGACAGAATAAAATGCCATGCTGAGGGCCTGCGCGGCCATGAGCAATGGTGAAGGATTCGAGCTTAACCTCACCGGACTCATGGACCAACTCAACTTTGTCAGTCGGCTTGGCGGCGGCCTCGACCGGCGTGAAGTCATCTGGCCGGATCGCGGAATAGACCCCAACGGCTTCTTTGGTCATCCAGCCGCCATTGGCCAATACGAGGCCGAAATCTTCTGAGTGGTCGCGCAGTGTGCCAACCATTTCAGCAATGCCGTGTAGGGAGTAGTTATTGCCGGGGCCGCCAAAGAAGGGAAGGCCGCCCGTAAGGGTGAGCGCGCGCGGGTCTGATTGCCAATCTATGCCGAGCGCCGCGGTGGAAGAGAACACTGCGCAAGGGAAACAGGAGTAGAGGTCCAGATGTTTGAGGTCGTCCGGTGATTTATCCGATTGTGTAAGCGCGCGGTCCAAAGCGGTTTGCATGGCCCAGCTTCCGTCGATCTTTGGGCGCTCGGACAGGAAGTCATCCCCGGCTTCACCGGCGCCGTGCAAATAGATGCGCTGGCCAGCCGGAATGTTTAGCGTGTCTGCTTTCTCCTCGCTCATGATAATGACCGCGGCGCCTTGATTGACCGCATCTTGGGCGATGAACCATTTCAGGAACGGATCAGCGTATTCATAATTTTCTTGCGACGGCGTGGACAGAAACGCTTCATCGCGGGCCGTGGGGAATTGCGCGTAGGGATTGGCCGCGGCGACCTTAGAAAAGGGCGAGAACAGTTTGGCCATTGCGGCGCGGTGCTCTGCGCGGGTTCGACCCTCTCTGGCGGCAATCGCGTTTTCGAACAGGCCATAGAAATAGGCGGGCGCAATGAGGCCATGCTTCACCTCTGGGCGGCTGAGCAGGAGCGGGCCAAGGCCGCGATCTTGCATGTCGACATCGGCGTCGTCTGCCCAGTTCAGCTCCATGCCGCGTTTGACGGCGGCTTTAGACGCCTTGTTGGCCTCTGACCCTGAAATCAATGCTGCGTCGATTTCGCCGCTGTGAATGCGCGCGGCCATTTCGTTGACCAGTTCCTGAGGGCTTTGGCCGCCGACGGCTGCGTAAATGCGGCGCTTCGGGCGGAGTTTGAGGTTGCGGGCGAGGGTGCCGGGGAGGTTCTTATTATGACCGTGTGGGTGGGGCGCGCGGCCAATGGAGTCTTCAAAGATGCGAACCACCGCCACGGTGTCGATCGCACTGGCAACCTCTTCGGCGCTGGCTGTGCCGCAGTTTGCAAGGGCGGCGATGGACGCCTCTGTCATCAGGGATAGCGGAGAGGGCGCACCGACCGGGCCGTTTGAACCATCCCATTGGCTCATACTTTGACCAACGCCGACGAGAACTGGGATGCTGCCTTTAGCCATATCTGGTCTTCCTTCTGGTTCTGGGACGGAGACTAGGCGGTATCGCGTAGAATTTCGAGGGGGCCGTTGGGGAAGGGCCGGTCAGAACGTTATCGGCGGTTTTGGCCGATGATTTCTGGTCTTTCAAATCGCCATTTGCATTGGCCAGGGGAAGGCGGCATTATCTAATCATGATGCGCATTTTTTCAATTTCAATTCTTTTTAGTTTCATGCCGTTTTTAGCCGTCTCAGCGCAGGAAAGCCTGCCTCGCGGCGATGTGCGGCCTGGTCCTGAGGCTGGCCCAAATGAAATGCCAAACCTTCAGCGTGCCCCTGACGGCAAGTTTGACCGTTTGAACAGGTCGATCGAAGACTGCATTGTTAGAAAGATGAACGAACCTCAGCGGCGAGCGGACACTGACATTATTGGACGCTCTTGGGGCGCCGATATCATCAATCCGGTTTTGCGGACGCCCTCGAAGCCTATGCTTTTGCAGTGCATGGAATTGCGCATCAAGCCTGACGGGAATTCGGCAGAGGAAGAAAACTGAATTCAGAATCAATCGTATGCGTGGCTGAGTAATTCCGCGCCGTTATCTTTGAATATCATTCTGGATAGACGCCCAAACGTGATCAGCCCCTTCGCTTTCGCAAAGGGGCTGATGTCGTTGGGGCACAAGACCGCTAGTCTTCCAAATAGCCGTTGGCTTTGAGGTAGACGATGATGTCTTCGGCGGCCTCATCTGGCGTGCGGTCAACAGTGTTGATGCGCAGTTCTGGATTGTGCGGCGGCTCGTACGGGCTGTCGATACCCGTGAAGTTTTTGATCTCACCGGCGCGGGCCTTTTTGTAGAGGCCTTTAACATCGCGCGCTTCAGCAACGTCCAGCGGGGTATCGACGTGGATTTCGATATACTCGCCCTCAGCCATCATATTGCGGGCTGTGCGCCGCTCTGACCGGAAGGGAGAGATGAACGAGACCAGCGTGATGAGGCCAGCGTCCGTCATCAGGCGCGCGACGTTTGCCACGCGGCGAATATTTTCCACGCGGTCCGCATCGGTGAAGCCAAGATCACGGTTCAGGCCATGACGGACATTGTCTCCGTCGAGCGAGAAGGTGTGACGGCCCATCGCGTAGAGGCGCTTTTGCAGCGCGTTCGCGATGGTCGATTTGCCGGAGCCTGAGAGGCCTGTGAACCAGAGAACAGCAGGCTTTTGGCCTTTTTGTTCTGCAAGCGCAGTTCGATCAATTTCGAGCGCTTGCCAATGGATGTTGGAGGCGCGGCGCAGGGCAAAGTCGATCATGCCGAGGCCGACCGTATTGTTTGACAGTCGGTCAATCAGGACGAAGCCGCCCATTTCAGAATTGACGTCATAGGGATCAAACGCAATCGGCTGGTCCAACGACAGCGTGGTGACGCCGATCTGGTTGAGTTCCAGCGTTTTGGCGGGAACGTCCGACAGATTGTTGATGTCGATGCCGTATTTCGGCGCGTTGACGGTGGCGGTGACGGTCTTGGCGCCGATCTTTAATAGGTAGCGTCGCCCGGGCAGAAGCGGGTCATCCGACATCCAGAGCAGGCGGACCTGAAACTGGTCTGACACTTCGGCAGGGTCATCAGCGGCAACAAGAATATCTCCGCGTGAGCTGTCGATTTCGTCAGCGAGGGTGAGCGTGACAGACTGGCCGGGTTGGGCCTCATCCAGATCACCGGTTTGGGTGACGATGCGCTCAATGGTGGATTCTTTGCCGGACGGCATGGTTTTGACGCGGTCGCCTGGCTTGATGGAGCCGCACGCGACCTGGCCGGAGAAGCCCCGGAAATCAAGGTTCGGGCGGTTGACCCACTGCACGGGCATACGGAACGGCGCCTCTTTGCGGCGATCGCCGAGCGGCACAGTTTCGAGATAGTCCATCAAGGTGGGGCCATCATACCATGGGGTCTTGTCTGAGCTTTCCGTGATGTTGACGCCGGCAAGGGCAGACATTGCGATGGGCTGGATTTCGAGGTCGGTCGCAAGTTCGTCGGCGAAGGCGTAGAAGTCTTCGACGATGTCATTGTAAACGTCTTGCGAATAGTCGACGAGGTCCATCTTGTTGATGGCCAGCACGACGCGGCGAATGCCGAGCAATGTGGTGATGAAGGAATGGCGGCGTGTCTGGGTGAGGATGCCTTTGCGGGCGTCGATCATTAAAATGGCAACGTCGGCGGTCGAGGCGCCTGTGGCCATGTTGCGGGTGTATTGTTCGTGGCCCGGTGTGTCGGCAACAATGAATTTGCGCTTTTCAGTCGCAAAGAAGCGGTAGGCGACGTCAATCGTGATGCCTTGTTCACGCTCTGCGGCGAGACCATCAACAAGGAGAGCGAAGTCAATGTTTTCGCCTTGCGTGCCGTGTTTCTTGGAGTCGCCTTCGAGGGTGGCGAGTTGATCTTCAAAGATCATCTTTGAATCGTAGAGCAAACGCCCGATCAGCGTGGACTTGCCGTCATCGACAGAGCCGCACGTGATAAAGCGCAGGAGCGATTTTTGCTCATGCTTTTCGAGGTAGGCTCCAATGTCGGAGGCGATGAGTTCGTCAGTGAGGCGCATTAGAAATAGCCCTCTTGTTTTTTCTTTTCCATGGATGCCGATTGGTCAACGTCAATGACGCGGCCCTGGCGCTCTGATGTGGTGGTGAGGAGCATTTCCTGAATGATCTCCTCCAGCGTGCTGGCGGTTGATTCCACCGCGCCGGTCAGCGGGTAGCAGCCAAGGGTGCGGAAGCGCACAGATTTCATCACCGCTGTTTTAGCGAGTTCTTCTGGGACACGGTCATCATCGACCAGAATATCGACGCCGTTCCAATTCACGACGGGGCGTTCTTTGGCGAGATAGAGTGGGACGATCTCGATGTTCTCGCGGCGGATGTACTGCCAGATGTCGAGTTCGGTCCAGTTTGACAGCGGGAAGACGCGAACACTTTCGCCTTGTTTGATGCGGGTGTTGTAGAGACTCCACGGCTCTGGGCGTTGGTTTTTCGGGTCCCAGCGATGGTCAGCCGAGCGGAAGGAGAAGATGCGTTCTTTGGCCCGGGATTTTTCCTCGTCGCGCCGCGCGCCGCCAAAGGCTGCGTCGAACTTGTGCTTGTCGAGCGCCTGTTTCAGGCCTTGCGTTTTCATGATGTCGGTGTGGACGTTTGACCCATGCGTGAAGGGGCCAACATTGTCTGCGACGCCGTCTGGATTGATGTGGACGATCAAATCCATGCCAATCTCAGCCGCTTTGCGATCCCGAAAGGCAATCATCTCTTTGAATTTCCAGGTCGTGTCGACGTGCATCAGAGGAAAGGGCGGTTTCGACGGATAAAACGCTTTCATCGCAAGATGCAGCATAACGGCTGAATCTTTACCGACGGAATAGAGCATCACGGGGTTTTCGCACTCGGCGGCAACCTCGCGCATGATGTGAATGCTCTCTGCTTCAAGGCGGTCGAGGTGGGTCATTTGGGCCACGAATTGGACTCCATTGGTCTAAAGGTGGGTTTCATATGGCAGGCGAGACGCAAATAGGAAGCCAAGTGAAGTAAGGAATGTGGTGAGATGAGAAAAACTGATAAATCGGGCGGATCGTTGACACTCGTCGGGGGCGGAAAAGGCGTTCTAACCCAATTTTGTGGTTCTCGTATGAGGGGAAATCAGTGAATTTGTAGTAAAAGCAAACATTCTGTCATTTTACCAAGCCCAATAGGCGCGTATGTAGGGTGAAATTGACCGGAGAGACCCCAATGTGCGGCATAGTTGCGATTACAGGGCATGCGCCCGTTGCGGGCAGACTTATTGAGGGACTCAAACGCCTCGAGTATCGCGGATATGACAGCGCGGGTATTGCGGTGATCGAAAATGGCACACTCGCCCGTCGCCGCGCGCCGGGGAAGATTGTCAATCTTCAGGCGGTTGTCGACGCCGACCCCATTGAGGGCACCGTTGGCATTGCACATACGCGCTGGGCCACGCATGGCCAGCCAACGGTGGAGAACGCTCATCCGCATCAGGCTGGTCCGGTGTCGATTGTTCACAATGGCATCATCGAGAACTACCGCGACCTGAAGCAAGACCTGATCGCGAAGGGTCACAGCTTTGAATCTGAAACTGACAGCGAGGTCATCGCGCAACAGATTGCCTATTATATGGGCCAAGGCCTGGGCGCGGTGGAGGCGTTTGAGACGACTTTGAACATATTGGAGGGCGCGTTTGCGATTGCAGCGATTTTCGCCGGTGATGACGCGCCGCTGATCGGTGCTCGCCGGGGCAGCCCATTGGTGCTGGGGTTTGGTGAGGGCGAAATGTATTTGGGTTCTGACGCCATCGCCTTGGCGCCGCTGACCCGTGAGGTGACCTATCTTGAAGAAGGCGATTGGGTGATCGTGCGGCCGGACGCATGCGAGATCAGAGACAGCGACGGCAAGCCTGTTGTGAGGGAACAGGTGATGTCATCGGTCAATGACGCGCTGATTGAACGCGGCGAGTATGATCATTTCATGCTGAAGGAAATTCACGAGCAGCCGGAATCGCTGGCGCGCACAGTTCTGCCTTATGTTGACCAGACAAGCGGCGTCCTAATTTCGCAAGATGCGGTTGATGCGTTATTTGCGGACGCTGACCGCGCCGTTGCGATCGCTTGCGGAACAGCGAACATTGCTGCGCAAGTGGCTGAGTATTGGTTTGAAGATGTTGCGGGCGTTGCTTTTCAGACCGACATTGCTTCAGAATTTCGGTATCGCCAGCCTGTTCTGCCGGTCTCGGGTCCGGCGCTTTTTGTCAGCCAGTCTGGCGAGACGGCTGATACGCTGGCCGCGCTGCGATACTGCAAAACCAACAAGACGCCAACGATTGCTGTTGTGAATGTGCCGGAAAGCTCGATCGCGCGGGACGCTGGCGCCGTGGTGCCGACCCATGCCGGGCCGGAAATTGGTGTGGCCTCAACCAAAGCGTTCACCGCCCAATTGGCCGTGCTTGCGATGATGTCGCTGTCTGCGGCCAAGGCGCGTGGGGTGTTGCAGGCGAGCGATGAAGCTGCGCATTTGAAGGAAATGCTGGCGCTGCCTCGCAAGGTGACACAAGCGATTGAACAGCGAGAACACATAGAAAGTATTGGGCGTACGCTGGTGACGGCGAAGTCCGTCTTATTCCTTGGGCGGGGGCGATATTTCCCGATGGCGCTGGAAGGCGCGCTGAAACTGAAAGAGATTACCTACATCAATGCTGAAGGCTATCCCGCCGGAGAATTGAAGCATGGGCCGATTGCGCTGGTTGAAGACGGCCTGCCGATCGTGGTGATCGCGCCGCGCGATGAATTGTTTGAGAAAACCATGTCGAATGTCGCTGAGGTGAAGGCCCGCGGTGCGCGAATTATCCTCATCTCTGACGCGGCTGGCATAAAGGAGGCAGGCGAGCGTGTGGATGACACGATACGCGTACCGGATGGAAACGGATTCAGCTTGCCCATTTTGACGGCGATCCCGCTGCAATTACTGGCCTACTATGTCGCGCTGGCCAAAGGAACCGATGTTGACCAGCCACGCAATTTGGCGAAGTCTGTAACCGTGGAATAAACCGTGAGGTGGCGGGGTTACGTTGCGTCAAAATTCTCGATATAAATGAAGATGTAAGCGCACCTGTTGATGGGCGTAAGTGCATTCAGGAAAGACTCCTTCATGGCGCCAGAGTTTAACCGATTTTCGGCTTTGCCTGATGTGATTTTGATTAAACCCCATCGTTTTGAGGATGCGAGGGGCTTTTTCTCCGAAACGTATAATTCCAAGACGTTTGCAAATGGCGGCGTCGCCGATGTGTTTGTTCAAGACAATCATTCTCTTTCTGGACCGGCAGGCACGCTGCGCGGCTTGCATTTTCAACGCGCGCCGAAGGGGCAGGCCAAATTGGTACGCTGTCTGCGGGGGCGAATGGTAGACGTTGCCGTTGATATTCGGCCGACATCCCCAACCTTTTGCCAGCATGTGTCGATTGAGTTGAGCGCCGCGTCTGGATGGCAGGTCTATATTCCTGATGGGTTCGCGCATGGGTTTTGTACCTTAGAGCCGGACACCGAAGTCGCTTACAAAACGACCGCGCATTATGATGCTGCGCTCGATGCCGGGATACGCTTTGATGATGCCGACCTTGCCATCGATTGGCCGATGGCACCCGATGCGTTGACCTTATCAGCGCGCGATGCCGGATTGCCAAGCTTGTCAGAAATGTTGCACGCCGCTGGAGCGCGGGCGCAGTGAAATGCCTTGTCACCGGAGGCGCGGGCTTTATAGGGTCTGCCTTGTGCTTGCGCTTATTGTTAGACGGGCATGATGTGGTGGTGGTTGACGCGCTCACCTATGCGGCAAACCCTGCGACCCTCACTATGTTGCAGGCAAACCCATCTTTGCGGGTGATTGAACAATCTGTCTGCGACGCCGCGCAGATGACGGCCATTGTAAAGCAGGAAAACCCCGACTGGATTTTCCACCTGGCAGCCGAAACGCATGTCGACCGATCCATCGATTCCGCAGGTGTTTTCATTCAAACCAATTTGGTTGGTACATATGCGATGCTGGAGGCGGCGCGTCATTTTTACAATGGGCGGTCTGGCGCGGCGGCTGAACGTTTTCGGTTTGTGCATATTTCAACGGATGAAGTGTTTGGCTCGCTTGGGGCGGAGGGCCTATTCACCGAGACGACACCGTATAACCCGTCATCGCCTTATTCAGCGTCGAAGGCTGGGTCTGATCATTTGGTCAATGCGTGGCACCGCACCTATGGTCTGCCGACCCTTATCTCGAACTGTTCAAACAATTACGGACCTCGACAGTTTCCGGAAAAACTCATTCCGTTGATGATATTGAATGCGGCTGTGGGCAAGCCGTTGCCGGTTTATGGCAATGGCGAGAATGTTCGGGATTGGTTGCATGTCGAAGACCATGCCGATGCGTTGGCTGTCATTGCTGCGAGCGGCACGCCGGGAGAGACCTATAATGTCGGCGGCCAATGTGAGCTGAGCAATTTGGACGTGGTCAACCGCATCTGCGCTGTCATGGATACAAGGCGACCCAAAACAACACCGCATGCGGAATTGATTACGTTTGTGCCTGACCGGCCGGGGCATGATCTGCGCTATGCGGTCGACTCGGCCAAACTCATGCGCGCAACGCAATGGACACCAGCACATTCCTTTGAGGCTGGACTGCAAGATACGGTTGATTGGTATTTGCAAAATCAAGACTGGTGGGGCCCGCTTCTGGAGCGCGCCAATGCCGGCGATCGGCTGGGCGCGCCACAGGAGACCGGTGCATGACGCATGTGTTGGTAATCGGTAGATCAGGACAGATGGCACAAGCGCTGGCACATGTTGGCGGTGATGACCTTGTTTGCGTGGGACGGCCAAATTTGGATTTGGCGGATGGACCATCATTATTGCGGGCGGTCGAAGACATTGCCCCAAATGTGGTGATCAATGCGGCGGCCTATACCAATGTTGATCAGGCTGAGTCGGAACCCGGGCGCGCGAACACGTTGAACGCTGATGGCCCAAAATATTTGGCGCTGGCCTGCGCGAAGGCTGGCGCCGCGCTAATTCATCTTTCCACCGATTGCGTGTTTGATGGGACGTTGGACCGGGCCTATTCGCCCGCCGACCAGACCGCCCCTTTGAATGCTTATGGCAGGTCTAAGTTGGAAGGCGAGGCGGCGGTGGCGAGCGCGATGGAACGACACCTAATTGTGCGCGTGTCGTGGATCTTCTCACAGTTCGCTAATAATTTTGTCCGCACGATGCTGACCCTTGCTGAAACGCGAAATGAGGTGAGTGTCGTGTCAGATCAACGGGGCTGTCCAACTTATGCGCCAGCACTTGCGAAGGCGTTATTGGATATGGCCGATCAGGTTTGCGCGCCCGATTTTGCCGACTGGGGCATCTATCATTTGGCGGGCAAGGGCGAGACGAACCGCGCCTTGATGAGTGAGGCGATTTTTGCTGAGAGCCGGGCGCAGGGCGGACCAGATGCGCGCGTGTTACCTGTGCTCACCGAGAACTATCCCACGCCGGCGACGCGACCTTTGAATGCGCGGCTAGATATGAGTGCAGCGCGTGATGTGTTTGGCATCGACTTGCCTGATTGGCAGGAAGGGCTTCGTCAAACCGTGTCGTATTTCTTGGAAAATAGGGTGCCATCATGAAGGGGATTATCCTGGCCGGTGGATTGGGCTCGCGGCTTAATCCGTTGACGCTGGCGGTGTCGAAGCAATTGCTGCCAATCTATGACAAGCCGCTGGTATATTATCCGATTTCGACATTGATGTTGGCAGGTATAACTGAGATTTGCATTATTTCTTCGCCGCAATCATTACCGCTGTTCGAGGCTTTGCTCGGCGATGGCGCGCGGCTCGGTATGTCGTTTTCTTATGCGGTCCAACCTGAGCCGGGCGGGCTCGCGCAGTCCTTCTTGATTGCGGAGGAATTTTTAGCAGGCGGGCCCGCCGCGCTTGCGCTTGGAGACAATATCTTCTTTGGCGCTGGCCTATCAGGGCATCTGATTGATGCGGCGAGTTTGACTGGCGGCGCCAGAGTATTTGCGCATCAGGTGCAAGACCCGAAACGCTTCGGCATTGTTGAGTTGGACGAGGCAGGCAACGCAGTTTCGATTGAGGAAAAACCAAAGGCTCCGCGTAGCCATTGGGCGGTGACCGGGCTTTACTTTTACGACGGAGATGTTGTGGATATCGCCAAATCCGTGACACCATCGGCGCGTGGTGAGCTAGAGATTACCTCGGTCAATCAGGCTTATCTTCAGCGCGGAGACCTTTCGGTTACGCAACTGCCGCGCGGGACCGTTTGGATGGATGCCGGGACCTTCGACAGCCTGCTCGAGGCGTCGCAATTTGTACAGTCAGTGGACAAAGGGCAGGGACTCAAAGTGGCCTGTCTGGAGGAGATTGCCTGGCGGCGCGGATTGATCGACGCTGAACAACTCGGCGCGCTCGCGCATGCATATAGCAACAGTTACAAGCAATATTTGCTGTCGCTTGTCTACTAAGCGATGCGCCATTCAGGCAAACAGGAGACGGAACGCCCATGGACAAAACGAGCACCAAAGCGCTAGAGCATGAAATCCTCAAAGCTCTAGAGGCGCATGGGCCAATGATTGGCAAGGAATTGGTTGAAGTGTTTCCAGACCTGCCACCCATTTCAATGTGGCAAGCCTGTTTTCAAAGTCAAACAATGAGCGTGTCTCACTTTGCGAGTTACTATCTGCGCTATGATATTGGGCGGGCCGATCAGGTGCGCCTCAGCCCATCTATTTTGAGAGATTTTTTATCGTTCACCCTATTTGGCTTGCCGTCTCAGCGAGAAAAGATGGTTGAGCGCCAGGCGACGCTGGCAAACTCTCACAGGGAAATGAGCCGCGAAAAAATCATGGTGGCGCAGCAGGTGGCAAGCAATGTGTTGCTCGAGCTTGGTGGATTGGATGGTGACAAGGTTTGCATTTTTGTCGCTGGAGATCTGTCGTATTTTCTGGCGCATAATGAACCGCGTGAACACGAGGCGAGCGGTGAAATGGTACGTGGTTCAGATATCGACGTCATCATCGTGCATGATGGCTTGGACGAAGACGCCGTCGAACGTATCGAACGTGAGATGAAAGCGATGAAGTCGTTCTATCTCAAGCATCCCCGCTATCGCCATGAGCTTGATTACATCTGCAAGCCGATTTCAAAGATGCTGCATCAACTTCACTACATTGATATCCATGACAAAATTGCGAGTAAGATCGCTTACGAGTCGCTATTTTTGGGCGGATCTCTCGCGCTCTATACGTCTATTCGAGAAAAGATGCAGACCAATGGTGTGGATGAACTTATCGAGTTGGACTTCGAGCACGCGCTGAAAGATCGCAAGAATGC
>CAZXVJ010000038.1:0-27830 GCA_964644385.1 uncultured Hyphomonas sp. | reverse complement strand
CACTGCGACCTGAACGCAGCGCGTCTACCAATTCCGCCATCTGGGCACGGGGTAGAGAGCGGCTCAGATACGGCTTTGCACGCGGGGCGTCAACGGCAAAAGGGAGGCGAGCCGAGCGATTGGCGCGGTAATGGCTGGGCGGCTTCCATTCTGAACGCATGTTCAGTTTCAGCACCTTTTGTCACGTGGTCGTGAGCGGTTGCCGCAGAACGGCCTTATCTCAGCGCTTGAACCGGCCTCAATCGCGCCCCACCTTAGTGTCTGAGCGAGCCCCTCAATCGCTTGAACCAGCCCTTGTCTCCATAACGGAAGGAAGAAATGATGACGACTGACATGACCCCCGCCGTGGCCCCTGATGACGCGCTGGTTTACATCCGCGCGCTGGATGAACATGAGCTTCGCACCCTTCTGCCTGCCAATGCCATTGCAGACATTGAGCACCCAGACGATATGTTCTCTGTTGTGACCGCTGACGGTGTCCGCCTGGCAATCGTCGAAGGCCGCGAAGAAGCGTTTGCCGCAGCGATCGCGCACAATCTAACGCCGGTCAGCGTTCACTAAGCTCGCGATACTGGCACTAGGCGGCAGGGCTGCGCGCGGTTGCGTTACAAATCACTTTGCGTACATCTTCGTCAGTCTTGGCAGACCGCAACCCGTCACGCACGCTCGCCTGTCGAAAGACGCGGCTGACCTGTGCCAGAGCGCGCAAATGATCTGCGCCGGCATCAACCGGGGCCAATAACATAAAGATCAGGTCGCAGGGGCGCTCATCAATGGATTCGAAGTCAACACCGCTGGATAAGCGCATGAAGCCGCCGACAGGCTGCTCTAGCCCCTCCAGCCGGGCATGAGGGATTGCAACGCCCTCCCCAACGCCTGTTGATCCCAGGCGCTCACGCTCCATCACAGCGTCTTCAATCGTGCGGTGAGATACGCCGGTCGCGGTTGCCAAGTGTCCGGCCAAGGCATGGATCGCCTGTTTTCGACTGGTCGCGTCGAAAGATGCCACAATAACCCCACTGTCCAGCAAGGAACTCAGATCGGTCGCCATAATGGATCCGTTGTCTCGTTTTAAAGCTAGTTTTTGGCCTTGGTGTCAGGGTCAACCCAACCAATATGGCCATCTTCCCGGCGGTAAACCATATTCAAGCCGTCATGGCTAGCGTTTCTGAACATGAGCGCGGAAACCTCTTTCAACTCTAACTGCATAACCGCCTCTGAAACGCTCATGGTTTGAATTTTCATTGAGGTTTCGGCAACTGTCAGCGGCACATCTGGCGCTTCGTCTTCGGCGTCAGGCGCATGGGCTTCAAACACAGATTCCGCAACCACTTCCATCGGCATGGGCACACGGTCTTCGCGGTGATGGTCTTTCAGGCGGCGCTTATAGCGGCGCACGCGTTTCTCCATCTTGCCGAGGCTTTGTTCCAGCGCAGCGTAGGGGTCGCCCCCTCGCCCGGTTGATTGCAACACAATTCCCGATGGCAGATGGACGTTACAATCCACTTCGACCTCGTGCCCTTCCTGCATAACCACGACATTGGCCTCGCCCGTTCGGGTGAAATACTTACTGACCGCGCCTTCCAGCCCCTCTTCAATACGCTCGCGGAGCGCCTGTCCAAGATCCATCTTTCTGCCAGTAATTTGTATCTGCACGTGCGCGGTCTCCCTCTGGTTACTCCTGAGGCAAGTATGCCCCAGATGAGGCCGTGTGGCGACTCAATTGGCGTGAAATTCGGAGAATTTGGGGTCAATAGCCGTGTTTTCGCTGGCACGCTTCAATTGATCTGGCGATGAATGCCCAAGGTCGATCTGCCTAGGGGTATTCAAATTATGCGCTGGCACGGTTGATCCGGCGGCGTTGAACACTGCTCGGAATGTTCAGGCTTTCGCGATACTTGGCGACCGTTCGGCGAGCGATTTCGATGCCATAGCCAGTGAGAATTTCAACGATCTGATCGTCTGACAGAACTGCGTCTTCGGACTCCTCGCTGATCAATTCCTTAATCCGGTGGCGGACAGCCTCAGCAGAATGCGCCTCGCCCCCGCCCGTTGCTGGGATTGAAGCTGAGAAGAAGTATTTCAACTCAAACAGTCCGCGCGGCGTCGACATATACTTGTTCGATGTGACGCGGCTGACGGTTGATTCGTGCATTTCTATGGCGTCAGCCACCTGCTTCAGGTTCAATGGACGCAAATGCGCCACGCCGTGCGCAAAGAAAGCGTCCTGCTGGCGAACAATCTCGCTGGCAACCTTCAGAATTGTCCGGGCGCGCTGATCCAGCGACTTGATCAACCATGTCGCATTGGCGGCGCATTCAGAGATAAATTCTTTCTCAGCATCACGCATTTTGAGCGCTGACACTTCTGCGTAGTAGGCCTTGTCCATCAAAACGCGCGGCAACGTGCCAGAGTTCAGCTCGACCGAGTACATACCGTTTGGCATCTCGCGAATGTAAACATCTGGCGCGACGGCAACGGCGGTATCGCCCGAAAATCCGGAACCAGGCTTTGGCGACAAAGCGCGCAGCTCTGTCAGCATTTCCATGATTTCAGACTTATCAACACCGCAGACTTGCGACAGGCCTTTGATGTCGTGCTTGGCCACCATTGCCAAATTTTCGACCATTGCCTGCATTGCCGGGTCATATCGAGACTGATCTTTCAACTGCAGACTTAGACACTCGGTGATGGACCGCGCCATCACGCCTGTGGGTTCAAACCCCTGACAGACAAACAGGACCGCTTCAACATTCGCCTCATCGGCGCCAAGCGCCTCTGCCACATCAGCGATGGTTTCACGCAGATAGCCGCGTTCATCTGTTTCATCGATTAGACGTGCACCGATCAGGCGGTCAGCCGCTGACAGGCCCGCCAGGCTCAATTGCTCGTGCAAGTGTTCTTGTAAGGTTTTTTCTGAGGTCAGCGTGCCTTCAAAATCCATATCATCTGAGAACCCGCCGCCATTGCTGGCCTTAGACCAATCGGTGGTCGCCGATGGCCCAGAGGCGCTCGCGGGCGTCGCATTGTCAGATCCGGTGCCCGGCTCGTAAACATCATCGCTGGGCGCGTCTAATTGTTCGCGCGCCTCTTTTGACCCATTGGTATTGTCGAGGGACAGCTCTTCGCGTCCGGAGGCGTCATCGCTCTTGTCGCCCTCTGCCCCGTCGCCTTCACCCGGCTTGAGCAGCGGATTGCGTTCAATCTCTTGCTCGACAAATTCAGCAAGTTCCTGATTGGACAATTGCAGCAGCTTAATCGCTTGCTGAAGTTGCGGTGTCATGACCAGGGACTGGCCCTGACGCATATCCAATGACTGTTTCATGTCTCGTCCTGCCGATCCGTTCTAAGCGGCGAACTGTTCACCCAGATAGACCCGGCGCACGTCTTCGTTTTTCAACACATCTTTCGGTGTGCCATCAAACAAGACTTCGCCATCATACATCACCGATGCGCGGTCCACGATCTGAAGCGTTTCACGCACTTGGTGATCTGTAATTAGAACCCCAAGACCACGTTGCTTCAAATAAAGAACAAGTTCGGAAATGTCGGAAATAGCGAGCGGGTCAATACCAGTGAACGGTTCATCCAAAAGCATAAAGCTCGGACGGGATGCGAGTGCACGCGCAATCTCGACACGTCGACGTTCACCACCCGAAAGGGAGGTAGACGCCTGATGACGAAGATGTTCAACATGCAATTCACTGAGCAGGCTATCGACCTGTGCCTGGCGCTTGGTTCGGTCTTTTTCGACCAATTCCACAACTGCCATCACATTTTCTTCTACACTCATGCCGCGGAAGATAGACGCTTCCTGAGGCAAATAGCCGACGCCAAGGCGCGCCCGCTGATACATGGGCAAACGGGTCACATCTTCACCATCGATCAAAATCGACCCGGAATCTGCGCCAATCAGGCCCATAATCATATAGAAACAAGTGGTCTTGCCGGCCCCATTGGGTCCAAGCAGGCCAACAACTTCGCCGCGCTTCAGAGAAAGAGAGACATCGCGCACGACCTGTCGCTTGCCAAAAGCCTTGGCAATGTTTTCTACGACAAGGCCATCGGCCGCTTGTGTCATCTCTTCTTCGTCCTGTTTGGCGAGCATTCATCAGCCCAGTAATAGGCCTACAGGAATGTACTTAAGATCGACTTCACTCGATTGCGAAAATTTCTTACTTATTATCTGTTTGGGTCATCTGGGTAGATCACCGACTTGGCGCGGCCAGATAGCGAAGTTGTCCCATTTGCGACGTCAACCGTGAGACTTTTGCCGGTCGCAACATCACGCCCGCGCGTCAGCGCCACTTCGCCGGTCAGGTTGATAATCTCTGTTTTTGCATCATAGACGCCCTTGTCCCCCTTGGCCTTCATATCAGGCGTTATGTAAAATACATCACCATCTGCCACCAATGACGAAATTTCGCCGAACCCGCTCGCGACGCCTGTCGACCGTGCAGCGCCGTTGCCAGAGAACAATATGGTCACCCGGTCGGCCCGCAACCGTGCGCCGCCTTGTTGAATGTCGACGTTGCCAATCAACAAGACTTTTCTCTCTCGCTCAAAGGTCTCCGTTCGATCAGAATCAATCATCAGCGGCCCGCCATTAGACGAAAGCTGCGCCGCCGCTGGAAATGACAGCGCCGCTGCGGCCGCCAAAACGCTCAGAATGGTTCTTAGTCGCATCACATCGTCCTCAATTCTCAATTCTGCCGCTGGTTTCCTTGACCGTTTCAATATCGGTCTCTGCGGCGTCTATATCACTCATATCGCGTTTGCTGGGATAGATCACGATATGCGTGTTGCCCTCCAGCACAGATCTATTGCCGCCATCCAAAATCTCAAACGAGTCGGCGCGCACATCGCCCAGCGGTCCCCGTCCCTGCAAGGGTGACAAGCCCTCTACCCGACTTTCGGCCACATGAATACGAGCGCCTGCCGTCTTGAAAGAGTAGCCCGTCGGATCAGTGATTTGCACGTCCTGATATAGTTCCATGATGCCCGCCTGACGGTGGTACATGCCAGATGGCGCGCGAACTTGCCCGCCTGCCGCATCATTCAGCACCGGATTTATCAGATCAACAATCGAGTCGTCTTGTCGGCGGCGGCGCGCCTCATCGGCTGTGATCACGTACGCAGCGCCCGAAGAGTCGCGGCCGGAAAACCGTGGGTTGACCATGGTAACAATCTCATCGGCCGCAAAATCAACGGTCGCCGTGCCGCGGCTCATGGCGCTTTGAACAATGTGTCCGGCATATACGCCGACACAAACCGCCGCACTGGCGAGGAATGTCAGACGTAACATCTCAACCAATCGCGAGTGACGACGGGCCTGAGACAGCGTTAACTGACGTCTAGGCGCCCAGTGAACGGCATCATGGCTGTCAGTGTTCGTAGCGTCCATTGAGAAGCGTGACCTGTTACAAAGTGTTACAGAGTCTTGTAGACGCTTATCGCCTGAAACAAAAGCGACTGCTGCAGGTTCAATGCGTTAGCTATGTGAAAAAATGTCCACCTCATCCCAGCCTTCTAGATCGAGTGCGCCGCGGACGGGGAGAAAATCAAAGCAAGCCTGCGCCAGTGCCAGACGGCCTTCGCGCACCAGCATGTTTTCCAGCCCTGCCTTTATCTCATGTAAATGCAGCACATCGGACGCAGCATATTGCAATTGGGCGTCAGACAACGTCTCGGCGCCCCAATCAGAACTTTGCTGGGCTTTCGACATATCCACCCCTGCAATCTCTCGGGCGACATCTTTGAGACCGTGCCGGTCTGTGTAGGTTCGGGACAATTTGGAGGCAATCTTGGTGCACCAAATCGGCGCGCAATCGACCTTCATCCACTTCTTGATCATTACCACGTCAAACCGGGCGAAGTGAAACACTTTCAAGATAGACGTATCCGCCAACAAAGCCTTTAGATTGGGGCAGTTATAGTCTCGCCCCAATTGCACGACATGCGCGGTCCCGTCGCCGCTGGAGAGTTGCACAACCGTCAAATTATCTCGGATCGGGCTCAGCCCCATCGCTTCAGTATCGACGGCGACCACTGCGCCCAGGTCGACACTGTCGGGCAAGTCGCCCTTATGTAGCGTGATTTTGTTCATGCTGCGCGCCTAGCACAGTTTGCCCATGGCTGGGTAGCCGCTTGGCGTCTCAAGCCGCACTGACAGCCTTTTTCGGCGATGCGACTTCGTCTGTTTCCGGCTTCGTACCCGCAGATGTCCGCGGGAATATTATCGTGACGCATGTGCCCTTGCCTGGAACGCTTTTGAGGCTGAGGCGCGCGCCAATCTGTTCCGCCAATTTCTCAGCAAGCGGCAGCCCTAACCCGATGCCGTAAGCTTCTTTGTTGGTTTGCGTGTCGATCTGGTAGAATGGATCGAAAACGCGGTCGATATGGCGCGGATGAATACCAATGCCCTCATCGCGAACAAGAATAATTGGCGCGCCGTTGGTGGCGCGGCCGGCCCGGATTGTAATTTTGGCGTTGGTGGTCGAGAACTTCATCGCGTTCGAGATCAATGCGTTCAAGACCCGCATGACCGTCAACTCATCAGATACAATCTCCTGAAGGGACGCCGAAACCGCCAAATCAAAAGAGGAAATCAGACGGGATGGATCTTCCTTGATCGCCAGACTGACCGCGCGTTGAAGCGCTCGGCGCACCTCAAACGGTTCTGGCGTTTCTAAGCCTTTGTCGATGCCGAGCTTCGAATAGTCGACAATATCCTGCACGATGGCCGTCAGGTGCTGGCCGGCCTCAAGGATCGAATCCGAATAGCGACGGCGCTCCGTCTCAGAGATTTCGATCTTGGAGTCCGTCGCCATGATCGACGAAAATCCGATGACCGCATTCAGAGGCGTGATCAATTCATGGCTCATCGTCGCGAGGAAACGTGTTTTAGCGTCATCAGCGTCTTGCGCCTCGCGCCGCGCCATTTCGAGCGAGCGCTCGCGATGGGTAAGCTCCGTAATATCACTATAGATAGCAACACTGCCGCCGCGTTCAGAGGGGTGAATGACGCGCTGAATGACCCGGTCATTGCGATGGATCACGCGCACGACATCGTCGAGGCTTTCATGATCTCCAGCCGGAAACCATTTTGAGAAAACCTTATTGGTCAAGACTTCGTTGCCTGCGGCATCGATCAAGCGATAGCCGTCATTTGTCGATTCAATCGCTTCCATCAAATCGGTACGCGACTCATTGGCCGAGCGATTGGAGCGGACCAATTCAAATAACTGCGAATAACTCGCATTGGAACCAATGCTGATAATGGTGGTGAAAACCAGACACGCTAGGCCGACGGGAATCCAGAACCCGGGTTCCAGCACGTAAATATATGCAACCATCGGAACCAAAGAACACAGCGCATAGCGCAAGACGATGCGCGGGATTGCTGCAAGAAGCGCCACAATGCCGGCCACCATGGCAACTTGAACAGCAATAAAGAACAGTTCCATCACCATGGTTTGCGGCTGAAAAACCCATGGCGCGACTCCGAAGACAGATGCACTAAACACCGCCCAGCGCTCCGACTTGCGCATCGATTTCCCAGATACCCGATCCGGCGCAGGAACATTTCGAACACGCACGAAATTTAGCAACCATGCGATCGGCGCCACAAATGATAAGGCCCACCAGATGAGCACAGCGTTCAAATGCGAAGACGGAAGCATAACCACAACAACACTCGTTGAAATTGCAATCGTCACGGCTGCGAGAATTGGGGTGGACCGCACAAGGTGGACCTGCTGCGCCCAACATACATCGCTTTCGACCTGACTTTGCGGTGCGCTTAAAGGCGCGAGCAATCGCAAAGCTTGCTGAAGGTGCAACTTTATGCCGTTCATCCCATCTAACTGCCAGAAAACGGTTAACGCTCGGAAAACGAGAATACGGCTCAAACCATCCTTGATTTAGATATTTAGGTCAGGTCTGGATTTATCTCACGCCGCATGATCTGTTTGCTGAAAAGGGAAGACCAATCATGACACACTACGAAGCGACGGCGCTGTATATTGGCCTGCATGTTCTGCTAATGATGTTTCTAAAGATGAGGGTTGGCGCGACCCGTGGGCGTGAAAAGGTTCAGTTCGGCGATGGCGGCAATGAAAACCTAATCCGTTCACAGAGAGTGCAGGGAAATGCAGTCGAGGATGTCCCGATCATCCTGTTGGGCCTGGTGGGCCTATCTTCGCTGAGCGCGCCAGTCGCGTTGATCCATGGCATCGGCGCCGTACTTTTTGTATCGCGCATTCTCCATGCCTGGGGATTAGGTGGCTCGACCGGGTTTAGCATTGGCCGTATCGCTGGCTCTCTAGGCACCGTTGTGTCGATGCTAGCTACTGGAGGCGCATGCGTCTGGTTTGCGATTTCACGTTTCTTCATGGGCGGATAGGCACCGCTCGACTTTGTGAAAAAATGTTGAGCTATTTGAAGGTAAATTTCGCCGAGCGCTTTTCCAAAAATGCGCGATAGCCATCTTGGAAATCCTCGTTCGAAAACCCGTCCAAAAATAGCGCGGTCGCCTTTGGGTCGCGGTCGTCCCATCCGCTCTGCAGGCCTGCGATCATCGTTTTCGTTGCCCGTACAGACCATTGCGAGATTGCTGAAATTTGCACGGCCATTGTCCGCGCCGCCTCCAACGCGGACCCGTGCTCCGCCAGTCGGTCTATCAGCCCCATCGCTTTTGCTTCATTTGCCTCAAAAATGCGTCCGGTAAACAACAGGTCTTTCGCCGCGCCGGGACCAATGGCCGTCAACAAGCGACGTGTATCGCCAGCAGGATAGACGAGGCCGAGTTTGCCGGGCGTAATGCCAAATTTGGCCCCCTCCTCCGCAATTCGGAAGTCTGCTGCCATGGCTAGGCTAACCCCGCCGCCAACACAGGCGCCTTGAATGGCGGCGATGACAGGTTTCTCGCACGCTTCAACGGCGTCTAGAGCGGCCGCAATTGTACCCCCCGAAGCGGCGGCGGCTTCCGGTGTCGCATAAATCGTTGCAAATTCGGAGATATCAGCCCCCGCTGCAAACGCGCCAGCATCGCCGCCGTGAATAAGAATAACTTTGACCTCAGGATCGGCAACCGCTCGTTCGACCAAGACCGGAATCTCCCGCCACATATCAACCGACAGCGCATTGCGCTTGGTAGGTTTGTTGAGAATAATTTCCGCAATAGGCGGTGAGGTTTCAAGGCGGATTGATGGCTGGCTCAAAACAAAGTCCCAATAACGCCCAGCGCGGGCAGCATGTGTCAGTAGTGACAACATAGAGGGGTCTGCGCAACGATTTTAGATGGGTAGTTCCGTCGTATTCTTTATGCATTCCATCGAGAATGTCGCGCTCACATTCGCCACATCAATCTTTGAAATAAGCGTCCGGTAGACCCTGTCATAGTCTCGCACGCTCTGAGTTTGAACCTTCAACAGATAATCTACATCGCCGGCCATTCTGTAAAACTCGATCACTTCTGGCATCGCCTTTACGGCCTCAGCGAATTTCGTCAGCCACGCGGCCGAATGGTCTCTCGTACGCACTTCAACAAATACGGTCTGGCCCAGCCCCACCGCTTCAGGATCAACCAAAGCCACTCGCCGCTTCAGTATCCCGGCCTCCTCCAGACGCTTTACACGACGCCAGCACGTATTGGTCGACATCGACAAGTCTGCCGCCAGCGACTCAAGGGACTGGGTCGCATCTGATTGAAGTGCCCGCAGAATCTTTCGATCTTTTTCATCAATATTTTCGATCATTTGTCATATATGTCGAATATTTTTCGAGTAAACAACCGAATATAGTGAGGGATGATACTGATTTTCGCGTTCAATTCATCGATTATGCACGAACACATTCGGAGCGCCCGCTATGCATACTCAAACCCGTGTTTCAGACGTTCAGCCGATTACGCGTGAGCGCTGCAAATTTTCTGCGCTGCAAGCTATGATCGGACGGACGCCGCTTCTGGCGATTGATCTGAATTGGAAAGGTGAAGCGCGCACCGTATATGCGAAAGCAGAGCACTACAATCTGACCGGGTCGATCAAAGACCGGATGGCCCTCTCTATTCTGCGCTGCGGTTATGCTTCCGGTGCGCTGAAACCGGGCGACACATTGGCCGAAGCCACCAGCGGCAATGCCGGTATCGCCCTCGCCTCTCTCGGGCGCGCGCTTGGCCACCCGGTCCATATCTTTATGCCCGATTGGATGAGCGATGAGCGCAAGTCGCTTTTGCGCAGTCTTGGCGCGACCCTTCATCTTGTCAGCCGTGACGAGGGCGGGTTTTTGGGGGCCATTGCAGCGACAGAGGCCATGGCCGCTGCGCAGGATGATGTCTTTTTGCCTTGCCAGTTTTCCAACTGTGACAATGCCCAAGCGCATGTGAACACAACCGGGCCAGAGCTTTTGGCGCAGATGGACAAGATCGGAAAAACCCTTGATGTGTTTGTGGCTGGTGTCGGCACAGGCGGTACGGTTATGGGCGTCGGGCGCGCGCTTCGACAGCGCCTCCCCAATGTCAAAATTCATCCGCTTGAGCCGATGGAGTCCCCCACCCTTTCGACCGGGCACAAGATTGGCAGCCACCGTATTCAGGGTATTTCAGACGACTTCATCCCCTCCATCGTCAATTTTGACGAGTTGGACGAAGTGATCCGCGTGTCGGACGGTGATGCGATACTCATGGCGCAGGCCTTGGCGCGCGATTTGGGCCTCGCGGTCGGGATATCATCAGGCGCCAATTTAATCGGCGCGCTCAAAGCCACAGAGCATTTGGGGCCGAGCGCCGTGGTCGCAACCGTGTTTTGCGACGACAATAAGAAATATCTCTCGACCGCACTCAGTGAAACGGAACCGGTGAAATCTTCCGACCTCACCCCGCACATTGAATTAACGGGGTTTGATGCCGTCGCCTGCCCGATCTAAACGCCGAGCAGCGGTTGAATAATTTTCAGCAGAGGGCTCTCAAACTTCAATCGGCCTTCGTCGACGATTAAAGAGATACAGGGGCCATCATCGTCTACGCGCAATGTGTGGGTGCAGGTTGCGTCCTCTCGCTGCACATCGCCGTAGCCATAGCCTTGCCCGTCAACTTTATATCCACCTGCCAGAACCAAGGTCCACTCCTCGCCGCGATGACTGTGCGATGGAATACTGAAACCCGGCCCCGCCCGAAGCAGATACATCCGCTCTCCGGTTTCTGTTCGCGCCACAGATGCGCGCTGCACGCCAATCCCGGCGGCGCGCCATTTCAGCGGCATGTCTCGGCGGGCCATAAAGGCCGCCAGCCGCTTTGGCATCCAGTCTGGATACGCGTCTAATGAGGGGGCCTCTTCGACATCAGGCTCGATATGCGGGCCTGATAGGCTTGAGGTCAGCTTTCCAAGAAACGCATCAGACAAAGCCTCGCTTGGCGCGCCTTCTAACAGCGCGCCCGCAACATGGTCACTGGCGCCAAAGGTTTCGCGTACGTCTGGACGCATGTCGGCCTGACAATCGAGCAAAAACTGTTTGGCGTCAGACAAGGCGCCAGCCGATTGAAGGCTCAGCCATTCATCTTCTACAGTCAAAGGTGGGGTCATATATTCAGTCATTTCCAATACCCATCAAACGCTTTCAACGTTTCTCGCAGCTGTTTGAGTGGGGCGCGTATGCGGCTTTTCACCGTGCCCAGCGGCACGCCCGTTCGGTTGGCGATCTCGCTATGAGATAGCCCTTCAAAAAAGGACAGGAACAGCATTTGTTTCTGTGCTTGCGGCAACGTGGCCAGCGCGGTCTGCACCGCTTCGGCCACCTGCATTTCTTCGACATCTAGTTCGGCTGACTGCACAGGTTCATCTGCTAATACAGCCATCATTTCTGGCGCCGTCGGCTGCAATCGCCCATGTTTACGTTTGTGATCAATCCAGCGATTTCGCGTCAGACGATAAATCCAAGTCGAAAAACTCGCCTTAGACGCGTTGTAAAGATGCGATTTTTGCCACACGGCGACCATCACATCCTGCACAATATCTTCTGCTGTGGCGTTGGATTCCCCGCGATGCATCAGCCAGGCCTTCAATCGGGGGCCATAATGCATTGTGAGCGCCTCAAACGCCTCGCCATCGCGCGCATCTGACACTTGCTGCATAAGCTGCGCATCGCGAACGCTGCGGCTTGGCAACGCACTCACGTGCGCAACTCGCGGCGCATCTGAGCGATCGGACATCGCAGCAGGAGTGTGTTGATTGTTTGCACGCATTGCCTCTTCCTTTGCAGTCTATACGCAAAACCTGCACAAGTGGATGAATTCATCTAAATATGCCGTCACTACGTATCAAAACTAATCAAGGAGAGTTCGTTTGGCATTTGAGCAAGATACGGCTGGGCGCAAGTCCGATCAGACACCGACCCGGAAATCGGTTGCCATTGTTGGCACCGGCATAACGGGCCTTTCTGCGGCATGGGCCCTACAGGATGTCTGCGACATAACCGTGTTTGAAAAAGAAGATCGCATCGGCGGTCACACCAATACGGTCGCGGTGGACTCGCCTGAGGGCACCGTGCCAGTTGATACTGGCTTCATCGTTTATAACGAGCCGAATTACCCCAATCTGACAGCCCTGTTCGATCATCTCGGCGTCGCCAGTCAGGAAACCCGCATGCACTTCTCAGTGTCGGCCCGCGAGCGCGACCTGGAATATGCCAGTCATTCCATCGGGGGCATCTTTGCCGACCTTAAAAATTTGGCCCGCCCGAGCTTCTACGCCATGTTGAAAGACGTCGTGCGCTTCCACAAAGACGCGCAAACCCTCGCCAAGGGCGATGAACACCTCACCATCGGTGCCTTCCTGAAAGACAATAAGTACAGCCAAGCCTTCATCACCGACCATTTGATCCCGATGGCGGCGGCGATCTGGTCCTGCCCAGCCGATACGATCTTGGATTTCCCAGCCAAAAGCATGGCGCGCTTCTTCATCAATCATGGCTTGGCAGAGCTGCGCGTACCGTTTCTTTGGCGCACTGTAGTCGGCGGCAGCAACGCCTATATTGCGCCCCTTACGGCTGGCTTCCGGGACGCGATCAAACTGAACGCCGAAGTCACAGGTATTCACCGCGACGCAAACCAAGCCGTTGTCACGCTGGCCAATGGTGAGCGCGCAGCCTTTGACGAGGTTATTCTGGCCTGCCATGGCCCTCAGGCCAACGCGCTACTGTCTGATCCGGATGCGAAAGAGGCCGAAATCCTTGGCGCATTTCAGGCCCAGCCGAACCGCGCGGTGCTGCACACCGACGCCGCATTGATGCCTAAGCGTAAGCGGGCATGGGCCAATTGGAATTATCTCAGCGAGCAAGGCGATGCGAATGATCTATCCGTCACCTATTGGATGAACGCCCTACAAAACCTGGACGCCAAGCAAGACTATTTCGTCACGCTCAATCCATCTGAAGAGCCAGCACCGGGCAGCATCATTGCGGAGTTCAACTACCAGCACCCAATCTTTGATGCGGACAGTCTGAAAGCCCAATACGACATCTGGACCCTTCAGGGCCACGGCCATGTTTGGTATGCTGGCGCGTGGCTGGGCTATGGGTTTCATGAAGATGGTATTCAGGCTGGTCTCGCCGTTGCCGAGCTCATCAGCGAGTGGCGCCGCCCATGGGCATTTGACTTTGAAACAGAGCGATTGACGCGCCCCAAACAGAAGGCTGCCCTGCCCGCATGAGCCCAGCCCATTTCTACATTGGAAAAGTTGGACACCAACGGTTTGGCGAAACCCGCCACAGCCTGAACTATCGCATTGCCTATCTGTTGCTGGACCTGGACCGCTTAGACGAAGCCAATAAGATTTCACGTTGGCTGGGCATCGATTCCGGCGGGCTTCTGTCTTTTCAAACGCGCGATCACGGCGACGGCGCAGCGACGGATTTAGCCGCCTGGGTGCGCGCGCACCTGGCCGAACAGGGCTCCACCTTAGAAGCAACGCGGATAGAATTGCTCACGCTGCCGCGCATGTTCGGGCATGTTTTCAATCCGATATCTGTCTACTTCATCTACGGGCCGGATGAACAGTTGCATCACGTGATGTATGAAGTTGCCAACACACATCACGAACGCCACTTCTACCTTTGCCGCGCCGGTGACACAGGCGGGCCGATTTCACATGTCTGCGACAAGGCATTCTACGTGTCTCCCTTCTTTGACATTTCCGGCACCTACGCCTTCAAGGTCATCCCGCCTAAAGAGTCGATGTCGGTTCATATTCGCTACGATAATGATGACGGCGAAAAAGTGCTCACCGCCACGCTCAGCGGTAAACAGCGCGCCGTCACCAGCGCGGCCTGCCTCAAACTCATTGCGGGTTTCCCATTCATGACGTTTGGCGTTGTCGCTGGCATTCACTGGGAAGCGGTAAAACTTTGGGTGAAGGGCGTGAAGTTTCGTCGCCACACCGACAAATCAAAACTGGTCCGCACAACCCAAAGCCTCGAACCGCCCGTTCGCCTGCAGACAGACGCCTAAAAAAACTCAGCCGACTTATTTCTGCAAAGTGTAGTGCACCACATCGATGCGACCATTCTGAAAGCCAGTTTCGCAATAGCTGAGATAAAAGTTCCACATCCGCCGAAACCGATCGTCAAACCCCAAAGGCTCGATCACGCTGTGCCACTGATCGTTGAACCGCTCTGCCCAAAGTTTTAATGTCTTAGAATAATCCAGCGCAAAACCCTCAAAGCGCTCCATGGACAGATTCGATTTACCGAACTCCTCCAGAAGTCGCTTATGGCTTGGAAGCATCCCGCCCGGGAAAATATATCGCTGAATGAAGTCAGCCCGCTTGCGATAGCTTTGGAACAAATCATCGTTCATCGTAATGATCTGAAGCGCCGCCCGCGCGCCGGGCTTTAGACAGTCTTGCACCTTGCTGAAGTAAGACGGCCAGTATTCCTCGCCGACCGCCTCGAACATTTCAATCGACGCGATGCCGTCATAGCTTCCGGTATGATCGCGGTAATCCTGCAAGCGAATGTCGATCTGGTCTGACAGACCCGCCCGCTTCGCGCGCTCCGCAGCATAGTCATACTGCTCGTTCGACAAGGTCAAACAGGTGACATGCGCGCCGCGCTCGGCGGCGGCATGTTCGGCAAATCCGCCCCATCCGCACCCAATCTCCAAAATGCGGCTACCCGAACCAATCTGCAACTGGTCACAAATCGCTTTATATTTCTGCGTCTGCGCGGCCTCCAATGACAGGTCCGGCGAAGAAAACTTTGCGGAGGAGTAGGTCATGCTTGGGTCCAACCATGCCTCATAGAAATCATTGCCCAGATCATAATGCGCCTGAATGTTGCGCCGTGACCCTGCCCGGGAGTTACGATTGAACACGTGTCTCGCCCGGTTGACCCACCGCCCTATAAATCGACCAATCGAGATGCCCCGCACGGCTTCGAGATTTTCAAGCAGGAAATCTAGAAAGGTGGTCAGATCTGACGTTGACCAGTCCCCGTTCATATAAGATTCGCCGAGACCAACATCGCCGCCTTCAATCGCTTTCGAGAAGATATTGAAATTGTGCAGTGAAAGGTCTGCATGTGAGCCGGGCTGGCCACTGTCAAACAACAAGCTGCGCCCATCCGGCAGCCCGATCATCAAAGCGCCAGATTTCGCTTGCAGCAGCATCCGTCCAACCAACCGCATGCTCACCGGCACGTCTGGCAGGTGCTTCAGTGCGGCCGCATCCATTTTGAGGATCTGGCTGGGTCGATTCATTTTTTAAGGCCGCGCAATTTCCGCGATTGCGCGTCAGAGCGTGTCTTGTCGCTCAGCCAGATACCGAAGAACAAACGGCTGGCATTGTCTTGTTCAAATGTGCAGGTTTCCGTTCCATTCAACGTAAACCGCACCATGTCTGCGCTTTCACGTTTTGCGATAAACTGATCGCCCTTCTTCACGTCCGCAAAACATGTCTTAAGCGGTTCTTCAAACTTGCTGAAACTTGCTTCTGGTTCGCCGGTATGGCGCGACATTTCAGAAATTGTTGAATTCACCAGCCGCGACTCGCCAATCTTGCGCCCATAGGTCAGCGCGAGTTCAAACGGCGCATCCCAATTAAACTCGCCGCCTGTCGCGCGCAGTTCTGCGTCATAAACATGGATCCAGCCAACATGGAAAGACGCCGTCCCGACGGTTTGCAGATCATCCGCCGTATCAGCCTCAGCTGGCAAAGGGGCCGCGACAGCCGATAAACAAAGCGCCGCGCCGGCGAAGAGAAAATTGCGTAATAAGGTCATGTAAGTCCTACGGATAAGCGTCGAAATTGGATGAATCCATCCCCGCAACCAAGATGCCACCGAATCCTTTCCAGCGCCATAAGGCTTCTACAGGTGAGCGCCTACGGGCTGGGCACGCGAATATCCTCTACCATATCCTGAATGTGTTGCGGTGGCGGCGCGGTGACCAGTGCGACAATAATGCCCAGCGCCAGCGACCCCCACATGAATACGAAACCGATCCCTTCCGGTGACACGCCCCACAGCCAATCTTGCTTATTGGTGTTCACGAACTTGAAGTAGTAAATATAGGCAAACGTCGTCACCAGGCCGAACACCATAGACGCAATGGCGCCTTCCTTATTCATGCGCTTCCAGAAGATGCCGAGGAAGATGATCGGAAACAGTGAGGCCGCAGCAAGCCCAAACGCAAACGCCACCACTTGCGCCACAAATCCTAACTGCGCCGAGTAAATCCCCAGCAGCCCGGCTGCGACGACCGCTCCTGCCGCCGCCAATCGCGCTACGCGCAATTCGGTTTTATCGTCCATATTCTTAAACAAGGTCCGCCGGCAAATATCATGGCTAATTGCGGATGAGATCACCATCAGCAAACCCGCCGCAGTCGACAGTGCGGCCGCCAACCCGCCGGCCACAACCAGCGCAATCACCCAATTGGGAAGACTCGCAATTTGTGGATTGGCCAACACGATGATATCGCGGTTCACATATAACTCGTTGCCATTGTCCAGCAGTGTATTGCAACTTTGTTGTTTGGGCTGAGAACATAGCGTCAGCAGAGGCTCCCCCTGCGCGCCGACCTGCCCGGAAAAATATGGCTTGGCCTCTTTGAACGGCGCGCCGCTGCGATACTGCAAGACCCCATCTCCATTCTTGTCCACCCAGGCCAGCAGTTCAGTCTTCTCCCAATCCTTAAACCAGTCTGGCGTCGTCTCAGAATAGCTGGACTCGTTGACCTGATCGACAAAGTTCAACCGAGAAAACGCGGCGACGGCGGGCGCGGTCGTATAAAGCACAGCAATAAACACCAGCGCCCAGCCCGCAGACACACGCGCCGCCGCCGCGCTCTTTACGGTGAAAAACCGAATGATGACATGCGGCAATCCAGCGGTGCCGAACATCAGCGCGCCGGTTATGGCAAACACGTCAAACATGGATTTGTCCGTCGCGGTGTAGGCCAGGAAACCAAGATCAGTGACCACAGTGTTCAGCTTGTCCAACATCGCGACGCTTGTGCCTTTGACGTCAGATATAAAGCCGAGCTGTGGCACCGGATTTCCGGTGATCATAAGCGACATGAAAATCGCCGGCACGGTATAGGCGAAGATCAACACGCAATACTGCGCCACCTGCGTGTAGGTAATGCCTTTCATGCCGCCCAAAACTGCATAGAAAAACACGATGACCATTCCGATAATGATGCCCAGCTCATACGGCACCCCCAGAAAGCCTGAGAACGCCACCCCCACGCCTTTCATCTGACCCGCAATATAGGTGAACGACACGAACAGGGCGCAGACCACCGCGATCACACGCGCCGTTGTGGAATCGTATCGGTCACCAACAAAGTCCGGCACCGTAAACTTTCCAAACTCGCGCAAATAAGGCGCCAGCAACAAAGCCAACAGCACATACCCGCCGGTCCA
This sequence comes from uncultured Hyphomonas sp., assembly GCA_964644385.1. Classification (GTDB taxonomy): domain Bacteria; phylum Pseudomonadota; class Alphaproteobacteria; order Caulobacterales; family Hyphomonadaceae; genus Hyphomonas. The sequence continues at coordinate 9,912 of CAZXVJ010000038.1, read as the reverse complement.
CCCCATCAAATAGACAGAGCCGCCATAGCCCATAAAAGCGATCAGGCCGGCCATCGACAGAAAACTCGCCGCTGACATCCAATCGGCCGCCGTTGCCATACCGTTGACCACCGGATGAACATCATGTCCCGCCACATAGAAGTCATCGGTTGATCCGGCGCGCGACCAGATCGCGATACCGATATACAACGCGAACGTCACGCCAACGAATAAATAGGTCCACATTTGCTGATCCATGGCGCTAGTCTCGCAAACCGAATTTGCGTTCCAGCCGCCTCATGGCCCAGCAATAATAGAAGATCAGCGCCACAAACACGTAGATCGCGCCCTGCTGCGCAAACCAGAACCCAAGAGGCGCGCCCCCAATGGAATACGCGTCCAACGCATCGCGAAACAGAATACCAGCGCCAAAGGAAACGGCGAACCAGATCGCCAGCAAGATGATTGTAAGCCGCAGATTGGCGCGCCAATACCCGCGCTTATCAAACTCTCTCGATGGTTTCGACATAACCAGACCCCTCCAAGCTCAAGACATCAACAGACACACCTCTGACAGCAATAGCAATAGAGCCTTCAAACCCTAGCCGAGCGTCGACGCTTTCCTTCGGGCATAGAATCCGGGCATAAATCCACATTATGCTAGAAAACTTCAGAGACACATTTCAGCTGATCGGGGTTCTTTTGAACGGTATCGCCCTTGGCGCCGCTTGGATTGTAACCATGGCCGGGCCAAATATCAGCTTTGATCGGCTGGCTGGGCGGGCCGATGCATTTGTACGGGCCTTCCTAAAGGGAACATCCACTCCCATTGCAGGAATCTTGCTGGCCGCTGGCGCCTGCGCCATACTTGGCGGTGCATTTGTGTCTGGAACCTGCTCGCTACTGGCCGCTTTTGGGTTCTTTTCAAATCGCTGGATCCTCGCGGGTTTGGGCAAGGCCCCGCGCGATGGCAAAGGCGCCAGCCGGAAGGGCCAGCGCATGCTGGCGATGAGCTTGTCGCTCGTCTTCTCTCTGGTGATATTGCTCGCCGCAATTTTGGGCGTCGTCGGGCTTTAGCTGCTACGAACCGGCGATAATTCAACAGGCATCAACCAAAGAACACCCAGTTCATGCAAATCTCGGAACGCATCAACGGAGCGACGCGCGGCTTTGCGCGCTGTGTCTGCTGCCGCTTTTTGATTGGTCGCCAGCATCATCACGCAAACAACAACACCTGGCACAAACATCCACCAGGCGATCGAAAGAGACGCCAGAACACCAACCAAACACGCCATGTAGGCGGCTGTGTCCAACACACGAAAGCGCGCATAGCTGTGCGGACTAAACGCGTTCAGCAGTTCAGGGTTTCGATGCAACATCTCGGCATCGATCGCGAAACGCTGGTCCGGCGCTGTGTTGAAAAACAGGGCGCGGGTCATTTCACCTGCGCGGTGCGGATTTGGGGCACATCTTAGAAACATAGCGCAGTGGCCGCCTCTCTTACGTTTTTGTTAAGGTCTCAAGCGCAACCTTTGCACAGTTGAGTTAAGTGCAGGGTGTTTTGATTCTAAAAATTTCAGTTATTTTTCAAAGACTTAATTAACTGATTTGAGAATCGCCTGTCTGGTGAATCTTGTTGCATCTAAGCCGTCCGGTACTTATGTTGCAGTGCAGCATTAAAAGGATGTCATCCATGCTCTACTCCATGATCGAAATGAATCGAGCAGCGATGGCCCCGATGCGAATGGCCGTAAAAGCCAGTCGGTCCTTCCTGCGCTCACCCTACAATCCGATCGGTAACACAGAGTATGGCCGCTCATTGGCGGCCTTTGCGGACGTGTTCGAAAGCTCCACTCGCTATTATGGCAAGCCAGAATGGCGGATCGAAGAAACCGAAATCAACGGGAAGCCTGTTCGCATTCAGCCGCGCACCGTGTGGAAAAGCGCCTTTTGCGGCTTGCTTCACTTCCGAAAAGACGCCACGTCGCTCGCTGAAGCACGCACCGACGATAAGCCGCTTCCGCGCCTTCTGATTACGGCGCCATTGTCCGGGCACTACGCCTCTCTTCTGCGCGGAACGGTTGAAGCCTTCCTGCCCACCCATGATGTTTACATCACAGACTGGACCGATGCCCGCATGGCACCGGTTTGGATGGGACGCTTCGATCTTGACGACTATATTGACCATGTTCGCGAAATGCTGACCCATCTTGGCGGCGGCGCGCATGTTCTGGCCGTGTGCCAACCCGGACCTCCGGTTTTGGCCGCTATTTCAATGATGGCCGAAGACGATGACCCGGCCCGCCCGGCTTCAATGACCTTTATGGGCTCACCGATTGATTGTCGGCGCAGCCCCACGGTGCCTAACCTTCTGGCTGAAGAACGCTCTCTGGATTGGTTTCAGGAGAACATGATCCACACCGTGCCAGCGCCCTATCCAGGCGTGCTGCGCCGAGTGTACCCTGGCTTTGTTCAGCTCGCCTCTTTCATGAACATGAATTGGGACAAGCACGTCGACGCCCATTGGAAATTTTTCAATCATTTGGTTGAAGGCGATGGCGATAGCTCCGACCGCCACCGTGAATTCTATGATGAGTATATGGCAGTGCTCGACCTAACAGAAGAGTTCTATATGCAGACCATCCAGCGTGTGTTTCAGGAACATCACATTGCGCGCGGCGTCTATAATTATCGCGACGAACGCATCATCGACACGTCTGCTATTCGAGATGTTGCTCTGATGACCGTTGAAGGTGAACTCGATGACATTTCGGGTATCGGTCAAACGCAGGCCGCGCATGATCTCTGCACCAAGATTCCTAAGAAGATGCGTACCGACTATGTCCAGCCAGGCGTTGGTCATTACGGTGTCTTCAATGGCAGCCGTTTCCGCGCTGAGATTGCTCCCCGTGTCACCAAATTTACGCAAGCCTTCACAGACAATGACAGTGAACGCGCTGCGAAAGCCGCGCTCGTCTACTAACTCTGCAATTGGCTGCTTCGCTTAAGGCGAGGTATGCTCTACGGACAATCCAAGAACATCCAACCGACGCTCAGGCGGCAGGTCTTCAAGCTCGATATTATTAAACAGTTCCGCGTCCAAAGGCTGCGGCGGGTCCAGTCTAATTTCGAGCCGGCCGCCTTCTTCCATAAGACTCACCAAGCCTTCAAAAACCGGACGCGCCTGCGGGGCCTCTTTGACCACTTCTCCAGCTGCAAATTGAATACCGCCTACCGCCATCAGTCGCAACGTCTCCGGCTCGTACGCCGCCAGAACTTGTACTTCCGGATCAGGGTCTGGCACCACCAGAGCAATTTCAGGGATCAGCGCGAGTATCTTCTCAATCCCTCCTTCATCCTCCGCAATCCAAGAGGCGGAATTGATCGCAAATCTCTGTTCAAACAGCTCTTCAAGTGCACCACCATCGACTGGGGCGTCGCCGGTAAACTTCAAATGCGGCACCATTTCAGCATATGTCGGCGTCCGCATATTAACGCGCGCAGCCAAACGGCTCATCCCATCAACGCCATATGCGATATTCGCTTCGCCGACGCCCTCGTCTTGCTGCCAAGTCCACCCCATATTCAGATCAATACTTGGCGCAGCTAGGTCATAAGTGTCCAAAATCGCCATCACATCTTCAATGGCTTTCATCTCCTCACTTGTCTTCTCTCCGCTGATCTGGGTGGGCGCGAACATCTCAACCAGATTGTCGATATGGTAGACAAGATTATCGAACTTAATGTCGATCTTCGTCGGCGCCAGTCCGTGAAAACCACTTACATCGTAGCGGATCTCATCCAAGGAGTAGAACGGCTTACCGTCTAAATTGTAGACAAAATCCTTGCCGACAAGCACGCCAAGGCTCAGCAGATCGGTCTCAGTCGCATCTGGCCACTGCCCCCGCGCGGCATGGTCAAATACGTTCGACAGCCTAACGTTCGTAACCGAGTACAGCTTCATTGTTCCAGATAGTGGAAACTCCTTCATCAACGGGGTGGATCCCAATTCTTCGCCTGCGTCGCTCATCGCCAGATCAGCTATATTGAGCATGGCGGTGGTTCCGGAAAATTCCAAATCTTGGATAATCGCGGACTCCAAATCGCCTCGGTCGATGCCGCGATACCCCGCGCGCCTGGCCAAAAGCTTCATCCCGGTTTCCGCGTCAAACTGAGTCATCTTCATATCAACACTCATGTTCTCAAACGCGATCGCCTCGATGCTGTAAGATCGCGCAAAGGCCGCTATCAGCTGGCCCATATGCATCGCTCTTAAATCGTCCAATGATACCGATCCATCAACAGGACCAAATTGCTCTAACGTGAGCGGCGTCCATGCGAACGGGTGCAGCTGGGTGGTATCAACAACCACCCGCTCAATTGCAAAATCATAAGCATCGATGTGCGCTTGGCGTTCCAACCCATTCGTATCAAGCAGCTGGGCGCCGTCTATGGTTGCATCAATCAAAGGCTGATAGGCTTCCGCTAGCCCCGTGACCGACACGCCTAACATATCGATGCGCTTTGCCAGCAAGGCTGTCGCGTCCAATTGTTCTCCTGCGATACGGGCGCTTAGCAAATCCGCGTCAAACCCCCATGTCGATACTTCGTCAATTGTTATGGCCGCGCCATCTAAGGCCGCGTGCGTTAAGGTCAGTCCCTTTATGGTGGTCGCGCCAGTCGCTTCATCAAACGCCGCGCCGTCATGCTCGACAGCAAACGCACCGGGCAGCGCGCCAACCAATGCATCAATGTCCAGCGCGGCGCCGCCAGGCGACACCAGTTTGGTGCTCAACAGGCTCTCAAAGTCGGCATCAAACTTGGCCACGTCAGCCGACCCGATTGCCGGCCCATCACTTGCGCCAGATTTCGACAGCACAAACCATGCGCCCAATGCAATCACAGCGATCGCCGCCAATATTCCTATAAAATACCGCATCATTCTATCCTGCTATGACCTACTGAAGACTATACGAAAACACAGTATGCGGCCCAATTGTCCCTTGCAATCAGGAACTAGGAAAACGACAGGCCTTTGAACGCGCCAGATTTTCGCCACGCGTCGATATGAGCAAAAAACGCTTTGGCCCCGGCTGGGTGCCCGACAGCATATTTGTTCCGGTCAGTCAGGCCCGCGCCCTCATTATTGTAGTATCCCGGCGTACATTCCGTTGTCCCAATCATCATGCCAGATCCCGTCAGCAGCAAATCAACCCACGCATCCTCTGCGGCCTTCTCGGCGTCGACTTCAGCATATTCGTTGTCTTCGGCATACTTGACCACAGACGCAATGGTCAGCGCGTGATCCACAATATTGTGCGGCACATTCGAAATCAGGTTTGCGGCTTGCGAGGGTTGCACAATGAACGCATTTGGAAAGCCATGCGTGTGTATGCCGTGCAGCGTCCGCATCCCCTGCTCCCATTTCTCAGATAGCTTCACGCCGCCTCGGCCCGTCAAATCAAATCCGGCCCGCTCTGTGTATTCCGAGCCGACCTCAAAGCCTGACGCATAGATGATACAATCAACCTCATATTCTACGCCGCCCGCCACCAAGCCCTTTTCTGTGATACGCTCAACGCCTTGGCCATCGGTATCAATCAACCGCGTGCCGGGTTCATTGAACGCCTGTAAATAGGCATCATGAAAACAGGGGCGTTTACAGAGTTGGCGATACCAGGCCTTCAGTTTTTCAGCCGTGTCCTTGTCCTCAACAATCGTTTCGGCGCGAGCGCGTATCTCTTCCATCTTCTCATGGTCTGCGTCCTCAAACGCCGCCATCATGTTTTCAGGCGTCCACTTATCTTTCGGCAAGTCGAGAACTTTGGTCCGAATACGGCGTGACAGTTCCGTCCATCCATCCATCACCAAGTCTTCGCTCGGAATGCCTTGAGATTGGTTTTCGACAAAATTATCCAGCCAGCGCTGCTGCCAGCCGGGCGTCGCAATGCCTTTGAACCAATCGGCATCAATCGGAGCATTGTTGCGCTCATCCACAGAAGACGGCGTGCGCTGGAACACCAGCAATTCCTTAGCAGACTTCGCCAAATGCGGAACGCACTGCACAGACGTCGCGCCCGTACCGATTATCGCCACGCGTTTATCGGCCAATTTGCTCAGCGGTTCGCCTTCCGGTGTTCCGCCCGTATAAGCATAATCCCAGCGGCTGGTGTGGAACGCATGGCCCTTGAAGGTCTCGATGCCCTCGATCCCCGGCAATTTCGCAACATGCAGCGGCCCGGTGCCCATCCCGACATATTTGGCAGTAAACGCATCGCCGCGATGGGTGCGGATCAGCCAATGCTTTTCGGTGTCGATCCACTCCAGATCTGTGACTTCAGTGTGGAACAGCGCGCCGGACTCCAAATCAAACCGCTCCCCAATTCTGGCGCAATGGGCGCGTATCTCAGGCGCATGAGCATATTTTTCGCTCGGCATGTGCCCGGTTTCCTCAAGCAAAGGCATATAGATCATTGAGGCCGTATCGCACTGCGCGCCCGGATAGCGGTTCCAGTACCAAGTGCCGCCAAACCCGCCGCCCTTCTCGATGATCCGGACATCGTCAATGCCGGCTTCCTTTAGCCGCGCGCCTACAATCAAGCCAGCAAAGCCGCCGCCAATGAAGGCGAACGTCACATGGTCTGTCAGCGCCTCACGTGGTTTCACAGGCGTATAGGTATCGGTCGCCAAATCCTCAAACGCACCCTCAAGGCGAACGTATTGACCGTTACCCTCGGCGCGCAGCCTCTTATCGCGTTCTTCCGCATACTTCTTTCGCAGCGCATCTTTATCAATTGTGGTGGCGGTCATGGTTCAAAGCCCTCGCAAATTGGCGGATGGAGCCCATTTTTATGCCCCCATCCCGGCGCAATTGGAATGGTTTGCTAGGATTGACCCCGCGCCAACCCAGCGCGCCGCCCCAGTTCAGCAGCCCATCTAAGCCGCGTCGTCTCCATCGCTCGGCCCCGCCGCCGTCAGCGCCTTCATGTTCCGCATCATAAAGAGCGGCACAGATCCATCGGGCGTCGCGGCCCAATCCAGCGGCTGGTCGTGATCTTCTGAAGGCACAGCCTCAATCTGCTGTGCCATATAGGCCAGCGCGCATGCAAAAGCCCGCCCGGATTCCCTCAGCCGCCCGACCGCGCGGTCATAATGGCCTTTGCCATATCCCAGTCGATTGCCCAGAGCATCAAACGCAAGCACCGGTGCCAAAATTAAAGTCGGCGTCATCTCCGGCGCATCCTCACTAGGTTCAGACAGGCCAAACGCTTTGCGTTCCAACGGTTCCCCCTGCGACCATAGCCGCCACGTCATCGTCACCCCATCCGCCTCCACGCGCGGCAGACAAAGCTCCGCACCCGCCCGCGCCAATTTTTGCATTAGGGGCGCCGGATCAATCTCTTCATTGATTGCGACATAGCCCGCCACAACCGGCCCATACCGCTCCAGCAATTTCATCGGAAACTTATCGGCCAGCTTCTCGGCTGAATCCGGATCCCGCGCCGCTGCTTCAGCGCGCAGCGTGCGCATACGGTGCCGCATCTGGGTTTTGTCGGGGGCTCGCGTGTCAGTCATCGCGCTGATGTAAGGAGAAGTTATGCAAGGGGCAAGCAATGAGCCCGCATCGGGGACACTCATATAAGCGGCAAAGCCGCTATATGGAAAAACAAAATGCACAAGAACCACAGGCGTCGTGAAAGCTCATGTCACTTCCGCAAACCTAGAGTATAGGTGGGCACCGGATGAGGCGAGACCACGGCCTGCCCAGCTTGCCAGTTCCCGAGCGAAAAATAAGGTCGCCGAAGATCGAGCCCGTGTCGAACACCGCAGCCCTTGTGCTTCACCAGTGTAGGCTGAGAGCCTTAACAATGTAAGAGCGTCTATCGTGAAGGCGTTTGCACATCGAAGGCATAGAGTAACGTTTGCTGCTTATCTGAGAAATTATCATCTGAAATCAGCCACATCCGGCGGGTGGCATCCACGTCGGGCCCCGCTGCGATGCCTTCAAAATTATCAACCAATAATGGCGGCAATAGCTGTATCTGCCGCCCGTCACCCAAATCGACAATATTGCGATTGCCGCGCACCGGACCATAGCTGCGAAAAAGCGTCCACCGCCCACCATTTGTCATTCCGACCTGAGAATATCCAGCGGGCTGATCTGTATCGCCTGTAAATCTAGCCGAGCCATCTGACTGAATCACACCCCGCACAGCGCCGTTTTTGCCGCCGCGCTCATACCCAAACATCAACGCGCCCGTATCGGTCAGATCCAGCGCTTCAGGCCCATTGTTTCGGCGAACGCGTCGGCCGTCTATGCGCCCTGGCAAACCCGCAATCTTCACGCCGCGTGTTGCTGCGCCGCAGGCCTCCAAAGCAAAAACCACAATTCGAAAGTCCTGCTCGAAGCTTACCAATGCTAGCCCAGATCGCAGCGCCAGCCCTTCAGCGTCTCCGGCCTCTTTTGACGACAATTGAAGCCCTCGATCGTCTAACATGTAAGTAAGTTTCGCTTCGCCGGTCGGTTCACCATCCTCCATGTCCAATTCAACAAACGCGCCCGCATCTGACACCGCCAACAAATCCCCTGCAGGCGTTTGGGCAAGCCCTGACAGGCCGCCGAAGGCTGGATGCTCACTGCTCAGTCGCCACCCAGCCACAAAGGCAACTCCTTCAGGCAAAGCAGCTTGTAGTTCGTCGGGAGGTCCGATGGCGATGGGGGCCGCAACGACTTCAATGGCACTCGGGTCAATTTTCCCGGTCTCGCTGGGGCATGATGCGGCACGAAGTGGCGGTGCGGAGACCTCAATGGTCCAATCGAACGCAGATTCATCCGTCGGCCTGGTTTCGGGCGCTGTCGAATTGGGGGCTTGCTGACACGCGCTCAAGGCGCATAGAGCAATCACAACTGGATGGATATGTTTCATCAAGACTTCAACTCCGTCTTCACATGCTTCTTTTCATCCAAGCGAGTCATAGGCAAGATTTGTTCTGCATCCCGAAACCATAGTTTGCTATCTGTATTCAGAAAATATGAGCTAGATTTTCAGCATAAACAGCCCTAGGTTTGATAATATGACCCAGATACCACTTGCTCGCCGTTCACCCGTTGCCCCTGAAACCTGTAATCTTGCCAAGGCAATTGATGTCGTGGGAGACAGATGGACGCTGCTTATCTTACGCGCGGCCATGTACGGCGTGCGGCGTTTTGATGATTTTCAGGCAGAACTCGGCGCGCCGCGCACAGTTTTATCCGGACGACTCAAAACGCTTGTCGCGGAGGGTCTGCTAACGAAGCAAGCGTATAAATCTCCCGGCCGGCGCGCACGGCCTGAGTATGTTCTCTCGGCTATGGGCGTGTCTTTGCGGCCCATTCTGATCGGTCTGACCCAATGGGGTGACGCGTGGCTGGCTGCCGGTGACCCGCCGCCCATCAGCTTCACGAAAGCTCCAGGCAAACGTCCGATTCGCGCCGCTTTTGTAGACACCGAAGGCCGCGAAGTTCGCCCAGATCAGATCCGTCCAATCCTGAAAGGCTAATCAAGAAAAGGCCGCCCTCAAAAATAGCGCTGACCAAAGCCTTCGCCCCTTGCGCCCATCTCAAAATTGCGCTTTATCGCGGTTCTTGCGACAAGCGATCTTTGTTTCGTCGCAAACCCATATCGGATGCGGGCGTAGCTCAGTGGTAGAGCATCACGTTGCCAACGTGAGGGTCGTGAGTTCGAATCTCATCGCCCGCTCCAGATATAATCCAACAATCGTCTCAGTCGGCTGCACACTGCAGCAACCTGGCGGGTCAAAGCGGCTAACCGATATACGCAGCCGCCCTGATCCATTTCTGAGTGTCTAGAAGATGAGCTCTAGAATTTCCCGATAATATTGAAGAATGGTCCAGCTTCACGGTTTTCTTCAAGTGACAGGTACTGATCATCA
>CAZXVJ010000037.1:11274-28381 GCA_964644385.1 uncultured Hyphomonas sp. | reverse complement strand
CCTCCACACAGCACCCACTGCGCCAACACTCTGCACAAAAGAGTACGCAGAAGCCTTGCGCCCCGTCCCCTGACCGCGATCCAAAATCTTAGAAAACTCAGTCCACCCCAAGCCGCCCCTCAGCGGTCACACGTGCTGCCCCTACAACGTGTCATCCCGGAATTGCGCAGCAATATCCGGGACCCAGTGGCAGCCAAGACCTCACTCCATCGCGCCCGGGCTGAACCACCTCGACACGCGCCCCAAGACCAGTAAACTCCAATCACACAAAACAGGGCAGGGCCGTGGCCAGACCAATCTCCATCGGTGACGTGCTCACCCGCAGTATCGGCGTCCTGCGCCAGCGCCCGCTGACCTATCTCGTCATCGGCGTTGTCTTTTCCATTCTGCCTGCACTCCTTGTCGTCCTGTCCGACTATGGCTGGGCCCCAAACATAGAGCTCACACTCTACGACATGCTGCAGGGCATGACAGAGCCCGAAAGCGTTGAGGATCTCACCTCCCTCGGCCCGCGCATATATGTTCCGATCTTCATCGTCGGCGCGATCAAACAACTGCTCTACGCGGTCCCGCAAGTCGCGCTGATTGGCCTCGTCGCCCGCGCCGCAGTGTCAAAGCCGATTGGGTCTGCCTTTGCCATCAATGGCCTACTGGGCTGGTGGAAGCTGTTTATGGTCTGGATCGTGTCTACCGTGGCGGCCTTATCTGCGACGCTCTTCATCATCATTCCGGGGGTCATCGTCTTCGTCATGCTGTTTGCTTGCCTACAAGTGGCAGCGACTGAAAAGCGCTCAGTCATTGGCAGCTTGGCGCGCAGCGTAGACCTCACAAAGGGCAATCGCTGGCGGGTGTTTGCGATCTTTCTCATCTCATTTTTGATTGTGGGTATACCGCTCGTCGCCATTGGATTTGTCAGTGCTCTTATTGGAAGCGACGCGGATATGGCCTTCCAAACCTGGCAGGAATATGAACCATCCGTCACAGATTATCTGCTCGATTTTGGGTTCATCCCCGCGCTCACAATGGCGATTGAGCTTTGGTTCGCCTCGCTCGCCGCGCAGACCTATATCGCGCTTAGAGACGCCGTGGATGGCCCCGGCAAAGACGTCATCGCCGATACGTTCGGCTAAGCGTTCACCGCTTCATGGATCGCTTTCAGCTCCGTCAGCAAGCCGCGCGCCGCAGAGATTGGCAGACAGCTCGGCGCATCACACAGCGCTTTGTCCGGGTCGGTGTGGAACTCAAGGAACACCCCGTCCGCGCCCGCCGCCACAGCAGACCGCGCGATCACGGCCACGCCGTCGCGCCGTCCGCCCGTCGACTCTCCGCCCGTGCGTGGATCAGCCCCCGGCAACTGCACGGCATGGGTGGCGTCAATCGTGACAGGGCAGTTCAGCTTCTGCATCTCGCCAATCGCCAGCATGTCCACGACCAGATTATTATACCCAAAGCTCGCCCCTCGCTCACACAGGATCACGCCAACATCTGGCGCGGCTTCGGCAATCTTGTTGACCACATTTTTCATGTCCCAAGGTGCCAAAAATTGCCCCTTCTTGACGTGGACCAATCCACCCGACGCCTCAACAGCCTTCGCCATAGCCACCACCAAATCGGTCTGGCGCAGCAGGAAGGCGGGCAGCTGAACAATGTCGGCCACCGTCGCAACGGGCAGAGCCTGAAACGGCTCATGCAAGTCAGTACAGATCGGCACACTCAGGCGCGTCTTGACGGCCTCAAGCAGCTTCAGCCCGGCCTCCATGCCGGGGCCGCGAAACGATTTGATCGAGGAACGATTGGCCTTGTCAAAGCTCGCCTTGAACACATAGGGCAGGCCAAGGTCGGCGCACACCGCTTTCAACTCCGCGCCAATCTCCAGCGCCAGACCTTCATCCTCCAGCACATTCAGCCCGGCAATCACTGCCAGCGGCTTGCCCGCGCCAATCGACCAGTCATGTCCACTTAGGGAGCGTGTCGTCATCTGAAGTCTCGTCTCATGTCTAGTTTGAATCCTGAAAAGGCGCTTACAAATACCCTTCGGCCAGAAGGTCCTTCATATCAACCGTGCCAATGGGCTTGCCATCGCGCACAACAAAGCCGTTGGAAATGCGCGCCTGCGTCATCCGTTCGATCACGGCAGACATGCGCTCATCCGGTGCAATCGTGCGCGGGTTTTCCGTCATGATATCCCGCGCTGTGCCGTCCAGAGTTCCAGACACGAACGCCCGTCGCAAATCGCCGTCGGTCACCATGCCAATCAATGCGCCGTTATCATCTAGTACGGCGACACAGCCGCGCCGTCCCTCTGACACGGCCAGCACAACATCGCGCGCATCGCTCGCTGCGGATACGCTCGGAATATCGTTGTGACGCCCGGCCACATAATCGCCTGCCGTCTGCAATCCGCGCCCCAGCTTGCCGCCGGGGTGGCGCTGGCCAAAGTCTTCCCTGCTAAAGCCGCGCCGCTCCATCACCGCCACCGTCAGCGCATCACCCAGCGCCAGCGACATGGTCGTCGATGAAGTTGGCGCCAGCCCATTCGGACACGCCTCCGCGACCACCGGCATTTCTAAAACGACATCTGACATCTTGCCCAGCGTCGAGGCGGCCGACCGCGTCATGCCAATCACGGGCACTGAATGGCTGCGGCAGTATTGCAGCAGATCCACCATCTCGCGGCTTTCCCCAGAATAGGAGATCGCGATCACAACGCACCCCGCCGCCACCATGCCAAGGTCGCCATGGCTCGCCTCTGTCGGATGCAGAAAGAAAGACGGCGTGCCGGTTGAAGCGAGGCTGGCCGCGATCTTATTGCCGATGTGACCGGATTTTCCGACCCCCGCAATAATGGTGTAATTGCTCGCCGCCAAAACAACATCCACCGCTGCGCCAAAGCTAGGCCCAAGGCTGGCTTCCAATTGCTCAAGCGCGGCGCGCTCGGTGGCAATCACGCTGCGCCCCAGCGCAAGATCAGCGTCATGTGTCTGTGTCATGGTCAAGCTCCTCGCCCGAAAGGCGCGCGCGCGTCAATGGGCGCCTGCCACATGCAGGCTCTCTATTTGGTATCAAACTTGTCGGCTTTGCGCTCACCCAGCAACATGCGTTGCTCCAGTCGGCGACGCAATCTTGCGTAATAGGCTTCCAGAAAGGCAATATCGCTTTCGCCCTGAACTGGCTGCCAGCCGATTTTAGATCGGATACGCGCCGCCACTTGTTGTTTTATCTCCGCGGTGGATTCGCGCAGCACATCTTCCAACACATGCAATTCGTGAATGCCATAAGCGTCGACTTGGGCGGGCGTGAAAGCAAACTGGCTGGCGCGTTCCGGCGTCGCTGTTGTGGATGTAATGTCGCCCATCAAACGTGTCTTCGGCGCGCGGATCACCCATGTCCCGGCGATCAAATCCCCCACGCGCATCTTATCCTTGTTGAACAATGGGAAGAACAAGAAGACGCCAGACCATAACAGGCCGAATAGGCTCATCCACGCATTAACGCTGTCACTGCCCATGCCCATCAGAATGAATTGTATCGGCAGGCCAATCTCAATTTCACGCGAAAAGTTTCGCGCCAGCACGGCGTTCGCCGTCAGTCGCCCACCATTGCGAGCGGCGACCCTTAGCCCCAATGCGCGCTTGCCTAGGGTGGCGGCCTTCGTCCCCATTTCAAAAAAGATGTAATAGAAATTGCGGACAAAAAACTGAAAGACGATCCAGAATGTGAAGGCGACATTGGCGCCCCCGCGACCAAACCAACTTGAAATGGCCATCAATCCAAACAAAGTGGCTAATACGATGGCCCATTGAATGGCCACATCAATCATAAACGCCCCGGCTCGCTCTGCCGCAGTGCCCAGTTTCAAGCGGATCGCCGCGCCTTCAGGCGTCACCAGATTGCGCATCAGCTTATCTTCACGCCGTTGCAGTGCCATGCGCGCGCGTCTGCGCTGCGCGGCTTCTACGCTGACAGGGCGGCCAATCGGCGGCTGAACGGGGGCAGTCTGGCTCATGGATGACAATTAACGATATTGGCGCAGAATCTAAAGCCATTTCGCGCTAATAAATACGCCGCATGGGTAGCGCTTGCATCAGCTGGCGCAATCCCTGCATGTTATGGCCAACGGCGCGTTAATCATGTTTTGGCAGCGCCAACTGAAGGAAAACAGGCATGTCAGGAAATATTTTGGTCACAGGCGGCGCGGGCTATATCGGGTCGCACACCTGCCTTGATCTCTTGCAAAACGGCTGGACGCCCGTGGTTGTTGATAATTTCGTCAATTCAAAGCCTGCTTCATTGAAGCGTGTGGCGCGCCTGACCAATCGTGATTTCCCAGTGATTGAGGCCGATGTGCGTGAAACAGGCGCCATCACTCAAGTGCTGAAAGATCACCCCTGCGAGGCCGTCATCCACTTTGCGGGACTGAAAGCGGTAGGCGAATCTTCTGAAAAACCCCTCGATTATTACAGCAATAATTTCATCGGCTCGCACAGCCTGCTCGTGGCGATGCAGGCGGCAGGGTGCAAACGTATCGTGTTTTCATCGAGCGCCACTGTCTATGGCGAACCAAAGTTCCTGCCCTACACCGAAGATCACCCCCTCGAAGCGATGAACCCGTATGGCCAAACCAAGCTAACGGTTGAGCATATGCTGCGTGACGCCGACACTGCCGACGCCGACCTTCAGGTCGCCATTCTGCGCTATTTCAACCCCGTCGGCGCGCACCCCAGCGGAGAGATTGGTGAAGACCCGCGCGGTATTCCGAACAATCTCATGCCGTTTGTGGCGCAAGTCGCAGTGGGCCGACGTGAAAAGCTCAGCGTTTACGGCGATGATTACGACACGCCAGATGGCACAGGCGTGCGCGACTATATTCACGTCATGGACTTGGCCCGCGCCCACACAAAAGCAGTCGAAGCGCTGACCCAAAAGCCAGACTCCTTCACCGTCAATCTCGGCACGGGCAAAGGCGTCTCAGTGCTTGAAATGGTTGAGGCGTTCCGCAAGGCCAGCGGCGCTGAAATACCCTACGAAATTGCCCCGCGCCGCGCCGGAGACCTGCCCAGCTATTACGCCGATGCAACCCGCGCAAAAGCGTTGCTCGGTTGGGAAGCAGAACTCGATTTGGACGCTATGTGCCGCGATAATTGGAAATGGCAATCGCAAAACCCGAACGGTTACGAAGACTGATTAGTCTGCGTCTGAACGGCGGGGCAGATAGAAATACATGCCCCACAAAATCGCCGTGCCGCCAGCCACCATGTAGCGGATCGTATCGCTATTGATCAGCTGTCGTCCATACGCTTCCAGAATGGCCGCGATGATCAACATGATCACACAGCCCATCGCAATCGTCGCTGCAGTTTGTCCCGCGTCGCGCGCTGAGGCCAGCCGCGTCTTCCGCCCGGGAAACGCCACCGCGCCGCCAATCACAAAGCCAGCCGCCCCCGCCAGCACGATCGCAAACAGCTCCGTCACGCCATGGATCATCAGCCACCCGGTAAACTCATACCCCAGCCCTTTTTGCCAAAAGACCGCATAAATGGCGCCAAGAATGACACCATTATACATCAGCAAAAGCGCCGTCGGCAGTCCAAAGGCAAAGCCAAGCGCGAACGCAAATAGAGCGATCTGAGCGTTGTTATTAAACAAATATCCCGAAAACGCCGTCAACTGCCCATCGCCCAAATCATCTGGGTCGGTGTAGATCGTAGACCGCAAATACTCCACCGTCGCATCCGGGTTGCGGTCCCCAATCATGTCATTGGTGAACGTCCAAAACCATTCCATGTCTTGAATACATAGAAAAAATGCGAGCCCAGCGCCGCCAAATAGGAACAAAGCCGACAGCAAAGTCGACCACACCGCAGAGCTAACCGCGCGCGGCCAATCCCGGCGCAAGAAGTCCAGCATCCGCTCACCAATCGAAGTGCGCGCGCCATAGACAAAGAAATAGGCCCGTGTGCACAGGCTTTCCAAATAGGCGACCACATTCTGATCCAGCGATATAGATCGCGCCACCGATAGAGATGAAACCGCCTGCCGATAGAGTCGGGGCAGGGCGGTCATGTCTTCATCCGACAGGGCTTTCACGCCTCTGTTTTCTGCGCGCTTCAAAATCAAGTCCAGCTTGCGCCAATCCGCCTCGCGCTCTTCACGGAAACGATAGGATTTTAAGAGGTCAGCGCTCACAGCATTTCTCTCCGTTTGATTTGCAGATAGCGAGAGATCAAGGCCCCGCCAAAGGCTTCGGGTGTTGTTTCAATGATCTGTACGCCCAGGCGCTGCAGGCGGCGAAACACGACGTCGCGCTCATCCAGCAAGCTCCCAGCAATCACTGCGCGGCTGACATCTTCTGCATCGGCAGGGCGCCCATCCACCATGCTTGCCAGCGCTTCGTCTTCAAATGTTGCGAATAGAACCAAGTGTCGATCGGTCAGTCGTTTCACATTTTCCAACATCAATTCAGCAGAGATCGTATCGACGAAATCGGAGAAGATAATGATCAGGCTGCGTCGTTCTAGTTTTTGGGATAGATTGGATAGTGCCAGTGTGAAGTTTGCTTCTTCCGTCGAATAATCAAGCGTGGCGGCTAAGCCTTGCGCTTTAGGAAAAGACCGCGCCCCGGACAGGAACCCGCTGCTCACGCCGGGCCGGGCATCAAAGCTGTAAAACATCGTCCGGTCGCCGCCGCGAAGCGACACATAAGACAATAGCAGACCGGCATTGATCGCCCGGTCAATCTTCGGAACACCGCCAAGCGGCTCGCTCATTAACCGCCCGGTATCAAAGGCGAAGACGATATTGTGATTGCGTTCGGTGCGAAACTCCTTGGCCAGCAACGTGCGATGGCGGGCTGAATGTTTCCAGTCAATCGCGCGTCGGTCCATGCCGGTCGTAAACTCTCGCAAGGCGTCAAACTCGCTACCGTCGCCGCGTTCGATCTGTGTTTTGATGCCAAACTCGGCGTCGCGGCTAAACAGACGGATCGCCTCGTCTTTCACCCAGCGGACATTTGGCGTGACAGGGATCTCAATGTCCAATGGCTCAATATGGCGCTTCTGGATCAGACCGAGCGGCCCCGTCCAGCGCGACCAGAAACGCACCAGTTTCGCCGTTCCGCGGCGATTGGGCGCGAGTTCAATATCATAACGTCGCTCACGCCCATCCCACCCGCGCAGGCCGCGTGCTGGAATGTCCTCAAGCAGTTCATTTGTCTCTAACTGAACCTCTAGCC
The DNA here is from genome assembly GCA_964644385.1 of uncultured Hyphomonas sp. Classification (GTDB taxonomy): domain Bacteria; phylum Pseudomonadota; class Alphaproteobacteria; order Caulobacterales; family Hyphomonadaceae; genus Hyphomonas. Next base: position 21,150 of record CAZXVJ010000037.1, on the reverse strand, counting down.
GCCGCGGTAGAGCGCCCTTGGTAAACCGCATCCAAATCGTCAGAGGATCGCTCGCGTCAATATAAAGCAGCGCGGGTGCATCCAGCGACACTTCATATTGCCTCAGCGATGCACCGAGTACGGCGTCTGCAAGTATAAGCGCGCCAATCCCGGCTAGCCAGCCCGCCGAAATCACCCACAAGGCTGGCGCGAGCAGGGCGATTGCCAGAAATATCGGCACGCCAATCAACATCAACCAAACGGCTCGGGCAGTTGGAGAAATCATCAGATGGAGGGGCGCTTTACGGGGCGCAGGGGCAGAATTTGATCACTCAGATGCATATTGTCAGGGTTTCCCTATCGCCATGAAGCGATTAGGGCATAAACGGTGCGATTCATGCAAGACTTTCTAACCTTTTTGCCAGTAATTCCTGGCTATTCTACGATATGATGGGAGGCCTAGATGGCTTTGACGATTTATCCGGTGATCATGTGCGGCGGCGCTGGCAGCCGGCTTTGGCCGAAATCTCGTAAATCCCAGCCGAAACAGTTTCTCTCGCTGGTCGAGGATGCCTCAATGCTGGAAGCCACCTTAGCGCGTCTCGGCGACGCCCCTTTAGGCGTATCCGTCGCCGCGCCCACCGTCATTTGCGGGGCAGGTCAGGACGTCATGGCCAGCGCACAACTGGCGAAAATCAGCGGCGAGGGCAGCGTCATTATTGAGCCGTTTGGTCGCAACACAGCCGCCGTGGCCGCAGTGGCCAGCTTGAACGCAGCCGCGTCTGATGCCGATGCCGTCGTTCTTCTGTTACCCGCAGATCACTTTGTCCAAGACCCGGCCGGGTTTTGGGCGGGTGTGACCTCTGGTCTTGATGCTGCTAGCGATGGTCACCTCGTTACGCTTGGGATTGATCCGACTGGACCTGAAACAGGGTATGGCTATATCCAACGCGCCGAGGCCTTGGGAGACGGCGTCTTCCGCGTCGAGAACTTCAAGGAAAAGCCCAACACCGAAACAGCCACCGCCTATCTCGCCACGGGCGACTATTTCTGGAATGCGGGCATCTTCCTGTTTCGCGCAGACGCTATGATGGCGGCCTTCAGCGCCTACGCCCCAGATATCCTGTCCACCAGCAAAGCTGCTTTGGACGCCGCGAAAGCAACCGGAAACCAACGCATGCTCGACGCTGGCGCCTTTGAGGCTTGCCCGTCTGAGCCCGTGGATATCGCTATCATGGAGAAAGCTGACCGCGTCGCTGTTGTTGCGCCTGTTCGCGCCGGCTGGAGCGACGTTGGCAGTTGGGCCGTGATCTCAGATCTGAAAGCCGAAGCATCTAGTGACCCATCAGGATCAACTTCGGGCGATGTCATCTCGCTCGGCTGCGAAGGCTCACTGATTGAAACAGACGGTCCAACGATTGCAGCCATCGGCCTCAAAGACATGATCGTGATCGCCGACGGTGGCTCGATCCTGATCGTGCCGAAATCTCAGGCGCAAGACGTCAAAAAGATTGTAGAGCATCTGAAAGCCGAAGGTCGCACGGACAAACTCTAAGCCCCGCTTTGCGGTCGGCTTCTTAGCGCGGCGCAGCTGTTTGCTCAACAATCGCCAACAGCGTTTCTTCAGTCGTGCGCCCTTCAATCTCTGCGGCCGGCGACAGTAGAACGCGGTGGCGAAGCGCAGGCAGCGCGAGCGCTTTCACATCATCGGGAATCACAAAGTCGCGTCCATCCAGCGCGGCTTTGGCGCGCGCGGCAGTGGCCAATGCGGCGGCGGCTCGCGGGCTCGCCCCAGTCTCTAGCGCTGGGGTCTCCCGGGTCGCGCGGATAATATCCACAATGTAGTGAATGATATCGTCTTGCAGCCGAGCCCCAGATACCGCGTCTACTGCGGCGTCAAGCTCAGCCGCGCTCAGCACAGGTTCGATGCCAAAACTGGCTGGGGTGCTCATGCCTGTGCGTGTGCCATGGCTCGACACAATCGCGATTTCCTCATCGCGGTTTGGATAGTCCAGCGTATGCTTGAACAGAAAGCGATCGAGCTGCGCTTCGGGCAGCGGATAGGTGCCTTGTTGTTCAATCGGGTTCTGCGTTGCGATCACCGTGAAGCGCGGGTTCAGTCGGTGGGCCTCGCCATCAATCGTCACTTTCCGCTCTTGCATCGCTTCCAGCAGCGCCGCCTGAGTCTTTGGCGGTGTTCGGTTGATCTCATCGGCTAGTAAAATATCAGTAAAAATTGGGCCTTTGGTCAGGCTGAACTCATTGGTCTGGAAGTTGAACAGATTGGTGCCCAACACGTCGCCCGGCATCAGGTCCGGCGTGAACTGAATGCGGCCAAACCCCAGGCTGATCGCTTTGGAAAAGCATTGCGCCAATAGCGTCTTGGCGGTTCCGGGTGGCCCCTCCAGCAAAATGTGCCCGGACGAGAACAGCGCCGTCAGCATCAGGTCGACCGTATTGTCTTGCCCGATAACGGCTTTGCCGACTTCGCTGCGAATACGATCAGCAAGCGCTTTGATTTCATTTACGTTCATTGGTGGATCTCCCGATGATATCCTGACGCCAGCGATACAGTTCGCGGGCTTTGTTCATGAGGTCTGCGCGGTCGGCTGCCGGCGCTTTCAGGCCCGCTTCCATCTGCGAGTAAGTCTTGCCAGACACCGTCTCTGGTCCGAGCCGATCAAACAGAGCGGTCAACTGTTCGTCGCTCAGGCTTCTGGGCGCACTAATTTCTTTCGCGACCCGTTTTCGGATCAGAGACAAATAGCCCGGCGCCATTTGCACCTCGCGACGCGCCATAGATACAAGCCCCGCTGAATTGTCTGCCAATGCCTGTTTGCCCAATGCGATGACGCGCTCCTCACGTGCCGGCGGTCCAAACCGGATCATCGCTGCCCAGCCAAGCAAAAAAGCGCTCGCCAGCGCCGCAATCGTGGCGCCCACAAATGGGATATCAAAAGCCATTTGCAACAGATTGGCTGAGCGCGCGAAGCCATGCAGGGTTGCATCCAGAAAAATCGGCTCATCAGAATCATACCGCAACCAATCGATTAGCCCGATGCTAAATTCAGCATTCTCTAGCGTGGCCAATCCGAACGTATTCATCATGTCGGGGTCGGCCAGAATATAAACCTCTTCGCCGGGGACTTTCGCCAACAGGGCTCCGCCCTCCGCCTCGATGATAGGTTCCAACGTCTCTGACTGCAGCACTTGCATGACCATGTCTGGCTTCGGAGACACCTTGCCGAACGGGCTGTCCAAGATTTTCGGCGCGGTCACACGGCCCAGCTCTGCGTCGATCTCAATATCGCTCAGCAGATCATTAATCTGGCGCGCTCTGACGAACTTCGTATCGATCTGACGTTTCGGTTTGCTCCAATCTGTGCGCCCGGTCCATTTTGGCAGAACGATGAGTGTCGTCTCCGCAAAGTCCATGTCTTTCAGCTTGCGGCGCATGCCATATGGCGACGTCGTGACCACCATTAGCCCCCAATCGCGCGTACTCAGATTGCGTTCCAGTCGAGATATTTCAACAGGATAGTCCAACGACTCCAACAGCTGTACGAACCCATTGTATCCAATGGCAGAGGTTGAGAAGGGGTGATCGCCCGCCTTGTTCTTGTCCTTTAGTTCTGGTGACCATCCTAGCAGCACAATCACCGCCCCAAACGACAGAATCGCTATCACCAGCATCAGGCCGATGGCCTTCATAGAGAACGGGCTGGAAGATCCGGTGTTGGACGTCTCACTCATGTCCACCCCTCCCCAAACGCAAAGCTCTCATATGAGGCGCGCGCCTGCGTCCAGCCGCCTTCGTCGACATCTTGCCCACCAAAAAAGCTGCGCTCAACAAGGCGTATGATGGGAGAAAGCGCCGTGCGGGCGCGGTCTGGCAACAGGCCCAGCCCGCCAATTTCGCGCGCTGTCAGGGATCGTGGAACACCTCCATCCAGCCGTGTTTGAATATCTTCGATTGAGCGGAACAACAGCAAATGAACGGCTTCAGCAAACTTACCCGCCCGCGCGAGTGCGTCTGCTTCTTCCAGCAGTGTCCGCGCTGTCGCTTCATCCGGGCGAACATCTATGATCACATCATCGCCTTGTTTAGATGAGTCTCCTTTGTCTCCACCCAGCCGCGCCCGGGCGACTTCGCTAAAGATGAAGTAGAGTACCCCCCCAATCACCCCGGCGACCACCAACCAGAACAAAATTTGGAGCAGGGGGGCGAGCGCCCCGAAAATCGAATCCAAGAATCTGCCAAAGGCGATGGCCCATCCGGGCCTTTCTCTAGGCGGCTCTATAACAATTTCTTCAGGCGGTTCTTCGGGACGTTCAAGTTGCAGGTCCGAGCGCTCAAGATAAGCGGCATGGGCCTCATTGATGTCAGTTTGAGAGGACGCATCTTGCGCCGCCATTGGCAGACACATCGCGGGGCACATCGCGCACAAGATCAGCGCCGCCGCAAGGCTGCGCCAGATGCTGAATTCGCCGGATTTTGATTGATGCCTTGGGATCACCCAATGCCCTCCAATGCCCCGGCCCGTTCCGGAGGTGTATCTTTGGCAACTATTCCAGAGGTTGCAAGCGCCTTCAACGCCTATTGCCTTCATCGCGACAAGCGCGCACACAACGCCTCAACCCTAGGTGAGAGATAAGCCCCCAACATGTCCCTGACAGAAACCTATCAGACGGTTTGCCAAGAGATCGAAAGCGTCGTCGCTGGAGAAACCTCCAAGATCGCTCGATATGCCAGCGCAGCCTGTCTACTGAGCCAGACATTTCGCCCCAGATTCTATTGGACGGGCTTCTATTTGGTTGACCCTCTTAAACCTAAAGAACTGGTTGTCGGCCCTTATCAGGGCACGCTGGGATGTCTCAGAATTCCATTTGGCAAAGGCGTATGCGGCCATGTCGCTGAGACCGGCAAACCCATTATCGTGCCGGATGTGCATCGCTTTTCCGGACATATTGCGTGCGATAGCGCCACGCAGTCTGAAATCGTGCTGCCGATAAGAGACGCCAGCGGCGCATTGGCCGGAGTGCTGGACGTCGACTCGGTTCAGCCTGATGCGTTTTCGGTTGATGATTTGGCCGGCCTGACAGCGATTTGTGATCGATTATTGATCGCTTGATGCCGGCTCAGCGGAGGCTGGGACAATCGGCAGGTCGTCTCCCCCGGCGCGTGTCGCCGGGTCGAATTCCGGCTCATCTGGGGCTGGCAGCGTCTCTTCGGGCAAGATTAGTTCGCTAATGCCTTCGTCAATGAATTCAGGCCCTTCTGATGCGGTATCATCGCTGGCGTCAATGGCTGTCTCCGCGGCGCTTGCGGCTTGCGGAAAGGTGTTTTCAGGCAATGCTGGCTGTGTATCAATCGGAGGTGCGGGCTGGGGCACGGTCGGTTCAATTTGAAAAATGGGTTGCTCTGCCTCAACTGGCGCGGGTGCGCTGGGCGCATCCGCCGCTTCAATGTTGAGAGTTGGTTCCGCTTGCGAGGCTGGGGCAGGCTCACGAGCAGATTGAGCCGCTACAGATGGGAGGGTGACCTCCGCGATTGGCTCTGGCTCCATGTCATCAGTCAAATCAATCTCAGCTTCATCGAAGGGGCGAAGTTTCGATCTCACCTCATCGATGCGCTCGTTGACCACTTCTTCAATAATATCCAATTTGCGTTGACGCACATTCAACACACCGCGCACCTCCGGCCCAAGTTCCAGCCAGGCCTCTTGAGCGCCAGAAAAGGCTGGCCATGGCTCCAGACCGTCCCCATTCGGGTTGCCAGTGCGCGCGAAGTTCGTCCAATACCGTCCCATGGATTGGGTAAGCGTCTTATCTTGCTCGCTCGGCGGCGAAATTGACAGATGGCTGTTAAATACAAATGGTATTTCAGCGGCGTGATAGGCCCCTATCGTCTGCTTTCGAGACGGCGGCACACGCGTGAAAAAATATAGCCATGTCGGTTGTTCGGCCTCAGCATTGGCCTTACCTAGCATTCGAGTGTGCACCCCGAACATGTCGTCTCCCAACATTTGGGTCGCGCCAATGTGCCAATTGTCAGCGTCATCCAGCCCGTACAATGCTTGTAGAGCTTTGGCACGGTTTGGTCCAAAGGCTTCAGCAAGTGCGACTTGGCGGTCTTCCAGTGTGCCGCTCATTGGGCCCGGGATCAGCCGTGAGGGCGATTGCATCGACGGATAGAACAGGCTGGCCTCATTGGCGTTGAATCCTGCCAGAATCGGCACCCGCGCCGCAGGTCCGTCACGCAGAGCCTGCCCAATCATTTGTGGCAGTATGTTGCCGTCCACAATTGGTTTGAAATAGCCTGTTAGATCTTGGCGGGCTTCTGCGCGGCGAACAATATCGACCGCAGACAGCGCCCGCAGATCGTCTGCGGTTGCGGCCGCGTCCAGAAGCGGTTCAAGAAACTCGCTGCCAACATCCTCTGCACTTCTCACTCCGTCTAAAGGTGTCTCGCGCAGGTGCACCCCATTATAGCTACTCACCCCGCTTTGCAGGATGGCTTTATGGTACAGGCCATTCGCGGAGGGCGCGGCCATGATTTCGCTAACCGATTGTGCGCCAGCGCTTTCACCAAAAATCGTCACATTGCCCGGGTCGCCGCCAAACTGCGCGATGTTATCGCGCACCCATTTCAGGGCGGCGATCTGATCCATCAAGCCGTAATTGCCAGAGGTATCAGACTCTTCACTCAAAGCTGGATGCGCTAAGTATCCAAACGGCCCCAATCGGTAATTGATGGTCACCAGCACCACGCCGTTTTCCGGCAAACCATTGGCCTGATAAAACACCGATGAGCCACTGCCAGATTGGTGAGATCCGCCGTGGATCCAGACCATGACAGGCCGGCGTGATACTTGATTCAAAGTTGATGTGCGTACATTCAGGAACAGGCAATCTTCACGCTCTTTTGGTTTAGGTTGAGATGACAGATAAAGCCCCGCCATTTTGCGCTTGGGCCAGGACAGGCCCTGACCTTCCATCACATCGTTCACAAACTCAGTCATGCCGCCGCGCGGTTGCACGCATTCAGGGCCGAACTCGCGCGCGTCTTTGACTTCAGCCCCCCATTGCGGCGCGCGCTGCGGCGGGGTCCAGCGTGTCGCTTTTGCATAAGGAATGCCGTTAAACTGCAAAATATCGGGATTGTTGGGGTCGACGCCCCCCATGATTGCGCCTTGATGGATCCGCAACGTCTCGGTCGGCACCATCGCGACGGGCGCCTTATTCCATTGCATATAGCCATAGATTGCAGCGGCAAAAATGACCAATAGCACAGCTATCAGGTAGCGTTTCATATGGGCCCAAATTCCCTAAGAGCGAATACAATCGCCTCAAATACAGTCATTGTTCTGGCGAGTCACGACACCTAGCCCCTCAGGCGAGCGCTGAAAGGCCTACATCAACCGCCGCGAGAATGTCGTCTGTTGGTTCAATTCCCGCCGAGAAGCGCACAAACCCCTCCGCAACAGCATCTCCCCAACGTGCCCGCCTTTCTGCAGAGGAATGGACGCCTCCGAAGCTCGTCGCGGCTGATAAAAGCGGGCAATTGGCAATAAATGCTTGGGCCGCAGCGGCATTTGGCAGTTCAAAACTGACAATTGGTCCGAACGCTTTCATCTGCCGCGCGGCAACCAAATGAGCCGGATCAGTGGCTAAACCAGGGTATCTGACACCGCGAACTCCCGAATGCCCAGCCAACATTTCTGCAACACTCAGCGCATTCTTACACATTCGCTCCAAACGCACCTCCAATGTCTCCAATCCGCGATGCACCAGAAAGGCGTCAAAAGGGCTTGGCACAGCGCCAGATAGCTTTCGCCATGTCCGAACTTTGTTCAAGATTGAACCGTTGCGGGATGCCACATGACCAAACAACACATCAGAATGACCGGAAATGGCTTTGGTGTCTGAGGACACGATGATGTCGGCCCCAAGGTCTAGCGGTTGCTGCAGCAGAGCGGTCGCCGTTGTGTTGTCGGCCACGCTCAGCGCCCCTGCTTTTTTCGCGTTGGCGCAGACAGCCGTGATGTCGCAAACATCGAGCCCTGGGTTTGCCGGCGTTTCAATCAGAACAAGCGCCAACCCGCTCAAGTCTCGCTTTGTCACCTCAGCGGTCGGACACGTCTCCACTTGCACGCCGAACGGCTCTAGAAAAGTCTCCGCTAGTCCGCGTGTATTATAGTACCCGTCGGAGGGCAGCAGAACACGGTCGCCCGTTTTTAACTGTGACATCAGCGCTGCGCCGATTGCGGCCATGCCTGAGGGGAATGCCACAATTTCGGCGTCTTCTAACACGCTGAGCTGCGCTTCGACGGCTTCAATTGTCGGGTTGGCAACGCGGCTATAGAAATGGTAATCGTCTGGCTCGCCGGGTAGGTGGAAGGTTGAGGTTGCGGTGATCGGCAGCGACACGGCGTCGCCCTTTTCCAGCCCGATACTGCGATGATGCAGCAGGCGTGCCATGCGCGAAAAATCCACGCGGTTACCCTGTTGCCGTTTGCACGCGGGTCGTCAACAATTCCTGCGCCAGCAGGCCGGCGTCGCGGTGCCTGTGCATATCTTGATACGTGCTATGATTGAGCGTGGCGATAAAGGCTTGGCGGTTCGGAAAGAACATGACCATGACGGCGTCCCAATCCCCATTGCCGATAAAGTAGCGTTCGACCTCTCCCATCAATAAGCAGCGCCCACCAGCTTCAGCGGCTGCGATGCCAAAGGCGTCGGCGTAGCGCTGATAGGCGACCGCCCCGCTTTCGGCCTGCCCATGTTCTGGATCTGAGGCGTTGTAAGCGGCTTTCACTCTGAATTTGAGCAAGTTCACCTGCGCTATGGGGCCGTCATATGGATCATCACGAAACGCGCGAAATTGATCTCCGGTGGGCTGGAATGCGGGCATTTACTGAGGTCCTGGTGTTGTTTCGATGAGCAGTTGGTGGTCGAGGCCCGCCTCGCGGTGATAATGGATCGCGCGGTAGTCTTCGCGTTGCGACATGTCGATAAAGGACTGCCGCGAGGGATACCAAACGATTGCGGCGGCGTCCCAATCGCCTGCGCCAATCATAAAGCGGTTTGCCGGTGCAGAGAAAAGCGGTTTGGCACCAATGCGCTTCAGCACTTCGAAGACGCCTTTGCCATATCGCGTGTAGGCCTCTTGTCCTGTGAGGTTGAGTTCAGCTTCAGACGCGTCGCTTTCGTAGGTGGCTTTTGGTTTGAATTTTAACACGTTCAACATGGCGACGGGTTCTGCCATGTCTGCGGCCAGAAATGCTTTGATTTGATCGGGGCTGGGTTGCGTAGCGTTCATGGATGACTTCTTTAAGACGTGGGTTTCAAGGCAGGGTTCTTGGCAAAGTAGCGCTCTGCATAGAACAATGCGGCAGCATGGATGGCGTGTTGAACGTCGAGGTCTTCATAAGCCAAAAACTCGGCATATGGCATTTCAAGCACTTCGATTTCTTCATTCGGATCGAGGCTTTGCGCGGTGTTTCTTGCAGCGCCCAATGCCAGATAAAAATGGATTTCATTGTCTTGGATCGCCGGGTTTGGATAGCAGGTTCCAACGGGGATCATTTCGCGCGGAACATAGCCTGTCTCTTCGGCCAGTTCGCGCGCGCCCACCGCGGCCCGGTCGGTTTCACCCGGATCAGATACACCGCCCGGCAATCCAATCATGACCTTTCCCGCAGCGTGACGGTACTCGCGCACAAGCACGATGTTTCCCTCGTCTGTCAGCGGGATCACGGTCACCCAAGGCGAAAACTCGAGCACATGGTAACGCGGGACGATATGCCCATCCTCGCGCTCGCATTTGTCCGTGCGCAGCGACAGAAACTTATCCTGAAGAACGTGTTTGGAACTGATTGTTTTCCAAGGTTTCAT
>CAZXVJ010000037.1:0-11174 GCA_964644385.1 uncultured Hyphomonas sp. | reverse complement strand
ACAGAAACTTATCCTGAAGAACGTGTTTGGAACTGATTGTTTTCCAAGGTTTCATATTTTCCTTTTTCCAAATCTTCTACGCTCGTTGAACTCGTCATCAAGTTCAGATGCGGTTTTATAAAGGCCCGGCCACCGGTATCTTAACAGGAAAGGTATTGCGCAAACTGGGACCATCCATACGAACAATAGAGACCATGCGGGCAGGTTCCAGTGAAACACGCTGATAAATGCGGTCAGGCTCCAGAAGCTAAAAAACGCGTAGTCGACCACGTTTCCAATTGTTCCGTTGATCTTATCGGGCCACCCCATTCAATCAATTTCCCTTCAGTTTTCGGTCAAGAAACGCCATGCGGGTTTTCATCAAATGGGTTTGCAGAGCTGATCCGCGAATGCCGTGGCGCTGACCGGGATAGGTCATGAGTTCAAAAGGCCGTTCAGCCTCCTGTAGCGCGGCCATCAGGCGGGTTGTGTTGTCGAAGGTGACGTTGTCATCGGCCATGCCGTGTATCAGCAGCAGAGGCGTCATCTCGCCGTCTAAACGCTCCAGGTGATAGAAAACGGATGACTTTTCGTAGCCGTCCGGATTGTCTTGTGGCGTGTCCATGTAGCGTTCGGTGTAGAACGTGTCGTAGAGGCTCCAATCAGTCACAGGCGCGCCCGCCACAGCGGCGGCGAAGGTGCCCTCAGGGGCCTGCAAAATGGTCATCAGCGTCATGTAGCCGCCATAGGACCAGCCTTGGATGCCAATGCGGTCTGCGTCCACGAAGGGCTGGGATTTCAACCAGTCAACGCCAACCAGTTGATCGCGCACTTCCGGGCCGCCTGTCTGGCGATAGATTTCGTCTTCAAAGGCTTTGCCGCGATTGGCGCTGCCGCGATTGTCGAGGCGGAACACGATATAGCCCTGACGGGAATAGAACTGATCGCTCATGCGCTCCCAGTTTCGGGTGACGAGTTGGGCATGTGGGCCGCCATACACTTCCACCAAGACGGGGTATTTCTTACTCGGGTCAAATCCTGGCGGCTTTTGGATGGAATAGTAGAGGTCCATGCCGTTCTCGGCTTTCAGCGTGCCGTATTCTGGCACGGTGTGGTTTGCGAGATAGGGCGCGTAGGGGTGAGTGTCATCGAGGGCGTTCTCTTCGATCCACGTGATCAATACGCCGTCAGCCCTGTAAAGCCCGGTCTGCGGCGGCTGCGTCGGGCTAGACGACGTGCCGATAAAGGACTGGCCGTCGGGGGCCATGACAATGTTCCAGCTTTTACCCGCCTCGGTGATACGCGTAGGGTCTCCGGCATAATTCGTGATGGAATACAAATGACGCTCTAATGGCGTATCCTTGAATCCGGTAACGAAGAGGTTGCCTGTATCTTTGGCCACATGAGCGACCCCGTCCGTGACCCAAGTGCCATCTGTCACCGCGTGGTTTCTGGGTTGTTCACCCTTCTTTGCCGTTCGTACCTGTCGGTATCCCGTCTCTTCAGTGGTGAACACAGTCCAGTCATCGCGGTAGACGTCGCCATCGTCCAGATTGATCCAATTGTCCTGTTCTTCAAACCAAAATGTGCTGCCATTTGAGAAGTTGTCTGACGCCTCGTATCGCAACCGCAAAAGGGTTGTTTGGTCGCGATTGACGGCCTGAACGGCAAGAGACGACTTCTTCCAATTCACACGCGCCAGATACTGATCCGTCGCTGGACCCCAATCGTCTTGGCGCCATTTTACCTCGACGGTTTCGCCGCTTTCCATATCCCTGACGAACAAGTCGACAATCGCGTTGGGGCGTCCGGCGCGGGGGTAGCGTTGCTCTATGACGGCAACATCTTCGGCCCGGATGTCGAAGCGCGGGATGATGTCGACGGTGCTTTCATCGACTTTGGTGTAGGCGACGTAGCGGGCGTCGGGGCTCCACCAATAGCCTGTGTAGCGGCTCATCTCCTCCTGAGCGACGAATTCAGCGACGCCGTAGCTGATCGCATTGTCTGGTTCGGCCAGCGGCGTCAGGCGGCTTTCCTCGCCGCTTTCTAAGTCGATCGCATACAGCGCGCCATCCCGAATGAAGCTGACTTGCTTGCCATCTGGTGAGACCTTCGCATCGTATTCGAAAGCATCGGTCTCGGTGAGTTGGCGGGACGTGGCCTTGGGCGGCGGCCCTGCAATACTCTCGCCCAGCTTTATCAGACGCGGCACGGTGACAAGGTGCAAATCGCCGCCGATGGGCACTAGAATGGTATCGGCTGTGCCCCAGTCATAGCTGACGATGCCTTTGCTGCCGGCGATGCGTTTGCGTTCGCGCAGGGCTTTTTCTTCTTCCGACAGCTCAACCTCTTCAGGTTCCAACAGTTTTGAGTCGACCAGCAGGGATTGCGCGCCTGTATTGACGTCAAATTGCCAGAGATCAAGGCGGTTTGCTTCATCTTCGCGCCCCTTCAGAAAGGTGACGCGTTGGCCATCTGGAGAATACTTCACGCCGCGCGGACTGGTGCCCGACAGGGAGGGCGACGCGAAGAGGCGCTCTAGGGTGAGGTCAGATTGCGTTGTCGTCACTGCAGGGGGCTCCGCATCGGTCTTGGATTGGGGGGTGGGCGATTGCGCCTGAGGGCCAGCGCCGCAGGCAGACAGGGCCACGGCCAGCAAAAAGGAAGCGTATTTGATCATGAAGACGACCTTAGCGATGTTTAGCGCAGAGTCATTGGTTTTGGCGGGTTTTTACGATCTGAACCAAGGGGGTGCCTGCGTCATTTCGCTGCGAATCCACTGTGTTTGAGGGCTATTCATCGGGCGTGGCCGGACTAATGTGCGGCACAATGGATCTCAAACAGTCTCAATATCGTGACGCGTGCACCCTGTTAGACGGGGATGCAGACGGGGAATCTGTGGAAAAAGCTGCGGCTTTGCTGCGCCGCGCGGCCGATGATGGACATGCCGAAGCGGCCAATGTTTTCGGGACATTGCTGCAACATGGACGGGGCGTTCGCAGAGATGATAGCGCGGCGCGGGCCTATTTCAGGCAGGCGGCAGAGGCTGGGCTGGCGCATGGCGAGTATAATCTGGGGTTTATGTGCCTTTATGGCGTTGGGGGCGAGCAGCGCGCGGATGAAGCGCGCGGCTGGTTTTTACGGGCAGCTGACAAGGGCCAGACTGGCGCGATCAATCATTTGGGCGCGATGTTGATGGCGGGTGATGGCGGCCCCCGCGACACGGATGCTGGACGAGACTGGTGGGGCAAGGGCGCGGATTTGGGCGACAATCGCTGCGCGTTCAATCTGGGTGTCGTAACGGCGGGCGGCCATGGTGAAGAGCCTGATTTCATTGCGGCCTGGAACTGGTTCAACCGCGCCAAAACTCTCGGCAGTGAAACCGCGCAGGGGGAAATTTCCCGGCTGGAACGGGTGATGTCGACGGGTGAAAAAGAAGCTGTGATGGGCAAGGCGAACTAGGCTTCCGCAGGCGCGGGTCAAGGCGTCCAATTTATGTCTGTATCTTGTCCATACCCTATCTGTATCCCGTCCATATCCAGGCCATATCGTGTCTGTATCTTTGGCATCGCAGCGTCTCATGCGCGCCCGGACGCTTGATCTTGCCAGCCGCGCCTGTCATTTAGCGCAACTTATTCCGCCTGCTCAAAATTTAAGGATGCGATCCACATGGCTGGTCCACAATACGTATTTCAAATGCAAGGCCTCACCAAGGTTTGGCCAGGCGGCAAAAAGGTGTTTGAGAACATCCATTTGAGCTTTTTGCCGGATGCCAAAATTGGTGTTGTCGGGGTGAACGGTACGGGTAAGTCGACCCTGCTGCGGATTATGGCGGGCGTCGACACCGAGTTTAATGGTGAGGCGCGCCCCGCCAATGGCGTGAAAGTGGGCTACCTGCCGCAGGAGCCCTCGCTGGACCCGTCGATGAACGTATTCGACAACATTGCGAGCCAGTGCCCTGAGAAGGTGATGCTGGAGGAATTCAACGAAATCTCTGGCCGCCTTGGTGAGGAATACACTGACGAGCTGATGGAAGAGATGACGGCGCTGCAAGAGAAGATCGACGCAGCCGATGCGTGGGATATCGACTCCAAAATTGAAATGGCGATGGAGGCGCTGATTTGTCCGCCCAATGATGCGGACGTGTCTAAGTTGTCGGGCGGTGAGGTTCGCCGGGTGGCGATCTGTCAGTTGCTATTGTCAAAGCCCGACATGATCTTGATGGATGAACCGACCAACCATTTGGACGCGGAAACTGTGGCGTGGTTGCAGAACTACCTGATCAACTTCCCGGGCTGTGTGATCCTCGTCACGCACGACCGCTATTTTCTGGATGACATTACCGATTGGATTCTCGAACTCGATCGGGGCCGCGGCGTTCCATATCAAGGCAACTATTCTGCTTGGATTGAGCAGAAGGCCAAGCGGATGGAGCAGGAAGCGCGAGAAGACAAAGGCCGCCAACGTACGCTGGCCAAGGAATTGGAATGGGTGCGCTCTGGCGCAAAAGCCCGCCAAGCCAAATCCAAAGCGCGGATCAATGCCTATGAGGAAATGGCGTCTCAAGCCGAGCGGGTGCAGGTTTCAACCGCTCAAATTCGCATTCCGCCGGGGCCGCGCCTTGGCGGCGTGGTGCTGGAAGTGGAAAATCTATCCAAGGCGTTTGGCGAAAATCTGCTGATCGAAGACCTGTCTTTCAAATTGCCACCCGGCGGCATCGTTGGCGTGATCGGACCGAACGGGGCGGGTAAATCGACGCTGTTCAAAATGATCCTTGGCGAAGAAGAACCAGACAAAGGTAGCTTGCGCCTCGGCGAGACAGTGAAACTGGGCTATGTCGATCAGTCGCGTGATAAACTGGATGAGAAAAAGAATGTCTGGGAGGAAGTTTCTGACGGGCTGGATATTCTGGATATTGGTGGCATTGATGTGATGAGTCGTGCCTATGTCGGCGCGTTTAATTTCAAAGGCACAGACCAACAAAAAAAGGTTGGACTGTTGTCGGGTGGTGAGAGAAATCGCGTGCATTTGGCCAAGATGCTGAAAGAAGGCGCCAACATGTTGCTGCTCGATGAGCCGACCAATGATCTGGATGTCGAGACATTACAGGCGTTGGAAGAGGGCCTGGATAATTTCCCGGGTTGCGCTGTGATCATCTCGCACGATCGTTGGTTCCTTGACCGGATGGCGACCCACATTTTAGCCTTTGAAGGCAACAGCCATGTCGAATGGTTTGAGGGCGATTTCTCATCCTATATCGAAGACAAGAAACGGCGATTGGGTGAAGATGCGGTCGAACCGAAACGGCCTAAGTTTAAGAAGTTTGGTCGTGGCTAGACCCGTTCGCGCCTTTCACGCCCGGCGCTGGGCGCTGATCGGTCTGTGCGCGGTGGTGTTTGCTGTGATCGCGGCTGCGGTTATTTTTGACTGGCCTCTGACGACGTTCGACCAGAGCATAAGCGACGCCGTTCAAAACGCCCGTACACCTGGCCTAGATACGTTCTTTGTTCTGGTCACCGTGGCGGGCAACAGTCTGTCTTTGACTCTAACGGCGATTGCGATTGTTGCGGCACTGCTTTGGCAAAGATTGTGGCGCACGGCGCTGATCATTGGCGCGGTGATTGGCGCAACGCCCCTGATTGTGGTTGCGATCAAAGCCACGGTGGCGCGGGCCCGGCCAATTCCTGATCTATATGAAGGCGTTGAAGCGTTCAGTTTTCCAAGCGGACACATGACAAATACGACTGTCATTATTGGCGTCCTAGCTTTGCTCGCAGGGATTGGGATGAAAGGGCAATTCCGGCCCTTGGTCATGGCTGGACTGATCACGTTGATTGGCTTGGTTGGAGCATCACGAATCTATTTGGGCGCGCATTGGCCGAGCGACGTTGTAGCGGCTTTGATGCTGGGTACGATTATGATTTCGTTGGCCGATTGGGCGCTGGACAGAGAGGCCGGACGAGACAATCTCATAAGGGCGTTCTTAGTGTCGGCAATTGCCGCTGTTGTGATTGGCGTCGGTCATGCGATCTACGCGTTTGACGCCTCTGCGGCGCGTTATGGCGTAGTGGCGGCAGGCGGGTGAGCGAGGCAGCGCATATCCTCGTCGATGCGGATGCGTGTCCGGTGAAAGACGAGATTTATAAGGTCGCCCTACGCCGCGGCGTTGCCGTGACGGTGGTTGCAAATTCCTATTTGCGGATCCCTGAACACAAATTGATCGCTCGTAAGATTGTGAGTGATGGCTTCGACGCCGCCGATGACTGGATCGCCGAGCGGGCAAACGCGAAGAGCGTTGTGATCACGTCTGATATTTTGTTGGCGGACCGATGCTTAAAAGCGGGGGCCTATGTTTTGTCGCCGACGGGTAAGCGTTTTACCGATGACTCGATCGGCGGCGCGATTGCGACGCGCGCCATTATGGCGGATTTGCGCGCCGGGGCTGTGGGCGGAAATATTGGCGGGCCAGCGCCCTTTAAGAAAGAAGACCGGTCGCGGTTTTTATCGGCCTTGGATGACGCGCTGGTTCAGCTTCAGTAGTTGAGAACCGGGCTGGAATGGTCACGTTCCGGGCCATTGGGCGTCAGGATTACGGGCACTTTGCGGACCAGTTTTTTCCCATCGGGCACAAGCGTGGTCATCGCGCCGAGGAAGAGGAAGTAGACGGTCGTGTTGAAGGTCGCCCACATATAGGATTCTGTGAAGGAGGAGACGAAGATCATGAAGCCGGCCAGCATGAAGGTACACCGCTCCATGGTTGGGTTGGTGAAGAAGGCCTTCACAATCCGATAGAAGCACCATGCCACGCTGGCGACGAACATGGTCAGGCCGACATATCCGAGGTGGACCTGAACTTCGAGATAGGCATTGTGGAACGACAATTTAGTGCCGTAGGGCTTGTGGTCATACTCGTTGACCGATTGCGCCGCGCCATTGGACATCTGCCAATATGCCTCTAGCCCCATGCCCCAAATGGGGTGTCGCTCACTGGCAATGTTGCCCGCTTCCCAGATGGCTGTGCGCCCGGTGAAGGTGGCGTCTTTGCCGACGAGATCGAGGAAGGCCTGCATGAAGCCGCCCTCTGAGTTGGACTGAATCCAGATGACACCGATGATGATACCCACAACGGCAAGCATCGTCCCGATTGTTCTTAAATGTTGAACCGCTGAAATCGACAGCCAAGCAAACCTTAGCGAAATCATGCCGACAATACATAAGGCCGCAAACGTGTTCGCGGTGGCCGATTCAGCCAGGATCACGAAGAGTAATGTCAGCGGAATAAATGGCAGTGCCAGAAGTCTCAGCCAGACATGCTCCTGACGGTTCAGCGCGACATAGATCGACAGCAGGAACACGTAGAGCATTTGGATGGCGAAGATATTTTTGCCGCCATACGGCCCGCCCGTGTCAAACGTATTGATCTTTGGCGCAGCAATCAGCACAGCGACAATGCCGGCCAAAAACATGCAGCGTAGGATTTTGCGCTGGGTCAGGCGGTCGACGATCACCACAGCGGTTAATGAGGTTAGGATCAGGAAAATGCCCTGCTTCAGCGCTTGCGCCGGAAACGGTGACCACATGAAAGAGATTGTGCCGAGAACGGGCACGAGAAACAGCAAGATGCCTCGGCCCGACAGCGAAAAGCATGGTCCGAAGCGCATGACATACATCGCCAGAATGACCATCATAAGCGGGTAGAGGACCAGTTCATTGCCCGGGAACACGATGAAGGTGGCGAGAAACCACCCGGCAAATACGCCTTGTTCCAACACCGTTCCGCGCGTGCTTTCGCTATACACTTTGGCATAGGTGACGATCTTTTCGTCAGGAATTGCAGCGGTTGCGGTCATATTTGGTTTGTCTCTCCCAATCGCGTGGTTTCCATGCACATTGCTCGCCAGTATTTTGCGCTAACAGACGCTTTTTCCACCGAAACCGGGCCAAAACGGGTCATATTTATCGCATCTGCAGCATTTGTAGCGGTTTGACGGGCCGCAGGGAACCCGTCATTAACCGGATATTGGCACGATTCAAAGGCGCAAACCCCTTCGACAAAGGTGATTTAATGACCGATTCAACGACGACACAGAGCACCCAAAAAGGCTTTCTAGGCTGGATCGAACGGACAGGGAACCGCTTGCCGGACCCTGTGTTTTTGTTTTTCTATCTGATTATCGCATTGGTCATCATTTCAGTGATTGCGGCATGGGCCGGCGCATCGGCGATTC
This sequence comes from uncultured Hyphomonas sp., assembly GCA_964644385.1. Taxonomy (GTDB): domain Bacteria; phylum Pseudomonadota; class Alphaproteobacteria; order Caulobacterales; family Hyphomonadaceae; genus Hyphomonas. The sequence continues at coordinate 2,967 of CAZXVJ010000037.1, read as the reverse complement.
ATCCGACACAGCAGAATGACGACGGTAGCGCTGTTATTGTCAAATCAATGAGCCTGCTCAGCGCTGAGAACATCCAACGGTTGTGGGTGGAGATGCCAGCAACGTTTACGCACTTCCACCCTCTGGGTTATGTGTTGGTGGTGATGTTAGGCGCAGGAGTGGCAGAGCGGTCCGGTCTATTTGCGAGCGGTATTCGCGCCTCGGTCGGCAATGCGCCGAAATATCTGATGACGCCAATTGTGGCGCTTGTTGCGATGCTTTCAAACCATGCAGCGGACGCAGGGTATGTCGTGATGATCCCGCTGGCAGCGATCATTTTCGCATCGGTAGGGCGACACCCTCTAGCCGGTGTCACCGCAGCTTTTGCGGGCGTTTCGGGCGGTTTTTCAGCCAATGTTTCACCAGGACAATTGGATGCACTTTTGTTCGGCATCACTGAAAGCGCTTATGAAGCAAGTAATTTGGGTGGAGACTGGTCGGTCAACTTTGCAGGAAACTGGTATTTTATTGCCGCGCTTCTGGTTATTTACATTCCGGTGATTTGGTTCGTAACAGACAAAATTATTGAGCCGAAACTTGGAAAATGGGTGCCCGACGAAGGGGCGGATATGGCGAGTTATGGTGACGAAAACAAACCACTGACGCCCGAACAGCGAAAAGGTCTGCGCTGGGCTGGGCTTGCGATGTTAGGCGTTTGCGCTTTGTGGACGTTTATGACCATTGGACCTGGCGATGCATTGTATCTGAGCAATATGGATTACTTTAAGCCACAAGCCGATGCGTTTGGTGCGGCTTGTGCTGCGGCAACGAGCCTTGGCGATCAGGTTGCCATGGCGGCGAATTGCTTTTCTCCAGACCAAATCAAAACGCTTGCCGCCGAATACGTCGTTGAACAGGAATATGAATGGTATGATCGTTTGGGACCGATGTTCAAATCCTTGGTCGCCGCGTTCCTAGTATTGTTCTTGGCCGCCGGATGGGCTTATGGAGCAGCGGCGGGCACAATCAACAACCACAAAGAACTTGTTGCAATGATGGCCGAAGGCATGAGGGATATGGGGTATTACCTCGTATTGGCCTTTGCTGCGGCGCACTTTGTCGCGATGTTTGGATGGTCGAATTTGGGGTTTGTCTCGGCCGTGCACGGAGCTGACGCAATCAATGGTGTTAAAGAGTCGGGCGTTTTGCCAGAGGTGATTGTACTGCCGATCGTGCTCGGTCTTATTGTCTTGTTCTCTGCAATTTTGAACCTCTTTGTCGGCTCTGCAAGTGCCAAATGGGCGTTGCTCGCGCCCGTGCTCGTTCCGATGCTCATGCTGGTTGGGATCAGCCCCGAAGGGGCAACGGCAGCTTATCGTGTTGGCGACGGCGCAACAAATATCATCACGCCGCTGATGGTGTATTTCCCGTTGATACTTATCTTTGCTCAACGATGGCAGAAAGACTTCGGACTTGGTTCTCTCACAGCCATGATGATTCCGTATTCGATCTGGATGCTTATCACGGGTATCATCCTGATGATGGTTTGGATCTTCCTCGGAATTGATCTTGGTCCGGGCGCGCCCGCAACTTTTGATCTGATGGACGCCGCTTCGCCCTAAAGGTCGCTGATCTTGGCGCCGCGCGCGTCCAGAATGTCTCGCATTTGCCAATAGGCGCGGGGCGTTCGGATGAGCGGGATGCGGGGGTGCAGGTGGTGGACGATGTGATACTGCATACCCATTGAGCCGATATTGCCGAGCGCGGCGGCGAAGCTGCGCGTTTCGGAGTAGCGTCCCTTTGTGCCGGTATGGTGGGGCGCCCAGCTGAGATAGTATTGGATGTAGGTCAGCCCGATATGTCGCGGGAGCCACCAGACAAGTGCGGCCTCCAAAGCAAATCCATTCCAGGCGAGCGCAAACAGGACGCCGTAATAGATGACGTCCATGATGACATTGTCGAGGATGACGTCTTCACGGCCAAGGCGCGTGAGGGCGTCGCGATAGGCGATCTGGGTGCCGCCTGCGCGGGGGCCGCGGTTTTTGATCGATTTCCAAATGGCGTGCAGGGGGCTGCGGGCGTGGGTTTCGTAATCGGGATCGAGCACCGGATCATGGGTGTGCTTATGATGTTCCAGATGAGTGAGCTTTGCGACGCGGTAAGACAGAACCAGTGGGATTGTGGACGTGTAACCCACGAGCTCGTTCAGCCAGCGCAGCTTTGAACCGGGCCTTGCGATGATGTCGTGCTGGGCCTCATGGCTGGGAAGGTAGCTGAGCATGACGTTGAGCGTGGCGATGGGAAAGGCGGCCCAGAGGGGCAGCGTCCCGGTTAAGACGAGGGGCCAGAGCGAGAGCCAGACCGCAAGGTTTGTGAAGGCCCACAGGACTGAAAGCCATGGAAACTTATCGGTGTGCTGACGGGCGATGTCTCGTTCCAGTCGCATCAATTCGGCGCTGGAGAGAGTGGAGAGATCCGTCATATCCAGCGGCCTCTGAATTGCGCAAGACCGCCCCAAAGCGTTGCGAGGGCGAGGCCAGCCATCAGCGGTGTCGCGCCAAACGGCAGGGCCCAGCCGGCGCGCTGTAGGAGCTGCGCGGTGAGCGGGGCGATGAAGCCGAACGCGAACAAGAGCGGGCCGAGATAGAAGATCGCGCCGATGACTTTAGCGGGCAGCGGAGGGGATTGAGCTTGGTTCATTTGATAAAAGTGACACAGGCGTCATATTTTTACAATAGCTTTGGATGAGCGCAACACGTGCGACCGCTATGAGGCGGCTTGGGGTTGGTTTGATTTTCAATATTGATGGATCGCGGTCAGGGGACGGGGCGCAGGGCTTCGGCGTATTCGTATATGTGTGAGGTTGCCGCGCGCGTGTTGTCGTTTGCGGCGAGATTCATGACGTTTGTGGAGTCGAATGGTGTCCACATGGAGGTTGGCGCTTCGCACAGGGATGCGAACGTGACGTTGCCCGCATAGCTATACGAT
>CAZXVJ010000036.1:16474-28631 GCA_964644385.1 uncultured Hyphomonas sp. | reverse complement strand
CGCGATCCATCAAACTTGAAAACTTAGTCGACCCCAAGCCGCCCCACAGCGGCCGCACGTGCTGCTCCCAATGGACATCCCGCTGCACTCCGCCAATTGCCCTGCCACCCCCAGCAATGGTCTACTCACACCTCGTCAAAGCGAGGGGAGAGAACCCAAATGGAACAAGTCAACGAATACGTCGAAGCCTTCAAATCAATGCTGGCAGAGATGTGGGATGTCCTGAAAGTGTTCGGCGGGGTGTTTGAGCTGGTCGGCTGGCTCGCCACGTATCTCGGGCCATTTGGATTCTCTTTGTTTCTGCTCAGCCTGGTGGTCGTCGGCTTTATCGGCTCGCTCTCGCCGCTCTCAAAGTTTGCCAATTATGTGCTGGTCGTGGCCGCGATGACTGCGCTGTCGATCTCTGCCGGGGCAGACTATGCCTCGCTCGCGCGCTACATCATCGTCATGGCCGTGCCTTTGATCATCGTGCATGGCTTGAAGTTTTTGTTCTCATTTGTTCGCGGCAGGCTGTTTCAGGGGCGCCGCAAAGGGCAACTGGAACGGTTGGAACAGCTTGCAGATGAATTGAACAAAGAAATTGCAGGCTTAAGGGCGGCGGCTTAGACCTTGGCGCGGTTCAATTTTTCAATTCAATCCCTGCCTCTATTAAGACCTCATTAACGATAAAATTCTTGCTGAAAAGACCGGAACAGAGTAGGAACAAAACTCAAGAACGGAGCAAGAACATGAAGTCACCTGTCAGCTTTCGCGGTAAGTCTGGTCAAGCCTGGACGTTTACCCGGGTCGCCACCGACGCCCCTTGGGCCCGCAGCGCTGGGGTGGCCCTGTTCGCGGCGCCAGATGCTTATGGCTGGCGCTTGATCCGCGTGGTGGAATTGACCGGCAAGACGAATAATCTGCAGCCGTTCTGGGCGTTCACAGAGGCCGAACGCTTTGGCGCGAACACGGTTTTCCTTGCGCCGGAAATGGATGCAGACGCGCGGCTCGCCATGATCGCAGATATCGAAGAAGGGCTCAGCCCCGTGTTTTTGTCTGCGGCCCCGGATGCGATCGCGGCCTAGTCGCTCTCAATTTGCGCGCTGTACCAGCGTTCAATGTCAGCTTCCAATATTGCCAGAGGCCTTGGCCCGCCAGACAGGACTTCGGTGTGAAACGCCTTCAGATCAAACGCCGGGCCCAGCACGCGCTCTGATCGCTCCCGCAAATCGCGGATATGCTGACGGCCGACCCAGTAAGACGCCGCTTGCCCCGGCCACACAGTGTAGCGATCGACCTCCCGGCGCATCGCCGCCTCGTTCTGCCCCGTCACGTTGACCAGGTAATCAACGGCTTGCTCCCGCGTCCATCGCTTGTGGTGAAGACCTGTGTCCACCACCAGGCGAGAGGCGCGCAGCAGCAGCGACTGCAAATACCCGATCCGCCCCATCGGGTCATCGTCATACAGTCCCATCTCATCGGCCAGGTCCTCGGCATACACCGCCCAGCCCTCGCCATAGGCTGAGTTCCAGATCATCTGCCGCATCAATGGCAACTGGGCCTGCTCAGCCGCAATCGCGCTTTCGATATGATGGCCTGGCACCGTTTCGTGAAACACCAGCGTTGCCAGCGTAAAATCTGGCCAGGCGCTCATGTCCGCTAAATTGATCCGGAACAGCCCCGGCGCGGAGCCATTCGCAGGCGCAGGCGTATACAGCGCAGATGCCGCAGAAGCTTCCAGAAAGGACGGAACTTCCTGCACACCAACGGGTGTACGGGGCAGGGCGGTAATCGCGTCTGTTGCGGCGGCCTGCGCGGCGGCCATATGCGCGTCCAGCTTCGCCATAAAAGCCGCGCGGCCCGTCTCATCGTCGGCATAGACCTGCCCGTCTTCTTGCGCGAGCAACATCAGTCGCTCGCCGACACTGCCGTCCTCAAGGCCAACGGCGCTCAGCGCGGTCGATAATTCAGCGCTCAGCGCCGCAACATCGGCCAGCCCGCTTGCATGCAGTGCCTCCCGGTCTATGTCCGGCAGCGTATAGGCCTCCAACACGGCTTGATAATACACGCTGCCATTCGGCAACTGCCAGACACCGGGTTCAGCCGGCGCGGTCGTGTTCAGCTCGCTCAGCGTATCCTTCAGTCTCGCATAGGCTGGCAGAACGCCGGCCTCCATAGCGCTCAGCCCTTCAGCGGCCAGCGCCGTGCGTTCATCCTCTTCAAGGTCTTGTGGTCCGTTGAGCCGGTCGTACAGCCCGGTCATCAAGGCGTGGCTCTCAGCGTCGCCGTCGCTCAGGCTTTCCACCACGCTGATCATGTCGTTCAGAATAAAGTCCGGCGGCACAATCCCTGATTTGGCATCCGCCATCAGGCGGCGCGTTTCATCATCTATCGCATCCGGAAACTGCTTTAGCCGCGCGACATAGGCCCGTGCATCTGCCGCGGTGCCAACCGGGTGATGACGGGTGAGCAGGTCAGGCACATCAATGTATGCCCCGCGCATATGGTCTGCAGCGTAGGGGTAGGCCGCGCCCAGAATGGCTTGACCATGCCCGAACTGACTAAGATCAATCGCAGTTTGTTCAGCGGCGATGATGACATCCAAATGACGCGCCAATGCGCTGGCCTCGGCGGGGCGAGGGGCCGCCTCCAGCACAGAAAGTGTCTCAATGCGCTGCAGGCGTGTGCGTTCAAAAGCGGCCTGAGAGCGGTCTGTCAGCTGGTTGCTAAACTCATATCCAGCCGTTTCCTGCCTCAGCCCCAGCCGCGTGGCCTGCTCAGGATTGGCGGCAAGCTCATTGGCGGCGACCCGGTCCAGCAGAGCCGTCACATCCCGTACAATCTTGCGCGGCGTTCCGGCATCATCAACGGGCGCTGAGCACGCCGCAAACAGGCTGAGAACGCTCAAAAATACTATGATCCAGCGGGGCTTAAGGTAAATCATGCGGATATCTCTTTGGTGACAGGCCATTTCACGCGGTTTCGGGTGTTGTGGCTAGGACTTATTTCAGGTATCGCTCCGCCGTTAAACAAAGAGGAAATTCTCGTGGAAAATACGCCCCAAGCCCCAACCGCGGGCGGACAGCCCAATCTGTCTGGTCAGGTTTTGTTCTATAAAAATCCCCAGCCCCTTTCACCTGAACAGCATGGCGGCCTTGGCGTTAAGCAGATTGACCAGCCTTTTGGCTTCCTGCGTCAGGCCCACGCTGTGCCGATTACCGTGTCAGAGTTCGGCATGGCGGCCGGGTCTTACCCGATTATTTTTGTCGGGGATGATTTGACGCCTGTTGCCGTTATGGGCGTGCGTCAGGGTCAAAACCTGTACGTCGATGAAAACGGCCGTGTGGACGAAGATCTTTATGTCCCGGCCTTTGTACGTCGCTACCCGTTCGTCTTCGCCGCTGATGAAGGCTCAGATCGTATGCTGCTCTGCGTCGACCGCGAAGCGCCGATGGTGTCGAACCAACCCGAAGTGCCGTTCTTTGAGAACAATGAGCCCAGCAAGTTCACCACGGATGCGATCGAGTTCTGTAAAGAATTTGAGCGCCAGCGCCGCGCGACGGCTGAGTTCTCAAACCTGATGCGCAAGTATGATCTGTTTGAACAAAAAACCGTGGCCTTCCAGCCGCGCGACGCAGAGGGCAAAGAAACAGGCCCACAGCAGAAAATTGCTGACTATCACGCCCTGTCAGAGGAAAAACTGAACGCCATGCCGATAGAGCAATATGGCGAGCTGCGTGCCTCCGGCGCGATTGGGGCAGGGTATGCTCACCTTGTATCGTTGCTCAACTGGCAGAAAGTCATCGCTCGCGCGCTTCGCACGGCGCCTCCAGCCGCGCCCACTGTTGGAAATGCTTAAACCGAGCCAGTCTATCTAAAAAGCCAAATGGGCGGTGGTCTGAAAAGATCATCGCCCATTTGCGTAAGCCGCGAGGCAACGGTCACATTATTGAGAGGCCTCTCCCCCTTGGGCGGCCAATCGCGTAAATCATACAATGCTTTGCTTCATTCAAAGAGGTCTGCCCCATGTTCGCGCGCACCATCGCAATTATCCTCGCCAGCCTTTTCGCATTGGGCGGACTGTCTGCCGCGGCCCAGCCCGTTGATGGCGGCTATGCGACCGTTGAGCTGATTTCAGAGCGCACAGAGGTTCGCCCCGGCGAGACGGTTTACTTCGCACTTGATATGAAGCTGGACGAGCATTGGCATGTCTATTGGCGCAATGCGGGCGATGCCGGCCTGCCGCCGAAGTTCATCGCCGATAAAGACGGCGCGCTGACGCAAGACCAGATCGGCGACTTTGTCTGGCCGGTGCCGCATCTTCTGCCGATCACGCCCGATGTGATCATGGATTATGGATATGATGACGAGGTCGTCTTTGCGTTCCCAATAACGATTCCAGATGATGCCTGGGGCGAATTCACAGTGTCCGGCTTGGCAGACTACCTGATCTGCGAAGAGGTCTGCGTGCCCGAAGCCGTCAATCTATCGCTGACCCTGCCAGTGGGTATCACCCGCCCGGATGAAGCCAATGGCCGCCGGATCGCCGAATGGATTGCCAAGGCGCCCTCAGACTTGTCCGGAGAGGCCACAGTGTCTCCAAAAGGCGTCAATTGGGCGCTAAGCATGTCTCAGCCCGGCGCGTTTGCGCCAACCGATACGCTTCGTTTTTTCCCCCACAACCATGAGATCAGACACGCGGCAAAACAAACCTTTAGCTTTGGCGATAAGGGCGCGACGCTTCTACTGACGCCAGATGGAGAAGGGGAACCGCCCGCGAAGATTGAAGGTGTCGTCGTCGTAGAAAACGCCGCCGGCGCGCGCCTCGGCTATACGGTGTCGGCGAAAGCCGGACCGCCACTGGCTGACACGTCTGGAAAGCGGCCAGCGGGCCCATCGTCTAATCTGCTGCTTATGGCGGGCTTTGCCTTGCTGGGCGGGTTAATTCTAAACCTGATGCCCTGCGTGCTGCCTGTGTTGACGATCAAAGCCATGGGCATGGTCTCAGCCGCGGCCAGCGGCAACGCGAACGAGCTTCGCAGTCATGGCCTCTGGTACACGGGCGGCGTGCTTGTCTCGTTTGGCGTGCTGGCTGGCGCGATTGTGGCTGTGCGCGAGGCCACGGGAAGCGCCACGCTCGGGTTTCAGCTGCAACACGCCCCCACCGTCGCGATCCTGGCACTTATCATGTTTGCGATCGGGCTGTGGTTGCTCGGCATGTTTGAGCTGGGCGGCTCCATTCAGAACACTGGCAACAGCCTGGCCAGCCGCAGCGGCGCGGTCGGCGCCTTCTTCACCGGGGTTCTTGCCGCCGTCGTTGGCGCGCCCTGTGTTGGCCCCTTCCTTGGCGTGGCGCTCGGCGCGGTGATGAGCCAGCCTGCGCCATCGGTCTTCCTCGTCTTTCTGGCGATGGGCTTCGGCCTTGCCTTGCCGTTCCTCTTGCTCAGCTTCGTGCCGAACCTGCAACGCCTTCTGCCCAAGCCCGGCGCGTGGATGGAAACTCTGAAGCAAGCCTTTGCATTTCCCATGTTCTTGACAGCGGCGTGGTTGCTATCGGTCCTTGGCGCACTCGCAGGCAATGGCGCAGCGGCATGGACAGCTGTTGGCGCGACCATCATCGCCTTTGCCATCTGGCTGGCAGGGAAGGGCGGCGGCCCAATGAAAGCCGTGGCAGCGCTTGCCTTGATTGCAGGCTTTGCTGTGCCAGCCCTACGCGCCAATGTTCCGCCCCCCCCGATTGGAACCTCCACGGCCTATGCCGCCAAATATGAAACGGAAGCATGGAGCACTGCGCGCGTTGCTGAATTGGTTGCAGAGGGCCGTCCGGTGTTCGTCGATTTTACAGCGACATGGTGCGCCACGTGTCAGGTCAACAAAACCACCACGCTGCGAACGCAAACAGTCCAAGATGCATTCGCAAAAAACGACGTGGCGTTCCTTGTCGCAGATTTTACCCGCAATGATCCTTTGATTGCCGAAGAAATCAGGTTGCGGGGCCGAGCCGGCGTCCCCATGTATCTCTGGTACGCCTCAGGCTCAGACGAGCCAGAGATCCTGCCGGAAATACTTTCTCGAGACATGATTTTGGAGTTGGTCAATGGCGGATAAAGCAAACGCAACCGAGGAGACTGTCAGAATGACAAAAGTTGAACCTAAGCTGACTGCGCGGCGCGTATCGCTTGTCATGGGTATGGCCGCGGCCGTCCTGTTGACCGCTGGCGCATTGATCGCCGCCACCGCGCGCGCCGATACAGTGCCCGCGTCAAGCCAACCCGCGCCGGCATTTGAAGGACTGACATCAACAGGTGAGACAGTCGCTCTGGCAGATTTCGCTGGCAAAACAGTCGTTCTTGAATGGACCAATGATGGTTGCCCTTTTGTGCAAAAGCATTACGCGCAGCCTCCTGCTAACATGCAGGGCATGCAGAACGACGCTATTGGCGATGACATTATATGGCTGTCGATCATATCGTCTGCGCCCGGCAAGCAGGGCCATGTCAGCGGCGAAGAGGCGGATGCGCTGACGGAAAGCCGCGACGCTGCGCCTGCGCACATCATCCTTGACGAAGATGGCTCCATTGGACGCCTGTATTCCGCCAAAACGACCCCACACATGTTCGTTATCACGCCAGAGGGCGCCATTGCTTATCAAGGCGCTATTGATGACGTACGCTCAGCAAATGTTGCAGATATTGAAGGCGCCAGAAACCACGTGACCGAAGCGCTTGCCGATATAGCTGCGGGTGAACCGGTCGAAGTGGCCAGCACCAAGCCGTATGGCTGCTCAGTGAAGTATAATTAGACCTTAGTCGTTGAGCAGGGCTTCCAGCACGGCCGAATTGGCCGGGCAGGGCTGCGGAATACTGTCGTCTGCTGTTCTGGCGGGTGTTTGAGCGCTTTCCCCTCGCGCGGCCAGTACGGCGGCTTTGGAAATCACCTGAGCATCGTCAAACATCGACACAAGGCGATTGAAGGCTACGTCACGCGCCGCTGGCCCCTTCGCATCCTCCAGCGCCATCAATTGAAGTTCTGCTTCTTCGGCCATGCCTCTAAAGATGCAGCCAAGGTCAGCCGCGCCGCCTTGTTCGTCATTCCATGTCCCCAAACGCGTCGCCGTGATGGCAAAACGCTCCAACTCGCGCACATAGTTTTGTGGCAGGTGAGCATCATTGGCGTCACGCAGAACAGCGCTCTGTGCATGCAAATCACCGGCTTTTGTGCCCCAAACCTCAGCGAGCTCTGGGCTTGCAGCAGCGGTCTGCGCCAGCGCTAAGCCTAAAAGGGCAGGGATCAATCGTTTCAACACGGCACGGCTCCTAAGTTCGCCTCTCAGGGGAAGCAATCTTCATGCCGCTAGGCCAAAAGGGGAATATATCGCTGATAAAAGTGCGCCCTGATCTCACAAGGAGGGCTTGCAAAGATCAGGGCGCGCCGGACGAGAACGGTCGCTATTTGAAGTCGGGGGGCGAACCCTAGCGCCCGTCTCCTTCCCCATCCGGCATTCGGAATACAGATCAAAACGACCCCGAATTTAGCGTTGGAATGAGGGCTTAGGAGGTCGGTTTTTTCTGTGGCTATTTCACGGCAAGCTTGTGTTCGCGCCGTGGCCGTTTCATTAGAAAGGCGTAACCAATAAGAGGTCCGCATGGCCAAAGAGTCCGATCGCATCGTTAAAGATCAGCCCGCAGAGATGCCGTCGGAGGGCGGACCTCTCAGTTCCTATGCGGGCGAAACGCCCCCTGCGCCCGCATGGTTTCAAGACGCAGTTGCCCAACCCTATGAGACGGTTGAGATTGACGTTGAAGGCGCTAAAATCAGTTATCAGCGCTGGGGCGATGCCAGCAACCCCGGCCTGCTGCTCGTGCACGGAAACGGAGCGCATGCGCATTGGTGGGATTTTATCGCCCCGTATTTTGCCGAACATTACAACGTCGCCGCAGTCACCTTCTCAGGCATGGGCGACAGCGCGTGGCGAGACGCCTATGACATGAAGACGTTTTCGAATGAGTTGGTCGCAGTGGCCGAAGATGCCGGGCACTTCAAATCTGCGCAAAAGCCCGTCATCGTGGCGCATTCGTTCGGCGGCTTTGTGGCACTTTTGACCGGAGCAGATCATGGTGATCGGTTCACAGGTATGGTGATTGTTGACAGTCCGGTGAACCCTCCTGACCGGGAACGGACGGGGCCATCACGGTCCGGGCGGCCCAACCGCGTTTACGCCGATCTAAAGAGCGCGCTTGGGCGGTTCCGCCTTGCCCCGCCTCAACTCTGCGAAAACCATTATGCGATGGATTATATTGCCCGCTGGAGCCTGAAAAAAACCACAACTGACAGCGGTGAAGCAGGCTGGACGTGGAAGTTCGACCCGATGATCTGGAAACGTTTCAAATCTGAACGTGAACCTGCAGATATGCTGAAGGCGGCCAAGTGCCGTGTGGCGATTATCCGGGGAGAGGAGAGCGCGCTGATGCCAGATGATGTCGGCGAGTATATGCGCGGCCTGCTCGGTCATCAGGTGCCGTTTGTATCTATCCCCCATGCGAGACACCACATCATGTTGGATCAACCATTGGCATTTGTGTCCGCGCTCCGCATGTTGCTGGCCGAATGGGACAATTCTGAACCGCACCGCGCGATCTGACCGCTCTTGGCAAGGCCAATACGGGCAGGTTAGAACACGCATATGACAGATACACCTCCAGACCGCTTAAGCATTCTGCCCAACAGCCCGTTTTATGATGAGGCGCTGTTAGCGCGCGGCATCGGCGTTCGCTTCAAAGGCAACGAAAAAACCAACGTAACCGAGTACTGCCTCTCGGAAGGGTGGATACGGGTCGCGGCGGGCAAAGCGCTGGATCGCAAAGGCAATCCGCTCACCATGCTTTTGAAAGGGCCCGTAGAGGTTTGGTTTGAAGACACAGCTGACGGCGATAAAGCGTCTGGCGCGGATTAGTGCGGTATCCGCAGGGTCGCGCGTAAGCCCCCCATCTCCGAAACGCCCAGTCTTAGATCGCCGCCATGTACGTGTGCCGTGTCGCTCGCCAGCGAGAGCCCAAGCCCAGTGCCGGATGTATTTTGAGTGCGGGCATCATCAAGTCGTGAAAACGGCTTCATGGCATCCGCTCGCTTGTCCTTCGGAATACCGGGGCCGTTGTCGTCGACATGAATGTCCGTCGCTTTTGGGCCATCAATCACGGTGATGTGGACTTTCGTGCCATATTTGAGACCGTTTGCAACTAAGTTCGAAATCGCCCGCTTCAATCTCAATTTTCGGCCCAGAACAGAAACCTTGTAAGGGCCGCTGACCTCTACAGGTTCACTAAATCCGGCCGCAACGTCACGCACCAGTGCTGCCAAATCAAGTTGGACCGGCTCATCCATTTCATCCCGACTGGCAAACAGCAGATACTCATCTAGCATCATTGCCATATCATCGAGATCTGATCTGGCGGCTTTGATATCTGGAGACTCCTCCATCATCGCCAGCGCTAGCTTCAGCCGGGTGAGGGGTGTGCGCAAATCATGGCTCACCCCCGCAAGCATCGCCGTACGCTGCTCTGCGAAAGCTGTCAGACGGTTCTTCATGTCGATGACCGATCGTGCCGCTTCGCGCACTTCGGTGGCACCTGAGGGCCTGAAATCAGGTACATCTCGGCCGCGGCCAAACGCGCGCGCTGCATCCGATAGACGCAGAATGGACCGCACTTGTTGATTGAGAAACGCGATCGCTAAAGCGACCATCACAAGCGACGAAAGAATGACCCATACAATGAAGAAGTGCGCATTGATGGTTAGCGCTTGTTTGCGCTCAACCTCCACCCTGATTGTATCGCTGCCTGAGGCAAAACGAATGTCGATCAAAGAGGCTTTCGGGTCGAGGCCGACCCGAACCGGCTGTTTAAGCCGCGTCTCCAATTCCTCGCGAAGACCATTGCTGTAATTGAATGCCTCGAGGACGCCCTTTGGGAAATCGACCTCACTGAGTTGATCACATGAGAAGGTCAGATCAAGGCGGCTTTCTAACTGAGCTCGGACATCAGGCGATTCGGGTCGTTCCTCACAAAACACCTGAACAAGCTCTACATTTCGCGCCACAGATTGGCCGAGTTTACGGTTCACCTCGGCGATATGGCTGTCATAATAATACCAGGTCATCAGCGCCAGTATCAGCGCTAAGGGAACCAGAACCATCAACAGGCTACGGGCATAAAGGCCGCTGGGCGTAATGTCTCTCAATCTCAACATGGTGTTAATCCGGGATCAATCGATAGCCAATACCGCGCACTGTTTGTAGGTGGATCGGTTCGCGGGGATTGGGTTCGATCTTCCGGCGCAGACGCGTAACTTGCACGTCTATGGATCGCTCTAGTCCAGCAGAGGTCTGCGCGGCCAATTCTTCACGGCTAACCGGTTCCCCAAAATTTCGGGCCAGAATAGACAATAGATGCAGCTCAGCTTCGGTGAGGCGAACACGTGTGTCCCCATCATGCAATTCGCCGCGATTGATGTTGAAAATTAGCCCTGACATTTCGAGATCTTCTGGCGGAGCATCCTTTTGTGATCGCTTCAGAATGGCTGCGCAGCGAAGAGCCAATTCTTCCGGCTCAAAAGGTTTGGGGAGATAGTCATCCGCGCCACGCTTTAAGCCTTCAATCCGATCACTTGTATCACCACGCGCTGTCAGAAGCATGACCGGTGTTTCTTTATCGCGCCCCTCACGGATTGAAGACAGTAGGGAGAGGCCATCTTCTCCCGGCATCATCACGTCGAGAATGGCAAGGTCAAAATTCATCGTGTTCATCAGTTTTCGGGCGCCGTCCGCGCCTGGGGCTGACGATACTCGGTGCCCCAATTTTACGAGGTAGCGCTTCAACAAATCTCGAATGCGATCATCATCGTCAACGATCAGAATGTGTGCGGGCTCGGTCATTATGGCTGGATCAATCTGATATGGCTTCAAACACAGTGCGCGCACCTGAGACCGCATCAGGTCCAGCTTTACGGAAAGCCGTGCGTAGTTTTTCGCGCAGCGCGATCGTAATCGGTGTGGTCAGCGCAGCGCCCGCGTCCGATAGTACGAGCCGTCGTCGCCTCCGATCCATATGGGACGGATGTCGCTCAATCAATCCGCGCCGGTCGAGCTCGCCAATCAAGCGTGCGAAGGTTGGGATCGTCATGGCTAGTAACTTTCTGATATCCCCAACGCTTTTATCTGGTTGATGCTTGATCGCCATGAGAACCTGCATCTCACTTTTTGACAGACCTGTGTTTGCGCGCGCTTTCTCCATTTCGCCCAGTAGGGCGCGTTCAGCGCGCAACATAAGCGCAACGCCTCGATCTAACTCCTGGTCCATAAGGAAAAGGCGTTGGTCAAAAGGCCGGTTGGAGTTGACGTCGAGGGTCATAGTCTGAGAATGAACCGACAAACGAGAAAAGTGCAAGCAAAGGCGCGCAGAACGATGGCAGTCCAACCCTATGATGACCGCGATGGAGTAATCTGGATGGATGGCGACTTTACGCCATGGCGCGATAGCAAGGTACACATCCTGACCCATGCCCTTCACTATGCGTCCGCGGTGTTCGAAGGCGAGCGGGCTTATGGTGGCAAAATCTTCCGATCGCTCGATCACTCGAAGCGCTTGCACAACTCCGCGAAGATCATGGGGTTCGAAATCCCGTTCACAGTCGAGCAAATAGAAGCGGCCAAACGTGAGACGCTAGAACGATCTGGGTTGGAGAATGCCTATGTGCGCGCGATTGCGTGGCGCGGTTCAGAGATGATGGGGGTGTCTGCCCAACAAAACTCAATCCATCTGGCTATCGCTGTCTGGGCATGGGGCGACTATTTTGCCGACAAGATGAAGGGCATTCGGATGACCCATGCCGATTGGCGACGCCCTGCGCCTGATACAGCGCCATGTGATGCGAAAGCGGCCGGCCTCTATATGATTTGCACCTTGTCAAAACACGCCGCAGAGCGGGCAGGGTATGCCGATGCGCTTATGCTGGACTATCGCGGTCAGATCGCAGAGGCGACCGGGGCCAATATTTTCTTCGTCAGAGATGGCGCGCTGCATACCCCAACGCCGGACTGCTTCTTGAACGGTCTGACACGTCAGACAGCGATGCGGTTGGCCCGAGAACGCCAGATTGAAGTGATTGAACGCGCGATCCTGCC
>CAZXVJ010000036.1:0-16374 GCA_964644385.1 uncultured Hyphomonas sp. | reverse complement strand
GGCCGTCTATAGCATCGAAGCTTTTCGCATTGCGTTGGCTGGGAGCATCTATTGCCCTACACGCGATAGCTTTTGCGTGGATGTTTCGATATCAACCCGCAACGGGCGCGCAAAAGGCGCTAAAGTCACCGCCAATAGCCATCGAAATTGTCGAGCTGGGGCCGCCGCAGTACGCGACTGCTCAGCCAAATATTGTGGAGACTGTCCCAACAGGGATACAACCCGAGCAGATGCCAGAAACGCGCCCTCTGAGTCCAAAGGCCCCGACCCCACCAGATCTGACTGTGCCGTCGGTTCCAATTCCCATTGTCCGAGACTTGGCGACGCCATCTCGGGAATCGAGCATGGTCGCGCAAGCGCCGTCCGAACCCGAACCGACACCTGCACTCGGCAAAGCAGAACGACGCGCACTTGCGGGATTGTTATGTGGGAGATTGACTCTGCAGCAGCAGATCAAAGCGGGGTGCGACGAGGGGGAGACGGCGCGCGGGTCCTATGCGCCGCTGTATGATGCGACTCCGCTGGAAGATCAGAGGCTTTTTGATGCGCAATACTATAATGCGCTAGCGAAAATTGGCGGGCCTGGCTCAGATCTTGAGCGGCGTTTAGCTCCTCAAGGTGGACCAAAAGCTATGTTTGAAGGGATCGCGGTCGCAGACAAAATTGATAACACGTCTCTTCTGCCGATAAGACCGTTCGGTACTGCCGATCATGAGCAGGTCTTGTCGGGTCAGTCACCCAGTTGGGAACAAGATGTCCGCCGCGCCCACGGACGGAACTGATGTTGGCAGAGAGCCGTCTCCGCAAACAGTGCAGAGACGGCTCGGAATAGAGTCGCAAAGGGGATTGAGTCGACCCTATTTGTTGGGTTGGGGTGTATAGCGCAGATACGGCTTGATCACGGTGTGGCCCTTGGGGAATAGGCGCGCGATTTCATCTGGATCTGTGACAGAAGGTACAATGATAACATCTTCGCCTGACTGCCAGTTTACGGGGGTCGCGACTTTGTGGTGATCGGTTAGTTGCAGACTGTCGATCAGTCGCAAGATCTCGTCGAAATTGCGCCCAGCACTTGGTGGGTAAATGATTGAGGCCCGAATTTTCTTATTGGGGTCAATAACATACACGGCGCGCACGGTGACGTTAGCATCGGCGTTGGGGTGGATCATGTTGTAAAGAGTGGCCACCTTCTTGTCGGTGTCGGCAATGATTGGAAATTGCACTTTGGTGTGCTGGGTTTCTTCAATGTCCCTAATCCAAGCGGAGTGTTGTTCAACGCTGTCGACCGATATCACAAGGGCTTTGGCGTTACGGTCGGTAAACTCGTCTTTCAGCTTGGCTGTATAGCCTAACTCGGTCGTACACACGGGGGTAAAATCTGCGGGGTGAGAGAAGAAAACGACCCAATTATCACCGGCCCAATCATGAAAGTTTATTCGGCCCTCTGTGGTTTCAGCTTCGAAGTCTGGGGCGACATCGCCAATTAGCAGGCTCATTTTAAGCTCCTAGTGCTTGCATTCAGGCTCAGAAATGATGCCTAACAGCTGACAAACCAAGGCATAGGGCCTGAACTCGCGCGTAAGATTTTCTAATCCCATGTCGCGTTGATGCGCGCAAACCTGATACAAGAGGTCTTATGAGACGCCTGATTCTTATGCGACATGCGAAAACCGAAGCTTGGTCTGAAGGGATCGATGATTTTGGTCGCGCCCTAGTTGAGCGTGGGTTCACCGACGCGTTGCGCATGGGTCAAGAGATTGTCGCGCGGGGGTGGAGTCCAGATCTCATTCTCGTATCCTCGGCCCGCCGCGCGCGGGAGACCTGCGCGGAGGTCGCGAAGGTGGTAGAGGATGAGAGAGTGCGGCCGATGGAGTCTTTGTATTTGTCAGGCCTCCGAGGGATCGTTGATGTGGTCAGCAAGAATGAGGCGACCGACACGCTCATGTTGGTTGGGCACAATCCGGGGATGCATGATTTTTCGTTGTCGATCCTAAAGGAGGGCGGAAGCTTGGACCATCATGCGTCATTGCGGCTGTCAGAAAAGTTTCCGACCGGATGCGCTGCGCTGTTTGCGGCCGAAGATGATGGCCCGTTTGTTTTTGCGCATTTCAAACTGTTTGATGTCATTCGCCCCAAGGATCTTCGCGGCCGTGATGAGGGCAGCTGACGCGCAGTAGCGCCGCCTAGACCAAAGCAGGGGAGAGACGGTCTGGCGGCGCTTGCGCGCGTTGAGTGTGACTCTCCGCGCTATTCAAATGGCAGGGCAGGCACGCCCCGCCATCTGTCGTTAGTGATTGACCCGGCGACCAAACCGGCGGCGACGGCGCTCCAATATAGAGGGGCGTTGCGCGGGAGCGGCTTGTGAGACCGGTTGAATGAAAGCGCGTGCCTCCACTGCATTGACTGGAAGAGTCGGTGCAGAAAGGTGGGCCGAAAGGGGCTGTTCACTCTGTTGGGCGCGGGGGGTCATGATGGTTGTCCTTCTTGATTTTATTTTGTGTTCCGGGCGAACCATTTCGCCGTCGACACATTCAAGATAGGGACTAATTATCGAAAAACAATAAAAAATTATCGAAAAACAATAATTATCTGCATTTTCAAGGACATGAACCTTAGACAACCATATGGGGCGAGGCTTTTAGCATTCAAGGACACGCGGAAAATTGGCGTCTTTTGGAGGATTGTCAGTGAAAAATGGCGGGAAATGGTGGCGCGCTGAGGGGTTTGCAATGCGCTATGATGGATTTTTCCGGTCTGACAGGTGTGTTGGCGCAAACAGATCGAGGCTGAGTTGTCGCGCTGTGTCTTTGCGAGTGTGCCGCGCGCGCGAGCGAACAGCGTTGACTGGCAAAGGCGTATCTACTCCGCTCAGCGTAGGTGGCGTTTGCCGAGCAGACTTGTGGGCAGAAGGGCGTGCGCGAGACGAGGTGTGCGCCGCGCGCATTTTCTCACGCGCCTCGCGTGCGGCGGCGACATGATCGACGATGCGCATGGGGTAGGTTTGGCCAAAAACGATTCCAGCCGCAGCCAAAGCAGATTTAGGCGCATCCCAAGGCGCATGTATGTGCACGTCAGGTAAATGCGCCAATTCCGGCACCCATCGCCGAATGAAGGCCCCGCTGGGATCTAACTGTTTGGATTGGCGGACGGGGTTCGCAATTTGCGGCTGATTGCGCTGATTGACGCCCGATTGCCGACGCGCCTGCGGATAATGGAGGCCCGCTTCGAAATCAGTGAACAGGGCGCCAAGTTGTGTGGCCGGTATCACCCAATCCATCCATAATTGATTGGCAGCAAAGGCCATAAGCATGGATCGCATCTGGAAATTGAGCCAACCGGTCTCCCGCAGGGCTCGCATGCAAGCATCGATGAAAGGAAAGCCTGTCCGGCCATCGCGCCAGGCATTCAGACGTGGATCATCTAAACTGGGTATCGGGCGATCATCGCCCCCGCCGGTCAGCAGTGCGCGCCCGGCCAGGGTGGTTTTCTGCTCTACCGTTTGCAAAGCGCGGCAATGCCATGTCAGCCGGTTTACAAAATTATCGACCGATTGAACAAATTTCGTATCGCCTGCTTTGGCATGACAGATGCGGGCTTTTGCGGCGCCTTGCCAAGCTTCCCGCATCGACACAGTGCCAAAAGCAAGATGCGGTGATAGCCGGGAGCAACTGGTTTCTGAACGCGTTGGATCGTCCATATCTGCGCGGTAGGTTCTGCCACGTTCCGTCAGGAAGGTTCTGAGCATGGCAACACCTTCTCTGCGGCCGCCCCGCTGGCGCTGTGGACAGTCCGGGCCACCAAGACCGAAATCTTCAGCCAAAGGCCAAGGGTCTGATGAGATGTCAGCGCTGTTGATTTGTTCTGGTGCCGTCAAGCGCGGTTTAGACATCTGCTCGGTCCACCAGCCTTGCCAGACGTCTTGATCTTCCAAATCTGCATTAATGCCGTGCTGGCCATGCTCACGCACCGGAACCCCTGCGCGGCGGGCCCAGCGACGAACCGCTTTATCGCGTTCAAAGCTCCATTGCAGCCCGGTGTCTTCGTGGCTGTGAATGGCGGCAATGCCATGGCGCGTGTGGAGCGCGGAAAAGACATCAACTGCGCCACCTACGCGGATACACAACCGACCGCCGCGGGCCTTTAATTGCACGTCCAACTCTTTCAGGCTTTCCACCAAAAAATCGAACTGACGCTCCGAATGTTCCGGTAAACGCCAATATTCAGGCTCAAAGATATAGAGTGCCAGAACAGCACCATCGCTGGCGCATGCCGCATTCAGCGCAGCATGGTCATGCAAGCGCAGGTCTCTTTTGAGCCAAATAACCGTCATATCGTTCATGAGAACATATATAGAACAAAACTCTTGGGTCGCAAACCCCATTTTGCTCTGATAGGCTGTACAAGCATATGATTCAGGCTATTTAGGCCTGTGGATAAGGGGAGGGGCGGATGACACTTGAATTAATCATCGTGGCGGCGATTGCTGCCCTGATAGGCTATATGTGGGGGGTGCGGGCAGGGCGCAGAGCTGAAGCGCGCGAACAAGGGCCAAGGGCGCAGCCCCGGCCTATCCGCCGCGCAGCGCCGCCTCCGCATATGGCCAGTGAGCCTCATAGCCATTCGGATGGAGCCTCTGACTGGGGCCCAGTGCTTGACGCTTTGCAGGCAGGTCAGAAAATCAATGCGATTAAAATCCATCGTCAGATGACAGGCGCAGGGCTGAAGGAATCCAAGGATTTCGTTGAAGCGTTAGCGCGCCAGCGCGGTATCAGATGACAGACGTCAGACGTCGGGTTGTCCCCGTCCTTTGAGAAATGACTCGCATTTGGTGTAAAAATTCGTTTTGCTACCGGAATGGGTGCGGACGGGTTTTTTGAATTAGATGCCGAGCAGGGCATTTTGGTGCGGGGAATTGCGCGTCCTGCTCCCAATGCGGCGCGGGCCGAGCGGGCGGCTAATGGGTTTCGCCGGGCTGTCCCCGCGCAGTCCGCTTATCGCGCCATCAGCGAAGGACAGGTCCGGTGGTTCAAACGCGCTTGCGCGGTCGCTGGGCCATGGCTGCTGCTTTGGCCTGCGTCCGCAATAGCGGTGTTTGGCGGTGTGTCTCTGTTGGTGTTTGTTGCCATCTTGATTTGGCGAATGTGCCTTGCCGTGATGGGCCTCAACGCCTCGCATGTGGCCCAATCGGTGGACGTGGATGAGGCCTGGCCAACCTATACGTTGCTCATAGCTCTGCACAGGGAAGCGGAAACGGCGAGGCAGCTTGCCGAGGCGATTTGCGCGCTGGATTATCCTCAACATCGGCTGGATGTGAAGCTGCTGATAGAAGCAGGAGACGACGAGACCGCGATAGCGCTGGCGGCAGAGGTTTGGCCGCCGGGCGCGGAGTTGCACATATTGCCGCCGGGCGAGCCGCGCACCAAGCCGCGCGCGCTGAACTATGGCTTGGAGACAGCGCATGGAGAGTTTGTGGTGGTGTATGACGCCGAAGACCGACCGCATCCACAGCAACTCAAGGCGGCGGTGAGGGCGTTTCGGGATAGCGATGATCGGTTGGCCTGTGTGCAGGCGCCTTTGGTTGGAGAGGGCGGGCAAGGCGCAGGGCTGGGCGGCTGGCTCGCCGGGCAGTGGGCGCTGGAGTACGCGATACAATTTGGGCTGATCCTGCCGGCGCTCGCAAAACATAATCTTCCAATTGCATTAGGCGGGACGAGCAATCATTTCCGGCGATCCTCATTGGAGGGGGGAGGCGGCTGGGACGCGTGGAATGTGACAGAGGACGCTGATCTGGGCCTTCGCCTTGCGCGGACGGGCGCCGCCATTGGCATGATCGCGCCGCCAACGCTTGAGGCCCCTCCGGCGCAGCTTAACGTCTGGCTGGCGCAGAGGAGCCGTTGGCTAAAGGGGTTTTTGCAAACCTGGCTCGTTCTGATGCGGTCCCCGCGGATGACCGTGCGTGAAATGGGTGTCGCGGGCTTTCTATCGACGCAACTGACTCTTGGCGCCGCCATCCTGTCGGCGTTGGCGCATGGACCCTGGGCGATCTGGTGTTTGATGTGTGCGATATTGCCGGGCGCGACGCTGGGTGTGTTTGGACAAGCGGTGTTCGCGATCACCTATGGGGCAGGGGCGATGATCGCGCTGGCAGCGCCCGGCCAGATGGGCTTTCGGCGAATTTGGCATGCTTTGACGCTGCCGATTTACTGGCCGTTGCAGAGCGCGGCGATGATACGCGCCCTTTACGGATTGTGGAACTGCCCCCATTTCTGGGCGAAGACGCCTCATTCTGCCGTATCTAGGACGCCGCCTCCGCCATGCTTGATCTCATTCTCACCTGTACGGGACTTGTCATCTGCGCCGGATTGATGGTGCTGGGCAATTGGCGCGCCAGTAAACCGCGCAATGATTTGGCGAAAATCCGCGTGCCTTGGATTCCGGTGATGCTGGCGGCGGCCTTTGTTGCGTTTCTGCTGTTTATTCATCTTGTTAATTTGGCGGGCATCGATACCGCGGCGCAGGGCGGGCGGTTTGGCTGAGTTGGCACGGGCGTGGTAAGCTGATCGCAATCACGCAGATGGAGGACAATCTTATGGCGACACCACAGGAACTTATGCAGATCGGCAGTCAGCTGGTTGAGTTTTGCAATAATGGACAATGGCGCGAAGCGCAGCAGCAGATGTATTCGGCTGAAGCGATTTCTGCTGAGGCCGTGCCGATGCCAGATGGCGAACGTATCTCGAATGGGCTGGAAGCGATCGTTGCCAAAGGCGACTGGTGGGAAGGTGCACACGAAGTGCATAGCACAACCGCAGAAGGACCATTTGTGCATGGCGAAGATCGGTTCAACGTGATCTTCGATATGGATGTCACGAACAAGGAGAGCGGCGAACGCACACAGATGCGCGAAGTGGCGACCTATGTTGTTAATGATGGCAAAATTGTCCGCGAAGAATTTGCTTATCCGGTTGGCTAGACCGTCAGGCCTGTGTGGTCAGGTTTAGCCCAATCGCCCCGACGAGTATGAGGGCGATAAAGCTGACCTGCGCCACGGACAGGGATTGGTCGAATATGAAATAGCTGATGAGCGTGACCGCCGCTATGCCTATGCCGGACCAGATAGCGTAGGCGACCCCGACGGGCAAAGCCTGAATGGCGGGCGCGAAGAACCAAAAGCAAATGATATAGGCCGCGATGGACCCAAGGGCCCAATAAATCTTGGTGAAGCCTGCCGACTGTTTGAGCATCAGCGTGGCGACTATTTCAAAAAAGATTGCGATGGTGAGAGATAGCCAAGGGTTCATGCTTAAGACTTTTGTCGCGGCGTAGCGAAACGTCAACGCAGTAATTGTAGCGCCTCTCGCGGCGTAAGACTTGGCGTCGGCTCGGTGCTGCTGCATATTGGCTTGGCGTGCTCAACAGATTGAGCGCCCCTTCTGGAGACCTGCTATGCCCTTTGATGCCCCCGACAATATTGATAAATTTCGCCTGGAAGTTCGCAGCTGGCTGGACGAGAACTGCCCTGCCTCAATGCGCACGCCTATGCCGGATGATGAGATCGTATGGGGTGGCAAGAAGGGGACGTTTAAGAACCCGGATTCGAAGGTCTGGCTGGAGCGCATGGGCGATATGGGCTGGACAGCGCCGGAATGGCCCAAAGCCTATGGCGGCGGCGGGTTGAGCAAGGCGCAGGCAAAAGTGCTGCAAGAAGAAATGCGCGCGATCAGGGCGCGCCCGGCGCTGTTTTCCTTCGGACTGTGGATGTTTGGCCCCGCGCTGATCGAGTTTGGTAATGAGGAGCAGAAGAAGCGGTTCCTGCCTGATATCGTGAAGGGCAAGACGCGCTGGTGTCAGGGTTATTCAGAGCCGGGCGCTGGGTCTGATCTGGCGGGCTTGCAAACCAAATGTGAGGACAAGGGCGATCATTACCTAATCAATGGCCAAAAAGTGTGGACCTCTTACGCCGATCAAGCCGACTGGATTTTCTGTCTGGTGCGCACGGATACGAGCGTAAAGCATGAGGGCATCAGCTTTATCCTGTTTGATATGGAAAGCGAGGGGGTTGAAGCGCGGCCGATTACCTTGATTTCTGGATCGTCACCGTTTTGTGAGACGTTCTTCACCGACGTGAAGGTGCCAAAAGATCAGTTGGTTGGCGAGGTAAATGGCGGTTGGAAGATTGCCAAACGCTTGCTGCAGTTTGAGCGCTCTTCAATCTCTGCCGGAGGCTTTGGCGGATCAGGCGGCTCGGGCATTTTGTCGGCCGAAGAATATGCCAAGCGCCATGTCGGCACGGACGCCGATGGGCGCATCGCAGACCATGATCTGCGCAACCGGATCGCGGCCAATAAAATGCTGGCGCGCGCGTTTCATCTGACCGTTGCGCGCTCGAATGAGCAGGCGAAAGCTGGACAGGAAGTGGGGCATACCGCGTCTATCCTGAAAGCCGCGGTGGCGAAGATGAATCAGGAACGCACGGAACTGATCGTTGAGGCGTTGGGCACTGAAGGGCTTGGCTGGGAAGGTGAAGGCTTTGGCGAGGCTGAACTGAAAGCACCGCGCTCAATGCTGCGCGCTAAGGGCAACTCGATTGAGGGCGGCACGACGGAGATCAATCTGAACGTGGTGGCGAAACGTGTGTTGGGATTGAGAGAGCATAAGCCGGGATAGATGCTTCGGCGGGTCCGGTTTGCGATGGTTTCGGTATGACCAATTCGGAGATCGGTGGATTTACGCATTCGCATGAGGTGCTCGGCGATGGGACGGTGACGTTCAAATGTTCGCGGGACGAAGCGGCGTGGCCATGGTTGGCGCTGGCGCCTTATGATCCGATTGTGGTGCAGACGATCAACTATTGGGCGTCGGTTGAGACAGGGGCAGCCCGCGGCAGTTTTGATACGACGAAATGGTCAGCTCTGACGCATGTGACATGGGTGTGCGGCCCACCGGGAGCAGGGCATGCGACGCACGGGTTGGCGGAAGGCCCGCGCGACGAAGACCTAATGCAATTTCGGCTTATCTTTTTTGATGCGAATGGAACGTTGGTCTATCAAATCATTGGCAGGGGTGTTGTGTTCAAGACGCGCGATTTCAAAGACTGGCGGAAGACATCCAAAAAAGCGACTGCGGCATCTGAGGATACGCCAGACTTTGCCTTTGCACCGCCCGAGCAGTTGGGCGTGACGCGGGCGTCAGAAGGGTTCCTGTCAGAACTGCAGCCGGGCAGCGCACCAAAGGCATTGGCGCTGATTACGCGCGAGACCGGATTGATACCGGGGCATCGCTATCATTCAGGTTCGGGCGACCATGTGAACGCCAATCATCTGGCCGATGCGTGCCGCCAGTTTGTCAGCTTAAATCGGGCCGGGGCCCCGTTCGTGGTGACCGGCGGCGAGATGCGCTTCATGCACTATGTTGAGCTGGGCCGTGTATTTGAGGTGGCAGAGGTGGCTGCCACGGACACAGAGGTGTCCATGATCGTACGCCAGGGCGGACGCGATTGCAGCGCCGCGACGTTCAAACTGCAGCCTGATTGGGGTTAGCGCCCCAGTATTTCGCTTCTGACCGTGAACCTTGGTTCTTGCTTCAGGCCTTCGCGCATCAGCACGTATTTCTCGTCATTGCCATCAAGGCCGGGACGTTCGCAGACATTGAGGAGTTTCTCTGCGGTGTAGCCTTCGGCCTGACCGAAGAAGCCGTCATAGCCATCAATCACCAGATTGCAGTCGCAGTCTGGGCCTTCAAGTTCATGGAAGCCAGCGCCTTCGCCCGCGAATGAGCGCCGCGACTGAACCATGATCTTGCAGCCGTCAATTTCATGCGGGAACATGATGGAGCGATAGCGCACTGTGCCTTCCTGCCAACTGGTAGTGTAAGACGTTTCGCCAGTGGCAGCGACCTGGCGGACGGCCTGTTCTTGGGCGGAGGCGGCGACAACAAAAGTGGCGGCCATTCCGGCGAGGATGAGGAGAATAGTTTTCATGTCAAATGCCCTAAATCTGATCTGTCCGGAGGATAAAAGCACATATCTTCAAATATGAAAATTCCCCAATGACATGATGTGCGTGAACACTTGTGCAATTGATGCGCGTGTGACCTTGCGGCAGAGATTGTCATGGACGCCGGAAACGCCGACAATGGCTTGGCAGCCAGAGATATGAGGGCAAAAATGACGTTTGTACTGACCGAAGACCAAGAAATGCTCCGCGACACCGGCACAGCATTTATGCAAGGCGAATTGCCGATTACGCATTTGCGCGCTCTGCGCGACGCTGGAAAGAATGGCGTAGACCCTGACACGCGGAAGAAACTGGCTGAACTTGGGTTTTTCGGCGTGATTATTCCCGATGAACCTGGCGGCGAACATTTTGGGCTGGTTGGACTGGGCCAGATATTGGAGGCGCAAGGGCGCACATTGGCCGCGACGCCTTTGTTGCAAACTGCGCTGATCGGGGCGTCAACGCTGCAATTGGCGGGGAGCCCTGCCCAACAAGCCGCGTGGCTGCCCAAGATTGCCAGCGGCGAAACCACGTTTGCCCTCGCGCTGGACGAGAGCGCCCACTTCAACCCGCTGAATATTTCAAGCGAAGCGCAAAGCAATGGGCAAGGCTATACATTGAACGGTATGAAGCGGTTTGTGCCAGACGGGCATCACGCCGATATGTTTATCGTGGTGGCGCGTACATTTGGCGAAGCAGGGGACCGACATGGGCTAACGCTGATGCTGGTGCCGTCTGATGCGAAGGGCGTGAGCGTGCAGGCGCTGAACACGATGGATTCTCATGGCGCCGCGCATGTGACGTTTGAAGATGTGCTGGTCAAGGAAGACGCGGTGCTAGGCGCGGTCGACAAGGGCGCGGATGCCTTGGAGACCGTGCTGGACCGTGCCGCGATTGGCGTGTCTGCAGAAATGCTGGGCGCCTCGCAAGCCGCGTTTGATATGACGCTGGCTTATATGAATGAGCGCAAGCAGTTTGGTCAGTTGATTGGCAGCTTTCAGGCACTGCAACATCGCATGGCGTCGATGTTTACCGATCTTGAGCTGACGCGCTCATGCGTGGCGGCCGCGTTGGCGGGCGCAGATACCGGGGCAGACAATCTGCCTGAACTGGCGAGCCTTGCCAAAGCGCGGGCGAGCGACACCGTGCACTTGGTGTCGAATGAATGCGTGCAGTTGCATGGCGGCATCGGCATGACAGATGACGCCGACCCCGGCCTGTTTCTGAAACGCGCCCGCGTGCAGGAAACTTTATATGGCAGCGCCAGCTATCACCGCGACCGATATGCGCGGTTGAACGATTTTTAGAGACATCTTCCTCATTCGAAGAGAGCCTAACCCATGAAGAAGATTTTTATTATAGCTGCGGCGTCTGTGTTTCTGGCCGCATGCGGCAGTTCAGAAGGCAAGTTCGTCAGTGCGTGCATGGATGGCGTCGCAAAGAACGAGTTCAATGGCGATAAGGCGGCTCAGAAATCTGTCTGTAAATGCACGCATGAGAAAGTGGCGGACGTTTTGGATGGAAAGCAAATGAAGCTGGCAATTGAGTTTGTGTCTTATGAGTCGCCCGATGACGCCGAAGACGCCATGAAGGACAAGAAAGGCGCAGAGTTCGTCGCTGAGAAAACCATGTCGTCTCTCAAGCAATGCGCGATGTAAGACGGCGCTTTGTTTGGGCGGTTTGTGCGGCGCTGATTGTTGGCGGCGTGTGGATGGGGATTTGGGTGAAATCCCTGTCGACGCCCAGCGTACCGGCCCATTACGGTGATCCCATTGCCCCCAGCCTTGTGCTGGACCTCACCCCGCATATTCAAGCTGGGGATGTCATCTTTCGGGGGCGAGATAAGTCTTGGGGTGACCTGGCCGCGCAAATATCGGACCGGGACCAACGCTATGGCCATGTCGGGGTTGTGGTGAAAGGGGAGGCTGGTTGGGAGGTCGTAGATGCTGCAGGGCATCCGCTGGCGAAGGAAGCTGTTGTAACGCGCGCGCCATTGCGAGACTTTCTGTATTATTCGGATCGTGCTGGGCTCTACCGCCCGGATCTAACCGATGCCGGGCTGCGGGTGTATCTGGATACAATTACTGGCCATGCTGCGGCTCAAACGCCGTTTGATGGTGATTTCTCGCTTAACAACCAGACCAAAGTCTATTGCACGGAACTGGTATGGGACGCGCTGAACCGAGCGACGGGGCGAGATGCCGTTGAAGACCACACAAAATGGCGCGGTAAGCGCGTCATCGCGATTGATGATTTGCAGTATGCGGGCGTGATGTCTGAGGTCGCCAATGTGACGGCGCGTGCGCTTGAGCCGGAAACATAGAAAAGCCGGGCGCGCTGTTTTAGCGGCCCGGCTTTGTTTATGTGTCGCGGCTTGTGCTTAGCCTTTAAGGACTGAACCTTTTTTCAGCTGCTTGGCGACGAGATAGTAGAACACTGCGCGGTGCTTGGAGCGAACGGATTTGCCGTATGCCTCGGCAGCGGCCTTCATAGCGGCATTGGCTTTGTCTTCATCTTTGACGCCCAGCTTCTTGGCGATGAAGCCTTTGCGGATGGTGGCCAGCTCATCCTTATTGCTCGCGGCGACTTTCGACGCGTCAGGCTTGTAGATGGTTGGACCGCAGGCTTTCACAGCGGCTTCCAGAAGCGCCATATCTGGGCGGGCTTCGCCGACTTTCTCTTTTAGGTCGGCGACGTATTTCACCATCAGTGCTTCTTTTTTGCTTGGGGCTTTGGCCATGTTGGACTCCTGATAATAGTTGGTCTGTGTACGAATAAAATAGTTGACGCGATACGAATCACTTCTTCTTACATGCTACATGTGCCGATTTTCAACTCGCCTGCCAAGCGTTTTTTCAATTCCGACTTCGCCTGTTGCGCCAGAGTGACGGTTCACTGCACCGCGTAGATCGCACAGACGCTTGCTTGCACATCTTGAGGGTTTTCATCGGAGGGCAGGTTGAGGGCGTCGATATCATCTTGCGTAATGGTGATTGTTTCACCGCCCACCATGGAACTGGTGACAGTGACGGTTTCTAGTTTTCGCTCCATTGGCGCTGTTCGTTGAGGACTGGGCGGCGGCGGGGCGGGTGAACGGCTGCGCATAACAATGCCAGCTTGTGTCGTCCATCGACCCAGACACGGCCCATTGCCTTCTTGCACGACCATGAGTTTGCCGAGTTGAGCGCCCGCGGCTTTGGCACTTGCGCGGGCGCGGGCGGCGGCGTCGGCCACGGCGGCTTCATAGGCTTCGCGGTTAATCTCTGCGGTCCGTTCAAGAAAGACATTCAGTCGCGACGAGCTTTCGGGGCCAAGCACCAAGGCAGCGGCGCGCGCTTTGCCAGCCGTATCAACATCCGTGACCGTGACATTCACTGTGACGGTCGCCTCATAGCCTTTGACCTTATCAGCACGTCTATTTTCAACACGGTCGCCTTCTTTGGTTCGATATTGTTCATAGTAAGGGTTTACGCTGACAGAGGTTTGCACGCGGGCGGTGTCTCCCGCTACGGCCTTGATTGCATCATAAGCGATGCGGCCACGTTCGACAGCCAAGCGCATCGCATTCTTGGCGTCTTTGTTTGTTTCGGTGAAGTTGACATTGAAGCTGGCGCGGTTGGGCGCGACTTGTAGGTTTGCGCGGCCGATGGCTTCAATGACGGGGGCCTCAGTCCAGTAGGGCGTTTCAAAGACCTGCACCTGAGCGCCTGCCACGAGCGGCATTAGGCCAATGATTGCCAGGCTAAGCGTGAGTGTTCGTTTCATGATTGTCTCCTTGTTGAGCGTCTAAGTGTGTGTTGACGTCAAGCGTGTCGATTGACCGCGCGCGCCCCCCCGTTAGAGTCAGTGTAGATGAAAAAGAGGGGCTAGGGCCACATGCATCGCTATCTTCCATTGCTCGGCGTGATTGCTGGATTGTTCTTGTGCCTCATAGGCTTTGAGGCGCTGCCTTGGCTTCGCTTTGCTGGGCTTGGCTTTTTGGGTTTGGTTTTGCTGGGGCTGTATGATTTGGTTCAACCGCGCCATACGCTTTGGCGGAACTTTCCGATCATTGGGCGCATCCGGTGGGTTGCTGAGGAGCTGCGGCCTTTCTTTCGCGCCTATATGGTTGAGAGCGAAACAGAAGGGCGCCCGTTCAATCATGAAGACCGGGCGATGGTGTATCGGCGCGCGAAGAATGTCTCATCTGTTGAGCCCTTCGGAAGCCATCTGGATATCGACAAGCCGGGCTATGAATGGCTGTCGCATTCGATTGCGGCCAAGCATCCGGAAGATACGAACCCGCGTGTCATGGTTGGCGCGCCTGGCACAGCGCTGCCTTATTCAGCCAGCGTGTTTAACATCTCTGCGATGAGCTTTGGCTCCCTAGGGGCGCCCGCGATTGAAGCCCTATCCAAGGGCGCGGCCAAGGGCGGCTTCTATCATGATACAGGCGAGGGCGGGGTGTCTAAGTATCACCGCAAGGGCGGGGCGGATCTGGTGTGGGAGCTGGGCTCTGGCTATTTCGGGTGCCGCGCGGAAGATGGTGGGTTTGACCCGGCGCAGTTTGAAGATGTGGCGCGCGATGATCAGGTGAAGATGATTGAACTGAAGCTGAGCCAAGGCGCAAAGCCGGGGCATGGTGGGGTGTTGCCGGGCGCGAAGGTGACGAAGGAAATTGCAGAGGCGCGCGGCATTCCGATTGGGCAGACGTGTTTCTCGCCGCCATCTCATTCAGCCTTCTCGACCCCGATTGAGATGATGGAGTTTGTCGCCAAGTTGAGAGAGCTTTCTGGTGGTAAACCTGTGGGGCTAAAGTTTTGCGTCGGCAATCGCTGGGAAGTGCTGGCCATGTGCAAGGCGATGCTGGAGACCGGCATACGTGCGGACTTTATGGTGGTCGACGGCGCAGAGGGCGGCACGGGCGCGGCGCCAGCTGAGTTTCTGGACCATGTCGGTGCGCCTTTGCGGCAAGGCCTGGTGCTGACGCGTAACGCTTTGGTGGGCGCGGGGCTGAAAGATGATGTGAAGCTGGCATGTTCTGGCAAGCAGTTGAGCGCGTTCTCGCTGGCGGCCTCTATGGCGCTGGGGGCTGATTGGGTGAACACGGCGCGCGGGTTTATGTTTTCGCTGGGCTGTATTCAATCGCTGAACTGTCACAACAATACTTGCCCGACGGGCATTGCGACATCGAAGGCGGGCCTGCAGCGCGGGCTGGTTGTGCCGGACAAAGCAGACCGGGTGTATCACTTTCATAAGAATACGGTCGCCGCCTTGATGGAGGTGGTGGGCGCGGCTGGCGTGGAGCATCCCTCAGAGCTGACACCGCGCCACATTATGCACCGGGTGACGGCTGATATCGCGAAGCCTGCGAGCCGGGCTTATGAATTGCTGAAACCGGGCGCGCTGATAGATGGGGCTGAGCATACGCATTTGGCAACGGAATGGGCGATGGCGCAGGCGTCTAGCTTTGCTGCTGCGCAGTAGGAGTAGGCATTGATGTGGATGAAGCCGATCTTGTGGGCGGTGTTGGCGGCGGTTGTGCTGGCGCTGATTGTGGTGTTTACGCGGGCGCCTCGGCATGACCGGGTGTGGAAGGATGATGTGTCTCGGCTAGCGGGCGCTGTGCGGGACGGGGATGCGTTTCGCATTGAGGATTATCGCAACTGGGTGTTCAATACCGGCGGCCCAACGCGCAAGACGTGGCGGCCAAGTGGGGCGTTTAAGATTAGCGATGTTGAGCGTGTCTGGTTTGTGGTGGAACCGCACCCCGGTGTGCCGGGCATGGCGCACACAATGGTGGTGTTTGAGTTTGCCGATCAGCAATTGCTTGGCTTGTCTGTTGAGGCGCGCAAGGAGGCCGAGGAGCCGTATTCGATTGTGCGCGGGGCGCTGAACGGGTTTGAGCTAACCTATGTTTGGGCGAGCCCGCAGGATATGTTTACGCGCCGCGTGCTGACGCAGGACCATGAAATCTACATGTATGAGCTGAACCTGACGCCGGCAGAAGAACAGGCGTTTTTGGGGGCTTTGCTGAACAAGACGATTGCGATTCAGGAGCGGCCCCGATTTTACAATACGTTCTTGTCGAACTGTACCAACGAACTGGCGAAGACGGCGAGCCTGCCCTGGCGTCCGGCGTTCATCTTTACGGGTACGTCTGGCAAGGCCCTGCACAAGATGGACCGTATTCGCGGGGAGGGCGCGTTTGAGGATGTGAAGGCGAAGGCCCGCGTGGATGAGACTGTGCGCGAGATTGCCGCGCTGGATGAGCAAGGGTTTAACGCCGCGTTGCTGAAGGCGTTGAAACCGTAGCACGTGCGGCCGCGGTAAAGCGGCTTGGGATGGTTTGATTTTCAATATTGATGGATCGCGGTCAGGGGACGGGGCGCAGGGCTTC
>CAZXVJ010000035.1:0-28812 GCA_964644385.1 uncultured Hyphomonas sp. | reverse complement strand
CTCTCAATCACGTCGGGGTAAAGCGTGCCTTGCGCCAGAAAATCAGCGCCGCCAATTTTCTTCGCCTCGGCTTCAAATACGTCAATAAAAAGGCCACCAATAATCTTCCGCTTCCGTTCCGGATCCGATACGCCCGCAAGATCTCCAAGGAACAAATCGGCCGCGTCGACATGCACCAGCGGAATGTTGTAGTGCTCGCGAAAAAGACCAACGACCTCTTCGCTTTCATTGGCGCGCATCAGGCCGTGATCGACATAAACGCAGGTCAGCTGCTCGCCAATCGCTTCGTGGATCAGCACAGCGGCCACAGAACTATCCACGCCGCCTGACAATCCACAAATCACGCGCCCTTTACCGACTTGCGTGCGAATTTTTTCGATAGCTTCATCGCGATAGGCCGCCATCGTCCAATCGCCCTTCAACCCTGCAATCTTGTGGGTGAAGTTTCGCAACAGGTTTGCGCCATTTGCGGTGTGAACGACTTCGGGATGGAATTGCGTTCCGTAATAGTTACGCTCTGCATCCGCGACGACAGCCAAGGGCGCACCGTCTGATTTGGCGATGATCTCAAACCCCGGTGCCAATTCTGACACATGGTCTCCATGGCTCATCCACACTTGCTCTGCGGCGCCGCTCTCAAACAGACCATCAAACAGCGCGTCGTCAGAGACTTTCTCAATAAAGGCGCGGCCAAACTCGCGAGAGGTGCCGCTTTCGACCCGCCCGCCGAGCTGCTGCATCATGGTCTGTTGCCCATAGCAAATGCCCAGCACGGGCACGCCGAGCGCAAAAACTGCACTATCCACCCGCGGGCTATCTTGAGTGGTTACACTGGCAGGACCGCCGGACAGGATAACGGCTTGTGGATTATAATCCTTCAGAAGCGCAGCATCGACTTTGTTGAAGGGGTGAATTTCGCAATACACGCCGCTTTCGCGCAAGCGACGTGCGATGAGCTGCGTTACCTGAGAGCCGAAGTCTATGATGAGGGCGCGTTCGTGCTTTTCACTTGTCATGGCGCCGTTTAGCTGAGTCTGAACGGGCCAATCAATGCTTATTTGTTCAGTGTCTCCAAAATCGTCAGACGCGCTTGCGCTCTAGAGGATGAGATATCGTGATAAAAGGCGATGTCATCTTTGACCCAATCTGGCCAATTCTTTCCATATTGCTTAAATAAGCCCCATGACAGAGGCCCTCACCCATGCGCGAACGCTTGCTGCTCAAGGCATGATAGACCTGCGCGCCGGCGACGCATCCAGCGCCGAGACAGCGTTCTCAAAAGCCATTGAAATGGGGTGGCCGGGCGCAGATATTTGGGTTGCGATGTCTCAGGCTCGGCGACTTTCTGGAAACCGGGGCGGGCGCGAGACAGCGCTCAGGCAAGCCATCAAAATTGATCCCGGCAATCTGCGAGCGCAGCTTTATCTCGCCGGGATGCTCGCGGAGACAGAAGATGTGAGCGCCGCGACACGTCTATACGCCAAAGCGATCGCGGCGCGAGGCGGCGCAGCTCAAACACCAGAAATGACAGCGCTTTTGGCAGAGGCCGATGCGTTTCTGGCACGGCATACGGCAATGGAAGACTCCGGGTTGGACTATCGCGCCAAATTCTCTGACTTAAACTTGGGCGATCATTTAGATGACGACCTATTTGAACAATCCTTAGCCATTGCAAGCGGTCACGCACGTGCCTTTGCATCTCAGCCCACTAAGTATTTCTTCCCGGGTCTTCCCGCGAGGCAATTCTACCCGCCGCAAATGTTTGACTGGGCGGCAGCTTTGGAGAGCCAAACGCCGCTCATTCAGGCAGAGTTGAACGCGTTGCTTGCCGCCCGTTCAGACGGGTTTGCGCCCTATGTAGAGGGCGCCGGGCGAGAGGGAGCTGGGGTGACGCACACGCTGGTGGACAATCCAGATTGGAGCGCGTTCTACTTGCTGAAACAAGGCGAACGCCAAGAGGCAAACATTGCAGCCTGCCCTAAAACCTGGGCAGCGATCGAGGCCATTGGGCACGCGGCGAACCCGCACCCTGCCCCATCCGTTTTGTTTTCACTGCTGAAACCCGGGGCGCGGATACCGCCACATCATGGCATGTTGAACACGCGGTTGATTTGTCATCTGCCGCTAGTGATGCCTGCGGGGTGTGGTTTTCGCGTTGGAAATGAGACGCGGGCGTGGTCGATTGGAGAGATGTTCGCGTTCGATGATACGATTGAACACGAGGCTTGGAATGAAAGTGGCGAGGCGCGCTACATCCTGATCTTTGAGATTTGGCATCCGAGTCTCACGGCGCGGCAGATTGAGTTGCTGACGCGGTTTTACGAATTACAGGGTAAGGTTTGACCTACTCCGACTTCCTTAGCATCGCGAAGAAGAACCCATCAGTTTCGGCGCGTCTTGGAGTGAGGCGAACGCTGCCGCTTTGGGTGGTATAGCGTTTGACGGCTGCTTCTCCGGCCTCAGAAAGTTGGCCGCTGGCGATGGCGGAATCAGCAGCGCTTTCTTGGGTAAACTCTGGGTGGGCCTTTAGGAACGCGTCGACCTGATCTTCGTCTTCTTCGATCAGGAACGAACAGGTGACGTAGAGCATACGCCCGCCCGGCTTCACATATTGGCAAGCCGCTTCGAGGATCTCTGCCTGTTCTTGCATGCGGCGTTCGAGCTGGCCGGGTTTCAACCGCCATTTGCTATCCGGGCGTCGGCGCCAAGTGCCGGTGCCAGAGCAGGGCGCGTCGATGAACACGCAATCCATGTTACCAATCAGCGGCGTTAGCTGTTCGGGCGTATCAGGGTGTACGAGTTGGACATTATGCGCGCCGGAGCGTTTCAGGCGCGGGATGATCGCCGACAGACGCCGACCATCAATATCGTAGGCAAACACTTGTCCTTTGCCTTTCATCATGGCCGCCATAGCGAGAGCTTTTCCTCCGCCGCCAGCGCAGTAATCTAGAATGGCCTCACCGGGCTTTGCGTTTGAAGCGGCCGCCGCGATCTGGCTACCGGCATCTTGGACTTCGACCCAGCCTTTGGAATAGGCCGGAATACGATCAAGCGAGGTTTCGCGCTGGTCTGGCGGTGACGCCGGAATGTGGAACGCGTGGTGGAGCAGTTCACTCGGCTGGGCCTTCGCAGATCTAAGCGGCGCAGAGGCTTTCTCTGCGTCGACCTTCAGCGTGTTGACCCGCAAATCCACCGGCGCACGAACCGTCATAGACTGAGCTTCGATGACGGCGTCTTCGCCAAAAACGCGCGCCATATGAGGCGAAAGCCATTCAGGATAATCGCCCTGAATATAGGCCTCAGCCGCAACATCAGGCGCCATAACGAGGCGTTCACGCTCATCAAGGGTGAGTTTATCAGGCGCGTGGTCATCATCCATCGCATCATCAATCTGGCGGATGTTCCAATCCCAGGCAAAGCTGAGCGCGCCGAGAATCAAAGCGCGTGGATCATCATTGCCCATCGCGTGGGCAATCGAATTCTTCTTCCGCAACGCGTCCAGCACGAGGCCGGAAACAAAGGCCCGGTCTTTCGACCCGGCATAACGCGCGCGTTTGCCCCAGTCGCGCGCGGCAGATTTAACTGGCTGATGGCGGGTCAACACGTCTGAGATGACGTCGATGGCCG
Organism: uncultured Hyphomonas sp.; assembly: GCA_964644385.1. Classification (GTDB taxonomy): domain Bacteria; phylum Pseudomonadota; class Alphaproteobacteria; order Caulobacterales; family Hyphomonadaceae; genus Hyphomonas. The sequence goes on along the minus strand of CAZXVJ010000035.1, from coordinate 25,185 downwards.
CTGCTATTCTTCCGCCGCTTCGCATTTGATCTACTCCTGAAGAAAGGCCCCTGCCTTTTGTGAATGGCCCGTGGTAGCCTTATGACATGCAAACGCAAACCCCGACTTTGAAGTTAGAGTTGCCAGACGGCCTGACCGGCGCAGGCCCGGGCGACTGGAAGGCGCTGGGCGCTATCACAGCGGAGGCCTTTCGCGAGGACCCCGTGACGAGCTGGATCATGGGTAAAGAGCCCGCGATGCGCGCGGTTTTCTCTGTGCTGGCGCGGCAAGTTTATACACAGCGAGGCATTTGCTACCTCGCCAAAGATGAAGGCGCAACGATGTGGTTGCCGCCGGGCAGCTCTGCCGTGATGGGCCCTTGGGGGCAGTTACAGCTGGCGGTTGGCTTGGCGATGAAATCGGGCATTGCCGGGGTAAAGCGGGCGTTAGTCGCGGGTGAAACGATGGACGCGCATCACCCGAAAGATCCACACGTCTACCTATTTACAATCGGCGTGACAGAGACGGCGCGGGGCAAAGGACTGGGCCGGAAACTGATGGCACCGATGCTGGACGCCTGTGACCGGGCCGGACTGCCGATCTATCTTGAGAATACCAATCCGGCCAATTCTGGCTTCTATCGCAGTCACGGGTTTAAGCAGCTGGAGATGTTCACCCCCGCCCCAGGCGCGCCGGAATTGGAGAGTATGTGGCGGGACGTTTAGGGCTAGCGCAGTACTTGCGGCCGCTGTTGGGCGGCTTGGGGTCGGCTGAATTTTCAGTTGAGGTAGATCGCTGTCAGGGGATGGGGAGTAAGGCTTCGCTGATTTCTGAGCGTGCGATGGATTGTGCGTCTGCGGGTTCACCGATGTTTCGTGCAGCGCCGAGCGTACGCGCGACTGAGTACATCCACTCTGGGAAGTACGCCCATGTCAGGCTTTCGAATGTAAGCGTGGTGTAGGTTTCGGGCAGGTCATCGCGCAGATTGTCTGACATTAGGGTGACCGTCAGTGTGCCGCGTGGGCCGATGTGAAGCATCAACTCACCGAGTTCACCTTTCGCAAGCCGATCCGCCATCCAGCGGTCGAGCCGCCGGAATTGTAACCACAGCCATGGCCAATAGAGAATCGGACATGCTGCGTAGAAGGGGATCTGCGAAGCTTTCATGGGGATGACTATATTCCCGTCCGCAAGGGGGCAGGATTCGTACAGTGAAATTCGTTGTGAAACTCAGTGCTTACTGGCGATTGCGAGGGGTTGGGCGTGGGAAAAACGTCAATCTATCCAACAGTTTTGCCGTCAATTTCCGACGATACCTGCTTTCACAGGGGGCGGCGGAGTTTGGGGCGGGGTTTGTAATTTTTGGACGTGTGGGGAGCAGCGCAGTACGCCTCCCTCTCCCGCGATCGGGAGAGGGGGACGCTCCTATTGCCAATAATGCGAAGTCTGTTGCGCGTGCGCTCGCGGTCTCTCAATCGTAGAGTTTTCGTCCGGTTTTGCTGATTTCGGTTTGGCAGTTGGCGCAGGTCCAACCGCCCCAGATGAACTGGCGCACATTGGCAGGCGTGCGAATGAGCGGCTGGAGGGCGCTGCATTTTGGGCATGGGGTGCGTTTAAGATTGATCGCCCATTTTTCGGGCTCGGTGATGCGCACGCCGGGGCTGCCGCCATTTTGCATACGTATGCCGTGATCATGCAGGGCGTCAAAGATGGCGTTGCGGCTGCTGGCTTTGATGTCTTTGCCGCTTTCAAATGTGCGCAAAGTGGCAAGGCCGATGGGCAACAGCTCAGCAAAGTCTTCCGCCGTCCACCCCAACAGGGCGCGCGCCGCTTTCACATGACGCGGCATCATTGTCGTTGATGTGACTTTAGTCATTACGATCTCCTTTTCATATTTTTAATATGATTATGGAGTCATGCGGGCTCAACCTATTTTGTATAAAAAATACAATTCACAAGGACTGACCCCCTCGCTTTTGCCAATTTAAGGCCCAGTTGCGTGCCGTTCTATCGACGAGAACAGTCTTGAGGGGTTAACTGCCAAGAGCATCTTCTAGTTCCTGCACAGTCTCTAAGAAAGCAGCAAACAGTAGACTTAGTCGCGACACCGCAATTGCAACTCAACTACAACTTCAGCCGAGTTAATGTCTGTAATCACCGCCTCACAGAGGCCTACCTCAAGCCCAACAACGACATCACCAACTTTCAACATTGGTCCTTGTTTTTTTCCGTCTACCTCCAGTAAAATCTCACTTTCGTCCATTCCGATCCACGCAACTGATTTTCCGTTTGCAAGGACCGTGACCTGACTGGGTGCTAAGGTATATATTTTGTTTTGTAGCCCAATATTGTCTATGTTTCCCTTGTCAATTTCGCTTGTGCTCGATTGTCAATCAACGCTTTATCAGTGGCTCTTCTATCTGCTTTCCACACATAATACGTGCTAAGTACTCCAACTAGAAGAGTGGCAACGGCGACCATTTTTGTTAACCGATTTGTCATTCCTACCCCCGTTGTAGCGAGTAGTTCGGCGCTTCGCGGGTCATCATTACGTCGTGAACGTGGCTTTCCTGGAGGCCGGCGCCGGTGATTTGGACGAATTCGGCACGTTTGTGCATTTCCTGAATGGTTGGCGCGCCGACATAGCCCATAGCCGCGCGCAAGCCGCCGACCATTTGGTGGATAATTGGCGCGAGTGGGCCTTTGAACGGCACCTGACCTTCAATGCCCTCTGGCACCAACTTGTCTGAGGCGGCGTCTTTCTGGAAATAGCGATCGGCTGAGCCGCGCGCCATGGCACCAAGACTGCCCATGCCGCGATAGGATTTGTAGGAGCGGCCTTGATAGAGAAACACTTCGCCCGGGGCCTCTTCTGTGCCCGCAAACATGGAACCCATCATGGCAGTGGATGCGCCCGCCGCGATGGCTTTGGCGAAGTCTCCACTGAATTTGATGCCGCCATCGGCAATCACCGGGACACCTGATTTTTGAGCGGCATTGGCGCACGCTTCAATCGCGGTGAGTTGCGGCACGCCGACGCCAGCGACGATGCGTGTGGTGCAGATAGAGCCCGGGCCGATGCCAACTTTGACCGCATCCGCGCCGGAATCGATTAGGGCTTTCGTCGCCTCTGCTGTCGCAACATTACCGGCAATAATCTGGACGGCATTGGAGAGTTTTTTGGCCCGGCGCACGGCCTCAGCAACACTGGCGGAATGGCCGTGGGCGGTATCGATCACCACAGCGTCTGCGCCTGCCTCAATCAAGGCCTGAGTGCGTTCGAACCCGGCATCGCCCACAGTTGAGGCGGCGGCGACACGCAATCTGGCGGCGCCATCCTTGGCGGCGTTTGGGTTTACCGCGGCTTTGTCCATATCCTTGACAGTCAGCAGCCCGAGGCATTTGCCATCATTATCGACGATGACAAGGCGCTCTATGCGGTGTTTGTGCAGCAGCGCCCGGGCGTCAGCGGCAGGCGTGTCCATCTTTACGGTGATGACTTGGCGCGTCATCAGATTAGCGATGGTCTCATTCTGATCTTCGGCAAACCGCGTGTCGCGATTGGTCACAATGCCGACGACCGTGCCGTTCTCCTCGACCACTGGAACGCCGGAAAAGCCGGTCTGCTGTTTGAGTTGCATCAGATCGCCAAGCGAGGCGGTTGGCGCGATCGTCATGGGATTCATGACGACGCCGCTTTCGTATTTTTTGACTTGCGTAACTTCGCCGGCCTGTTCTTCAATCGATAGATTGCGGTGGATGACGCCGATGCCGCCTGCCTGCGCCATCGCAATGGCGAGCGGGGCCTCTGTTACGGTATCCATGGCCGCCGACATCAGCGGGATATTCAGCGGAATGGATTTCGTCAGCAAGGTCGAGACATCGACCTCTGATGGCATAACTTCGCTCGCGCCGGGCTGAAGCAGCACGTCATCGAAGGTGATGGCTTGTCGGATTTTCATGTGGGGAGCTCCCTTTTCGGCCTAGTAAGTGACTCGGCCGACCTTGTGAAGCCCCTTCGTGATCAGTCGACGCAGAGAACGCCTTGCAGCGTTCCGTCAACAATGCGGCCATGGCAGCCAAATGGGCTGTCATTGGGTTGGCATGTTCCGGTGGCGCCGACCTCTCCCATGGGCGGCTGATCGGCATTGTCATCGGCGTAGCACGCGCCGAGACATTGATCAGCATCGGTGCACGCCATGCCAGCGTCGGCATAAGGCACCACGCAGCTCCATCCGCCAAGCAAGCCGCCTTGGCTGACCATGCCGCCCGCATCAGTGCAGCGCGTCTGATCTTTGGCGCTTGGAAAATCTGTTGGTTCGCCGGAAAACTCAATCGGGGTGTGCGTGAGCGGTTTTTCTGATTCAACTGGGGCCATTTCCCCGCGACCAAGCAAGGCGCAGCCCGCCAGCGCGGAAGCGATCACGGCGGCAATCAAGAAGTTCGCGCCGGTCATCTGGGTACCTCATCGAACGCAGGAAACCCATCAGGGGTGGGATGCCACGGCATCGCATCGCAGGTGAATATCGCCATTTGCGGGCCTTCAAAGGCGGTTTTCATGTCATCGAGCGTGCCGACCTTGATGAGAAATGCGCCCGGCATTGAGGGCACTTTGGTCCACATGCTGGTGCCGCAATTGAGGCAAAACTCTCGCGTCACAGGGTTTTCGAGATCAGCGCGGGCGAACGGTTTGACGTCGCCTGTCGCCTTCAGGGCGTCTCCGGGAATGCCCATAACCATATTCGGCTGGCCGCCGGTAAAATACTGGCACTCGCGGCAATGGCACTGACCCTTGAAGGTTGGGTCTCCGTCAATCTCGTAGCGAACATCTCCGCAATAACAGCCACCTGTTGCCTTCATTACCCACTCCACTGACGCTCACCTATACGGTGTATTTTTTCCTACCTTGCGCCCTGAAACGCGAAAATACAAACCGAAATGTTGGCCCGGTCCAATGTTACGGCGATGTGTTGCGCGGGGTGCACAGTGCAGTGCTCACTCCACACGGCGCCGATATCGGCGCCCCGTCTAAAATGCCTGCGCCCTTAGCGCCGGAAGCCGTGGGCGACGACGAAGATTTCGGGGCTGCCGGCGCGGCTGGATGGGGGCTTGATGTGTTTGACCGTTTTGAAATTGGCTTTGAGGGTTTCCAGCACATCTCTTGTCGCCCCGCCCTGAAAAACTTTGGAGCAGAACGTCCCGCCATCGATCAGGTGGTTGATCGCAAAATCGACCGCCATTTCAACGAGGGCGACGGTGCGCAAATGATCTGTTTGCTTATGTCCGGTGGTGTTCGCCGCCATGTCTGACAGAACAAGATGAGGTTTGCCGGTCAGGCCCGTCATCATCTCTGCAACGTCGGCAGGATTGTTGACGTCGCCCTCTACGATATGCGCGCCAGGCAGAGCTTCGACGGGCAAAAGATCAATCCCAACCACTTCCGCGCAGCCCTTGGCCACGCAGACTTGCAGCCAACCACCGGGGGCGCAGCCGAGATCAACCACGCGGTGGCCGCGTTTGAGGAGCCCCGCTTTCTCATCCAGCTCGATCAGTTTGTACGCCGCGCGGGCGCGGTACCCTTCAGCCTTCGCCTTTTGAACATAGGGGTCTTGAAGCTGGCGTTCGATCCAGCGTTTCGAGCTTTCGGTTTTGGCGTTGCGCGCGATAATTTTGCGTTCGCCCACTTTGCGACCCGAATTTCCTTTTTCGGATTTTGAGGGGCCTTTCCAGCGGCGCTTACCATCATCGGTCATGGCGCGCCTCCGGGGCCAGGCGGCTGAATGGGCGCAATAGTTTTGCGCGAGGTGCGGCCACGGCGGCGGCGCTTCTTGGACCGCTTTGGGCCATACATCATCGACAACAAGATGCCCTCTCGCAGACCGCGATCCGCCACCCTCAGGCGCTTGGCCGGGACCAAATCCCACATGGCTTCGATGATGGCGCAGCCTGACAGCATCAGGCCAGCGCGGTCCGGGCCGATAACAGCCAAGGCAGATCGCCCTTCAAGACCAAGGTCTCGAAGCGTTTTCACCGCACCTGCGCTTTCCTCACGGCTCAGCCACGTGCCGTCGACAGCGTCGCGGCGATATTTTGGCAATTCAAGATGTACGCCCGCCAGACAGGTGACCGTTCCGGATGTACCGATCATGTGGGAGGTTTCAGCCGACAATGCCTCTTGAACGCGGGCAAGATCTTTCCAGCCTTCAATGACACCGCGCGCATGGGCCAGCATGGCGGCGTATTTGTCTTCATCTGGCAGGTGTCCAAAGGCTTCAGATAAGGTCACGACGCCGAGCGGCAGGCTGGTCCAGGCATGAATCGGGGCCTTTTGCAGGATGCCTTTGAAGCCATTGGCGCGCGCCGCTGTGGCATTGACCCATGACAATTCGGTCGACCCGCCGCCAATATCGACGACCAAAACCGATTCGGCGGCGGCATCGATCAGGTCATGACACCCAATGGTTGCAAGCCACGCCTCTTCCCTTGCATCGATGATTTTGAAGGTGAGACCAGTCTCTTTATGCACGCGGTGGATGAATTCTGGACCGTTTTCGGCCTTTCGGCAGGCCTCTGTGGCGATGCACCGCACCCGGCCCACACCGCGCGACTTCAACTTGCGTCGAATGTTTTTCAGCGCATCAATCGCGCGCTCAATGGACGCGTCGGACAATCGGCCTGTTTCGTGTAATCCCTCGCCCAGACGGGCGATCTGGGAGTATGAGTCGACCACGCGAAAGGTCTTCCCTCGCGGTTCGGCCACCAAAAGCCGGCAATTATTTGTTCCAAGATCGACGGCTGCAAACAGCGGTCGGTCTCGCCTATCCCGCCGGCTGGGCTTGTTTTTGCCCGCGCCGCGCGTTTTTTTATTAGCCATGAGGAGGCCCAAACTTGTTTGTTGCAGCAAGTTGTAGCACAAGAGTAGGTGATGGCTAGTAATGACGGGCTCTTTGGGTGGCTTTTCCGCCCTTTCAGAAAAAAGCAAACTTCTCGCAAGAAAAGCGTGATGGTGCTCAATCGCCCATTGCAGGAACCTCGTCGCTACAATGCCGTTTCGATGCACGAGGCCAAATACCAGATTGGCCAAGTTGTGCGTCACCGCGCATTTCCATTTCGCGGCGTGATTTTTGACGTTGATCCGCAATTCTCCAATTCTGATGAATGGTATGAGTCCATCCCAGAGGAAGTGCGCCCGCGCAAAAACCAGCCCTATTATCACTTGTTCGCTGAAAATGATCGTACGCATTACGTGGCTTACGTGTCTGAGCAGAACCTGTTGCCCGATGACACGCAAGCGCCGCTAAACCATCCTGACATCACAGACGTGTTCACGATTACGCCGAATGGCGGGTATGAGCTGAAAAAGAGCGTGTCGAACTAGGCTTTGATTTCTGGCTTCGTCGCTATGCGATTTTATCCAATTCACTTTGCAGCAAACTGATCATTTCTTGCCGAACTTTCCACGGCTTGAAGGATGTGTGCAAGCGAGACATCCAATGCGAATTGACGGCCTTATAGCGTTTGCCAAGCTCTCGAGGTGAAGGCAGGATTTTAGTGCCGAGCACATCAACAGCGTGTTGCACTTCTTGCAGGCTGATGAAGTGAATGTCGCGGCCGCGGTGTTCTAACACCCAGACTTTGAAGCCCTCCGCGGTCGGCGGTGGCAAAGGCGGGGTCAGTTGATCATGCGGCGTGTCACTCCAGAACTCACCCTCCTCCTCATCTGGGGCGAGGTGGACATAGGGTGTCAGCGGGCTGAGCACGCGTTTTTTGCGATGTTTGATCTTCAGGCGCATGGCTTATGGGTCACGGGCTGGGGCGGTTGCGCGTTCAATCGCTGCGGTGGTGGACTGGCCCTCGACCAGGGGCACGATATGCACCGCGCCGCCGCGGGCCTGCACGATGTCAGCGCCGACAATCGTATCGATGGAATAGTCGCCGCCTTTGACCAGCAGGTCAGGCTGCAGCGCCTCTATCAAAGCGGCAGGCGTATCATCTTCGAATACGATCACGGCATCTACGGCCGACAGGCCAGACAGGACACGGGCGCGGGAGGCGGCGTCGTTGACCGGGCGCGTGGGGCCTTTCAGGCGCGCGACCGACGCGTCTGAATTGATGCCCACAACCAGCCGCCCACAGCGCGCTTTGGCCTCTTCCAACACATGCAAATGGCCGGGGTGGAGAATATCGAAGCAGCCATTGGTAAAGCCGATCGGGTTGCCACCTTCTCTCCATGCCGCGATCTGGGTTTGTAGCGTCTCAAGCGGCAGATGTGATACGCCGCCGCCGATCTGACCGTGCGCCAAGGCATCTGTGAGCTCTGATGCAGAGACGGTGGCTGTGCCGGCTTTGCCAACCGCGATACCGGACGCGGCGATCGCAAGTTCTACTGCGTGTTCGAGATCGCCCCCGCCGGCCAAACCAAGCGCGAGGGCGGCAATGCTGGTATCACCTGCGCCCGATACGTCATACACCTCGCGGGCTTTGCCGGAGCGATGAACAGGCGCGCTACCTTGCTGTAAAAATGACATGCCCTTGGCGGCGCGCGTGACAACAATGGCGTGGGCCGGGAGTGTATTGGCAGCGCTTTGAAGCGCGTCTGCGGCGTCTCGGTCAGACTCAACGGGCAAGCCTAGAGCGAGAGCGAGTTCACTGGCGTTCGGCTTTAGAACATCGACAGCGCCATAGCGGGCAAAATCACGTCCCTTTGGGTCTGCGATGATTGGGATGTTGTTTGCTCGGGCGACGGCAATGGCGGTGTCGATCACAGTGTCGGTCAGCATGCCCTTTGCATAATCTGACAGGATGATCAGATCTGCCGTTTTCGCTTCATCTTTGAGGGCTGCGATGATCTCGTCTTCTGCCACAGAGTCGACCGCTTGTGGGTCTTCGCCATCGACGCGCAGGAGTTGCTGACCGCCCGCAACGAAGCGGGTTTTCAGCGTGGTCCGGCGACCTCGCATGGCGATGAGGTCAGCGCGGACATTGCCGATCTGGCCGATATATTCGGCAAGTTCGCGACCCTCACCATCATCGCCGACCACGCCGATCAGGCAGGTTTTCATGCCAAGGCTGGCCAGATTGCGCGCAACATTGCCCGCCCCGCCCGGCATCGCGATGTTGCGGATCTGTCGCAGGATCGGCACCGGAGCCTCCGGCGAAATACGATCAACGGCGCCATAGACGAAGCGGTCCAGCATCACATCGCCGACACAGACAATGGTTTTGCCCTGCCCGGCGGCTACCAGATCGATGAGTTGAGATTGGCCCATGCGGCGCTCCTATTGGTCTAAGGCTGGTATAGCGGGCCGCGCGGAAGAGCGAAAGCGGGCGCTCATGTGACGCGGGGTGCGGGCTAGATTGCGCGCGGGGCTAAGGCCATAAAGCGAGGTATGACTCCAAAGATATCTACGTTTTCCTCGCAACGCCTGACCCTTTCTTATGCAGAATGGGGCGCGAGCGATGACCCGCTTTTCCTACTGGTGCATGGCGGGCGGGACCAGAAACGCAGTTGGGACTGGGTCGCCAAGGCGCTGTCGGGCCGATACCGCGTGATTGCGCACGACCTGCGCGGGCATGGCATGAGCGACCGGGTGAGTGATGGTGACTATGGCGTGATGGATCATGTGTATGATTTGGCGTCTTTGGTGGAGCATTTGGGCGCGGAGACATTCACGCTGATGGGGCACTCGCTGGGCGGTAACATTACGTTGAGATATGCCGGGCTTTTCCCGGAGAAGATTGAGAAACTGGTGGCGATTGAGGGGCTGGGGCCTTCGCCCAAAATGATTGCCGAGCGCAAAGCTGTGCCGCTGGATGATCGTCTGCGCGATTGGGTTGAGCAGCGCAGAGACCTGTCGGCGCGCACAACGCGGACAATGGCGGGCTTTGATGAAGCGCGCGCCCGCATGGCAAAGGCGCACAGCCATTTGAACGATGACTATATCGACCATCTGACACGCACGGGCTTGATCGATAATGCTGATGGGACCGTCAGTTGGGCTTATGACACGGCCGGAATGGGACGTTCGCCAACTGATATTACACCGGAAGATTTCCAGTATTTGTGGGCGCAGATCACCTGCCCGACCTGGCTGGTTTATGGCGCAAAAAGCTGGGCGTCTGACCCATCAAAAGACGGCCGCGCCGCGCACTTCAAAACCGCCGATGTGACGGTGATGCCGGATGCGGGGCACTGGCTGCACCATGATCAGTTTGATGCGTTTATGGCAGGGCTGGATAAGTTTTTGGCTGAGTGAATGTGGACCCGTGTGACTGAACGCCCGTGATCATTTAGGGACATTGGCTGTCGCGACTGCTAGACGACAAACAAGAATGGCTGGACGTGCCCGGCTTTTGCGCAAGGAAACGGATAATGTCTGACAAAGTGAACCTAGATCGCCGCCAATTGATGATGGGGACCGCTCTGGCGGCCACAACGCTGGCAGCGGCTTGCGCAAGCGCTCAAGATTCAAAAGAGTTTGCACAGCCCGACCTTACTGGGAAATCTGTATTGATAACAGGGAGCTCGTCGGGTTTCGGCAGGCTGGGCGCTGAGTATTACGCCCGATGCGGCGCCAAGGTTTTCGCGACGATGCGCAATTTGCCGCGACCCGAAGCCGATGAGTTGACGGCGCTCGCTTTATCAGACGGCCTGGATATTTCTGTTCTTGAAATCGATGTCACCTCTGATGAACAAGTTCAGGCAGGCGTTGCCGCAGCGCTGGCGCAATCCAACGGTGCTTTGGATGTTGTCATCAACAATGCGGGTATCTCATTGGCTGGGCCGATCGAGGTGCAGGATATGGACGCCACGCAATTGATGTTTGATACCAATGTTTACGGGCCTCACCGGATCATTCGCGCGGTCTTGCCGTCCATGCGGGCCGCTGGCAGCGGGCATATCATCAATGTCACCTCTCAACTCGGTCGATTGGTCATTCCCGGCTTTGCACAATACTCTCCGACGAAATTCGCACTCGAAGCCTTGAGCGAGCAACTTGCGTATGAGGTTGTATCGCAAGGCATTGAGGTCACCATCATTCAGCCGGGCGGTTACCCAACGAATATCTGGGCCAATCAAGTCAAACTGTCTGCTGCGCTAAAGGCGCGACTGCCTGCAAATCTGCTCGCGGCCTATCCACAACTGACGGCGGGAATGGGCGAACAGAATGGCGGCGGCGGCGGAGACACCGACCCGATGGATGTGCCTCGAAACATCGCCGAGATTATGGCTTTGCCGGCGGGTCTGCGTCCGCTTCGGCGGGCAGTGCATCCCGTCGCTCGGCCGCAAGAGGCGATCAATACCGTATCGGCCAAGCAGCAACTGGTGATGCTGGGCGGTTCAGCCTACGGCCCAATGCTCAAAGCGGTGCTCGACTGATCATCCAACGGCCCTGCTTTCATAGCGGGGCCACGGCTGCGACGGTTTGCTTTGAAAAGAGACGTTCGACGCGAAAATCGAACAAATGGTCGGAGCGATAGGATTCGAACCTACGACCCCTCGCCCCCCAGGCGAGTGCGCTACCGGGCTGCGCCACGCTCCGACCGAACGGGCTGTATAGGCGAAGGGGTATGGGGAGGGCAACGGGGAATGTTGCCCCCTCTCCCGCTATTTTTTTGCAGGTTTGGTCTCAGGCTTTGCATAAGCCTTGGTCAACTTATTGCGTAGCTCAAGACCCGGCGAGCGCACCGGCTGGTGCGGCGCGTCCGGGCCAAGGGCCGTTGGTTTGGTCCGCGGGCGGTTTGGTGCCGGCATTGTGTAGGCGCTAGCGCGTTTGCGGTTATTCAACATGATTAGGCAGCCTTATTCGTGCGGACTTTGTCGAGACGGCTTTTAAGGTCTTTTAGCTCTCCAAGAGCATCTTCTAGACGCTCGCGGTGCTGTTCATTGGTGTACTTTGGCAGGCTGGCGTCAAAAGCGAGCGCAACCTTTTCGTGCAGAGCGCGGGCCGGGCTTGTCACCGGCGTGATGTTTCCGACGGTGGCCTCGCCAGTCAGAACGGCGTCAATGCCTTGCTCTGTCAGAAGGGCTTTGGCGCCTTTCAGCGTCATGCCGCGTTCGTGCACGAGAATTTGGATGGCGCGAAGGGAATCAATGTCTTGTGGGCGAAACAGGCGGCGACCATCTGGGCGCTTTACGGGGCGGACTGTCTTTGGAAACTTCGTCTCCCAATACCGCAACACATGAGTTTCAAGCCCCAATTCTGACGCTGCTTCTCCGATAGAACGGAATGCATTTGCAGATTTTTCAACACGTTTCTTCGCTGCAGCCATGAGGGCTATCCTTCCAATTTTAAGACTTATCAACCCTTGCTTTAAGCATAGGTGACGGGCGGAAGCTGACCACGCGGCGCGCGGATATATTGGCTTCAACCCCAGTTTTCGGGTTCCGGCCTTCGCGGGCAGACTTTTGTCTGACAACGAAATTGCCGAAGCGGGAAAGTTTCACTTCGCTCTCTGTCTCCAGAGCCGAGCCAATCAATTCGAGCGTCAGATCCAAAAGGTCTGCCGATTCCTGACGCGTGACACCGACTTCGCGAACAATCGCATCGGTTACTTCTGCGCGGGTTAAGGTCTGATTGGACATGAAATGTCTCTCCAACAAGGGTTAATAAATACGGGATAATTATTAATAGACTCCTACTTAGGACGTCTTGTTAATTCCTTGAAATCATTAGACTTCAAAAATAACTACAAACGAAATAAGCTGGCGCCCCAAGAAAATCCGCCGCCCATCGCCTCAGACAGGATGAGATCACCCGGCTTTGCCTGGCCCGCGCGCACGGCGTGATTTAGGGCCAGAGGAATGGACGCGGCAGATGTGTTGGCGTGTTGACCAACGGTGGAGATGACTTTGGCTTCGTCAATCTTCATTTTCTTCGCAACGCCGTCCAAAATACGCTGATTGGCCTGATGCGGCACGAACCAGTCAATGTCTTCGGCGGTGAGGCCTGTTTCTTCCAAAACCGCTTTGATGGCGTTGGAGATGTTGGTGACGGCGTGCTTGAACACGCGGTTTCCGGCCATGCGCACATGCCCGACCGTACCGGTGGACGAGACGCCACCATCGACATAGAGCAAGTCACTTTTCGTCCCGTCGGTGCGGATGTGGTGCGTGATGAGGCCAACGTCTGGCGCGTGGTCTGCGTCTTCGGCCTGTAGCACAACTGCGCCGCCGCCATCGCCAAACAGAACGCAGGTGCCGCGATCCGTCCAATCCAGAATACGCGTAAAGGTTTCCGCGCCGATCACCAAAGCTGTACTGAACAGGCCCTGTTTCATCAAACTGTCAGCGGTGGCGAGCGCGAACAGGAATCCAGAACAGACAGATTGAACATCAAACGCTGCGCCGGTGCCCATCTCCAGCTTGGCCTGAACCGCTGTCGCTGTGGCTGGGAAGGTTTGATCGGGCGTGGTGGTGGCAAGTACGATCAGATCGACATCGCTGGCATCAATGCCGGCAGCCTGGAGGGCCTGGCGCGCGGCGGCCGTCGCAATGTCAGATGTCACTTCACCATCGGCTGCGATGTGGCGTTTTGAAATGCCGGTGCGTTCCTTGATCCATTCATCGGTTGTGTCGACAAGCTCCGATAAATCGTCATTCGTCATCACGCGCTCAGGCAAATAGCCGCCCGTGCCTTTGATAAATGTCCGTCTTGCCATGATGCAGCCTTCTACTGTTTCTGCTCGGCCTATTCAGCCGCAACATCGCCTTGCGCCGCCCGAACCCGTGCGAGCCCCTCAGCAACCTCTTCCATATAGGTACTGGAGGCCAAGTCTGTCGCCAATTTGCAAGCTGTGGCAAAGCCTTTTGCATCTGTGCCGCCATGGCTTTTTACAGAGACGCCGTTCAGCCCGAGCAGGACACCGCCATTCACATTGCTGGGGTTCATGCGTTCTTTCAAATCCCGCAAACCGTTTGCGGCCAGCGCGGCGCCCATCTTGTTTCTGAGCCCCGATGACAGCGCTTCACGAAGAAAACTGCCGACGAGGCGCGCGACGCCCTCGCCACTTTTCAACGCAATATTGCCGGTAAATCCATCGGTGACGACCACATCAACAATGCCGGCCGAAATGTCATCGCCCTCAACAAAGCCATGATAGTCAATATCAATAGAGGGGTCTTGTAGACGCTCATGGGCGGCGCGCACCTCATCATGGCCCTTCATTTCTTCTGAGCCGATATTGAGCAGGCCGACACTTGGCCGCGCCTTGCCGAGCGTCGCGCGGGCATAGGCCTCTCCCATAATCGCGAAGATGACCAATTGGCTGGCATCGGCTTCAAGGTTTGCGCCAACATCCAGCACCGCCGTACGACCGGAAACGGTAGGCCACATCGCGGTCATGCCGGGGCGGTGGACGCCGTCCATTTTACGCAGCACCAGCATGGATATGGCCATAAGAGCGCCCGTGTTTCCAGCCGACACAGCCGCGTGCGCTGCGCCAGTTTTGATGGCTTCGACGGCATTCCACATGGAGGAGCCCTTGCCGCGGCGCAGGGCCTGGCTGGGTTTCATATCGCTGCTGATATAGTTTTCAGTATGGGCAATCTCGCATCGCCCGGAGAGGATCGGTTTCGCGGCCACCAAAGGCGTCAACGCCGCCTGATCACCGTGCAAAAGGATTGATACATCAGGCTCAGCCGCCAGAAACACCGCCAACCCGTCAACGACCATGGCCGGCGCATCATCGCCGCCCATTGCGTCTACTGAAAGAATGACTGGAGTGGGCATTGGGGCTGATGATCTCTTTCAGGTAGTTGATGGTCGGCTTTTCGGTGTAGAGAGCGCCTCCATGATTGGCAACGCCGATAACGCGGGTCAACGCTCAGTTTTTATGGGATTTGTGACTATTCAAGGGCGATCCAGATGCCGTCCCCTGTTAGCATATCGTCGCTGGGCTGGGCTGCAAACCTGTCGGCCTGCGCGCAGATATAGCCCGGAAGTTCACTCACCCTGTCAGATGATAGAACCCCATTTTTCAGTAATACAGCGGCCACGGCCTGTTCGCGGGCACGTCTATCGGGTTCAGACAAGGCGGTCATTAGCGCCTTTGCCAAGCCGTAATGGGCCTCGGCCAGCTTTCGCATTTTGCGCGCGATTGAGCTGTCACCCACCGCATCTTCCCGAAAGGCATCGTGAAACCCGTCTAAAACCCTTGTGTTTACAACGTCCACCAGCTTTTTGGCGTCGTCTTCTTCTAAAGAATTGAGGCGACCTGCGAGAACAGTGGCATGCAGGGTGACCATTTGCGCGCGTCCGTCAAATGTATCCGCCACATCGCCTGATTCGTAGTAGCGAGGGTGCAGCGCAGCCTTCATCAACCCATCATAGAGGCGGCCGGCAGCGGTTTTTCGGGCCTGGCGCTGCTTAAACCAGTTTCCGGATTTCTCACTCACGCGTGCACTCCTATGCTTGCTTCAATGTGCGGCTGCGGCTAGGTATTTGGCCAGCATTATCAGGAGTCTCCCCATGTGCCGACGCGCAATTCTAGCTGCGACCTTTTTCGCTTTGCCGCTGACGGCCTGCCTTACACCGGCGACCGACTATCACGGCTATGTGGCCGATGACGCGCAGCCTGCCGATATCAAAGTGGGCGAAGATACGCGCTCAACCGTCCTCGCTCAGCTTGGCAGCCCATCAACGGAAAGCCTGTTTGACGAGAATACTTGGATTTACACGTCCTATTCGCAAGAGAGAATTGCATATCTAAAGCCGAAAACAGCGGCGAGAAACGTCGTCGCGATCCGGTTCTCTGACGATGATACGGTCGATGAAGTGCTGCAATACGACGCTGAAAGCGGCAAAGTCATCCAGTACGCGCAGAAGGAAACACCGACGCGCGGACGTGAGCTTGGCCTCTGGGAGCAGATCTTCGGAACCATCGGCGCTGTGCGTCTGCCCAATAGTGACGAGACGACGCCGGACAATCCAACTGGGCGACGCCGCTAAGGCCCTACCCCGCCAAATCGGGCATCATAAATATATCGGTGTCTTCTGGACGCGCGCCGGCTGACGTAAGCATGGCGTGGACTTGCCCCCTATGATGGGTCTGGTGGTTGAACGCATGCGTCACGCAAATCCAGAGCGGCAGGCTCATGTTCGCCTGCGCAGCGCCGGAATACCATTCCAGGTCTTGTGAGAGACGATCAGGTGTAAGGTCGCTCGCCCAGCGCAGAATGGCTTGGTCCATTTGATCTCTCTCATATTGAAGCGCCTCCAGATCATCAAACCGCGTGAGCGCGTCCTGCATGGATATGCCGGGTCTAGGATTGCCTAGAAATCGACTCCACCAAATATCGTCCGCCCAAAGGATATGACTGAGCGTTTTTGGGATCGACCCAAAAAACGCACCGCGCTCGGCGTTGAGATCTTCATCGCCTAGCGAAGCCGCCGCCGTGTACAAAGATTGATTTTGCCACTGATTGTAGCGCGCCATGAGTTGAGCATAATCCGGCGTAATCATCTTGATCTCCTTGATTGGACCGAAAATTGTCGCATAAAAAACCCCGGAGCCGAAGCGCCGGGGTTTTCTGCTCTAGAGAAGATGGAGCAGGCTTAGGCCAGATCGAAGCGATCGAGGTTCATCACCTTGTCCCATGCGGCGACGAAGTCTTTCACGAACATCGCTTTGGCGTCGTCTGCGGCATAGACTTCCGCAATCGCGCGCAATTGAGAGTTTGACCCAAACACCAGATCAACGCGCGTTGCTGTCCACTTTGCTTTGCCTGTTTCGCGGTCTTTGCCGACATAGGTGCCTTGCGTATCAGCTTGTTCCCACGCAGTTGCCATATCTAGGAGATTTGCGAAGAAGTCATTGCTTAGCGTGCCCGGCTTGTCGGTCAGCACGCCATGGTCTGAGCCGCCAAAGTTTGCGCCCATAGCGCGCATGCCACCCACGAGCGCCGTCATTTCAGGGGCTGACAAGGTGAGGAGTTGCGCACGGTCGATCAACAATTCTTCCGCTGAACGCACATGACCCTTGGCCATATAGTTGCGGAAAGCATCGACGGTCGGCTCCAGCACAGCAAAAGAGTCGACATCTGTGTGCTCTTGCGTTGCATCGGTGCGCCCCGGCGTGAACGGCACGGTGACAGAATGACCGGCATCTTTAGCCGCCTTCTCAACACCCGCGCAGCCCGCCAGAACGATCAGGTCAGCAAGGGAGACGGTTTTACCGCCGCCGTTAAAGTCTGATTGGATGCCTTCCAGAGTTTTGAGCACTTTAGAGAGTTCAGCCGGTTGATTGACTGCCCAGTCTTTCTGCGGGGCCAGACGAATACGGGCGCCATTGGCTCCGCCGCGCTTATCACTGCCGCGGAACGTAGAGGCCGAGGCCCAAGCCGTTGTCACCAACTGCTGAACCGAGAGGCCAGAGGCGAGGATTTTCTCTTTCAGGCCTGCTGCATCTGCGTCGCTGATGAGTTCGTAATCAACAGCCGGAACAGGGTCTTGCCAGATGAGCGTTTCATCCGGCACCAGCGCACCAAGGTAGCGAGCGGGTGGACCCATATCGCGGTGGGTCAACTTATACCAGGCGCGCGCAAACGCGTCGGCAAACTGATCTTGGTTTTCGTGGAAGCGTTTGGAAATCTCCGCGTAAATCGGATCTTTCTTCATCGCCATGTCAGCCGTTGTCATCATCAGAACCTGACGCTGATCGGCATCGCCCGCTGTTGGCGCAGTATCGGCGTTGGACCCGGCGGTTGGCGTCCACTGATGGGCGCCTGCCGGGCTTTTGGTGAGTTCCCACTCATAGCCCATGAGGGCGTCAAAATAGCCATTGTCCCATTTAATTGGGTTGGCCGTCCAAGGCCCTTCAATGCCGCTACTGATGGTGTCGTTGCCGACACCTGAGCCAAAGCTCTGCTTCCAGCCGAAGCCTTGTTCTTCAATTGTGCTTGCTTCTGGGTCCGCACTGACATAGGCGGCCGGGTCTGCAGCGCCGTGGGCTTTGCCAAACGTGTGACCGCCCGCAACAAGCGCTACGGTTTCCTCATCATTCATGGCCATGCGCGCAAAGGTTTCGCGAATGTCTTTGGCCGATGCGAGTGGGTCAGGATTACCATCCGGGCCTTCTGGATTGACGTAGATCAAGCCCATCTGGACGGCGGCCAGCGGATTTTCGAGATCGCGCTCACCGGAATAGCGGCTGCCTTCGGTGTCGCTGAGTGCAAGCCATTCGGTTTCCGGGCCCCAATAGGTGTCGATTTCAGGCTCATAAACGTCAGCGCGGCCGCCGGCGAAGCCAAAGGTTTTGAATCCCATTGTTTCCAAAGCGCGGTTCCCTGCAAAGATCATCAGGTCAGCCCAAGATATTTTGCGGCCATACTTTTGTTTCACGGGCCAGAGCAGTCTGCGGGCTTTGTCCAAATTGACATTGTCTGGCCAGCTGTTCAGCGGCGCAAAGCGCTGTGAGCCTGAGCACGCGCCGCCGCGGCCATCCTGGATGCGGTAGGTCCCGGCGCTGTGCCAGGCCATGCGGATGAAGAAGGGGCCGTAATGCCCGTAGTCTGCGGGCCACCACTCCTGAGAATCGGTCATCACCGCGTCAACATCTTTGGTAAGCGCATCAAGATCGAGGCTTTTGAAAGCTTCACCATAGTCAAAGTCTCCGCCAAGAGGGTCGGATGCTGGCGTGTTCTGATGCAACATGCTGACATTCAACTGGTTCGGCCACCAATCGCGATTGGTTTTGCCTCCGTGCATGACTGGGCATTTGCCTTCGCCTGATCCGTCCATGGGTATCTCCTTTTAAAGTGTGTGGTTTGAAGGGACCGTATCGATTCGGGTTCGATTGATCCAATCAATTTGCCGATGATTACCTATTGATTTTACCTATATCAACCGAAATGAAAAACCCCGGAGCGTTTCGGCTCCGGGGTTTCTATTTGGGAGTGCAGTCGCCTTAGTGCAGCGTGTGCAGGAAGGCCAGCAAGAGCAGCGCCACGATGTTCGTAATCTTGATCATCGGGTTCACGGCGGGGCCGGAGGTGTCCTTGTAAGGGTCTCCAACCGTATCGCCTGTCACAGCAGCTTTGTGGGCTTCTGAGCCTTTGCCGCCGAAGTGACCGTCTTCGATATACTTCTTGGCATTATCCCAAGCGCCGCCGCCTGATGTCATCGAAATGGCCACGTAGAGCCCTGTGATGATGACACCGAGTAGCATAGCGCCGAGGGCCGCCAGTGCGGCCGCTTTGCCAGCGATCAAAATGATCACACCAAACAAGACGAGCGGAGACAGAACCGGAAGCAATGACGGAACCACCATTTCCTTGATCGCCGCTTGCGTCAGGATATCCACAGCGCGGCCATAATCAGGCTTCACTTCGCCTTTCATAATGCCCGGCATTTCGCGGAACTGTCGACGCACTTCTTCCACAACAGCTTGCGCTGCGCGGCCAACGGCCATCATAGACATGCCGCCGAACAAGAAGGGCAACAGCCCCCCGAACAACAGGCCGACCACAACATATGGATTGGCGATTGAGAAATCGACGGCGCCGAGATTGGCGAAGAAGCCAGAGGACTGCCCCGCCGCTTCCGCAGTGAAGAACTTCAGATCTTCCGAATAGGCCGCAAAGAGCACCAGAGCCCCTAGCCCGGCTGAGCCAATGGCGTAGCCTTTTGTAACCGCTTTGGTGGTGTTGCCGACTGCGTCGAGCGCGTCAGTGGTATTGCGAACCTCTGACGGTAGCTCTGCCATCTCAGCAATGCCGCCCGCATTATCCGTCACTGGGCCGAACGCATCGAGCGCGACAATGATACCGGCGAGCGCCAGCATCGTTACGGTTGCGATGGCAATGCCGTAGAGGCCTGCCAGATTATAGGTAGCGATGATGCCCGCCATAATCGTCAACGCAGGAAGCGCTGTTGATTCCAGCGAGACCGCCAGGCCTTGGATCACGTTTGTGCCGTGGCCAGACATGGATGCCTTCGCAATCGAGCGCACTGGGCGATACTTCGTCTCAGTGTAATAGGCTGTGATGTACACGATCAGGCCCGTAATAAAGAGACCAACCGCGCCGCAGAGCCAGAGGTGAAGCCCGGTAATCTCTTTGCCGAGACCGAGCGCAGCGCCGGCGCCTTCCAAGACACCAAAACCTTTTGGCAGAACAGAATAGATAACGAGTGCCAAGCCAAACAGCGACAGAATACCTGTCGCAATGAGGCCCTTATAAAGCGCCCACATCACATCTGTTGACCCCTTGGACATCTTCACGAAGAAAATGCCAATGATGGAGGTAACGATACAGACCGCGCAGATTGCGAGCGGCAGGATCATGATCTCATTGATGTAGCCAAGCGTGCCGAAGAAGATGGAGCTTAGCACCATCGTCGCAACAATCGTCACGGCGTAGGTTTCGAACAAGTCAGCCGCCATGCCAGCGCAATCGCCAACATTATCGCCAACATTATCAGCAATGGTGGCTGGGTTGCGCGGGTCATCTTCTGGGATACCTGCTTCGACCTTACCCACCATATCGCCGCCAACATCAGCGCCCTTGGTGAAGATACCGCCGCCGAGGCGTGCGAAAATAGAGATTAGCGAGGCACCAAACCCCAGACCGACAAGCGCGTCGACCACGGTTCGGCTGTCTGGAGAATTGCCCATCCCGTAAACCAGCAAACCATAATAAGCGACGATGCCAATGAGCGCGAGGCCAACAACCAACATGCCGGTGATCGCGCCCGATTTGAACGCCATATTGAGGCCGGCAGACAGGCTGGTGCGAGAGGCTTCAGTGGTTCGCACATTGGCCTGAACCGACACTTTCATGCCGATGAAGCCTGCTGCGCCGGAAAGAACCGCGCCAAGGATAAAGCCGACCGGCAACTCCCAACCGCGGAACAAGATCGCCAGTAGAACAACCACGACGACGCCCACAATGGCGATCGTGCGGTACTGACGGCTTAGATAGGCGTTTGCGCCTTCCTGAATGGCGCGTGCAATTTCCTGCATCCGTTGACCACCCGCGGGGGCCTTCATGATGGACCCAATTTGGAGCCATCCATAGCCGACCGACAGGAACCCTGCCCCCAGCGCTAACCAAAACCATAACATATGACTTTCCTTCTCTCCCTCAGGTGTTTCCAATCGCGAGAAAAGCCCGCCCTGAAAACATCCCCTTTTCTTTACTACTGCTGCCAAATGCCCTTCGGAGGCGCAACCTGCCTCTCCAAAAGGGCGAGTAATGGTCAGCCCGATTCAGCCATGCTCGAACCCGAGGGTTTCAGGGAGGTTAACGCGCGTTCCGTTTTTGGTAACCTTCAAGCCCAATTCGGCGTTCAAACACCCAATTTCGGTGATTTTGATGCCTGTTCTTTCTGAAAATTCGCGAAGGGCTTTCCTGTCTTTCGGCGCAGCTGCGAACAGGATTTGATAGTCGTCACCCGCTATTGCTGCCTCCATCATCGCGGCCAGATCGCTAGTCTTCACTGCAAAGGGAACGGTTTCTAACGCAATCTCAGCACCCAACTGCGATGCCTCGGCCAAGCCCAGCACATCGCCGAGCAACCCGTCTGAGACATCCATTGAGGCGGTTGCGAACCCTGCAATCGCTTCGGTTATTGCGATTTCCGGCAAATGCGGCGTGCGGTAGTGCGCTAAATGCGGGGACGAATCATCTTCTGCCAACGCGGCCGCTAAGCCGAGCCCGCCCTGCCCAATGGTTCCGGTCACCCAAAGCGTATCCCCGGCACTTGCGGTAGAGCGCCGGACAGGCCCATCGCCAATGCAGGTCCCCGTGAGCGTGAGACTTAAGAACAGTCCCGAAGGACTGCGGACGGTATCACCGCCGATCAGGTTTGTTTTCCAAGCGCTCAGTTCGTCTCCGAAAGCGTTGGCGAATAGAGCGAGCTCCTGTTCTGGTCGCGCGTCTGGCCAACCAAGAGTAAGCAGCGCCTGTGATGGACGCGCGCCTTTCGACAGAATGTCAGAGACGTTCACGCGCACAAGTTTGCGCGCAATCGTTTCGATCGGATCAGAGGCAAGGAAGTGAACCGTTTCGACCAGAGCGTCGGTGGTAATGATATGCTTTGAATCGCCCGCCAGTTGAGCGACGTCATCGCGCAGTCCAGCGGCGCCCGCGGTTGAGGCGAGCGGCGCGAAGTAGCGCTTGATCCAGTCTCGCTCAGCCATCAGTCGCTTAAGGGTCGCTTCTCACCGGACAAGACCACGCCCCATATACCGATCCCTTCCCAATCCGCGACGTCTGCGGTCAACGGATTGCGATAGAGCACCGTAAAGTCAGCGCGCTTGCCGGGGGCGATGGAGCCGATTTCGTTTTCCAGGCCGACCGCGCGGGCAGCGTCTAGCGTGACCGATTCCAACGCGTCATAGGGCGACAAAGCGTTCTGAACTTCGTAGCGCGGCTCGCCCACAGTCGTGCGGGTCACGTGGACACTCGCGGCCCGCATTGGCTGGGGCGGCGCAAGCGGGGCATCAGAATGGAGGGCGATTGTGACGCCTGCGTCGCTGAGCGGACCGAGCGGAGAAATCCAAGCCGAACGCGGCTCTCCCAAGGGCGCTTTGTAGTGTTCGGCCATGTAGTAAACGTAGTGGCTGGCCGCTGAGAGCCCTGCCCGCAAGGTTCCGGCATCTTCTATGTTTTGCGTTGAGAACAGGCCCCCATGCTCAATGGTGAAACTGTTGTCGCCTGTCGCCCGAAGCGTTTTCAGCGCGTTGAGTGTTGCAGTTTGCGCGGCGTCTCCGTTGGAGTGAATGTTGACGCCATATCCTGCGTCCCAATACGGCTGGATCATTGGAACGATCGCATCCGGCTGTGTCACCCATAGCCCATCTGTGCCTTCAGATTGACCGGCCAGATACCCCGGCGCGGAGACTTTCATCGTCTGACTGTAGAATGCGCCATCGGTGAAGAATTTGACGCGCGGCAGAACGGGCGCCGGGGCTGGGATTTTTCCGGAGATCAGATCACCCACGGCGGCGACGCTGTCATCGCCAAACTCGCGCTTCATGGCGCGGTGTTCTGGCACCAGAAACAGATTGTAGCCTGCCTGCTGAGGGCTTCCCCAATTCGACGCAATGTTTGGGTCTTCCAGCGCGCGGCCGAACAGGCCGTAACCCATCTCAACCACGGTCGTAACGCCAGCTTCATTGAGCATTTCGGTGAACCGATCAAACCCAGCGGTGACATTGTCAGGTGCCAGAATGATGTCGCCATAGGCCTGTAAGATGACGCCCACGGCATCTTCATAGATGCGGCCCGTCAGCTCTCCGTTTTCATCGAGATCAACGCCGTGAAACTTTTCGGCCAAGGCGGGCGTGTAGCCTGCGCGGTCAATGGCGGCGGTGTTGAGGTAAAAGTCATGACTGGAATAATGCCAGATGACTAAGGGGCGAGTGTCTGAAATGGCGTCCAGATCAGTGCGATCAAGCGCGCCGTGTACCAGATCATGATAGCCGTAGATGATTAGTGGTTGCGTGCCGGGCGTGGTGTCGTGAAAGTGTTTCACCGCACCAAGGAAGGCCTCTTTATCTTCAAAGGGGTCGGCCCATCCGTCTGATGTTTTCATCGGCCAAGGCGGGGTGAGCAGCAAATTGTATTGCAGAGAGCCGAGCATCACATGGACGTGCGGATCGATCAGGCCGGGCATGATCACCGCGTCGTTAAATGTGGTGTCGATTTCAGCGCCTGAATAGCTAGCGGCGAGCGTTTCTGTCGTGCCGACCGCCAAGATGCGCCCATCAGACACCGCGACCGCTTTGGCGGTTTCGCCCTCGCCCGTCATCGTTAGAATTGTGTCGGCTTCATAAATGACGACGCTGGGGCCAGTTGGCGTTGTGACCTGCTTCGCGCCGCCACACGCCGACAGGACCAGCGCTGTTAAAACCATGAATGAAAGACGCATACTTACAGCTCCCTAAAACCTCATGGAACTATAGGCAGTGCGGGGCGCTCTGTCGAAGTGTTTACGGGCCCTCGCGGCCAATGGCGTAGAATCTGTCGCGGCGCTGTTGTTTAAGCTCCGCGGGGGTTAAGCCTTCCAATTCTTCGAGCGCTTTTTCCAAGGCTTTTGAGGCATTGGCCATTGCCTTTTGCGGGTCACGGTGAGCGCCGCCCATGGGTTCTTTGACGATGCCGTCGACCACTTTGGTTTTCAGCAGGTCTTTGCCGGTGATCTTCATGGCTTCTGCGGCGTCTTTCGCCTTGGCAGGATCGCGGTAGAGGATCGAGGCGCAGCCCTCCGGTGAGATGACCGAGTAGATGGCGTGTTCCAGCATCAAGACTTTGTTGGCCGCCGCAATACCAATCGCGCCGCCTGACATGCCCTCGCCAATGATCAGCGTGACGAATGGCACACCGAGCGACAGACCGCGCTGCGTGCCGCGGGCAATGGCCTCGGCCTGTCCGCGTTCCTCGCCGCCCTTGCCGGGATAAGCGCCTGCGGTGTCTGGGAAGCTGAACACGGGCAGATCGAACTTTTCAGCCAGATCCATCAGGCGCACCGCTTTGCGATAGCCTTCCGGGTGGGCCATGCCGAAATTATGCTTCAGGCGCTTTTCTGTGGTGCGGCCTTTTTCGTGGCCAATGATGACAACGGAGCGGCCTTTGAAACGCGCGAGGCCGCCAATAACCGCCTCGTCATTTCCGTAGACACGGTCTCCGGCGAGTTCTTCGAAATCTTCGAATATGGTCTCAATATAGTCAGACAGGTGAGGTCGATCGGGGTGGCGGGCGACCTGGGTTTTGCGCCAGGCATTGAGATTTGAGTAGATGTCTTTGAGCTGTTTGGCCGATTTGGCTTTCAGCTTGGTCAGTTCAGACCCAATCGATGGCCCGTCTTTCTTGTTGCTGAGCGTTTCCAGTTCGCTGATCTTGGCATCAAGCTCAGCGATTGGCTTTTCGAAGTCTAGATATGTTGTTGTCATGGGGTGAGAATAGCAATGGTTGCTGGGCGTGCATAGGGGGCGGGTGAGGGTTTTTCCAGCGCATGCGGCCGCGGTGAAGCGGCTTGGGGTGGTCTGATTTGTTAGGTGTTTGGCCTCGCGGTCAGGGGACGGGGCGCAGGGCCTCCGCGTATTCGTACGTGCTGAAATGTGTGTCGCACGTGGAGTCGTTTGCGGCGATGAGCGTGACGTTTGTGGCGTCGAATGGAGCCCAATGAGGGTTCAATGGCGCGCACAGTGATGCGAACGTGACGTTGCCCTCATAGCTATATGATTCTGGCGCAACATAGCCGC
>CAZXVJ010000034.1:14142-34829 GCA_964644385.1 uncultured Hyphomonas sp. | reverse complement strand
GGAGGGGGTGTTGGATAAGTTTTCTGAGTCTCAGAAATTATGAAACGATTTCAGAGCGATGAGTGTTTGAGCCCTGTAAGGGTCATGGGGTTGGCGGTCTCAAAAAGATGTCCGGTCCTGGTCAGGAGCGGACATTGCCTACTCAACTTTGTCACAGGCCCTAGCGAATAACTTCTTCATCGTAAGTTCTCTGGATTTACCCGTTATGTCCAAAATTATTAGGTGTTCCAATGGCACCTCTGGTGGATGAAAAGTCGAATAATTAGCGTACCAAAACACGTCACTTAACGATTCTTTTTCGTGCCATGTTGTCACTACGGACCGATCATCAGGGATGTCCTCCCAGTTATGAGCCTCGAGATTTGCAACATCAACACTGTCATCCCAAAGTGAGCAGTCATCTCCCCAAGCCATCATGCACAGGCAGCCCGAATTCACGAGCCACTTGCTAACTTCATGCCGCCACTCAGGCGTAACTTCTGCTGCAATGATGACCACAGCTGAAAATGGTTCATGAAGTATTGGAGCCTTCGGCAAAGCGTCGGGAGCCAGGTGAATATACTGCAACCTTTCTGTGGTTGATTCGCCACGCTGATCTTTTTGTCCGAGAAGGTTTTCGACTTCGGAAAGCAACGAACCTAGTGTTGCCAACCCCACATCATCAATTGGCAGAATAACTTGAGATGCTCTTGCCCGAATAGATTCTAGTTGAGGGTCAGCAATAGGCACTGAAGTAAAATCATCCCAATCCCACTCACCACCTAAACCTTCGATAAACTCGTGTAAGTATAGGGCAACCTGGATTGCAGATACCTTCTGGGGACGGTCGAAGGGTAGAACTAGGATTTTTACGATAATGGCAAATATGAACAACGGAACTACTAAAAGTAATCCCGCAACATTTCGTAGAAATGAGTTTTCTGGCGATATTAGTACGCGTCTCATTGGATATAGATTTATCACTCTGTGTAAGAATACAATAGAGCTTCTAACGTCCGCTTCGACGCCGAGAGCAGACGTTTGGTGCCCCCTCAAAGTTTACCAAGCCCCAATGTTTTCAGCGCTGGCCCAGGGTTCTTTTGGGGGGAGGGGTTCGCCGTCCTGGAGGAGTTCGACGGAGATGCCGTCTGGGGAGCGGATGAAGGTCATGCGGCCATCGCGGGGTGGGCGGGCGATGGTGACGCCGAGATCGGCAAAACGCTGTGTGGCGTCGTAGATATTGCTGACGCGGTAAGCCAGATGCCCAAAATTGCGCCCGCCATCATAGTCTTCCGGGTCCCAATTATAGGTCAGTTCAATCATGGGGATGTTCATATCTGTGGGGCGGGTGTTTTCCGGCACGCCGCCGCAGCGGGCAATGTCTTCCGGGCTGGCGAGGAAGACCAAGGTGAAACGGCCCGCTTCAACATCGACCCTTGATATGGTTTCAAGGCCCAGCCCCTCGCAATAGAATTTGAGGGAGGCGTCAATGTCTTTGACCCGGACCATTGTGTGTAGGAATTGAACGCTCATTTATGTGCCTCCGCGTAGATCTCGTTCGACTTGTTTCAGGGTGGGGGGCGCCAGCGCATAATAGCGGCGCATGGCGACGGCGAGCAGGCCGACCATCAGCCCCATAATGAACAGGAACATGCTGAACGTATGGATCATGGTGCCGGTGCCGAAGACGGGGTTGTTGCCCGTCGCGCGCCAGACCGCGAGCCAGATCGTGTTCATCAACGTGGTGAAGGGCGCGATGAGCACAGCCACCAGAACGGCGCATGTGTAGATATAGGTCGCGGCGCGTGGGCCTTCGCTGCGCAAATAGAGATCGGTGAACTCAGCGGCCTCGACATCCTTTGGCAAGCTGCCGTCGGTCTGTTTGGCGGCCAGAAGATCGACCGAGAAATCGCGCGCCTCTTTCCAGCGCCACGCCAAATGCAGGCCCCATCCGAGCAAAATGAGAAAAAGGATAATCAAGGATATCATGGCAGAGCGTGCAGCCTTTCGGGCAGTAGAGCGGTGAAGCCTCACGCCTGCCAGAGATCAAGCAGCGCGGACTTTTTCATAGGTTAGCATGGCGCGTTTGCGCGCTACACCCCAATGATAATTATGGAGACGCCCATCTGCCGCAAGGGCTCTATGGCAGGGGATGAACCAGCTGATCGGATTTGCGCCGACCGCAGCGCCGCATGCGCGGGCGGCTTTCGGGGAGCCTGCAGCGGCGGCAAGCTGGCCATAGGTGCGGGTGGTTCCGGCCGGAATATTGACCAGAGCGCGCCAGATTTGGCGGCGGAATGGCGTGCCATAAAGGGCGACGGGCAGGGGCTGGTCATCGACGAAGACATTGCGGGAAAATTGCTGCGCCGCGGCGTCATCGCGCCGGATGTCTGCGCCGGGGTAGCGGGCGGTGAGGTCTGCGAAGGCGGCGGTTTCGCTGCGGCCTTGGTGTTCAAAGCCGGTGCGCTCTGGCGCATTTTCATCAACAAAGCCGAGCGCGACGAGCCCGCGAGGGCTGATGAGCCAGACGCCTTCACCAAAAGGGGTGGGCGCGCGGCCAATCTGCAAGTCTGCGCCGCGCCCGCCGTGTTTGGCTTCGCCGGGGGTGAGGCCTTCATGGGCAATGAACAGATCATGCAGGCGGCTGGGGCCGGAGAGGCCCGTTTCGAGCGCGGTGTCGAGCACGCTGGCACCCTGACGGAGCAGATCGCCGGCTGCGCCATGGGCGAGGGCGGCTTGAAATTGCTTCGGGCTGATGCCGGCCCAACGGGTAAATTCGCGCTGGAAATGGTGCGGGGAGAGGTTCATGGCGTCGGCGACAGAGGTGAGGTCTGGCCAGTCGCGCCATGTGTCCCCCAAATGGGTCAGCGCGTCCGCCATGCGGGTATAGGCGAGGGCGCGGTCATCTAGCGAGGTGGGGGAGGAGGCGTTCGTCATGGCGCCACTATGCCTTGTCGAGCGGGGGATACGCCACCCGATTCTTGCGGGGGTGATGTTCAGATCGCCTAAGGACGTAGTTTAGGTGGGGAGGTTTTCAAATACGGATCAGTCGCTAGGATAGTCGAGACTTAAGACTTCAACACCTGAAAGAATTTCAAATGACTCAAGGCTTTTCGACGCGCGCCCTTCATGCTGGTGCGGCCCCCGATCCGGTGTCTGGATCTCGCGCGCAACCGATCCATCAGACCAGTAGCTTCGTGTTTCGCGACGCTGACCACGCTGCGAAACTGTTCGCGCTGCAGGAGTTTGGCAATATCTATACGCGCCTTGGCAACCCGACCACGGGCGCGTTGGAAGACCGGATTGCCAATCTGGAAGGTGGCACCATGGCGGTGGCGACCGCGTCTGGCCATGCCGCGCAATTGCTGGCGTTTCATGTGGTGATGGAGCCGGGCGCGCATATTGTGGCGGCGCGTCAGCTCTATGGCGGATCGATCAATCAGTTGAGCCATGCGTTTAAGAAGTTCGGCTGGGAGGTGACCTTCTGCGATATTGAAGAGCCGGCCAGTTTTGGCAAAGCGGTGACGGAGAAGACGCGCGCGATCTTTACCGAGAGCCTCGCCAATCCGGGCGGTCTGGTGACCGACATGGCCAAGATTGGCAAGATCGCGGCCAAGCATGGCCTGCCCTATATTGTCGATAATACAATGGCGACACCGTATCTGTGCCGACCGCTGGAGCATGGCGCAAACATTGTGGTGGAAAGCCTGACCAAGTTTATAGGTGGTCACGGCAATTCGATTGGCGGCATTTTGGTAGATGGCGGTAATTTCGATTGGATGGCGAACGCCGATAAGTTCCCGACCATGGCAACGCCGCAGAGCTATTATAATGATCTTGTGTTTGGAGAGGGCTTTGGCGCGCTGCCGCTGGGGCCAGATGGGGCGGAGGTCAATATTGCGTTCGCGATTGCGGCGCGGGCGTTCAGCTTGCGCGATTTGGGGCCTGCATTGTCTCCGATGAATGCGTTCCTGATCATGACGGGGTGCGAAACCCTGCCGCTTCGGATGGAAAAGCATTGTGCCAATGCGCTTAAAGTGGCGACGTTTCTGGAAAAACATAAGAAAGTGAGCTGGGTGCGCTATGCCGGATTGAAAGATGATCCAAGCCGCAGACTGGCGAAGAAATATATGCCGAAAGGGGCAGGGGCGGTGTTCACCTTTGGCCTGAAAGGCGGGCACAAGGCCGGCGTCAAATTGGTGGAAAAGGTGGAACTGTTCAGCCATCTGGCCAATATTGGCGACACGCGCAGCCTGATCATTCACCCGGCATCGACCACCCATAGCCAGCTGACCACGGCGCAAAAGAAAGCGGCCGGCGCGGCGCCTGATACGGTGCGGGTGTCTGTTGGCATTGAAGACGCTGACGACCTGATTGCTGATTTAAAGCAAGCGCTGGGCTAGGCCCATACAGCTTATCTTTTTGGCGCGGCCTTTAATGTGCGCCGAAATCACGTAAGACTTCGCCCAAGCGTTTCGCTTGTCTGGGGAGACATCTAACTATGGCCGATTCACGCAGCATTATTTTGCACGAATATCCAACCTCACCCTATGCGGAGAAGGTGCGGCTGGCGCTGCGGCTGAAGAATTTGGCATATTCGCGGGTTGAGATTTCCAACATTATGCCGCGTCCAGACTTGATGCCGATGAGCGGGGGGTATCGCCGCACGCCGATCATGCAGATTGGCGCCGATATTTATTGTGATACCGCTGTGATTCTGCGGGAATTGGAAGCGCGCCATACCATCCCGGCGCTCGCTTTGCCGGGCCATGAGGGGCTCGCGCAGATGGTGGCCGGGTGGACCGATGGGCGCTGGTTTCAGAGCTCTGTTGCGATCATTTTTGGCGCGCTGGGCGACAAGGTGCCGGAGGCCTTCAAGAAAGACCGGGAACAGCTGAGCGGGCGGCCCTTTGATACGGATAAAATGGCGGCCGCTGCGC
Organism: uncultured Hyphomonas sp.; assembly: GCA_964644385.1. GTDB lineage: Bacteria > Pseudomonadota > Alphaproteobacteria > Caulobacterales > Hyphomonadaceae > Hyphomonas. The sequence goes on along the minus strand of CAZXVJ010000034.1, from coordinate 29,910 downwards.
CGATGATGCGAGACCAATGGCGCGCGCGCCTGATGCTGTTGGAGGAGCGCTTGCGCGGCGCACGCGGAGCAGGGGCTGGTAATTATCTGGTCGGGGCCAAGCCCGGATATGTCGACGTGCATGCCTATATGAACCCATGGTTTGTTCAAAAGAATGTGCCGGACTTTGTCGCGGAGTGCTTCGAAGCCGCGCCGATGACAAAGGCCTGGTTTGAGCGCTTGGGCGAGGCCACTGGGCAGACACCCCAAACGATTACCTCGACCGAGGCGCTGGAGATTGGCCGTAAGAGTGCGCCGCGACTGGTGTCTGCGACCACATTGGGAGAGCCGCAGGGCTTTGCCCCCGGAGACCGTGTGGCGGTTGCACCCGATGATTATGGTCAGGTCTGGGTGGAAGGCGAAGTGGTGCATGCTGGCGCGCAGCGCATTGTGTTGCAGCGTGTCGATGACGCCGCCGGGACGTGTCATGTGCATTTCCCGCGGGCTGGGTATTTGGTGCGGCGCACTTAAACGCCCCTTGCATGGGCGCGGCGCCCGGTTAGTTTGGTTTCTCACCTGAGGAGGGACCGGATATGAAAGCCATTGTGACAGGCTTAGCGATTGCGATGTTGAGCGCGTGTGCGACGCCTTTGGTGGGCGCGCCCGCCAATGCGGACCCCCAAGCCAACGCCGCTGAGCGCCCCGCCAACCCAGCGCCAATGGCGAGTGCGCCGTGGTTTCCTTCAAAATATGGCGCGGATGACCGGCTTGGCGCCGCAAACAATTTGTCAGCCGCAAAAACGGCGTCTGCAGCGAAACTGGTGACATCCGGCAAGACGTATAGTTTGGGCATGATTACGGGCCGCGATACCCCGGCCTATGGCCCGCGCGAATATGACGTGACGGTGTTACAGCTTAGCGATGGAGCAGGGGTGCCGCTGGGCGCAAACAAAGCGACGGGCAATGACGATATTGTCGATGTGTGGGTTGGCATTGGCAGCCAGATTGATGGGCTGGGCCATATGGGGATTGATCACCGCTATTATAATGGCGTGCCTGTGGCGGATTTTGTGACGACGGAGGGCCTGACGCAATTTGGTACGCATTTGATTCCGCCTATGGCGACACGCGGCATTTTGCTCGACATGACGAAGACTTTTGGAAACCCTGTTCCAGCAGGTACGGCCTTCAATGCGGCGGAGATTGATGCAGCGGCGCGGCGCGCGGGCGTCACCCTCGAGAAGGGCGACGTTGTGCTGTTCCACACAGGCATGATGAAGGCGACGGAGGGGGTGAAAGAGCTTAGCCCCGTTGAGCCCGGACTTGGCGTTGGCGGGGCGCAATACCTTGCCGATATTGGCGTGGTGGCGGTTGGCGCGGATACATGGGCGGTGGAAGTGATTCCGTTTGAGGATGAAACGCGGCCGTTTGATGTTCACCTGACGCTGCTGACCAAGAACGGGGTGTATATCCTTGAAAACATGGTGACGGATGAACTGGCCGCAGACGGCGTGACGGAGTTTTTCTTCACCCTTGGCGCGCCGCGCCTTGAGGGCACGGTGCAGGCCATTATCAACCCTGTAGGCATCCGCTAAAATGCAGCGCCGATTATGCCTGATCACAGGGGCGTCTGCCGGCATTGGCGCAGAGTTTGCGCGCCAATACGCGGCGCTTGGCTGGGACGTGGCGTTGACCGCGCGCCGGGCCGATAAGCTGAATGTGCTGGCAGAAGAGTTAAAGCAAAGCCACGGCATCACCGCGATGGTCATCGTGCAGGATTTGGCGAAGGCGAAAAGCGTCGACAAGATTTTGATGGCGCTTGAGGCCCAGGGCAGACATGCCGACGCTGTGGTGAACAATGCGGGCTATGGCCTGCCGGGCACGTTTTTTAATACGGAATGGAAAGCGCAATCAGACTTCATCCGCGTGCTGTACACAGCGCCAGTTGAGCTGACCCACAAAGTGTTGCCGGGCATGGCAGAGCGCGGCTTTGGGCGGATTATCAATGTGGCCTCGCTTGCGGGCTATGTGTCTGGCAGCGCGGGGCATACGCTGTATGGCAGCGTGAAAGCCGCGATGATCAAATTCTCAGAAAGCGTCAACGCCGAAGCCGCCGCCATGGGGCATGACGATATCCACTGCACGGCGCTTTGCCCGGGGTTCACCTGGAGTGAATTTCACGATGTGAACGGCACACGGGAAGACACCAATAAGATGCCGAAATGGATGTGGATGGACGCCGCGCCGGTTGTGACGGCGGGCATCAACGCGGTGAACAAAGGAAAGCCGGTTGTTGTGCCAGGCAAAGTCAACAAAGCGCTGGCCACACTCACCCGCATCCTACCCGAATCCCTTGGAAGGAAATTGGTCGCCAAACAAGCGGCGAGCTTTAGGGATTTGGGGGACTAGGGAAAATGGCGCGGCGTTGGTGCATCTGTGGCGCGGCCTAGATAGAAAACGGCCCTCCGGGCGGGGAGGGCCGTTTGTGCCTGTCTGAGACTGACGCTGGCCGGGCCATTTTGCGCGCCCGGGAATAGGGGGAGAGAGCGCGGCATTTGGGCCCAAAGCGGGCGCCGGTCATTCAGTTCAGACAGGCAGGTCTTTTCGAGCAATCGATAAGCGGGATGCGTGCCCGCCCCTGTCTGAGGTATTAGAATACGGGTTAATGCCTATCGGGCCTATGGCCTGTTGGTTAACAAAAGGCTGTGTTCTGTTAACTTTTCGGTTTTGATGCTGCGGTGCACAATCTGCCGCATGACTTTTGCAGGGTGTTACCTGTAAGGTTAGCCGCGTAATGGCGACGTGAGATATGGAGACAGGTATGAGCGCAGTAGAACTAGACACCGCATCGCCGATTTTGAAGACGCTGACCGCGGATATGGCCGAGGCCGTCAGTGCTTTGGACGCCTATGTTTCAGGCGCGATGAAGGCGGCGAGCAAAACGCTGATGCGCGAGGATGGCAGACCTGACCGTTCGGCGCTCAACACCCACCAACACATGGCGCATGGCTTGTCCTGGCTGGCGACATATCTGGAAACCTTGCGCCAAACCGCCGAATGGGCCGCGCGGCTAGAGGCCGACGGGAAGTTTGGCGAGATTGAAGCCCTGTTGGCGCAGATTCTATTCAGCGAATATCTTGGGCAAATTGTCGGCGGCATTCCGATGAACCAAGGCGAGACGATCCGACCGCATGAATTAGGCGCGTTGAAGGAAGCAGACGCTCTGTTTGCAACACCTGTGATCAAGCGCCTCATCACGGACGGCAAAACGCCTGAGGCCATGGCCGCGGCCGCGCGCCTTCTGCCCGATGCGCTGGGGCGCAATACGGTCGAGAATACGGGCCTTGATGAGACCATGGTGATGGTGCGCGACCAGTTTGCAAAATACTCCAATGACAAGATTAAGCCGTTTGCGCATGAGTGGCATTTGAAAAATGAATACATCCCGATGGATGTGGTCAAAGAGATGGCAGAGCTCGGCGTATTTGGCTTGACCATTCCTGAAGAGTTTGGCGGCTTTGGCATGGGCAAGACGGCTATGTGTGTTGTGTCTGAGGAGTTGTCGCGCGGCTATATCGGCACAGGGTCTTTGGGCACGCGCTCAGAGATTGCAGCAGAGCTGATCCTGATTGGCGGCACCGACGCGCAAAAGCAAAAATGGCTGCCCGGCATTGCCAGCGGAGAGATTCTACCAACAGCGGTATTCACAGAACCGAACACTGGATCAGACCTTGGCAGCTTGCGCACGCGGGCGGTGAAGGATGGCGCGACGTATAAGATTACCGGCAATAAGACATGGATCACGCACCCTGTGCGGGCCGATGTGATGACCTTGCTGGCGCGGACCGACCCGGACACGAATAATTATTCTGGTCTGTCGATGCTATTGGTCGAGAAACCGCGCGGCGATGACGCCAATCCATTTCCTGCAGATGGCATGACCGGCGGAGAAATCGAAGTGCTCGGCTATCGCGGCATGAAGGAATACGAGATCGGCTTTGATGGCTATGAAGTGGCGGAGGAAAACCTGCTCGGCGGCGTTGAAGGCCAGGGCTTCAAGCAGTTGATGGCGACGTTTGAGAGCGCGCGGATTCAAACCGCGGCGCGCGCCATTGGCGTGACGCAAAATGCGTTTGAGATTGGGCTGCAATATGGGCTGGATCGCAACCAGTTTGGTCATGCGATTTTTGAATTCCCGCGGGTCGCAAACAAGTTGGTGATGATGGCGGCCGAACTCGTCGGCGTGCGCCAACTGACGTATTATTCAGCGCGTCGTAAAGACGAAGACAAACGCTGTGATCTGGAAGCCGGGATGGCGAAACTGCTGGCGGCGCGCATGGCATGGGCAGCGGCGGATAATGCACTGCAAATTCATGGCGGCAACGGGTTCGCGCTGGAATATCCGATCAGCCGTGTGCTGCAGGATGCGCGTATCCTGAACATCTTTGAAGGGGCCGGTGAAGTGCAGGCCATGGTGATCGCCCGGCGTGTGCTGGAAGAGAGCAACGCTTAGGTCAGCGCTGACCATACGCTAAGGCCAATGACGAGCGCGCCGAGCGCTGCAAATACTGCCAGAACGATGCGCAGCCATAGCGCATCAAACCTTCGCCACAACACAGCTATGCCCGCAAGCATTAGGCCGACATCGAGCAGGCGGCCAAACTGCCCGTGATGATCTGTGTTCCAGTAGGAGAGGGGTGAGTGAAATCGCCAATCGCTGAGCGGCCAGAAGTGTCGATGAGCATCATCTGCATGGACCGGGAAATCGAGCGCGCCGTGAACGAGCAACGCGGCGGCAAAGACCCAGAGGAGCGTCCATTTGCGCCAAAGACCGACGCCAAGAAGACCCAGCGCAAGGGGCGCTGAGTTGGTGATGGCGCCAAGGGTCTGCCAAGGCTCAGTCCAATAGACGACCTCCCAAAGCTCTTGGTTCATGCGGCCCGTAGCGACTGCCCAAGCGCTCATCACATAGATCGAAACATCTGGCACGAGCGCGCCGATGAAGACGGCCCAGTTTCGTTTTGGGCTGTCTTTGCGGGACAGCAAAGCGGCCGCAGCGATGACGTGGGTGGGCGTGTTCATGTGGGGAGCGTAGGGCGCGCAGGGCGAGACGCCAACCTCAACCTATTTTAGACGCAAGGCTGATTTGGCTTTCCGATACCGTCTAACCGAATATATGGCGCGGCCAGTCCAGACAATGGCCGCCATAATGGAGACCCCCAAATCAAACGGCGAAGCGCCGCGCTGATATGTTTGAACCGCCAGAAAAATCCAAATGGGCGCAGTCAGAGGCCACATCCATGCTTCCCAACGCAGCGAATATTGCGGATATACACGGCTGGGGTCCCGGTAATCGTCGCGCAGGTCATCGGTCATAGTTGGGCTGTTAAGCACTGCGCCGTTTTCGCCGAAGTCTGGAGTGATGGTTTTAGACATCTCCAAAGCTTATCACCAAAATTAGAAATTCAAAACTTTACCGCCGACTTGCGAGCGCTGATCCGAACTGTGACATGCGCTGCCCAAGACCGGGTTCGCACGCGGCTATATGATCGAGGCGACGCCTGAGACGCGCGCCGGGGCCATCATCGCGTCCTCCGCCTATCAGATTCCAGCTTCTAAAGCTCGCGGCGTGCACGCGGCCCTGCAGGTTGCCTGCGCAATACTCAATACGTTGAACCGGCAGCGCGTGCGCCGCGAAATACTTCTTATAATGGTCGTGCCCTTCGGCCAGGTCATAATAGATCAGATCCATTTCACGCATGTGTTCCGTCACTTTATGCAATAGCTGCATGCCGGGGGCGTAGTCAGAATAAACGGGGTCGTAGGCGGCGATCCAAGGATGGAAATTTGTCGCGTTGCGGATCCCGAAATGCCCCGTGATGAGGCGGCCATCAATCAAGAGTTCCGTCATAAATCCGGATAGGTTATTGGTGTCGCTGGCCCGCGCTGCCGCAGCGAGCCGCAAGACTTTGGCGCTCAGTTTAGCGGCGGTTACATCCAAAAGGCCGGTTTGGTGGAATTGGTCACGTTTCCAGCTCAAAAGCATAGCTAGGCGTTCGGGGTCAGGCGCGCCCCATCTGAACTCTAAAACGCCTCGCTCCGTTTCCAGTTTGCGACTGAGGCGGCGAAAGTTTTTGAACCGTTTGGAATAGAGCGAGCGCTGTTGCTCAAGATATTCTGCGGGGCTTTTGTCGCCTAGATAGATGCCATGGGTTTCAGAAGCGTTGCCGCCCGTTATCTGCATACAGTGTTGCGGCGCGGCGCAGGATGCCCCGGCGCGGTAGCTATCGATTTTGGCGCCCGCCAGCATGTCTGCGAGATTCAGATTTATACCTTGTGCGACCACTGGACCGGATGTGTCGTCGAAGGGCGCGCCGACCGGGCGAGCAAAGCCCCATGGGCGCAGGTGAACCGCCATAGCGGCGACCAGTTGGGCATTTTGGTGAGCAAGGATGCACCAGACATCGTTTCGCTCACGTGCAATCAGTTCGGCAAAGTCTGGCGAAACGAGGGGAGATGCCGGAGGGGTCTTTTGGGAGCAGATGTTTCGCCAACGGGTTCGATCATCCGCGCTCAGGTCTGCGATTCGAATACGCTTAAACTGTAAGGCCGGGGCAGGGGTCTCGCGCGCGTCCATCAGGCGTGTTGATCTGTAAGGTCTACCGCGTGGCCTGTATTGGGGTCAATTCGGAACGTCGTTGGCGTGGGGCCTTTTTCGGGTGGGCGATGAACCAGTTTCGCGCCGCGGGCCAAGACCGCTTTGGTGAGCACGCCCACCCCGTTCTGCGGCGGCAGTTGCGGGGACCAACCCAGCTTCCGGCGAAGCAAGCCATTCGTATAGATCGCATTGGCGCGCAGCAAAGCGCCGGGCGTCATAAACTCGCAAGACAGAGATACATTCATCACATCAGCGTTCTGAACCCGGTGCGGCGCATTTTGCGGCCAGGTGATCGCGTCTCCAGGGTTCAGCGTGATCGCATCGGCAGAGGTGTCGAAACTATTCTGGAAGGTGATTTCTTCCTCGGTCTCACGCAAGGCAACGCATTCGACCTGCTCCGGCGGAGCAAACGGGGCCTCAGGTGGGTAGAGGTGAAGCGTTTTTGTGCCGCGCATCTGAACCAGGCAGACGAGCGGAATATCCAAATGATAGTGCACATGAATGTTCGGAGAAGAGATCAGCACACCCACATCTTGTTTCAGTGTCTTATGGCCCGTAGCAGATTCTAGCTGGCCGAAGATCTGCTGTTTCAGATCTTCATATTCCGGCAACTCGCGGTTGGCGGCGCGCAGATTGAGCCAGATACGACCATCTTTAACCGCTTGTAAAAGCTGAGCACCGCTGACTCCGGGGGCGTCCCCATGTAGAGCCTTCACCTTGCCTTCGGCGTGATCGGGAAATTTGTAGACGCCGAGTTTTTCACGGGGGTAGCGGTCTAATAGATCGGCGAGCCCATCATCTTCAAACAGGGGGGAGGTATGGCCGTCATGCGTGGCCTTGAGTGTATCCCGGCGAAACCGGGTCGCTGAATCGTCTGGCCATTGGAACTGCATGCTGAGAGCCTCGCGTCGATTGGACACATGAATTATGCAAAAACCACTGCAATATCAATTCCATATCGCACATTTACGTCAGCTTGAGTGCCGCTGAACGATTAGCGCAGAACCTTGGGCAGCGGTTCGATATCCGCCGCTTCATGCTGAATGATGACTTTGGCGCCCAGCGTCGCCGCCCGATCTTCAAAGGCCTGCATCGATGCCAGGGTTTCGTCGGCGTCATGATTGAAGCGAGGGACGCGCTTCAAAGCGCGGCTTTCGGTGCGATGGTAAAGGTCTCCCGATAACATGACCGGGCCCATTTCCGGCAGGTTGACCAGCAGGGTTGTATGACCCGGCGTGTGGCCGGGTGATTCCATAATGATGACTGAGCCGTCACCGAACACATCAAGATCACCAGAGAAGATCTGCTTTTCCAGCGGATCAAAAAGCGCAAACAGGGCAGTTTGATCGGATGCGGCTTCGGCGGGCTTGTCATCCGATTTAGGCGGGAACATTGCCGCCAGCTCGTCTTCGTGGACCAGCCATTTGCTGCCATCAATTTGAGGGATTTGGCCGATATGATCGAAATGGCTGTGAGAGATTGCCAGATAGTCAATGTCTTTTGGAGTGAGATTGAGATCGAGCAATTGGTCGGTCAGGGTGCGTTCTAGCGACACGGTAAATATGCCATTCTCTTGCGGTTCACCCTGGGTCAGAATACCGGGCAACCCCAAATCCCACATCAGGCGCCCATCCGGATGGTTGATCAGCCAGCATGTATCGGTAAATGTGCCGGTTTGACCGGCAAAATCGCCCTCTGTGGAAAAGGCGTCGAGATCTGAAATGGCGATGGTTCCGCAATCAATCACATCAATATAAAGCGCTGCGGCCGCTTTTTCCGGCGCGATCGCGGGTGTTTCGGTTTTTGCAGCAGGTGTTTCGTCACTCGCCCCTCCACATGCGGCAAGCACAAGTGCAGTGGCGGCGATTAAAGTCGTGTTCCGGCGCATGGTATTCCCCTTATGGCCCTTAGCGCGAAGACCTTAGCCCGAATTCGTCGGCGTTGATAGCAATGTGTGATCTGGGTTCACGCGCCGATAAAAACAGCTGGGCCGACCCGTGTGGCATGCAGCGCCCGTCTGCTTTACGCGCAGCAGGACGGCGTCTTGATCGCAATCGATGTGGATGTCGATAATGGCTTGAGTGTAGCCGCTGGTTTCGCCCTTCACCCATAATTCTTGCCGCGACCGGGACCAATACGTCGCGCGGCCCGTTTCTAGCGTGGCGGCGAGGGCGTCCGCGTTCATCCAGGCGAGCATCAACACCTCGCCCGTTTCTGCGTCTTGAGCGATCGCCGCGATCAGGCCGTCGGCGTTAAATTTTGGGCGCAGGTCGTTGGTTTCATCTTGAGCGGCGCCGCTGAGCGGTTGGGGAAAGTCTGTCATGCCACTAGCCCATAAGGGATTGCGAGGCGGGTCGCCAGTCCCTGCGCGCTTGCCCTGCCGTGCAGAATAGGCAACATCTGGTGGTATGAGCAGACGCATAGATATCGTGGAAGTGGGCCCGCGCGACGGGCTTCAGAATGACCCTGCAGACCTGACCGTGGCGCAAAAACTGGAGTTTATTGCGCGGCTGGAGGCCGCCGGTGTGAGGCGAATGGAGTCCGGCAGTTTTGTGAGCCCGAAGGCGGTGCCAAAAATGGCGGAGTCTGCGGCGGTGTTTGCAGGGCTCGAACGCGGCTCTGGCACGCGCCATATTGCGTTAGCGCTAAATGAGAAGGGGGTGCGCCGCGCGATTGATGCCGGCGCAGATGAGATCAACTTTGTATTGGTTGCGGGGGAGGGGTTCGGGCGTCGCAATCAGGGCATGTCTCCGCAAGAAAGCGCCGATATGTTGGCCCAATGCGCCCCATTGGTGCATGATGCTGGGATTCCATTGTCAGCGACGATTTCTGTCGCGTTTGGCGACCCTTATGATGGCGAGGTTGATTTGAAGGTGGTCGGCAATTTGGCAGCGCAGGCGCAGCGCGCGGGTGTGAGCGAGCTGGCGCTGGGCGATACAATCGGTGTGGCAACGCCCTGGCATGTGCGCGCGGCGATTGAGCAGGTTCAACTGGAAGCGCCAGACGTGTTTTTGCGATTGCATTTTCACGATACGCGCGGGGCTGGACTGGCGAATGTTGCCGCTGCCGTGGAGGCCGGCGTGAACGTCATAGATGCAAGTTGTGGCGGCATTGGTGGATGCCCGTTTGCCCCAGCCGCGACGGGAAATGTCGCGACGGAAGACGTTGTCTATATGTTGGAGCGGGCGGGGTTTGAGACGGGCCTGGATTTAGAGGCACTGATTGAAACCGCGCATTGGTTGGAAAAAGTTCTGGACCACCCGGTCGCATCTGCGCTCAGCCGGGCGGGTGGATTTCCGCCGAAAGCCTAAGCCCGCCGTCTGACCTGCCATTCCATGATCGGCAATAGTACCGTCAAGGCCGCGCGCTCAACCGGGCCGCTGGCGAACTTTCGAAAATAATGCGAAAGGCTGCGCGCCTTATGGGCCTGAACGACGCCTGCGGGCGCATCTGATGTGGATGTGTAATGCAGCGCGGCGGCGGCCGGTTGATAGATCACGTCACCGCCAGCGATTTTTGCGCGGCGACAAAGGTCAAGATCTTCAGCATGTAGGAAATAGGTTTCATCAAAACCGCCAAGTGCGCGCAGATCTGCGCGTTCGATCATAAAGAATGCGCCTGAGACCGCCCCAACAGTGATCGGCTGAGAGGGGGGCGGATCTTCGTTGAGGTTCCACCTCACAAGCCCCAGCGCGCCGGCCAATGTCAGCGTTTTACGCCGGCCCCCGCGCATCTCTTTGCCTGTAATATCGAATATCTTGCCGCCCACGATGCAGGGCGAATTGCGCCCTTCACCGGCGACAATCATTGGGCCAATAGAGTTGTGGCGGATGACAGCGTCTGGATTGATAATCAAGAGCTTCTGACCGAGCGCGGAGGCTGCGCCGATATTTACCGCTGCACCAAAACCAACATTATCGTCGGAACGGATGAGTTTCGCGCGGGGCGTACGTTCAACGAAGGTGTCTAGCCACGCCTGCTGCGCCGGCGGGTTGCCATTGTCGACAATGATAATCTCGGAGACGTCCGCATCAGATTTGAGGGCATAGAGACATTCATGCAGACGCGGCCCTGTATGATAGGTGACGGTAATCGCGGTGACGCTAATATTGGTCATAGCGCAGACCCGCGCTGGCGACGGGCAAGTAAGATGAGGCCGCAAACGGCCAAGACAATGCTGGCCCAGAAGGCTTCGTTCCAAACACTGTAGGCAACGCTCATCAGACTGGTGACCACGCCAATCAGGCCCGCTGCGGCGTAGCGAATATCTTTGCGCATGTCAGCGGGGGGCCGCAAGCTGAGTGCCAATACGGCGAGCGCCCAAGACACGAGCATGGCGCCAACCAATCCGGTTTCCGCCCAGATTTGCAAAGGCATATTGTGAGGGTGGCCGGGGATCACCGGGTATTCCGCCCAATGCGGGGGCAGATTTGCCAGCCATTCCGGATGAGACGAATAGGTTTCTCGCCATGTTTTGGAGGCTGAAATGCCGTTGCCGAAAAAGGGCTTTTCAAAGGTTTTTTCGATCACGCGTTCCCAACTCCAGGCGCGAGACTGAAATGAGCCGGGCAGGGTGATCCCGGTTTGTCTCAGGATTGCGAGCGCGCCGCCGATGAGGGCTGGGGCCAAGGCGATGTATGCGGCGAGCCCGCCGAGCAGCCATCTAAAGCCATTCCGCGGCGCAAAGTGCACAACGGCCATGGCGAGTAGCATGGTGATGGTTCCAAACATTGCCGCTTGGCTGTCGACGCGCATGAAGGCGGTGAGTGAGGCGATAATGATAAGGGCGCAAACACCGATCCAAGGCCAACCTTGCCGGGCCCCCAGATACCCAAGCAAAATGGGCAGGGCGATCAGGAAGGCATTGGCGTTGCGCGCAACGTTTTGAACGCCATTGATTTGATCGAGCGGATCAGGCCCGTAAATCGCTTCAATAAACGGACCCGCCAGGTATGATGACAGGATGACGAACAGACCCTGAAACGCGAACGCGAAAATCATCAACCGAGCCGAAATCTGAGACGACCCCATCTTCATCGCGATTGATGCGCGCACCGCCAAAGCGGCAAGGATGGCTGTCGCGATGATGCGAACGCTGGCCGCTTCGATTGCAAAATTGCCCTTAAACGGGTTGCCGGAGACAAATCCTGTGGAGGCGGGCGACCAAAACTCCGTTACCGCCGCCCAAGCCACAAAGGCAAATCCGAGCAAGGTGTAAACGGGCAGGGACGTACGCGGCCGTGCAACAGCGAGCGCGGGCAGGCCTGCGATCAGTAGAAGGGGCGAATAACCCTGACCGCCCAATATGCCCATCAACGGCCACAGCAGAAAGACCAGCGCCAATACGGGCGCATAGGCAAAAGGTTTCTTCTGCGCGTCAGGGTCTATCATGGCCATGTTTTATGCCCCAATCAGGCCTCAGTGTGTCGTTTCAGATCCGGTGCGAGTGCTTCGAAGGCAAGCTGCTTGGCCGCATCTTCTAGGCCCAAGATTTCCTGACCTTTGCTGCCGAACCTGCGCAATGCGACTTTACGTTCTTCTTCTTCTCGTCCGCCAACCACAGCGATGATCGGCACTTTTTGCACCGAGTGTTCGCGGACTTTGTAGTTGATCTTTTCAGAGCGTTGATCGATTTCGACGCGCAGGCCTGCTTTTCTAAGAACAGTGACGGCCTCTTCGGCGTAGGCGTCCGCAGATTCAGAAATTGTGGCAACAACAACCTGCACCGGCGCGAGCCACATCGGGAAGGCGCCTGCAAATTCTTCAATCAGAATACCAAGAAAGCGTTCCATTGAGCCAAGAATGGCGCGGTGGAGCATGACCGGAACGTGCTTGGCGCCGTCCGCGCCTGTGTACTCTGCGCCGAGGCGTCCGGGGACCACATAGTCGAGCTGCAACGTGCCGCACTGCCAGACACGGCCAATCGCATCGGTCAGTTGGAATTCGAGTTTCGGGCCATAGAACGCGCCTTCGCCCTCCATAATCTCATAGGGAAGACCAGATGCTATGATTGCGTCTTCTAACGATTTTTCAGCGCGGTCCCATGTGGCGTCGTCACCGGCGCGCACGTCCGGACGTGTGGAGAGTTTCACCGCAACATCTGTGAAGCCAAAATCATCATAGACGCTTTGCAATAGCGCGCAGAATTTCTGTGTTTCCGACACGATTTGGTCTTCGCGGCAGAAGATATGACCATCATCTTGAGTGAATTGACGTACGCGCATGATGCCGTGCAGAGCGCCGTGAGGCTCGTTGCGGTGGCAGCAGCCATATTCAGCAAGGCGCAGCGGTAGGTCGCGGTAGGATTTTTGACCTTGCTTGAAGATTTCAACATGCGCCGGGCAGTTCATGGGTTTGATGGCCATGAGTTTGGCGTCGGCTGGAACGATCACGTCGCCTTCGCCATCTGGGACAAAGTCAGGCACCACGAACATATTCTCGCGGAACTTGCCCCAGTGGCCGGACTTTTCCCATTGCGCGCTATCCATAAGCTGCGGAGATTTGACCTCCTGATAGCCTTCCGCGTCAAGGCAGCGGCGAATATAAGCTTCAACCTGGAGCCAGATTTGATAGCCTTTTGGATGCCAGAACACAGAGCCGGCCGCCGCTTCACCGTCCAGATGGAACAGGTCTAGTTGTGTTGCCAGTTTGCGGTGGTCGCGTTTTTCGGCTTCTTCAAGCCGTGTGAGATAGGCTTTCAGCTCTTTCTCATTGCCCCACGCGGTGCCGTACATGCGTTGCAACATTTCATTGTTGCTGTCGCCGCGCCAATAGGCTCCGGCCAGCTTCATCAGCTTGAACGCTTTAGGCAGTTTTCCGGTGGAGGGCAGGTGAGGCCCGCGGCATAGATCATACCAGTCGCCCTGGCGATAGATGGTGATGTCCTCACCCGGCGGGATGATGTCGTCGATGATTTGGGCTTTGTAGTCTTCGCCGATTGATTTGAACGTTTTGATCGCCTCGTCCTTCGACCAAACTTCGCGTTCGATCGGATAATTGGCGTCGACGATCTCTGCCATCTTCTTTTCAATCTTTTCGAAGTCTTCCGAACTGAACGGCTCTTCGCGGGCGAAATCATAGTAAAAGCCGTCATCAATCACCGGACCAATGGTGACTTGCGTGCCGGGATAGAGCGCCTGAACCGCCTGCGCCAAAATGTGCGCGGCGTCATGGCGGATCAGCTCTAAGCCTTCAGGGTCTTTGGGGGTGACGATCTCAACTTTCGCATTGCCGTCTAATGGGCGGGTGAGGTCACGCAGCTCGCCATCAACGCGGGCAGCGATGGCCTTTTTGGCCAGTGAGTTAGAGATGGAGACGGCAACATCGAACGGACTGGCGCCATCTTCAAACTCGCGAATGGAACCGTCGGGAAGCGTAACATTTATCATAGCAGGGGGCCTGTGGTCGGTGCGCCAATAGATTCGGGATATGAGGTCTCAGCTAGACATACAAGTGACAGGCTGAATCATCAAAGGAATCGCAAAGTTATGTGCGCAGGAATGAGTATGAAAATCGAATTGTTTTTGGGGTACCTGCCGTGCGTTGAGCGCACGCAATCATCAGGCACCCAGGCCGGTTCGCCGGGTGAGCGCAAAAATTCTCAAAGAGGCGCTGCAAGTTTTCATAGTCATAATATGTCACGGTGGGCGGCATCGTTCAAGATGCCAGTCCATTAACGGCCGGACCAGTTGCCATAGCGCCAGGGCAGCCAGAACGGCGCTTTGGGTTTCTCGTCGGGCGCCGGATCAGTGCCCATTGAGCCGCCGGGGCGACAGCGGCTGAGCCGGGCCAGAGTCATCCAACCGCCCGCCCAAATGCCGTGGCGCGCCACACATTCAGCGCCGTACTCGCTACACGTTGGGGTGTGCTGGCACCGCGCGCCAAAGCCGTACAATATCTGACTGGGGCCGTGCTTGTAGAGCCAGAGCAGGGCGTAGGCGACGCGTCTGCGAACAGCCGCCACGTTAATTCGCCGGGCAAGCGGCGGCGCGTGCTTCAAGGGCGGCGTCAATTGCGGCGACCGCGGCGTCAAAAGCGAGCAGGGTGGAGGTATGGCGCGGGGGGTAATCGGCGACCGCTTGAAGATGGCGCAATTCCCAAAACCGACCTTCGGGTGGGGGCGCGTCGTCTTTCAGCATGGCGCGCAACCCGTCCCGCGCCGCGCGGATTTCGTCGACGGTGGCCCCAACGGCATGCTCTGAAAGAATAGCCGTGACCGCTTGGCCCAGCGCGCAGGCTTTCGGGTCGACGCCAATCGCTGTGACGGTTTCGCCGGCTGGGTCTAAAATTAGGTCCACCCGGACGGTTGAGCCGCAGATGCGTGACACCTTCTCAACAGACGCTTCAGCGCCTTCAAGGGCGCCGATATTTTCGATGCCAGCGGCCAATTCAAGAACGCGGTTATGATAGAGATCGCTCATCAGCGTAAAATGGGGCGCGGGCGAGGAAACTGCAAGGGATGAGAGGGACTTCAGGTATCTGGATCGCCATCAAAGCGGTCGCGTAATTCGTCGGTTTCGTCTGCAACATCCACGGTGACGGACACGATTTTTTTAATCGTCTTCATGCCTTTGAGGGTCGCATCGAGCGCTTTGAGTTCTGCGTCGAGCGCTGAGGCCGGAATTGTATTGGTCAACACCATGACTTTTCCGGTCAGATCGACCGCTTTTGTGGTGACGGTGAGGAACTTATCGGTGGTATCGAGCGCCGCATTGGTGATGCGCACCGGCGCTGTACCAACATAATAAATGCCTTTGCCGGTGTAATAGACGGTTTTGCCGGCAATCTTACCGCCCGTCCAAACCGCTTTGGCGGGCAGGGTGACCGTTTTTGCGGCCACGCGCGTGGCGGCGCAGGCTGGCAATATCGTGGCAGCAAGCGCCAAGCATAGGGCAAGTCTGAGATGCGGCATTAAAAAAGGTCTCCCTGAAGTCAGGAAGACCTTAGTTGATTTTCGAGGTTCCGTCAGTCCGTTCACACAGCCCAGCGGATTAAACCAAGTTAACGACGCGTTGTTGAGTATGAGCGCTTCGTTGTTGGACGCGACGAATATGTGCGGCTTGAAGTGGTGCGCGGCGTGGATGAATAGCTCCGGCTCGATGACGGACGTGACGTCGTCGTAGAGCGTGATGA
>CAZXVJ010000034.1:0-14042 GCA_964644385.1 uncultured Hyphomonas sp. | reverse complement strand
TGGATGAATAGCTCCGGCTCGATGACGGACGTGACGTCGTCGTAGAGCGTGATGAAGACGAGTATGTCCGCGAAGAGCTTGAGTTTGTTGTGCGCGTCGCAGGGCGCGACGTCGTACGGGTCGCGGGCCGCGATGTTGTGCGGGTGCGCGATAAGCTCGAGCTTGAATAGGTCGGGCGGCTAGAGCTTGAATACGTTGAAGACGAGCTTCTGTAAGGCGTTGAAGACGCTGTTGTATATCCGCGAGACGAGGATGATGTGCCGTAGCTGGTTGAGCTTGTATATGGGCGCGATGTCGTCGTGGTGCGGTTTGGGTTGCCGTAATAAGGGCTGGTTGTGTGCCCCGCATAAGGATTGCCGGTCGCGTAGGGATTGGTTGACGTAATCGCGCGGAACTCAGTGGCAGAGGCCTGGATCAGGTCAGACTGGGCCCGAATGGCGGCCAGTTCTTGTTGGATCGGGGAGAGGGGGAGCGTAATGGCGAGACCCATGGCGCGGTCTGCAAGACCAACGGTGCGGTCTGCGAGGTGTATGACCCGTTCGGTTCGATCGAGCGTCCCATCTACAATTTCAATGGGCGCGGTGGCCACTGCATGAACACCGTTTCCGACAGCGCGGGTGGCAGTGCATCCGGCAAGAATTGGGGTAAGGGTGATAAGGGCTGCGATCGTCGTAAGGGTCTTCATTGACCTGTCTCCTGCCATTCTGGCTCTGGTATGCTTGGAACTTAACAGAACAGGGTAAAGGTCACGCCAAAGCAGGCGCGGAAATTTCGATCAAATTTGATCTATTTTTTGAGCGCCGAAACGCGGTGTCAGATCTTGCGCCAGGTCGACCCTGCCGGGCTATCCATGATCTCAACACCTTCTGCGGCCAGGGCGTCGCGAATCCGGTCAGCCTCTGCCCAGTCTTTTGCGGTCCGCGCATCAATGCGGGCCTGAACCAATTCGTCGATACGGGTCTTTTCATCTGTGTCTGCGCCCTGTTCCCATTCTTTCGGGGGCAGAGTGAGAATACCCAGTAGACCGCTGGCCGCCTTCAGGTTCGCGCAGGCATCGGCCATCGCAACGGTATCTTTCTGATCGGCGGCGGTATTGGCCTCGCCTGCCAGACGCGACAATTCTGCCAAGGCTTCGGGCGTGTTCAGATCATCGCTGAGCGCGCGCATCACGCCGGTGTCTCGCGCTTCTCCGCCCGCTTCATCCCAAACACGTCTCAAAGCGCCATAGATGCGGTCCAGTGTCGTTTTGGCTTGGTCCAGCAGGTCGGGCGACCAATCCAGAGGCGCGCGGTAGTGGCCGCTGAGCATTGCAAAGCGGATGACCTCGCCATGCCAATCTTTCAATATATCGTTCAAAAGAACCACATTGCCGAGCGACTTCGACATTTTCTCACCCTGCATGTCGAGGAAGCCATTGTGCATCCAGTAATTTGCAAGGGGTTCTCCATGGGCACATTCCGATTGGGCGATCTCATTTTCATGGTGGGGAAACTGCAAATCAATGCCGCCGCCATGAATATCAATCGTTTTGCCGAGATGTTTGGCCGCCATAGCCGAACACTCAATGTGCCAGCCGGGCCGGCCGCGCCCCCAAGGGCTGTCCCAAACCGCGTCGTCTGGCTCGCCCGGCTTGGCGAGCTTCCAAAGCGCGAAATCTTCGGGCGCGCGTTTGTCGCTATCCACCTCTACGCGGGCGCCTGCTTCATTGTCCTCCAACTTGCGGCCAGACAGCTTGCCATAGTCGGACATGGCAGACACTGAGAACCAAACCCCTTGCGCGCCGACATAGGCGTAGTCTTTGCGCACCAGCTTCTCGATGATGTCGATCATCTCGGCGACATGATCGGTTGCCCATGGGATGACGTTCGGCTTCAGCGCATTTACCGCCGCCGCATCAGCTTCGTATATGCCCGCATATTTCTTTGTGATGTCACCAATCTGCTCACCGGACTCAAGGCTAGCGGCAATGATCTTATCTTCAATGTCTGTAATGTTGCGGGCATAGACAACATGGTCGGCGCCATAGGTGTGGCGCAAAACGCGGTAGAGCACGTCAAACACGATGGGCGGTCGGAAATTGCCGATATGCGCGCGGTTCCAAACCGTTGGTCCACAGACATAGAGCGTCACGCGGGACGGGTCCTGTGGCTCAAAGGAGCGCTTTTTGCGTTGGGCTGTATCGTAGAGACGTAGGGTCATGCGCGGGTTCCGCTTGGGTTTAAGTGTGCGCGCTACCATGTCGCGCCCTTGCTGCGCAATACGCGCATAACCTCAGTAATGACGGGAGAATCTTACAAATGCCTCAAGAAAACTTGACCTGATTTCCCTCGCGTCGTCAGAGAAAGCGCTGGAAATGCGCGGTTTGAGCCCTTATTTATCAGGCTATCGCCCTGAGGGTAATCACTCGGGCGGGCGTTAAGTCCGGGCAGGGGCCTGTCATATGTGCTCCAGAAAAAGCCTCGGCTCGACCCTCGTCCCTCAGCCGAAGGAAACTTCATTATGGCTATGGATGCCATCACCCCTAAAAAAGACGCTGCGCGCAAAGATGCGCCGAAAAAACCTACGCGAAAACAAGCTGAAGACGCCGTTCGTGTTCTGCTGGCTTGGGCTGGAGACGACCCAAGCCGTGAGGGCCTGCTCGATACGCCCAAACGCGTGGTCAAAGCCTATGAGGAATGGTTTGCCGGTTATGACGAAGACCCGGTGAAATACCTCTCGCGCACGTTTGATGATGTGCAAGGTTATGATGATATCGTCATGCTGAAGAACATTGATGTGGAAAGCCATTGTGAGCACCACATGGCGCCGTTTCTCGGCAAAGCGTTCGTCGCTTATATGCCGACAGACGCGGTTGTGGGCATCTCGAAGCTGGCACGTGTTGTGGAGATCTTCTCCAAACGCTTGCAGACCCAAGAAACGATGACGGCTCAAATTTGTGATGCGATCACCGACAGCCTCGCGCCGATGGGAACCGCGGTGCTGATCGAAGCGGAACATCAGTGCATGTCGACGCGCGGTGTGCATCATAAGGATGTTACCACTGTGACCACGCAATTTACCGGCGTGTTCAAATCGAATGATGATTTGCGCAATCGGTTCCTGCGCTTGTCAGGCCAAATGTAGATATTGGCTTAAACGTGAAATTTCAGGAGGCGTTCGTAGATTGCGAGCGCCTCTTTTTCTATGTAGGCGGCGTCACCGGACAGTTTAGGCAAGGGGCCGGGCGGTGGGCCAAACCGTGTTGATGTCCATACGGCGTCATACCAATGGGGCGCCCAAACCCCGTCATTAGGGTGGGGCCCCTCCGGCCAAGAGAGCATCGCTTCATCCCAATCTATGCTCAGCGCTGCGCATAAGCGTGTCAGCACGGCTTTGGGATCATTGAGGATTTGATCGGAGTCCACCACGGGTGGCGGCTTGCCCGTCATGCGTGTCACCGCGTCAAAGAGAAACGCCTGTTGCGGAAAGCCGATGGCCTCGAGGCTAAGATGAGACATCTTGCGCTGATAGGACGGAATGACCCTTGCCGGATGCCGGATCAGAAAGGCATGGGAGATGCCGCTGGCCCACGCCAAGGGCCGCGACAGGTCCATGTGATGCGTCATGTGCTTTTGATAGACAACGCGTGCGTCAGGGGGCAGGGGAGCGGTGAGCTCTGCTTCTACCTTAGCGGCGGTATGGGATTGATCGGCTAAGATGTCAGCCTGCATGGGGTGGGTTTCGCCGCTGGCGGTGAGCCACGCCGCATAGAATGGCTCATCGACGCAGACGGTATCGGCGCGCGCGCCAAAGCTGCGCATAAGGGTCGTCGACATATTACGCGGACCAGACCACATCGCGATGCGGACGGCGTCGGTCATGTGATCGGGGTGAGGTGATCTGAAACGAGCTGTTTGTAGAGTGTGGACAGACGTTGCGTGAGGGGGCCGTTCAGCGTCTCTATGATACGTCCATCAACGACGCGAACCGGCGTTGCGCCAGCATAGGTGCCTGTGATGAAGGCCTCATCAGCGGAATAGACATCAAACAGAGAGAACCGTTTCTCATGCACGGGAATGTCATTGTCCTCGCACAGCTTGATGATATTGCCGCGTGTGATGCCGCCGAGGCAATAGTCATTCGGACTGGTCCAAACTTCCCCATTACGTACGATAAAGAAATGCGTGGAATTACAGGTAGCCACAAAGCCATCCGGGTCCAGCATCAGGCCTTCGTCTGCGCCGGCCTTGTCGGCTTGGATACAGGCCAGAATACAGTTCAGTTTGGAGTGGGAGTTCAGCTTTTGGTCTTGCTCGGCGGGCCCAGTGCGGCGGACATGAACCGTGAATAGGGATACGCCTTTGGCGATTACCTCTGGCACAGGCTCTTTATACTCAGGGATAATGACCACTGTTGGCGCAGTAATGGTGAAGCGGGGGCCTTGATAGGGCGATTTCTTGATCCCGCGCGTCACCATGAGGCGAAGATGGACACCATCTGTCATGTCTTGCGCTTTGAGGCAGTCGAAGACACGCTGCGCCATTTCGGCTTGGGTGAGGCCGATGTCCATGTCGATCGTTTTGGCGCCCGCATACAGCCTGCGCAAATGTTCTTGCATAAAGGCGACGCCGCCCTGATGGACGCGCATGCCTTCCCACACACCATCGCCCAACATGTAGCCGGACTCAAACACCGACACCGTCGCCTCATCGCGATGCTTCAGCTCACCATTGATAGAAATCAAAATGTCTGAGTTGCGTGGATCATAATTGAAATCGTGTACGCCGTGCGCGTCTGTATCGGTCATGCGGCCTGTTCACTTTGGCTGAGCCAGTTGAGGATATCGGCGGTGACTTTTTCTGTCCCCGGTTCATCCAAAATCCAGTGCGCGTTTGAGTCATATTCAAGGAAGTCTCCGGGCACAGGCGCGCCGGCATATTTCGCGCCGACTTTACGCACGGCCTTGGCCAAGGTCGCCCTATCTTTTGTGGCCGCAATGGTGAGGGTCGGGATATCAATTTTAGTTTCGTCGACTTCAACGCCGTCGGTCAACTCTCCATAGACTTTGCCAGAATCGTACAAGGCGTCGGCATAGATCGCGTCATGGCGACGTTTCGGTACGCAGTTGAGCACACCGAACTTAAACCCTGTGCGCCATACCTTGTGGCCCTTATTGCGGTTGCGGGACAAAAGGATATTGGCGAATGTCCAAGCCACGCTGGGGCCGATGACAGCGCATTCCTTGGGCTGAGCGGGCGTCAGAAAGACTGCCTTCGACACCGCGCCGCGCTCTGCCAGGCATTGCGCAATCAATCCGCCCATAGAATGACCAATCACAGTGCACCGCTCACCGGACGCATCCGTCAGCGCGCCTGCGGCCTCCTCCATGGCATCAATGTAGTCGGAGAATCCGAGCTCTGATAGGGAAGGGGGCGGGCTGGTTCTCACGCGCCTGTCAGCAAACAGCGTGGGCGTGTGACAGGTATATCCAGCCGCTTCGAAATCTAGCTTCATGCGGTTCCACACACTACCGCCGCAGCCGACGCCATGGATCATCAATAGGTTTTTCGACATAGTCCCTCCGTCATAATCGACCGATCGCCCTGAGTCATAGCCAACGCGTTCGCCCTGTCAGCCTTGTTCTGCTTTTTTGTCGCTTCCGGGCGGCTCTGTCCAGCGCTCAAACCGGGTTGCGACCTCAGCATAGACTGAGCGCTTAAAGGGAACAACGAGGGCAGGGGTGTCTGCGAGCGAGGCCCACCGCCATGCGTCAAATTCGGGTTTGTGCCGATCCAGCCTTACATCTGAGTCTGATCCCCTAAAACGCAGCGCGAACCATTTTTGTCGCTGGCCCAGATAAGGCCCGGGCAAGCGTTTCTTCAGATCGGGCGGAAAATCATAATAGAGCCAGTCACTGGTTTCTTCGAGAATATCGACCAGCTTACCCGGCACGCCAACTTCTTCTTCCAGCTCCCTTAGAGCGCCATCGGCGGCATTTTCCCCGCTATCAATGCCGCCCTGAGGCATTTGCCATTGGAACGCGCCGCGGCCATTAATCCGGCGGCCCAAAAAAACGTTGCCCGCCTTAGAAAACAAGGCAAGTCCAACATTTGGACGATAACGTTCAGGGTCGTTTACAAGCGGTTTCACCCGGCCTTGTTTATAGGGTCCTCGGCCGCGCTGCCAGTCTTGAATGAAGCAGGAACCTCCGATTCAATCGGGGAGACCGAAGAAAGGGCCGAGACGGGTGCCAATACGATGCCTTTTTGGGCCAAATCCGCGGTCCAGGCCTTCGCGACATCAATGGTGACGGGGTAGGCGTATCCGGTGCCCATCGCAACGCCTTGCTCACGGGCGAGCGTTTCAAGCTCCATGAACTGAGCGGTGATGTCTGGCGCGGTCAGTTTAGCATCGACCTGCTTGGCCGCGCGGGCAAAGCGCAGCGATGTGGCTCCGGCCGCCGCGTCAAAGCCGGTGCTTTGCAAGCTGCCATCCTGAACGAAAGCGATGCCGCGCTTGGACAGAGTCCGCAGGACAGGTTTTGTTGCGTTCAGATCGGTTGAGAATTTTGCGCCTTGATAGTTGATAACGCCGAAATATCCGGTGGCTTTGCTGAGCACTTGATTGAGCTTGGCTATGTTTTGATCCGACGTCTGAGTTGTCGTGAGGGTCTGTGGATGCATTTTCATGCGGCCATATTCATAGGCCTCCATCGGCACCTCAATCATCACCTCATGACCGGCGGCCCGGGCTTTATGGATCCAACGCTGCAGGCCGCGCGCATCTGGTGCGAATGACAAGGTCACTTCAGGCGGCAATTCATCGATAGCAGATCTTGTATGGGTTGCGTTGATGCCAAGGCCGCCGACAACGAGCGCCACCACGGGGCGATTGCCGGGATTGGCGAATGGACGGGCATAGGCATCGGCAGGGGAGAGGCCGGCCTGAGAGATGCGTGGCAGACGCTTGCCGTTCAGGGTTTCGTACAATCCGGCAATCGGGGCAGGGTCTAGCGCGGCGACGTGGCTGACTTCGCTGAGCGATTGGCCGGGGCGGACCAGCTTTCCGTTGATGCGGATGCCTTGTGAGCGGTCACTGGCGCTGCCCTGTTCGGTCACTTCAGCGACTTTGACCAGCTTGGTCTGGCCTTCGACATAATCGACGCCAAGGTCAGGTTCTTCGGCGGTAACATCTTGCGTTCCGAACGCAGACAGATCAGCGCTTGCCATTTGCTGCGGATTGGACGTTTCAGACTTTAGGCGCGCTTTCAAACTTGGCGCCCCCTCTGCGGGGGCATCAAACAGGGCGATCTGTTGACTCGGAGAGGCATCCGCAGCGTTACCAGACAGGTGGATGCCTGTTCCAAGCAGGGCAGACAGGCCGCCAAAAGCGAGAAGGCTTAGGCCCGCATGCGTCAGTCCGGCGCGAAGGGGAGATGGGTCTGAACCTCTTCGATACCCCATGGAAAACCTCTTGATCTGTTCAACTAAACTTGAACAATCAAGATGCCCTGAAAAAGGTTAACAGGTTCACAAGATTCCATTAACCAGCGCGGCGATTTGCACTGGCCGTTACAGTTCCATCTTCAAGTAACTGAATCGCGCGGTCGAGTTGATAATCCTCGCCCTCGTAATCTTCTGGCGGCTGCTCATCCGGCATGTGCTTGCCGCGGCGTTCTTCACCGCCCTCGTTTTGGAGCGCGTTTGGAAGATCGGCCTCTGACCAGCGTTTAATCCGAGCAAGTTCTTCCTCCGTCAGGCGTTCAGCGGCAATTTCCATGTCTGGTTCTATGCCCAGTGCCTGAATGGAGCGACCGGCAGGGGTATAATAACGCGCGGTTGTGAGGCGGATGGCGCCACGGTCTGCGCCCAATGGCACGACGGTTTGTACAGAGCCTTTGCCGAAGCTGGTTTCGCCTATAATCGTGGCCCGTCCGCGGTCTTGCAGAGCGCCTGCAACGATTTCTGAGGCTGAAGCAGACCCATTATTGATCACCACAACAATCGGAACGCCTTTATAGACCTCTCCCGTGCGGGCGTTGTAACGCTCCATATCGCTGGCTCTGCGCCCTTGTGTGGAGACAACTTCCCCGCCCGATAGGAACATATCAGAGACCGAAATCGCCTGATCCAGCAGGCCGCCGCCATTGTTGCGAAGATCAAGAATAAGACCCTTGGGCCGTGTACCTGTCTCTGAACTGATGCCATCAAGGGCTTCTTCGAGGAGTAGGGTGGTGCGCTCATTGAAGGTTGAGATACGCAGATAGCCAATATCGCTGTCTTCCATGCGCCAGGTGACGGATTTTGGTTGGATCACTTCGCGCGTTAGCGTGACATCGAACGGGTCTTCGTTTTCCCGCAAAATGGAGATCAGAATGTCGGTGTCGACAAGGCCGCGCATTTCTTTGACGGCTTCACTCAGGGTTTGGCCAATAATAGGCTTTCCGTCGATTGCGGTGATCAGATCGCCAGACTCAATGCCGGCGCGGCTGGCGGGCGTGTCATCCATAGGGGAGATGACCTTCACAAACCCATCTTCCATCGTCACTTCAATGCCAAGTCCGCCATACTCGCCAGACGTTTGAACCTGCATGGATTGGAAGTCATCGGGGCTCATATAGCCGGAATGGGGGTCCAGAGAGGTCAGCATGCCATTGATGGCGGCTTCCATCGCATCTGACTCGTCAATTTCAACAACGTAATCTTGCTGGGCGCGTGCGAGGATTTCTGCGAACAGATCAAGCTGTTTGTAAGTCTCAACGCGAGGATCAACGGGCGCCTCTTGCGGCCATGCGAGCGCTGACACGCCAACAGCGGCGCCGCCCAGAATAATTCCTAAGGCCGCTCCAGTGAGTAGTGATCGCATATTCCAAGTCTCCATCGGTCGTGAGCCCATTATTTGCCACGCTTCATCCAGTTAGCCGGATTCATGACCTCATCGCCATGCCTGAGTTCCATATAAAGCTCCGGCGGGGGATCGCCTAGGTCTGTCATACGGCCCACAGGCTCTCCAGCGGCTACGCTTTGGCCTTCGGTCACATATATCCGGCTCATGCCAGACAGAATAACATGGTATTCGTCGCTTGTGCGTAGAATTAGCATGGGTCCGTAGCTGCGGAAAGCCTTGGCAAACTCGACGCGCCCATCAACCGGCGCGACGATTTGCGCCTCGGCGCGGGTTTCGATGGTTACACCTTCTGATTTGCCGCCGGTGGGGATTTTGTCGCCGAAACTGCGTGAGACCATACCCGCCGCAGGCTGTGTCAGTCCGCCCAGCATGGCAGAACCCAGAGGCTTAAGATTGGTCGGCGCTGGCGTTGAGGCGCGCGGTTTGACGCGCTGGGTTCCGGTTTTCTTTAGCGCCGCCAATTTCGGGCGCGCGGTCGGCTTCATACCGGGTAGGGAGGGGGCCGTCTCTTCCAATGCGGTGAGGAGCCCACGAAGTGTTTTGGCTTGCTGACCCAATGTTTCAGACCGGGCTCGCAGAACGTCAATATCGCCGGAGAGGTCTTCATACTTTGATCGCTTCACCGCCGCCAAATGCTCGATTTCGGCCTTTTTCAGCGCCAATGTAGCCTCAGCAGCACCCAGGCGCGCGCGTTCTCCGCGAATGCGGCGCTCCAGTGCGTTCAATTCATCAATTTCGTCTTTCAAACCGTCCGCCCGTTCCGCGAGGCGCGGCGTCGTGTTGCTCATTAGAATAGCGCGGCGAACGGCCATGTTGGCTTGGCTTGGCGAGACGATCAGCGAGGGCGGACGGCGGCGATTGGAAGCGGCGAGGGCTGCCAGCAAGTCTTCCAACGCGGCTTCGTCTTCTAGCAGTTGCGTACGGGTGGCGGATTGTCGGGTGCGTAGGTCGATGAGTTCACGTTCGGCATCTGCAGCCTGTTCCTCCCGGCGGCGCGACTCCATGGCGGCAGAGATCAATAGATTGTCCAAATTGCCCAGATCGGTTTCTGTGTCATTGCCTGCGTTTTGCAGTGTTGCCAGTTGGGCTTCAGCGGCTGCTTTTTCAGCCTCCAGAGCGTCCAACTCTTCGCGTGTAAACGTATCTGGCGCTGCGGCGGTCAGCGCCATCGCCGCTGCGGCGAGACATAAAGAGCGGAAAAGTGCGCGCATAGGCGGTCTGTATGACACGGCGAAGGTGTCACTCGGGTTAACCGAGTGCGTCCAAGTGGCGGCGAATGTGATCTATATGATCGCCAATATGCGTCAACTCGATCGTATGTGGAGCTGAGTCAAAGGCAGGATGGAGCAGCAGCAAGTGTTCGATGATGTTCAGCGTGTGCCCGGCGTGGCGCGCGGTTTCAGGCGGCGCGACATCCGTCGGTCCGTGCATCACAGCATTGCGATGCGCGAGGAGTTTTTGAGCGCCCTTACTGGCGGAAACCGGCAGGTCCAGCCGTTCGGGCGGGTTGAGATAATCGGCAGACCGCACGCGCCGCAACATCAATGCGACGGGGGCCTGCTTTTCGCCCGCGGCATCGGAGGGGTCCAGAACATCGCTCGGATTGGCGGTTTCATAGCCGGTAAGGGCGACCACCAGACTGGCTTGCAGCGCCATGACCAGCCCGATCGCCAGCCAATCCCAATGGTCAGCGTCGTCTGCAATCTGAGCCGCGTGCTCTGAGGAGAATGAAAGACTGCGCCGAACCTTTTGTAGATAGGCGGTTGGATTCATTCGCCTTCAACATCTGCCTTGCGAAAATCCCAGCCCATGTCTGCGGCGAGATAGGCAAACACCGCATAGGTCGCGACGTTTTGGCGAAACATCTCTGGATCAATCTTGTCAAACGTATCGTCGGGGGTGTGGTGATAGTCGAAATAGTCGCTGCCATCCTGGCCCGGCGTCACAACCGGAACGCCCAGTGCAGGCAACATGCTGACGTCTGGTCCGCCGCGCGCCATATTATCGCCGGGTGAAATGCCCAGCGGTGCCAACGCCTCAAGCATCGCTTCCCGATACGCCATAGCGCCATCGCCAAACCGCGTCTGGAAGCGCCAGACAGGCCCGGCGCCAAAATCACTTTCAGCGGCCAGCACGTGCTTGTCGAGTTCTCCGGCATGTTGCTTGGCGTATGCTTTGCCGCCGAACAGGCCAATTTCCTCAGATCCATACAGCACGACCCGCACGGTGCGTTCCGGTTTGCCGGGCAGGGCATCAATCAACTTTGCTGCGCCTACAACAATTCCGCATCCAGCGCCATCATCAAGCGCGCCTGTGCCGAGGTCCCAGCTGTCCAGATGGCAGCTGATCAGCACAATTTCATCCGCGCGGCTGCTGCCTGTGACTTCAGCGATGACATTGCCAGACGGCACAGATTCCGCGCTCTCAACGGTAAGGCTCAAATTCACCTTCACCGGGCCGCGTGTCAGCAAGCGGGTCAACTGGTCCGCGTCTGGCGGAGACAGCGCTGCAGCGGGCAGGGCGCCCAGCGGGCCTTCGCGTGACATGCCGCCTGTGTGCGGCATGCGGTGATGCTGTGTGCCGACCGAGCGGATGAGGCACGCAGCAGCGCCCTTTTCTGCGGCAACGCCTGCGCAGCCGCCCCGTTTGCGCACAGCCATACCATAACCGGAGCCGTCTTGGGTGCGGGTCATAGGTTCGTCAATGAAGACGATCTTACCTGCCACGCTGGAAGCGGGCGCGGCGCTGAGATTTTTCAAGCTGGTGAAGCGAACAATGTTGGCTTCAATCCCGCCGGCAGGGGTGGAGGGTGAGCCGCCCAAAGCGGTAATGATCAAAGGCTGCGCGGCTGGGCCGACGACATAGGCGCGCTCCTTTACGCGGGACCAATAGGGAATGGTGAAGGCCTCAATCCGGACATTGTCGAAGCCAAGTGATGTCAATTCTGCCACCGCCCAATCGCGCGCGCGGGCTTCCGCTTCAGACCCGGCAAGCCGCGGGCCGATATTGGTGGTCAAATCCTCAACGAATTTCAGCCCGATTTCATCTTTCAGTCCTCGCTCGGCGAGCATGTCGACCGTCTGTTGCGCTTTGGCTGGCATGACGCCTGCCTCGTCTGCCATCGCAACACATCCCGCAAGGCTGATGCACCCGGCAAGCGCGAGTGAAGACAGGGCGTAGGTAAAGGGTCGAGACATGAGGCGAAGACTCCGTGAAGAAATTGATTGCAGCTACATTAGGCGACGCGGCCAAAACTGACCAGATGCGCTCTAGATTCGCCAATGATCACCCCGCGTTACGAAACGCCACAGCCTCTTTGACAATCTCATCGACACTTGGGCGGATTTTGTAGTCCTCATTGACAACCAGCCCTTTGATGTCTCCGTCCGGTGTCAGAACGGCAAAGCCCGGATGTGGCACACCCGAATAGCGCGTGCCTTCCGGGATGCCTTCATTCAGCAGACCCCAAAGTTTGATGGTTGAGGAGTCTGTATCAGAGGCGAATGTGTAGGTGAGATCATGTTCGTCAGCGAACGCCTTCAGGATGTCTGGGCTGTCATAGGTCAAGACGGTCAATGTGAGGCCTTCTTCCGCCAGCTTGCCCTTGGCTGCTTCCAACTCGATCATTTGCTTCTGGCAATACGGGCACCAGTCGGCGGAGCGATTGAACACGATCACAGCCCCTTGCGGCCCCATAATATCTTGCACGGTGATGGCATTGCCGGAGGTGTCCAGTACGTTATCCCACGGGGCAGGTAGCAATAGGTCAATCGTTTCAGCCGTGCGCTCGCTACCCGGACCATAGGGGGTCAGGCCGGCCTCTTTGATAAGTGCCAGTTCAGCGTCGCGTGTTTGCTCCATCGCTGCGTTGGCCGCTGCGTCTGGTGTTTCGATTGAGGTGTCTTGCGGCGTTGAAGATGAAGACTGTGGGCTGCAGGCGGCAATTGAAGCCACCGAGAGGAGGGCAGCGGCAAGTGTAAGGCGGGTCATGGCAAAGGTCCTGATTTAGCGATTTGCCGCAGCAATACTGGCAACTGGTCGCCATGGCGAGAGGCCTCACGCGAGCGTGATGAACCTTCGGCTCTGGAGATCGGTGATTTCGGCTAGGCGCTCAGGTCACTGGACTAAGCAACCATTGGAGTGCAAATCTATTCGAAGATACCGCGGCGGGAGTCATCGAGCGCGCCGAGCAGCAGACCCTTTGAGGGGTCCAGCGGAACGCTAACTAATTGCCCTGGGCGAGCAGCTTGATAGTTTTTAATGGCCTTCGCAAATCTTCGCGGTGGTTGATTTTCAATGACCTTGAGCTCAGTGCTGCCATCAAGAGTTTCCTGGACACGCGCAAACTTTTGAAACTTGACTGTCGTCACCGTAAACACGCCGACCCGAATCAGCTCGGCCTCTTCAGTTTCACCGCTGGGCAGTGTGACAGTCGAGGTGAAGGCTTTGATTTCCGATTGCGCTGCCATTTCCGTCAACATCGTGGAGGATAAGAGACTAAACTCTGCCCGCGTGGGAATTGTGCGCTGCTCCGTCACGGTTTTGATCGCCTCAACGCGGCCCGTATAGTCGAAATGTGCGATGGAGTTGGCAAGCTGCGGCATCGTCTCGCCAGCAACAACGCGGTACCGTCCCCATAATTCTGATATCTCGCTGGCTTCCTTTTCAAGGCGTGCTTCAAGCCGCGCGATTTTAGTTTCGTTGGTGTCGAGGGCGGTGTTGAGCCTTTCTCCCTCAGCCTCCAGCACCTTCACATTTCGTTGTAGATCCATGATGTCATAAGCGGGGTGTTTGTCTATTTTGAAGAGCTCCAGCAATCTTTGACTGTCCTCGGATAGATCCTTCGATGTGGGTGCATCGATTAGCGATCCATGTGCTTCATCGTCTATAGGTTCGGTAGTCTTAATCGACTCTGTTGACGGAGTAGGCGCTTCGGAATCTTGCGACGATTGCTGCGAACAGGCAGCTAACCCCAAAATTGAAGCTATTAGGATGAGTTGAGCCGATTTCGTCAATTGTCGCCAATCTCCATCATGAAGATTGCAAGTTAGCGCCGTAATCTAGTATTAGCGAGCGTTAAACCTCCCGCGTCTCAGTCACCTCATGCGCGCGCAGACTGCGCTCTTTGAATTTGACGTCGGAGAGGGCGGCGCGCC
>CAZXVJ010000033.1:0-36348 GCA_964644385.1 uncultured Hyphomonas sp. | reverse complement strand
TTGATGTTGGCTATCATGCCGGGCCGACGCTGGCCGTGGCGGTGGACGCGGATCAGGCGCGGCGGATTGCTGATTTGCGCGAGGCGCTGGACGAGCGCGGCGTGGCGTATCAGAGGCTGACGCCGGATGAGGCGCGGGCGATGGAGCCGTCGCTGAGCGAAGACGTGATGGCGGCGATGCTGCTGCCGAGCGATGGGTGGGTGGATAATCGGAAGGTTTTGGAGGCGTTGGGGAAAGCATGTGAGCGGATTGGCGTGGGTATCGTGGAGCGCAAGTTTCTAGGAGTTATGCGGCGGACCGACCATGGGCTCGAGCTAGAATCCGACATGGCTGATGCGGATACTATTTTAATCACGGCTGGCGCTGAGATTGCTGGCAGCCTTTACGTCAATGAGACGAGGTCGAACCGATGGGATAAAGGCGAGCATTTGAAGCTATCTGCTTTCTATCCATCGTTACTGTGTCTTTCAGAGGTGGGTGGGACGATGATTTCGTTCGCAGCTGAACAATTATCACCAAAATACGCGATCCGAAATGGCGGAGAGTACGCGGTCCCAAGAACCGACAAAACACTTATTGGCGCAACGATGGACGTTCGAGCAGGTGATATCCACTACTTAACACACTCAGGAAGACGGTTTTTAGAAATTGATCCCAATGTCGCGCCCAGCGAGTCTTGGACGGGTGTGCGACCTAGAACCCGTGACGAGGCCCCAATGTTAGGAGTCATCGACAAAGATGCTTTTGTTGCAACGGGCCACTACCGCAATGGTATCTTGCTAGCACCGATTACGGCTAAGATTATGGCGGATATGATATTGGACGGTGAGGTCAGTGAGTTGGCGGCGGCGTTTTCACCGGATCGGTTTCAGACTGAGGCTAGCTGACGCGGGGTTGGTTCTGGACGGGCGGCAGTGGCGGCTCTAAGTCTGTGCGCTGTAGGAGACCTTCCAGATGCACCAGATATCACCGATGAACGACGATCAGCAGGCCATACAGGAGGCGGTGGCGAAGACCTGCGCGCAGTTTGATGATGAGTATTGGCTGAAGACGGATGACACCGGCGAGTGGCCAGAGGCGTTCTGCAAGGCGATGGCTGAGGGCGGCTGGCTGGGTATCGCGTTTCCTGAGGAGTTTGGCGGCTCTGGATTGGGGCTGACTGAAGCGGCGCTGATGATGCAAACGGTGACGCGATCTGGCGCAGGGTTTTCCGGCGCGTCGGCGATCCATTTGAATATCTTTGGGCCAAAGCCGCTGGAGAAGTTTGGCACTGACGAGCAGAAGCAGGAGAACCTACCGAAGATTATCTCTGGCGAAGAGCGGATGTGTTTTGCAGTGACGGAGCCGAATTCTGGTCTGGATACGTCGAGCCTTGAGACCAAGGCGGAGCGGACCAATACGGGTTACACGATCAATGGCCGCAAAATTTGGACCACAGGCGCGCAGCGGGCTGACAAGATTTTGATCATTGCGCGCACGACGCCGAAGGATCAATGCGCCAAGCCCTATTTGGGGTTGTCGCTTTTTTACACGGATTTGAATCGGGACCGGATTGAGGCGCAGCCGATTCCTAAGATGGGCCGCAAGGCGGTGGAGTGTAATACGCTATTCATCGACGGATTGGAGGTTCCTAAGGAAGATCTGATTGGCGAAGAGGGGGCGGGCTTTAAGTATCTGATTCAAGGCCTGAACCCGGAACGCGTTTTGTTTGGTGCTGAGGCCGTAGGGCTTGGTTTCGCTGCGCTGGAACGGGCGTCTACCTATGCGAATGAACGGGTGGTGTTTGGGCGACCGATTGGGCAAAATCAGGGCGTGGCGCATCCACTGGCGAAGGCATGGGCGGAGCTGTCGGCGGCTGAGTTGTTGGCGTACAAAGCAGCGGCGCTGTTTGATGCTGGGGAAGACTGCGGCGCCGAGGCCAATGCGGCGAAATATCTGGGCGCAGAAGTGGGCTTTCGGGCGTGTGAAGCGTCTGTGCTGGCGCATGGCGGCATGGGCTATGCGAAGGAGTATCAGGTGGAGCGATTTATGCGCGAAGCGATGCTGGCACGGATTGCACCTGTAAGCCGCGAAATGATCCTGAACTTCATCTCCGAACGTGTTCTGGGATTGCCGAAGAGCTATTAGTCGGCGACACCGAGAATCTGTTTTAAGAGCCGGGTCTGTTCGGCAAAGGCGGCTGAGCCGGGGGCGATAAGTTCGACGTGGCCTGTGTTTTCGATGATATGGACGTGCGCGTCGTCTCCGGCGTCTCGTGCGCGGGCGGTATAGGCTTCGCCGAGGCTAGGCGGGGCGATATGGTCGCGGTCTCCATTGACGCTGATTTGCCGGGTGCCGAGGGGTAGCATTTCTGCGGGTGATGTGTCTGCCAGCGGATTGGCGCGGTCAGATGCGATCAGCTTGTCCATAATGTCGGAAAGACAACTGGCTTGTGTGACGGGTTTGGAGGCGGCGAGGTCTGGGAGGCCGCCAGAGTTCACGACACCGGAAAGCATCAGCGGCGATTGACGGTAGAGCAGGTGATCGCTGGGCAATGTGGGCCGCGCTGCAAGCCATAGAGCGAGGTGCCCGCCCGCAGAATGACCGAAGGCCGCCACACGGGACGTGTCTAGGTTTAGATCCGGGCCTTGCATGATGAGCGCGTCGGCGGCGCGTGAGACGTCTGAGAAAGTGCCGGGGTATCCGCCGCCGACTTCATCGACGCCGCGATACTCAATGTTCCAAACCGCGAGCCCATCCTTGCGGAGGGCTTCGGCTGCGTAATTCATAAGGGTGCGGTCAGCGATTTCCTTTTGCCAGCAGCCGCCATGCACCATCAGGACAACGGGGTGGGGCCCTGCGCCTTCGGGTAGCCAGACATCGACTATGTCGGTTTCGCCGTCTCCGAAGGTAAGGGATTGGCTGGGCGATGGCTTTGTGCGCTCAAGCAGGTCTGCCCAAGTCATAACGGTTGGCTGGGCGTCGAGGGGTTGGGGCACGTCATCT
This sequence comes from uncultured Hyphomonas sp., assembly GCA_964644385.1. Lineage (GTDB taxonomy): Bacteria > Pseudomonadota > Alphaproteobacteria > Caulobacterales > Hyphomonadaceae > Hyphomonas. The sequence goes on along the minus strand of CAZXVJ010000033.1, from coordinate 33,363 downwards.
GTTTTAGGGCCAGAGCAGGCAAATAGGAGAAAGCTAAGAGGGATGAGGAGTGTGGAAAACCGCATTCTATATCTTTCACAGTTTGATGAGGGCCTCTGGCGCATTGTTAGTGGCGCGTGGCCCTTATGTCATGCACAAAGCCCGGTATGAAGAAGCAAGTTTTCTCCCGCGCAGATGCCGAGGCGCTAGATCATAGTGATCTATTGGCGGCGTGCCGTGCGAAATTTCAGTTGCCGGAGGGCAGCACGTATTTGGTGGGGCATTCGCTGGGGCCTGCGACGCGATCTGCCCTGCAGCGGGTTCAGGACACAGCAACCGACGCCTGGGCGACGGGGCTGGTTGGATCGTGGAACGCGGCAGGCTGGTTTCACCTGGCAGAGCATGTGGGCGGGCGGATTGGCCGTTTGATTGGTGCACGTTCTGGCGAAGTGATGGTCTGCGATAGCGTGTCTGTGAACCTTTTTAAGTTGGCGGCGGCTGCGTTACCGCTGGCTGGTAAGGCGCGGATTATGGTTGAGGCGTCTGAGTTCCCGACGGATCAATATATCGCAGAAGCGCTGAGTGGATTGGCGGGCGTAGAATTTGTGCGTCTGGCAGAGGGGGATGGGCTAGAAGCGTTGCGGGGCGGGGGCGTTTTGCTCAAAAGCGCTGTGAATTTTCGTACGTCTGAGCGGGTCGATATGGCTGAGCACGAATTGGCCGCTGACGCCGGCGGCGGGATCGTGATCTGGGACCTGAGCCATGCAACGGGCGTGCTTGCGCTGGATATGCATGCCTGTGGTGCCAAGCTGGCGGTGGGGTGCACGTACAAGTATTTGAATGGCGGGCCGGGGGCGCCGGCATTTGTTTTTGCGCATAGGGACATTGTTAATGGGCTGGATTCGCCATTGCCGGGGTGGATGGGACATGCCGAACCATTTGCGTTTCACGCAGACTATGCGCCGAAGCCGGATGCTGTCCGATTCGCGTCCGGTACGCCGGCGATACTGTCGCTGGCGGCGCTAGATGGCGCGCTGGATGTGTTTGATGGTGTGCATTTGGAGGATGTTGAGCACAAAGCGGGGCAGTTGGGGGATATGTGTGTGGCGGTCGCGCGGGCGGCTGGGATAAAGGTGTCCTCGCCCCTCAACGCACCGGAGCGTGGGGGGCATGTGAGTTTGAGATTGGACGCTGGGTATCCAATCGTTCAAGCGCTCGCCGCGCAGGGTGTAATGGCGGACTTCCGTACGCCCGATACGATTCGTTTCGGATGCTCACCGATGTTTTTGAGCTATATTCAGATGTGGGACGCGATGCAGAGCCTTACTGAACTGCTACAGAGCGGGGACTGGGATCAGCCGCAATTTCACAAACGTGCTTTGGTGACGTGAAGCTTTAGAAAGACCCGCGCCTACATTTGTGGGCCGATCATGGCGGCGACGCGCACGAGGGATGAGATCGTGTTGCTGTCCAGAGAGCCTTTTTCGACAACCGCGACCGCGCCTTCATGTGCCGCTGTGGAGCGCAGCGATGGGGTCATATTACCAGTGTGCATGATAACACCGCACTGATTGTGACGCGCACGAATTTCGCGGATGCGCGATTCCGTCAAAACAGAGTCAGGGAGATGACGGTCGAGCAGCACGACATGTGGGGAGGGCGTATCTGCAGCCAGCAGATCGTCGAGCGAAGAATAGTGTTCGATGGAATCGAATGAAAGATGAGACTTTTTCAGCATGTACTTCAGCATGAAGAACTCACGGTGGTCGTCATCAACGACAGCAACCTTGTAATTCTTCAAGGGGGCTCCAGACGCATCATTTTCTGGCGCGAGAATGGGAAAATCTAAGCCTGACGATTGAGAAGAGGACTCTGCAAACATGTGTATATCCTATGACTGGCGCCGAAGATTGGCGCGGGCTAAGTGGTCTCACTCTACAAATTGCCGCGCTCGATAATTAGTTGAACGTTAGGCCGAAGTTAAAAAAGTGTTTCGAATGGGTTAATGAGGGGAGAAGTTGGTTAATGAAAGGTTAATGAAAGCGGCGGCTAACGTAGATTAAGCGCACTTAGGTTGAAGTGTATCCTGTTTGGCGGGAGGGCGTACCTACAGCGAGAATGGGCAAATCAAAGCCTGAAGATTGAGAAAAAGACTCTGCGAACATGTCTATATCCTATGACTGGTGACGAACATTGGCGCGGGCTAAATGGTCTCACTCTACAAATTGGCCGGCTCGATAATTAGCTGCACGTTAAGCAGCTGTTAAAAAAGTGTTTCGAAATAGTTAATGAAGGGTTAATAAGCTGTGAAGCCAAAATGGTATTGAAGCATATAGGGCTAAATACTTCCCTTTTTGGGTAGTTTTTAGCAGTTGTGCGGCAGAAATGCTGAGGCATCGAGCGTCTTTATTTGACGTTAACAAGACTGATTCTTTGAGCTGTGGGGGTATCAAAGGGGGCATCGGGGATCCGATTAGAAGGGCACGGGTAGTATATGGCGTCGACCGCTGAATTTGTTATTGGGCTGGGCGCTTCGGCAGGCGGTCTGGAGGCTCTTGAGCGATTCTTTGATGGAGCCCCTGACGATGCCGGCGCAGCTTATGTTGTGGTGATGCACCTGTCGCGTGACTTCAAAAGCATGTTGGACGAATTGCTGGCGCGTCACACAAAAATGCCAGTTGTTGCTGCTGTATCTGGGCTACGGATAGAGCCGAACAAAGTATATGTCATTCAACCTGCCACTATTTTGGAAGTGGAGGGGACCCGGTTTGTTGTAAAGAATCGCCCGACCGTTGATCCCACGGGGTTGGCGACGACCGTCAATATCATGTTTCAGTCGCTGGCGAAGCATTGGGGCAATCGGTGCGGGGTCGTGGTTTTGTCCGGTTCTGGCTCTGATGGCGCCGAGGGCATTATTGCGGTGCGAAACGCCGGCGGTTTCACAGCGGCCCAATCACCAGAGACGGCAAAATTCGACTTCATGCCCGTCTCAGCGATTAGCACGGGAAAAATCAGCGCTGTAGAAGCGCCTGAACAATTGGCCGACACCATCATCGAAGGCATCCAGTTGCTGCCGACGTCGCCGGATGAAACGCCGATCGTTACGGATCGAGACGACGCATTCGCACTGATCCTGAAAGCGGTTGTGGGCGTGTCAGGGCTGGACGCTGCGAAATACAAGCACTCGACATTCGAGCGCCGTGTAAAGCGCCGCATGATGGACCTGAAAATCAATGCACTGCCCGATTATGCGGAGCTGATTTCCAGGGATGATAGTGAAGCGCGCAATTTGAGAAATATGCTGCTGATTGGCGTGACGGAGTTTTTCCGCGACGCAAAGGCGTTTCAAACCATTCAGCAACAGGTGGTGCCGGAGCTTATCCGGCGCGCGCATATTAGTGAGAAACCGATACGGATTTGGGTGCCGGGCTGTGCGACGGGGGAGGAGGCTTATTCACTCGCTATTCTTTTTGCCAACGCGATGCGCGACATGCCGGCCAAAATTGAGGTCCAGATTTTTGCAACAGATGTGAAACGTGAGCATCTGACCGAATCAGCGCGCGGTGAATATTCTTTGGAACGGATGAAGAATATTTCCGAAGATGACCGACAGTTGTATTTCCGACCTGTAGAAGAGCCAGACCGCTTTGTTGTGGTTCCCGAAATCCGGAAAATGATCGTGTTTGCGCCGCACGATGTTCTAGCCGATCCGCCTTTCACCAAACTGGACATGGTGTCGTGCCGAAACCTGCTGATCTATTTTTCAATTGAGGCCCAACAGAAGATTATCTCTGGTTTTGCGTTTGGTCTGAATGAAAAGGGCTTCCTGTTCATGGGGTCCAGTGAAACGGTGGGCGCGCACCGGGAAGCGTTTGAATTTATCGACGTTCGCAATCGTGTCTTCAGACGCACCGCGTCAAAACGCATGCGGCCCGAACTCATGTTGCGCACAGAGCCTGTTCTACGCAATGCCCCGGCGATTGGCGTTGCGCGCAATACGACTCGCTCTCGCGAAATTATGCTGCAACCGGCCTATGGCGCTTTGTTGAAGTCGTTTGCGCCGGCAAGCCTGCTTGTCTCTCGCCAGCGAGAACTACTGCACACGTTTGGAGAGGCCCGAAAGTTTCTGCGCGCGCCAGATGGCATTGCCCATCTGGACGTGACTGACATGGTCGACTCCACGCTGCGAACTCCTATTCTTGCGGGAATCGATCGGGCGGCCAAAGACAAGGAATCTGTGACGTTTTCGCGGGTGACCCTGGCTGAATTTCCTGAAACCGGCATGGTTGTAGACGTTACCGTACAGCCGTTGGATGCCGACGATGACGAAATTCAGAATGTCTTGGTGATTATCAAGCCAACCCAATTTGAATCTGTGCCGCAAACTGGCGAAGTCACGATTTTGAATCCCGATACGTTGAGCGCGGAACGTATCGCCGATCTGGAGTTGGAGCTGGACCGCACCAGAGAGGCTTTGCAGTCAACGATCGAAGAGATTGAAACGGCGAATGAAGAACTTCAGTCGGCCAATGAAGAGCTGATGTCTTCAAATGAAGAACTGCAATCCACCAATGAAGAGCTCAGTTCGGTCAATGAAGAACTGTATTCTGTGAACTCCGAGTATCACCGGCAGAATGATGACCTGATCAATCTGTCTAAAGATTTTGATATTTTGCTGCAGTCGACGGAAATCGGGGTGATTTTCCTGGACGAAGACATGAACATTACGCGGTTCACTCAACTGGCCAGCGACTTGTTTGGCTTAGAGCAAACCGATATTGGCCGTTCGATCGCTCGGTTTAAGTCTCCATTCCCGGATTTTGACCCGTCCACCTTGTTCATAGAGGCCATGACGTCCGACGGCTTTGTCGAGCATGAAGCCGTTGATTCAAGAGGCACCGCTTGGTTGATGCGGGCCATTGTTGATTTTGAACACCATGGCGCCGTGCTGACTCTGATCAATATTGGTCAGCTTCGACAGTTGGAACAAGAAGCGCGCCTAAATGCTGAGATGCTGGAATCTCTGCAGGAAATGGCGAATGCTTTCTACTTTGAGGTTGATGCCAGAAACCAACGCATGCTGCGAGAATTGGGATGGTTCCAGTTTACCGAACTGCGCAAGCGAAAGACGCCATACAAGCCGAAATGGGGCGAGATTCACGAAGACGAAGTTGATAGCTTCATTGAGAATATCGGTAGCAAGTCCTCGTCGACGACGTTCGACGAGATTTACCGTGTCTGGAATGGAAGAGAGAAAGCCCATCACTTTGTGCGCTTGCGGGGTCAGCGCGTTGAACGGGGCGGTCGACTGATCTGGCGTGTCACTGGCATGGGCGTCGACGAAATTGTCGCCAATGAACGCAAGGCGACACAACAGGAGCGTGTGTTATCGAGCGTGCTGCGGGCCTCGACTTCAAGGATCGCACTGATCGATACGAACGAACGTTATCGGTTTGCCAATGAACCCTATCTTGCTCAATTTGATGAAACACTGGAGGGCATCATTGGTCGCTCCGTGTCTGACGTTTTGCCCAGTGAAACCTACAAGACGGCCAAATCCTATTTGAAATCGGCGTTGAAGGGTGAGCGCCAAGAGTATGACATTGAGCGCGTGCAGGACGACGGCACCATCCAGCATATGACCGTGGTGTACGATCCGATTATCGATGCCGAAGACAACGTAACAGGCATAACCGTCGACGCTTTGGACATCTCTAGATTTTATCAACGAGCCACCCAATCTGCAGCAAATGATCATGTGATCGCGGAGGCGGCGCGTCATTCCTCTTACGCAATTATTGTTGCGGACGCCGAGACAATGGTTGTGGAGTTTGCAAACCCAGAAGCCAAACGTCGATTGGGATTGCCGGACCGGGCAGGCGTGCCAGCCGGCGTTTTGCTATCGCGACTGACACCTGAATGGGGCGATACGACCTGGAAGCGCTGGATCGCAACAATCAAGCCCGGAAAAGACGACTTCAAACAGGACATTGCGATCTATGATCCTAATCAGGATACCGTTTTGTCTGATATTTTCGTCGCCATCGTGGAAGAGGGCAAGCAACGCCGAGCTGTGATTCGCATGTTGGAGAACGGTGAGCGCGCGCAGTCTCTGGATGAGTTGCGCGCCCGAACGCGTCAATTAGCAGGATCGAATCGCGACCTCGAACAATTTGCGGCTGCGATTGCCCATGATTTGCGCGCGCCGTTGCGCCATATCAGCCAATTTACGGGGTTCCTGCGTGACGAACTTGATGACTCCGTTAGTGCGGATGCGCTGGAATATATGGCGGTGGTCAGTGAAAGCTCTGGGACGTTAACGCAGATGGTCGATGCTTTGCTCGACTTTGCGCGCCTTGGGCGATCTGTTCGAAGCTTCAAAACGGTGAATATGTCGCAAACGATCAAGTCAGCGATGGGGCTGCTTCAGACTGAGATTGAAGAGTCTGGCGCGGAGATAAAGGTCGGAAGAATGTTGCGTCCACAAGGCGATAAAGAACTGCTGGTACAGGTCTTCCAGAACATTATTGGAAACGCTCTGAAGTACAGAAAAAAGAAGACGAAACCGATCATCGACATTTCTAGCTCTGCGCAAGATGGAATGATTAATTATCGTATATGTGACAATGGCATTGGAATTCATCCAGATATGGCCGATAGAATTTTCCAATTGTTCCAACGTTTGCACTCAGAAAAGGAATATCCTGGGTTGGGTGTTGGACTGGCGACCTGCCGAAGAATTTGTGAGGCACATGGCGGTTCGCTAAATCTGGACAATAGTGTTACTGAGGGAAGCTGCTTTGTGGTAAGTCTGCCTAGCAAGTCGGCCAAAGTGTAAGTGGGAAACGATATGACGGCCAAGAACCCAGACGCAGGCATCCATATTTTGGTTGCAGATGACAGCAAAGCCGACCGGGCTTTGGTGCGTCGTGCGTTCGCTAAGCTGGACGAGAAACCACATCTGCACATGTGTCAGGATGGTGCCGAGGTGCTCGATTTTCTAAATCAACGCGGGGAATACGAAGGCGCGCCCCGGCCGCAAGCTTGCCTCATGGACATAAAGATGCCGGGCGTTTCAGGCATTGACGCGCTGACAGAGATTAAGGCGGACGAAGATCTGCGATCTATCGTGGTGTTCATGTTTTCAAGCTCAGACGCGCCAGATGATATCGCTGACTGCTATCGTCACTACGCCAACGGGTTCATCAAGAAACCGTTCGAGACAAAGCAGATGGAAGAGATCGCCGCGGCGCTTTCAAAATTGTGCCGAGATGTATTGCGCTATCCGCAGCCGTCCTAGGTCAATCAATCGTCTCAAACAAAAAGGGCCTGCCGAACACAACGGCAGGCCCTTTTTGTTGTTGGATGTTTTGCGCCGAACCTAGCGTTCGCGTATGCGCGGTCCGATCGCTTGCATCTGTCCTGAATTCGCGGCGTCCATCGTGGCCAGTTCTTCCATCAAGACCTGCGTGCGCTCATCTCCCGCGACCGCGCTGAGCACTGACATGGCACGGGCTGTTTCCGCCGAAACACCGAACAGTCCTTCCAAAGCCTCAAAGCCTGATTTGCGACGTGGATAGTAGGTGAGGCGGGGGCGAACATCCGCGTCGATTTCTGCCAGTTCCTTGGCAACGTCAATGGCATCCATAAAGCCGCCAAGCTGGTCAACGAGGCCGCGCTCCAACGCATCTTCCCCGCTCCAAACGCGGCCGCGAGCGACCTCGTGGACTTCGTCAAACGTCATCCCGCGCCCATCGGCGACGAGGGTGAGGAAGCGAGTATACCCACGTTCCAGCCATGCTTTGACCTCTGCTTCCTGGCCCTGCGTGAAAGCATCTGCGCCGTAGGCATCGGCGAAGTCTCCGCCAACGCTGACCGTATCAAAGGTGATGCCGATCTTGTTCATCGGGCCCTCAATGGCGAACTTGCCGCCGAAGATGCCAATTGAGCCAGTGATGGTGGACCGGCTGGCGAGGATCTTGTCGGCGCCCGTGGACACGTAGTAACCGCCGGACGCGGCAACCGACCCCATTGAGACGACAACCGGTGTGCCATTCTCCTGCACGCGCTCAACAGCGCGCCAGATTTGATCGGATGCTGTCGGCGAACCGCCGGGGCTGTCGACGCGGAACACGATCGCTTTGACCCGCTCATTCTTGCCGGCGTCCAAAATGGCGCGCGCGACCGTATCAGAGGCGAAGCCCGGCGCAGCAGAGAAGGGCGACCCACCGCTTGATCCGCCCGTCACAACGCCGCCTTCACCACCAACGATGGCGATCATTGGTGCTTTGCTGGAGGCTTTCGGGGCGATGTAGGATCCAATGCTTACAAGTTCTGCGCCTTTGCCCGCCCGTTCCATGGCGGCTTCCTCGGCTTCTTCCGGCCAGCCTGTCTTGTCGACTAGATTGAGCGTGACCGCTTCATCGGCAGACTTTGGACCACTCTCGAGGGCAACACGCACGGCCCCGACGGATAGCTCTCTGTCGGAAGCTATATCTTCCAGCGATGCCTTCCAGAGTGATTCGGCCAGAACGGTCATCGCTTCGCGGTGCGGTTCTGTATAGGCCTCTTCATTATAAGAGTTGGGCGCATTCTTGTATTCGTAGAATGGGTAGATCTCAGACTTCAGATCAACCTTGTCGAAAAGGCCCTTTAAAAATTCTGTTTCGAACGTTACGCCGGTTGCGAAAATATCGGTGCCGGGTTGTATCCATACTTCGTCTGCAGAGGTGATCGAACGCAGCGCAGATGGACCGCTCATGCCGTAAGTGCCTTGGGTGTGCGCGATAACGAATTTGCCGCTGTCGCGAAACTCATTGATGGCTTGACGCAACTCCTCAGCGCGAGAGCTTCCAATGCCGACCGTTGCGCCGCGGATATATAGGCCCTTCACGTCTGCGTCCGTCTCAGCAGCTTTCAGGCGCGTCAGCACATCGATAAAGCCCGGCGCTTCACTCAGCGCAGCGAAGCCTGTCGCCGCGGCTTGGTCAGAAAGTTGATTGTTAAGGTCAATCGACAGGACAATGTTGCTCGGGTTCTCAGGCGCAGATGAACTGGCGAGGCTGCCGATCATCGCAAAAATGATTCCCATGAATAACAAAAAGGCGATGACCATCGCCGCGAAGGCGCCAGCCATTGATAGAAAGAAAGTTTTCATCTGTTGGGATGCTCCTGGAAAAAAGTCCGTCGAATAACGTGACAAAGATATTGTTGATTATCGATAAAAAGTAAAGAGCCAAATATTTGGAGTGGTTCGACGAAGCCAATTCTCGCTCCGTTTTTTGACCCTTTGTTGACGGGCCCGTGAGATCAGGTGTTGCCAGAGCGAGTAAGAGTGGCTATTCCGCCTCCTCGGATGGGGTGTCGCCAAGTGGTAAGGCACCGGTTTTTGGTATCGGCATTCCCAGGTTCGAATCCTGGCACCCCAGCCACACGCTCAGGCGCATTTTTACCTTACCTTTTTCTGGTTTTTGAATCCGTGACGTCACTTTTTTGTGTGTTACTGAGTAACAAGTGTTGCGTTCAAGTGTCGGACGCGTAATTTTCTAAACGAATCGTAAACATCATGTTGATCCCGCTCGAATGGGTTGTTAGCGTGATTTTTCGCGGATAGGGCGTCGCGGACAGTTCGAGCCAGAATGGCAAAGTGCTGTTAAAACGATTTCAAGATTTGAGAGAGCGGCAAACGCTCCGGAAAGCTCAGGGGAGATGACGGCCAGGGATTTGGTCGAGACAACTCCAATAAACCTTTCGGCCCTTGTTTTTTGGCCGTGTCGATTTGTCGGGACCCGTCCATCAGTGACGCGCCTGAACAGTGGATTTTACGTGCACACCGTGCACGACCGTTTGGAGAGTGAGAGGCAACCTCATGAAGAAACTATTGACCCCAGCGCGTGGTGCATTGGCCACATTGCTGATTGCTGGATTGGTGGCCGTACCGGCCGAAGCCCAGCTTAGAGACGCATTGAACACAGGCGAGCAGGCGACACGCCGCGCCGAAAACGTTCAAGAGCAAATCAACCAACTTGATGATGAGCGGACCGATATGGTGCGTGAGTATCGTACGCTTCTACAGCGCCGCGATGCTTCCGAGCTTTACGCGAAGCAACAAGCGCTCGTTGTGACCAGCCAAAGAGAAGAGATCGAGAGCCTCACCGAACAGCTCGGCTCGATTGATGACATTACGGCCCAAACGGTGCCGATGTTGATGAGCATGGTCGAAGATTTGAAGCTCTTTGTAAGTGCTGACCTTCCGTTTAGACAGGAAATTAGACAAGCGCGACTGGATGGCCTCGATGCCGTTATGCAGTCGGCAGATGTCTCCAATGCGGAACGCTATCGCGTCATCATGGATGCCTATCAGGCTGAAATGGAATACGGGCGCACCATCGACACCTGGAAAGAAGAAATCACCTTGGATGGTAACCCCGTCACAGTGGATATGTTCCTGTTTGGCCGAGTTGCCTACGTTTACACGGCGCCGAATGGCAAGTCTGCGCGTTACAATCGCGCGACCGGTGATTGGGAAAGCATTGAGTCGAGCTACGCCGATGACATCGTTAAAGCGGTTCGCATCGCCGATGGCAAAGCGCAGCAAGATGTCTTGTTCGCACCCGTTCAAAAAATGAGCGTCGAATAGACCCGGCCTAGAGACAAAAAGAGAGAATTTATCATGTTCAAGTTCAAATCCTCGCTGAAAGCTCTAGGTGCGGCCACGCTCCTCGGGATCAGCTCAATCGCAGTCGCCGCTCCGGCCACCGCGCAAACCTCCCTCAAACAAGTGCTCGACGCAGTGAAGCGCGACTCATCTCAGATGTCTTCTGAAGATCAGCAACGCCTCAAAGCCTTCCAAACGGATCGCAATCGTCAAGCCGCCGAAATGTCGACCGCGCGCAGTGCTTTGGCAGCCGCCGAAGCAAAAGGCCGCGCCCTTGGCGCTGAGTTTGACGCCAATGAAGCCGCCCTGGGCGAGCTGGAGGCTCAAGTGTCTGAGCAGGCTGGTGATTTCCAGGAGCTGCTCGGTCAGTTCCGGACAGCTGCTGGTGAAACAATGCCCGAAATTCGGACATCACTTGCGTTTTTTGACCCCGCAACAACACCTTCAGAAGTGTTTGGCGAAGGATCAAACCGCGTTGAGGCGATCGCAGAGATCGCAGAAGCGCGCACACTCCCAAATCGTCAGCAGCTAGAGCGTCTTCCAAAGGCGATGCTGGCGGAGATGGTGGCTCAGGGCGAAGTCAAAACGTTTAATGCAAACGTTGATGGCATCGGACCGGATGCCTCCAACGCCGTTGTTGAACTGCTTCGCGTCGGTGTGTTCACCGCCGCAACGACAGACGGCACCAACTTTGTCGAAGTGACTGAAGTTGACGATGGAACGAAGCTGACAGCCTATAAAGCTCAACCGCGCGGCGCTTTCCGCTCAGCGATGAGTTCACTGATCAGCGCCGGCCCAGACCAAATTGTCCGGGCACCGGTGGATCCATCTAAAGGTAACCTTTTCGGTATTCAGGGCGAACTTCCGACCCTCAGCGACCGTATCAAGCAAGGTGGTCTTGTTGGTAACGTGATCATCGGCCTCTTGGTGGTTGGTCTTCTGCTTGGTCTCTACAAATTGTTCACATTGATGGGCATGGGCGGCGCAATGCGACGCACAGCCAAGAACAAGAAAGCTGGCAATGGTAACCCATTGGCCCGCGTGTTTGAGACATACGAAACGCACAAGAATGCGGACATTGAGACGCTTGAACTGAAGCTGGACGAGCAAATCCTTCGGGAATCGCCTCGCATCGAACGCTTCAACGATATCGTTAAAGTGCTTGCAGCGGTTGCGCCACTGCTCGGTCTGCTCGGTACGGTTATCGGTATGATCATCACCTTTACCGCCATCACCATCTACGGTGCAGGCGATCCGAAGCTGATGGCTGGCGGTATCTCAACTGCGCTTATGACGACGGTGCTTGGTCTTGTGGCCGCTATTCCACTGCTGCTCGTTCACGCAGTCATCTCATCGATGGCGCGCGGCAATCAGCAGATTCTTGACGAACAGGCTGCTGGTCTGGTCGCAGAGAAAGCGGAATCCCTGCACGGAGCGGTGGCTTAATCGCCACCGCCTCTGGCGCTAGTATAGGAGAAACCCCATTATGGGTTTTGGAGCTCTACAAGAATTCCTAAGCCGCGGTGGACCGGTGCTGACCTACTTTATTTTGCCAGCAACGTTCTTCATGTGGGCCCTGATTTTGGAACGCGTGTTCTATTTCAGGTTCGCTCACAAAGCGGTGGCGGAAGAGGCGATATCAGAGTGGCGTTCGCGCTCTGATCGTAAAAGTCCCTTCGCGCATTGGATTAAGGACAAGCTTGTGTCCGAGGTTCGTGCAAAGGCTGAGCAGAATGTGACAATGACCAAGGCTATGGTGGCGCTCGCGCCGCTGCTTGGTCTGCTCGGCACCGTGACCGGCATGGTCCAGGTGTTCGACATTCTCGCCATCACCAGCGGTACAGATGCGAAAGCGATGTCCGGCGGTGTGTCTCAGGCCACAATTCCGACCATGGCAGGCATGGTCGCTTCCCTCTCAGGCATCCTGTTTACCTCCGGTATGGACCGGCGCGTGAACCGGTCTGTCCAACAGGTGGATGATGCGATGGAGATTGGCTAATGCGCGGAAGAACAGCAAGACAGCCTGATGAGGCTGATGTCGATCTAACTCCAATGTTGGATGTTGTGTTCATCCTGCTCATCTTCTTCATCGTGACGGCAACGTTCACGCAGGAGCAAGCGCTGGGCCTTGAACCGCCTCCACCGCCAAATGACACGCCGCAGGAGCCTGTTCCATCTATTCTTATCTATATTGATGAGGCTGGATTGATCACGGTGAATGGCCGCGTCACAGATGTCGGCTCAGTACGTGCCAACATTGAGCGGGTGAAAGCCGAAGCGCCGGACAGTTCCGTTGTTATTCAGGCCCACACGAAAGCCGCAAGCGGAACAGTCATTCTCATCCGGGACGCCGCCTACAATGCTGGCTATGATGACCGGGTTAATTTCGTCGTTAGCGGCGAATAGAAGGGAGACGCAGATATGGCACGCAGAAAACGCGGACAGCACGCGAACTCCAATGGTGATGATGACGTCAATCTAACGCCAATGTTGGACGTGGTGTTCATCCTCCTCATCTTCTTCATTGTGACCGCTCAATTCATCAAAGAACCTGGTGTGGATATTGTTCGTCCCGAAGTGGACAACAAAGAACAGGCTAAGCCTTTGGCGATTTTGATCGCGATTGATGAGAACTCTGAAGTGTGGATCGCTAAGAAACAGGTGCCGCTGACGGAAGTCGGCTTCACCATTAAAGAATTGCGCCGGGATAACCCCAAGGGTGAGATCGTCGTTCAGACCGATGTCGACTCAGAAGCCGGTGTTTTGGTGGATGTAATGGAGTCGATCAACAATATCGACGGCGCGACAGCCATCAATATTTCGACGAAGATTGATTAGAGGAGACGGATACTATGTTTAATAATCCCCTCGTACGCTTGTTGATTGCATGTGTTGTGGCGGCGCCGATCGTATTTGCGCTGTTCATTCTCATGTTCAAATTGATCAATGTTGAGTTTCTAGATCTTGAAGCCAAGGATCAACGCAAACTCGAAGCGATCACCCCTCAACAGCAGGACAATGAAGTGCGTCGTAACCAACGCGCGAAACCGAAGCGAATTGATTCGGCCGACAAGCCGCCGCCGCCGCCAAAGGTGTCTGCGACAAAGTCGAACATCAACCTGCCAACACCGCAAATCCAGGGCGCCGCTCCGACTGAGTTAAACCTTGGCCGGATGGAATCCCTAGCGATTGATCCTGTTGCGATTTCCGATCGGGATGCTCAGCCTATTCGGCCACCCACCCCGTCTTTCCCGCAACGCGCAGCGGAGCGTGGTGTTTCAGGCAGCTGTGATGTGCGTTTCGACGTGGATACGCGTGGACGCCCTTATAATGTCTCAGCAGATTGCACGAGCCCGCTGTTTAAGCGGGAAGCCGAACGCGCTGTGAGCAAGGTGGAATTTGCTCCGAAGATTATTCGCGGCAAGCCGGCGGAACGAAAGAACGTCGTCTATCCATTGGAGTTCAATCTCGAATAGAGGCTTGATCTTCAAGGGCATCAACGCCTTACAATTTTAGAGGGCGCTTCCATTTGGAGGCGCCCTTTTTTGTTCGAATGCCTTTCAACGAAAATGAACGAGGTGACGTGATCGATGCGCGAAAGATCCGGTTGATTGCTATTCTCCTAAAAATGTTATAACATAACAATATTGGAAAGGGAGAGAATGATGACTGACAACAAGAACGAAACGCATCAGCCACACGCCGCGGAACGTGACGTATCAAAAGCGAAACATTCTGGCACGAAATCAACATCAGATGACGGGCTAAATCGAACGGCGCATTCCGCATCACCGCGGCATCAGCTGTCACAAGAATTTTCGAGCAAACCAGATCGAGCAGGCAGTCTCGCGCGCCGGTTTGCCCTGTCGGTCGTGCCTGCAGCGTCCATTACCGCAGCGCTGGTGTTTTGCATGAACGAGTTGATCACCGTGGATGAGATCGACCTTCCCGAACCTGAGCGCCGCGTTCTCACTGACATTACACCCATGGAGGTGTCTGAGGATGTTGCTCGAACGGTCCGTAACCGGCCTAAGCCAATCGACGCTGCCACCACGCCGCCACCGCCGCCGCGCTACAAAATGGGTAAGCATGACATCGCATTAGACGCGCCGATCATTCAGGGCGCCGTTCCGAAGACGCTGGATACGTCCAAATTTGAACCCATTACTATCGGCCCAGTTACAATGGATGATCGCAAGGCGCAGCCCATCCAACCGCCGATTCTGTCGTATCCGGATCCGATGGGCAGGCAAGGCATTCAGGGCACGTGTGATGTTCGCTTTGACGTGTCGATTGACGGTCGCCCCTATAACGTAGAGCCAAACTGCAGTCATTCCGGTTTTGAGCGTGAGGCGGCTCGCGCGATTGGTAAGGTGCAGTTCACACCGAAGATTCAGCGCGGACAGCGCGTAGAGCGCAAGAACGTTGTTTATCCGATAGAATTTCGCATGAGCGATCTATAATCGCGGGGTCACCAGAAAGTGACCTCAATCCCTGTAGTCTTGTCGATGATGGCCCGCAATTTGTGGTAATCATGTAACAGGATCACATTCGCCAAGGGCTGCCGCACAATTAGCCTAGAAAAAACATTAGAAGTGGCATGGAAGTCCTTGATCACAACGGTCAATTCCGGTTGATTGGAACAAATACCGCATTTTGCGGAGAGGAGAGGAAACATGGGTATCAAAGCATGTCTCAAAGGCGCGATTATTGTCGGCGCCCTGACAGCATTCGGTGCAGGCGCGGCGGTCGCTCAAGGCTGTGACATTACCGAGTTCTCATCTGATAACGGCCAGCCGTATCTGGATGCAGAAACGGCTGCGATGGTAAATAAAGATTACAACACAGCCATCAATAAGTTGAATGGACTACGGTCGAAAACACTGAATTGCTACGAAGAAGGCGCGGTTCTGAAACTATCGGCCTATATCAAGATCGAAAACGGTGATCGCCGCGGCGCGGTTCAGGATTTGCTCGCTGCTTTGAATAAGGGCTACATTCCGGCGAAAGACACGTCGCAAACTTACTACAATATCGCGCAAATCTTTTTGCAGGAAGAAGACCTCTCACAAGCGCTAACTTACATGACGAAGTGGCAGCAAGCGGGCGGTCAGCCAGACCGGACGCAGAAATGGCAACTCGCCGTTCTGAATCAGCGCGCCAATAATTTCAGTGAGGCTGTACGCTGGGCTGAAGCGGTGAAGCGTGATGACGGATCAAACTTCAAACAAGAAGTCGCTGATCTGCTCGTGTTCCTTTACAACAAGACCGGCGACAAAGCGAAGCTGGCGGTCATTCTGGAAGACCTGCTGGCGCGTAACCCTGCTGAGCGAAAGTATTGGGATGCGATTGCTGGCAATTACTTCCAGGGCGGCGAAGAGCGTAAAGCCTTTGAGGTTCAAAAGGCGATGTATCTGGGCGGCGTGCTGGGCAAAGAAGACGAGTTGATGCGGATTGTGAATTTCTACAACCGCTTTAATGCCCCTTATCACGGTGCGAAAATCCTTGAGAAGGAAATGAATGCCGGTCGCGTCAGCAAGAATTTGGAGCGTCTTGAGCTGCTCGCTAACCTTTATCAGGTTGCGCGTGAGCACGAGAAAGCCATTCCCGTGATTAAGCAGGCCGCAGATGCGGGCGGCGGCGGCGCGATGATGGAACGCTTGGGCCGATCCTATGCTGACTTGCAGCAATGGGAAAATACTGAGAATGCGCTCACCAAAGCTCTGAGCATGGGCGGCGTTAAGGACAAAGGCACCGCATGGGTCATGATTGGCCAGTCCCGCTATGAGCGTGATGACCGGGCCGGTGCCCGCGAAGCGTTCAGAAAAGCTGGCAACCGTGCCGGCACCAGCTGGGCGCAGTTCATGAACTCGGAAGAGGCCACGGCGGCAGCGCTCGTCTGCTTTGAGGTTCAATCCAAGTACATCGCGCTCGAGAACGAAGAAAAAGTGTGTAAGCGCATCATGGTTCTGGGTGAAGAGAACGCTCCCGAAGGCTGTAAGACGGTCAAAGAGCGGATGACGCAAGCCGCTGAAGCGGTTCGAAACACCGCTGAATGCAAAGGTCGCGTCTAGCGGTTTTTGAAACTCAGCTCAAAAAGCGAAACGCCCCGGACCAGTCGTCCGGGGCGTTCTTTTTGTGTGTTTGTTTTTAGGGGATTACTCCGCCTCTTCCGCAGGTGCTGGCGTTAGATCGACGGCATCTGTCTTGCCAACCGCCGCCAACGCAAAGGCGTATTCGATCGCCGTCTCCTTCAACCCCTCAAACCGACCAGACGCGCCGCCATGGCCCGCGTCCATATTGATCCGCAGAAAGTAAGGTCCGGCCGTTGGCGCTTCATGGCGTAATTTAGCAGCCCATTTGGATGGCTCCCAATACGTCACGCGCGGGTCGGAGAGCCCGCCTGTGATGAGCATGGCCGGGTAGGGGCGATCGGTGACATTATCATAGGGGCTGTAAGCCATCATGGTGTCATAGTCGGTGCCGCTGGTGATTGGATTGCCCCATTCCGGCCATTCCGGCGGCGTAAGCGGCAAGCTCTCGTCTGACATTGTGTTGATCACATCAACAAATGGAACAGCCGCGATGATGCCCGCAAACAATTCAGGGTCCATATTGGCGGCGGCGCCCATCAACAAGCCACCCGCTGATCCGCCATGCCCAACCAATTGGCCTTCAGAGGAGTATCCCTCTTCAACCAGATATCGCCCTGCAGCGACATAGTCTTTGAATGTATTCGGTTTTTTCTTTAGCTTGCCATCCAAATACCATTGGTAGCCTTTGGCCATGCCGCCGCGCGGATGCACGATCGCATAGACGAACCCTCGGTCCACCAGGCTCAGTCGACCCGTTCTGAAATCGGCGGGAATGGTAATGCCGTAGCTCCCATACCCGTATAGCAACAGCGGCGCGCTACCGTCTTTCGGCGTATCCTTATGCCGCAGGAGTGTCACGGGCACCATTTCACCGTCATGGGACGGGGCCATCACGCGCTCGGTAATGTAGTCAGATGGCGTGTGGCCAGACGGCACTTCGCGTGTTTTGCGGAGCGTCCGTTCTCCGGTGGCCAGATCGTAGTCGATGACCTGATCGGGTGTTGTGGGGGAAGCATAGTCGAACCGCAAAATTGGCGTGTCGTATTCATAACCAGAGCTCAGGCCGAGATCATATGCGGCCTCGTCAAACGCGATGTCACTTTCAGCGCCGTCTTCGCGCGCTCGGATGACAATGCGGGGCAGTCCATCTGATCGCTCCATCCTGGCGAGGAAGTCTTCTTGCGGCTGCATGCCCAAAATCAGTGTGCCCGGGCGATGCGCCACGACTTCTTCCCAAGCCGAACGACTGGTCGAATCCATCGGCGCGCGCATCAGTTTGAAATCTACCGCGCCATCTAGATTTGTCGAAATATAGAATTGGTCATCCCAATGTACGACATTGTATTCATTGTCAGTTTTTCGCTTTGCGATGAGACGCGGCTCGGGGTCCAGCTCATCTGCCGGGAACCAGCGCACTTCTGATGTCGTGTGTGATCCAGTTGTAACGAAGATGACTTTGTCGCTGTCGCTTTTGGAAACGCCTACGAAGTAGCCGGGATCCGTTTCTTCATAGACCAACGTATCGGCGCCGCTGGAGATGTTGCGCTGGTAGACAGCGGCGGGGCGCCCATTGTCGTCTCGCTTGACCCAATATATGGCCTCACCGGTTTCGCCCCAGACGAAGCTGCCATAGCTGTCATTGATGACCTGCTCACTATCTTCACCGGTCTCGATGTTGCGAATTTTGATCGTGTAGAGTTCACTGCCTTGATCATCCACAGCGTAAGCAATGTGTTTATGATCAGGAGAACGTCCTAGCGAGCCAAAGCTAAAATAAGCCTTGTCTTTGCCCATGACGTCGCCATCCAGCAAAATCTTCTCTGGCGCTGTCGCGTTGAACGCATCCTCGGCATCTCGCCGGGCAATGATTGGATATTCGCCGCCTTTGCGATACCGCGTGTAGTAGGCGTATGGTCCTTGGATACTCGGCACAGAGCTATCGTCTTCTTTGATCCGGCCCCGCATTTCGGTGAACAGCTCGTTTCGTAGGTCCGCCGTTGGTGTTTCTAATACGTCCTTCGTGAAGGCATTTTCAGCCTCCAGATATTCGCGAATATCAGGGCGGAGCACAGACGGATCACGCATAACATCCTGCCAGTTGTCATCCTTCATCCAGTGATAGGGATCGACGCGGGTACGCCCAACTTGCTCGATCGTTTCGTCCAGTCGCTTGGCAACGGGAGGCGCGGGGCGGGTGGTAGGGGCGGATGTGGAATCGGATTTGGTCACGGAAATTGTGGGGTCCTTAGCGGTTGTGTCAGTCGGTGTTGAAGGCGAACAGCCGATAAGAAGCGCGGCGGTTGCGGCGCCGGCCAAAAGGTTCGAAATTCGCATTTAATCCTCCAAAATGATGGCGTTTACCCTGAATGGAACAGGCGAATGCGTATCTGGCAAGAGACAATACGACATCAGTCGTCAGTTGTGGGGCGAAACTCCAGAACGATGCCATTGATACACCAGCGAAGCCCTGTCGGTGCTGGCCCATCTTTAAAGACGTGCCCGTGGTGCAAGCCGCAATTAGCGCAGTGACATTCGGTGCGCGGAAGCACCATTTTGAAGTCGCGTTTTGTTGCGATCACGTCCTCGGCGGCGGGTTGGTAGAAGCTCGGCCAGCCTGTGCCGGAATCGAATTTGTGCTCCATTGACCAAGAGTGCGTGCCGCAGCCCTTGCAGTGGAACGTGCCGGGTCGCTTTTCATTGTCATGATTGCCCGGGGTGAAGGCGCGTTCGGTGCCTTCTTTCACGCCGACGCGAAATTCTTCTTCAGTCAACAAGTCGCGCCATTCGCGATCTGATCGTTCAATTTTTTGGGTGGTCATGGGGAAGGGTCCTTTATGCGGGGGCCTTCCCCATGTAGGTGCGTGCCTAAGCGTAGAGAACCGTGATGGTTTCAGCGACACAGGCGGGGCGGTCCTGGCCTTCGATCTCAATCGTACATTCAGAGATCATCTGCTTACCGCCGGCTTTTTCGTTCACTTCTTTGCAAACCTGACGCATCCGCAACTTAGACCCGACTGGAACCATATTGGTGAACCGCACTTTGTTGGCGCCATAATTGATGCCGCGGCTGGTGCCGGTAACGCGCATTACTTCTGGGCCAAGCATGGGAAGCAAGGAAAGCGTTAGATAACCGTGCACGATGGGAGAGCCCATGGCGGCTGTCGCGCGCTCTACATCGACGTGAATCCACTGATGATCGCCAGTGGCTTCGGCGAACATATTCACGCGATCCTGGTCAATGGTATGCCAGTCTGAGACACCAACTTCTTTGCCGACCAAGGATTCTAGATCATCAAAAGCGACGGTTTGCGGATTAGCCATGTTAATATTCTCCTGTTTATCGGTCTTTTGTGTCGGTTTCGTACAGAATTCGCAAGGTTAACGAAACGGAAAGCGGTTGCGTTCACTAAAGAGGGGGTGCAGATTTACTGCAAAAAGCAAAGAAGGAAGAGAGTTCATGTCTGATTCGTTTGAAATGTCGGTAGATCCCAACACTAAGGGCAATGCCAACCTCATATATATTTTGTATTTCGTTGGTTTTGTGGTGCCGTTTGTTAGCATCGCGGGCGTTGTCATGGCCTATATGGGCAAAGGCAAGGGCGACGCGGTGATCGAGACCCACTACAACAACCAGATCAACATATTTTGGAAGTTCTTCCTGTATATGTTTGTGTCTGTGATTTTGTCATTCGTGCTGATTGGTCTGTTGACCATGCTCGTCGCGGTGATTTGGTACATCATCCGTAACGTCAAAGGTATTCAGGCGCTGTCGGCCGGTACACCAATCGAGAACCCAGGCAGCTGGTGGCTCTAAGACACCAATCGATACACTGATATAGAAACAGCCGCTCCAATTTGGGGCGGCTGTTTTGATTCTGGGTTAAACGATGCGACTGTCTTTCTTGCCCCAATAGCGGTCTCTTATCAGGCGCTTGTAGAGTTTGCCGGTCGGATGGCGGGGAAGCTCAGGATCGAAATCAATACTTTTGGGCGTTTTGATCTTCGATAAGTTTGCCTGACAAAACGCCATCAGTTCTTCGGCGAGTTCTGGGCTGTGTGCTTCGCCCGGCATGGGCTGAACAACCGCCTTCACAGACTCTCCAAACTCTTCATCCGGTACACCGATCACGGCGCAATCAGCCACTTTGGGGTGGGTAATGAGAATATTCTCACACTCTTGCGGATAGATGTTCACGCCGCCGGAGATAATCATAAATGCCTTGCGGTCGGTGAGATAAAGAAATCCATCTCCGTCCAGTTTGCCAACATCCCCCAATGATGACCAATCGGCATGTTTGGGGTTGAGCGCACCTTTATTCTTGTCCGGTGCGTTATGATAGTTCGGCGCGGGCGTTCCGGCGAAGTAGATCTGGCCTTCATCGCCTACCGGCACTTCATTGCCCGCCTCGTCGCAAATTTTTACTTCTCCCCAAATGGCTTTACCGACCGTGCCTTTGTGGCTGAGCCATTCATCGGGCAGCGCCCATGTCATACCGTTGCCTTCTGAGCCGGCGTAATATTCGTGAATGACCGGGCCCCACCAATCCATCATTTTCTCTTTGATCGGAACCGGGCATGGCGCGGCTGCGTGGATTGCAAATTTGAGGCTGGATACATCGTATTTGGATCTAGCGTCCTCAGGCAGTTTCAGCATTTTTACAAACATGGTCGGGACCGTTTGGGTATGCGTGATCTTGTATTGCTGCACGTATTGTAAAAACGCCTCCGGGTCGAACTTCTCCATAATGACCAGCGTTGCGCCAAGGCGGGTGAATGTCATGCACCATCTGAGTGGTGCGGCGTGATAGAGCGGCGCCGGAGAGAGGTAAATGCTGTCCTCACTCGCACCGCTCAAGCCTTTGGCGATTTGGATCAGGACGTTATCCTGATCGATCGGTGTGCCGTGTTCAATCGGGGGGCGGATACCTTTCGGTCGACCCGTGGTCCCCGAAGAATACAGCATATCGGTGCCCGCCATCTCATCAGGGACCGGCGTAATCGGAAATCGGCTTTGAATCGTTTCAAGCGCTTGGAAGCCTTCAATCTCACCGTCAATAGACCAGCAATCTTTGGTTCCGGTCAGCGTTTTCGCCTCTTTTGCGACAGCGCCTTTGCTTGCGCCGGCAATTAACAGGCGCGAGCCGCTATCTTGAATAATGTATTGAACTTCTGGCGCTGTCAGGCGAGAGGAAATGGCGACATAATAGAGCCCGCAGCGTTGAGCCGCCCAGCAAATTTCAAAGTATCGCGGAGAGTTTTCCGCAAACAGCGCGATGGTGTCGCCGGGCTTGCATCCAGCTTCACGCAGGGCGTGTGCAATTTGATTGGAGCGTTCGTCGAGCTGACGAAAGGTCACAATCTCGCCGCTCGCGGCCATGATGTAGGCGGGCTTATCCGGTGCGCTCTTGGCGTAGTGACAGGGATGCATCTTTTGGTCCTCCGCAATGGCGTTTTGCTCTGCCGCCAACTTAGCGTGTGCGGACGTTGCGTCTATGGCGACCTTAGGGAAGGGACACCAGCAACAGTGGGTAAACCAGCCGTTCCTGCACTTTCAGGGTGTTTTGCGACATAGGCGGCTTTCAGTTCTGCAGATCCATCGTGTTGACCTGCCGGGTCCCATCCGGGCGGGTGGTATAGACGGCGAAGCCACCGATCTGGCCTAAGGCCATCTCGTGAGAAATCCACCAGCAAAGACCAATATTCATGGACGGCGACCCAGAACGGGTTGCGGCTCTGCAACGGTGTGACCAATCCATAGTCCGGTTTGTCGTCTGCGCGTTCGGCCACAAAGGTGCCAAACATCCTGTCCCAAATGATGAAGACGCCCGCATAATTTGTGTCGAGGTACCTGGGATTTCGTCCATGATGGACGCGGTGATGGCTGGGGGTGTTCATGATGGCTTCAAACCATCTCGGCATTTTATCAATGGCTTCTGTGTGAATCCAGAATTGATAAAGCAGGTTTAGCCCGCCAACGAAGCCAACAAATGCGGGATGGACCCCGAGTAAGATGAGCGGCGCGCCCATCACAAACATGCCTGTGATGGGGCCTGTCCACGGCTGTCTGAGCGCGGTGGTTAGATTGTAATGGTTGGAGGAGTGATGCACGACATGATTGGCCCACCACCAGCGCATCCGGTGCATGAAGCGATGTTTCCAATAGTAGATAAAATCAAAAGCGAAGAAGACAGCGAGCCCCGTCCAAAGGTTCAACGGCATCTCAGCCAATCTGAATTGCCAGATCCAGAGGGCGCCCGACGCTGCGAGAAACCCGAAGAGTAGGCCTGATATGGAACTACCAATGCCCATTGCCATGCTGGTCATCGCGTCACCTGTTTCATACTCGCCCGCCGCACGCCGCGTTTTAACGGCCCACCATTCCAAGGCAACGAAAAAGACGAACGCCGGAATGGCCAGCAGGGTCGGATCAGGAAGGTTGGGCATAAGCGATGGTCTTTTACACAGATGAGTTAGCCGTACGAGGCCGCATTGGCGGGCGTCAAGCAATCGGCGGCCAACTGCCCATGCGTCATGGCTTGACGGACGGGGGGCGAATGCGGCCTTTTGGGCGCAGCAAACAGGAGTACGAAACGATGGCCCAGCCGAAAACGTTTGAGCAGATTACATTAGATATCAATGATGGCGTTGCTGTGCTGACGCTCAATCGCCCCGAGAAGATGAACGCTTTTACGGGCAAAATGATGCACGAGATGATTGAGGCGTTCGACATTACCGATGCTGATGACGCCGTTCGGGCTGTAATTGTTACTGGCGCGGGCGAGCGCGCGTTTTGCGCTGGCGCTGATCTGTCGGAAGGGGCGAAGACATTCGACTATGACAAACGCGCCGAAAGCGGTGAGGCGGGCCGCGCGGAGAAAACAGATATTCAGCGCGACGGTGGCGGCCGCGTCACCCTGCGCATGTTTGACAGCTTGAAACCCATCATTGGCGCGATCAATGGCGCAGCGGTGGGCATTGGGGTTACGATGCAGTTGCCGATGGATATTCGCATCGCGTCTGATAATGCCCGCTTCGGCTTTGTTTTTAATCGGCGCGGGATCAACCCGGAAGCCGCCTCAAGTTGGTTTCTTCCGCGTCTCGTCGGTATCTCAAAGGCGCTGGAGTGGTGTTATTCAGGCCGTGTGTTTCCGGCGCAGGAAGCGTTGGATGGCGGCCTGGTGCGATCCATCCACCCACAGGCCGAACTGATGGATGTGGCGATGGAAATGGCGAAAGAGATTGCGGACAATACAGCGGCCGTGTCGACCTCTCTAACGCGTCAGATGATGTGGCGCATGCTGGGCGCTGATCACCCGATGGACGCGCATATCGTAGACTCCGCTGCTATTTACTCGCGCGGTAAAACTGTGGATGCAAAAGAAGGCGTGATGAGCTTTCTGGAAAAACGCAAACCAGAATACCCCGTCAAAGTGTCAGACGGTATGCCAAACTTTTTCCCATGGTGGGAAGATCCGGAATTCAAGTGGATCGGGGAATAGGGCTGAACGGCTCTATTCGTCGTAACCGCTATCGTAGCCTTCTTTGCGGTTGAGATCTCCGAAGCGCGTAATGTTGGCATCAAAGGCGAGTTCAACCTTGCCGATGGGGCCGTGGCGTTGCTTACCGATAATCACCTCAGCGGTGCCGTAGACCTGATCCATTCGGGCGCGCCACTGCGTCCACTTTTCATTTGAAGATGGATCGTTGGGGTCTGCGCCGGGTTCTGATCGCGCGAGATAATACTCCTCGCGGTAGACGAACATAACAACGTCGGCGTCTTGTTCAATCGAGCCAGACTCACGCAAATCGGATAGCTGCGGGCGTTTATCGTCGCGCTGTTCCACTTGCCGCGACAACTGCGATAGTGCCACGATCGGGACATTGAGGTCCTTGGCGAGCGCCTTCAGCGCGGTTGTGATCTGCGTAACTTCCTGAACGCGGTTGGCATTAGAGTTGCCACTGGTGACAGTAATCAACTGCAAATAGTCAATCACGATCATGTCCAACCCGATGGAGCGCTGCAAACGGCGCGCCCTGGCGGCCAGCTGACTAATAGAAATCCCGCCTGTGTCATCAATATAGAGCGGAAGATTTTGCAGCTCTTCGGTGCCCTCGCGAAGTTTCTCAAAGTCCTGTTTGTCCAGATCGCCCTGACGGATGCGGTGCGTGTTGATGCCGGTGCGCTCGGCCAAGATCCGCGTTGCTAACTGCTCGTTCGACATCTCAAGCGAGAAGAAGCCCACGATGGCGCCTTCCATTGTTTTCTTCGAACCATCGTCTTGAGTTTCGGCGCGGTAAGCCGCCGCTGCGTTGTAAGCAATGTTTGTGGCGAGGGACGTTTTCCCCATGGATGGGCGCCCGGCCAGAACCAGCAAATCTGAGCGATGAAGCCCGCCGAGTTTTTCGTCCAAATCGCGCAAACCTGACGCAATGCCAGCGATCTTGCCTTCGCGCTTGAACGCAGCTTCGGCCATCAGCAGCGAGTCTGTCAGGGCATCGGAGAAGCTGGTGAAGCCTTTTCCAGATGCGCCGCGTTCGGCCAGATCGAAGAGCTGGCGTTCTGCCAGTTCAATTTGTCGCTCACCGCTTTCATCCGGTTCGGGCATCAGGGCGCGGCCCTGAAGTTCCCCGCCAATGCCAACCAACGCCCGGCGCATGGCAAGGTCTCGGATCATCTTGGCATAGTCGAGCACTTCGGGGCCGAACGCTGCGCTGTCCAGCAAGTCTTCCAGATACCGCGCGCCGCCAATTTCTGTCAGACGTTCTGCTTTTTCAAAATGTTCCCGCAAGGTGACGCCATCTGCGACGCGGCCTTGTTGGATCATATTTGACGCGACTTCATACAAGTCTTGGTGGGCAGGTGCGTAGAAGTCTGACGCGCGCAGATAATCAGCGATGCGTTGGAAGGCATTATTGTCAAATAGGATCGCGCCAAGCACAGCCGCTTCCGCGCCGAGATTGTTCGGCGGAGCGATTGTTTGTCCATCCGTTTGTGGGGTGTGGTCGTCTAAAGGCATGGCGAACCATATACCAAAGCCTCGCCCAACAGGCGAGCGATGAGTTGCAGAGGTTTGCACTCTGTTCTGATTTATAAACAGGTGATTCGCTGGCTGTGAATATCGACGGGGCGTCGCAATTGTGGACGGGCAAAAAGATGCGAAGTGCTTCGGCCTTTGAAAAAGACCGCGCTCCCTAATAGGGGACGCGGCCTCTTCAAATTGGTTAGGATAAAAGATTAATCGTCGTCGTCACCGCCGCCGATTTGATCGAACAATTCAGCTGAGGCTTCTTTCATCTCATCGGCTTGTTCTTCAGCAACCGCTTGTTCTTCGGCGGCCAAGGCGGACACAACATCTTCGCCAGCGGCTTGACGTTCTGCTTCGTCTTCAGAGCGAGCGATATTGACGTGGACCGTTACGCTGACTTCTGCGTGGAGGCGTACGCCGACATCGTAGATGCCGATCGATTTGATCGGCTTCTGCAATCGTACCGCACTGCGAGCAATCTTGTGGCCAGCGTCTTCGGCGGCCGCAACAACGTCACGCGCTGTCACAGACCCGTAGAGCTGACCGGTATCACCGGCTTGGCGGATCATAACGAAGGTTACGTCGTCTAGCTTTTCAGAATCAGTCTGAGCCGCTGCGCGCGCGTCTGCGTTGCGTTGTTCAATCGCTTCACGTTCGTTTTCGAAGCGCTTGCGGTTGCGATCATTGGCCAGCAGAGCTTTGCCTTGGGGGATCAGGAAGTTCCGGCCAAAGCCGTTCTTCACGGCGACTTCGTCACCAATGCCGCCCAATTTCTCGACGCGTTCCAGGAGAATAACTTGCATTGTATCGCTCCTATTTCACTTCAAACGGAAGCAGAGCAAGCATGCGGGCGCGTTTAATCGCCTTTGATAGCTTGCGCTGGTTCTTCAGGTTTACCGCCGTAATACGGCTGGGCACGATCTTTCCCTTTTCAGAGATGTAGCGCTGCAGCAGCTTGACGTCTTTGTAATCGATTGCAGGGGCATTCGCGCCTGAAAACGGATCGACCTTGCGGCGACGACCAAAGGGCCGGCGGGCAGGGATGTTCGTAATGTTCAGTTTCTGAGCCATGTCTGTCTATCCTTCTAGTCGCGGCGACGTTCTTTGCGGGAAAGCACAGGCGAAGGATCTTCGTTGAGCTCGTCCACGCGCACGGTCATGTAGCGCATAATGTCGTCGGAAATCCGGTGGCGGCGTTCCAGTTCCAGAATCGCTTCGGATGGGCCGTCGACGTTCAGGAGCGAGTAGTGCCCCTTGCGTTGCTTTTTGATTGGATAGGCCAGATTGCGCAGACCCCAATATTCGACCTTGCTGACTTTTGCGCCTTTATCACGCAGAAATGTCGCGAGTTCTTCATTGGCGGCCTCGACCTGAGCCGGGGAGACATCGGGCCGAGTGACCACGACGTGTTCATATAGTGCCATGTTTTTATTCCCAAATTTCAGGGTTGCGGCGCTGCGCAGCGGGACACTGCGCGGCGATGGCCCTTCTTCTTTCAGCTCATTCCAAAAGTATGAAGACCGCATCCCTTTACACGAAGGGGCCTGTAAAGCGCATTTGGACAAGGATTTCAACCGCTTGCTTGCGTCTGCGAGGCCGTTTAACCCGTAAGGCGAAATAGGAGATTGCCGTATGAGCAAACTGGCGTTCATTTTTCCCGGTCAGGGAAGTCAATTTATCGGTATGGGCAAAGACCTCGCCGATGCGTTTCCGGCGGCGAAAGCTGTGTTTGAAACGGTCGATGAGGCGCTTGGCGAAGACCTCTCCGGGCTGATGTGGAGCGGTGACCTTGAAACGCTTACGCTAACAGCGAATACGCAGCCGGCCTTGATGGCCCATTCTGTTGCGGCGATGCGGGCGTTAGAAACCGAGTTTGATGTCGCGCCTGACGTGGCAGACTATATCGCGGGTCATTCGCTCGGAGAATACTCGGCGCTGGCGTCAATTGGCGCGATCAGCGTCGCCGACACGGCAAAACTCCTCCGGATCAGAGGCAACGCCATGCAGGCCGCCGTGGCTCCCGGGCTTGGTAGCATGGCGGCTTTGCTGGGCGCGACGGTCGAGCAAGCCGAGGCGGCGTGTGACGCTGGTCGCAAAACAGGCGGCGTATGCGAAATCGCAAATGATAACGCGCCGGGTCAGCTCGTCTTGTCGGGTACGAAAGATGCGATTGATGCCGCGTGCGCCGTGTCCAAAGAGCTTGGGATCAAAAAGGCGATGCCGCTGGCTGTGTCTGCGCCGTTTCATTGTTCATTAATGGCGCCCGCTGGCGACGCGATGGCGAAGGCACTCGCCGATGCGGAAATACAATCGCCACGCGTGCCGATTGTCTCCAACGTCACAGCCGAGCCAACAACGGACCCTGAGGCCATTCGCGCCAATCTCATCGAACAAGTGACAGGGCGCGTTAGGTGGACGGAGAGCGTTCAACTGATGGCGCGCAATGGCGTGACAATGACCGGCGAGGCGGGTTCGGGCAAAGTGCTCACAGTCATGCAACGCCGCATCGAAAAATCACTGAACGGCTTCACCCTCGGTACGCCAGAGGATTTGGAAGCCTTCGCGAAGGCAATGAAGGAATAGATTATGTTTGATCTGAGTGGAAAGACGGCGCTTGTCACAGGGGCGTCAGGCGGTATCGGGCGCTCAATCGCTGCGGCGCTATCAGAAGCCGGCGCCAAGGTTGCCTTGTCCGGAACACGAGAGAATGTGTTGGAGGAGGTGGCCAGCGGCATCAGCGGAGAAACGGCGATTGTGCCATGCAACCTATCAGATGCCGAAGCCGTCGACGGTTTGGTGAAGCGCACGGAGGAGGCGATCGGAGACTTGGACATCTTGGTCGCCAATGCGGGTATCACACGCGACGGATTGCTGATGCGCATGAAGGATGATGACTGGAATGATGTTCTGAACGTCAATTTGGGCAGCTACTTCCGCCTGACGAAATCCTGTATGCGGGGAATGATGAAACGTCGCCACGGTAGAATAATCGGAATTACGTCCGTGGTGGGCGTTATGGGTAACCCGGGACAGGCCAATTATTGTGCATCAAAAGCCGGGATGATTGGGTTTACCAAGTCCGTCGCTCAAGAAGTCGCCAGCCGGGGCATCACAGCGAATACGATTGCGCCCGGATTCATCGAATCTCCAATGACTGATGGGCTGCCAGAGGCTCAAAAAGAGGCTCTTTTGGGCCAGATTCCCTCCGGCAGACTGGGGCAAGGCGGGGACATTGCAGCCGCCGCTGTGTATTTGGCATCACAAGAGGCTTCCTATGTGACCGGCCAGACCCTACATGTAAACGGCGGTATGGCGATGATATGATTCGCAATACTGTAGTCTGCACAAGGGCTTGGCGGTTACGTTAAGTGTGTGCTAGGCGCAACACATCGGCCCGGTTCCGGGTCAATAAATACCGGCAATAAATATAAAGGATTGCCCATGTCTGACGTTCTTGAGCGTGTTAAAAAAATCGTCGTCGAAAATCTCGACGTTGAAGCTGATAAAATCTCCGAACCAGCGAGCTTTATCGATGATTTGGGGGCCGACTCGCTCGACCTCGTTGAGTTGGTGATGGCTTTTGAAGAAGAGTTCAATATCGAAATCCCTGACGATGTTCAGGAATCGATCCGCACGGTTGGAGACGCCGTGACCCACATCAAGGCACACGTTTCATAAAAGGCAGGCGTATTCATGTCTAAACGCCGTGTTGTTATCACCGGAATCGGAATCGTCTCACCGCTCGCTAATGGGCGAGAGGAGACATGGAAACGCTTGATTGAAGGCAAGTCTGGGGCGGGGCGAATTGACGTCTTTGACCCCGAAGACATGCCTTGCAAAATTGCGTTTCAGGTTCCGTGGGTGGATGGCCGCGGCGGGGGCGAGGGTGATGCCCACGCTTTCGACATGGAGAAATATGTCACCAAAAAAGAGATGCGGCGTTTGGATGAATTCATCCTCTACGCGCTCGCAGCTGCTGAAGAGGCGGTTGAAGACGCCAATTGGCGTCCGGAAGCTGAGGAAGACCAAGAACGCACAGGCGTGTTGATCGGTTCCGGTATTGGCGGTCTTGAATCTATTTATGAGACGGCGATTGTCCTGCATGAGCAGGGCCCTCGCCGTGTCAGCCCCTTCTTTATTCCGTCCGCTTTGATCAATCTGGCCTCCGGGCAAGTGTCGATCAAGCACGGCTTCAAGGGCCCCAACCACTCCGTCGTTACGGCATGCGCCACCGGCGCGCACGCGATTGGCGATAGTGCACGCCTCATTCAGTATGGCGACGCCGATGTGATGGTTGCAGGTGGCTCAGAAGCGGTCATCGGTCGCCTTGGTATTGCGGGCTTTTGCGCTGCAAAGGCCATGTCGACCAATTTCAATGACACACCAGAAAAGGCCTCGCGCCCCTATGATAAAGACCGAGACGGTTTTGTGATGGGCGAAGGCGCGGCCATTCTCATTCTGGAAGAATACGAACACGCCAAAGCGCGCGGCGCAAAGATATACGCTGAAGTGGCTGGCTATGGCCTCACAGGCGATGCCTATCACATTACGGCCCCGGCTGAGGGCGCCGCAGGCGGTTACCGCGCCATGATGATGGCGTTGAAAAATGCGAAGAAAGATATCGGGCTAAACCCAGAAGAGATTGATTACATCAACGCGCACGGCACATCGACGCCGAAGGGCGACGAAGGCGAGGCGGGCGCCGTTGAGCGCGCGTTTGGCGATCACGCCAAGAACCTCTCAATGTCTTCTACCAAATCAGCCGTCGGGCATTTGCTGGGCGCTGCGGGCGCGATCGAAACGGCGTTTTGCGCCCTGGCGATTCGCGATCAAGTTATGCCGCCCACCCTAAATCTGGACAATCCCAGCTTTGAAACGCAGTTAGACCTCATTCCGCATAAAGCCAAAAAAGGGCGCGTTCGGGCAGCGGTCTCAAATTCATTCGGCTTTGGTGGCACGAATGCCTCGCTTGTTTTGAAAGAGGTCGAATAGGCGGGCGCTACTGCGGAGAACGTCTGGCAGTTCGCCCCGGTCATAAATAGGATCGACGCGCTATGAGATTGCTGAAATTCCTTTTTCTATTGGTCATTCTGGCTGGCATTGCCGCGGGTGCGGGCTGGATGTGGTTCCAATCTGAGATCAACAAACCTGGCCCAACCACCGCCGAAACGATCTTCGTGGTCGAAAAAGGGCAGGGGCTCGGCACGGTCGCCTCAAAACTCGAAACCGAAGGCATCATCACTGACGCGAATAAGCTGCAATGGCTTGCCCAAATGAATGGCGCGGAGGCCAGCATCAAAGCCGGCGAGTTCCGTATCGCTTCGCAGGCCAGTGTGTCGGACGTTTTGAACGTGCTGGTTGAGGGCAAAGGCGTGCTCTACCGCATCACGATCCCCGAAGGACTGACAACGGCGCAAGCGCTGAAGGTGATCGATCAAAATGACAACCTGACAGGTGATTTGCCTGAGGAGATGCCGCCAGAGGGCGTGTTGATGACGGACACGTATTTGTTCAATCGCGGCCTCAGCAAGGTGGATTTGATTGAACGCATGAAAGACGCGCAAACAGAGTTTCTGGACGAACACTGGCCGCAACGCGCTGACGACATTCCTGTCAAAACCCGCGAGGAAGCCATTAAGTTGGCGTCTATTGTCGAAAAGGAAACAGGCGCGAATGGAGAGCAATCCATTGTCGCTGGTGTTTTTACAACGCGTATGAAGCGCGGCATGCGCCTCGAAAGTGACCCGACAATTATTTATGGCGTTTCGAAGGGTGAACCCCTTTACAATAAGCGCGGCGAACGGCGCACGCTCTATCGGTCAGAGATTGATCGTAAAACCGATTGGAATACCTATCAGATCGATGGGTTGCCCAAGACACCCATCTGCAATCCCGGCAAGGCCGCAATCCTGGCCGTACTAAACCCGCCCGAATCTGAGTACCTGTTCTTTATGGCGGATGGAAAAGGCGGGCATGTGTTTTCCGAAACCTATGCGCAACACTTAAAAGCGGTGAAGGCATACCGCAAATTTGAGCGTGAAGAGATTGCGCGGGAACGAGGCAATTGATGAGTGACCTGTCGGGAATGACCGGGTTTGCCCGCATTGCGGGTGATGAAAGCTATGGCAGCTGGGCGTGGGAAGCCAAAAGCGTCAATGGCCGGGGGCTAGACGTTCGTGTCAACACGCCGCCGGGGTTTGATAGTTTGGAGCGCGGCGTTAAAGCCGCTGCTGCAAAGCGTTTTAAGCGGGGCTCCCTTCAAATTTCCCTTCGAATTGAGATGGCTGGCGGGGCAGAAGCCTTGTCGGTCAACGAGGCCGCCTTGGACGCTCTAACCGCCAGTTGGCTGAAACGTACGGGGCTTCTGCTCATCGAGCCTGATGCGCTCGCCACGCTGATGACCAGCCGGGGCGTCCTAGATGCGAGTTCCGGGTCCATCCGGGATCTCGGCGCAGATGAGGCTGTTGCCGCCAAGCTGCTATCTGCCGGTGAAGACGTCATAGCGCAATTGCACACTGCGCGCCTTGAAGAAGGTAACGCGTTGGGGGACATTATGGGCACCTTGGTTGATGAAATGGCCGCCGCCGCTGAACAAGCGTCCAAAGAGGCTAAAACGCACCCAAAGCTCTTGCGAGACAGACTGACCAAACAGCTTGCTGAACTGGGGGCAGACGCGGCCATTGACGCTGACCGACTGGCCGCTGAAGCCGCGCTTTCTGCTGCGAAAGCCGATGTGCGCGAAGAACTCGACAGGCTGTCCGCCCACTTCAACAGCGCACGCGATTATTTGGCGGGCGGCTCCCCAATCGGTCGAAAGTTGGACTTTTTGGCGCAAGAACTGAACCGCGAAGCGAATACGCTTTGCTCTAAATCGGTGTCGCTCGAATTGACGAATGCCGGTCTCGGCCTCAAAGGTCTGGTGGATCAATTTAAGGAACAAGCGGCCAATGTCGAATAGTGGACACCCAAAAGATAGTGGCGAGCGCCGTGGTTTGATGCTGGTCATTTCTTCGCCATCCGGCGCAGGCAAAACGACGCTCGCCCGCAAGCTGATGGAAGAGTTTGATGACATAGACTTGTCAGTCTCTGTCACAACCCGGGAACCGCGCCCAAATGAGACGGATGGTATCGACTATCATTTCCGAACCGAAAAAGAATTCCACGAGAAAATCCGCAACAGAGACTTTCTCGAATGGGCCCTGGTATTTGGAAACCGGTACGGAACTCTAGAAGAAAATACGCGCGATCGGCTAAAGCTCGGCCGTGATATCCTGTTTGATGTGGATTGGCAGGGCGCAGATGCATTACATGATCAGATGCCCAGAGACGTTGTCTCCATCTTCGTACTGCCGCCCAGCATCGATTCGCTTCGCGAGCGCCTTATGAATAGGCCGGGATCGACCCCTGAGATCGTCGAAGACCGCATGCGGGGCGCCAAATCAGAAATGCGGCATTGGCGTCGCTATGACTACGCAATCGTGAACGAAGACCTTGAAGTCGCCTATCAACGCCTCAAGCGCATCTTGTTGGTCGAGCGATTAAAACGCCTCCGCCAACTCAGCCTTGAAGACCACGTTCGAGAACTAATGGGCGAGTCTTAGGCCGC
>CAZXVJ010000032.1:0-36558 GCA_964644385.1 uncultured Hyphomonas sp. | reverse complement strand
TGGCCGGCGGAAGATTTTCCGCTGCGGGCATCTTTTTCCAGCTCATAGCTGATTTTCTGGCCTTCATCGAGGCCTGGGAGGCCTGCGCGCTCCACGGCTGAGATGTGAACGAACACGTCGTTGCCGCCATCATCGGGCTCAATAAAACCAAAACCTTTTTGGCTGTTAAACCACTTAACTGTTCCTGTAGACATAGTATCTCACTTGGTATCAAAAATTCACGCAGTCACGGTCGTGCGACCACGCAATCAAACTCTTCTTTTGCGGGGAATATATCGGGCTGCGGGCGCTTGCGCGGGCAGATGTCTCGAAGTTCCCGATACAATATCGAAGTCGATAAGGCCGTATCGCACATGCGCGGGCGCGACGCAAACAAACATAACTGTAACAATTTCCGATTTTCTTGGAACGATTCCGGCATCGCGCGCATAGACGCGACATGAGACATAATAATTCAGTTGAAAAACCGCCGCAGATTGAGCCGCAAGAAGAGCGCACGTCGCTGGACCGATTCAAGACAGATCGGCCCGCGCGTATCGTCTTTTCCAACCTGCAGGACTCTAGCGATGTGAGACTTGTCGATCTGTCATCAGGCGGCGTGAAGCTGGTCTGTGACGCATCCACTTTTATTCCGCGCAAATTCTTTCTTGTGACGGCGGGTCGCGGGATCGGGCATGTTCGGTTTACCTGTCATATGCGCTGGCGGGTGGGCAACACATTTGGTGCGCGCTTTGAAAAACCGCTTGATGATGCCACAGTCGACGCAATATTAAATCCGTAGACCGATAAAATTTCACCTATTTCGTAAACGCTATTTAGAGGCCTTGTGTGTCATAACGGGGCGTAGCGATGTGGGACGGCGTTGTACCGTCTCGGCACGAATTGAAAAGGTGATGTATTATGGCAAAGACCGTTCTGGTTATCGACGACGATCCAACGCAGCGACGCTTGTTGCAAGCGGCGGTAGAGAAAGCAGGCTTTGCCTGCCGTACCGCGCCGGATGGCGAAACAGGTATCGCGCTGGCGGGAGATGCCAAGGACGGCGTAGATGTTGTTCTGCTCGACCTGACCATGCCGGGACTGTCTGGAATGGACACGTTGGAGCGCTTATCTTCAAAACGCCCTGACCTGCCAGTGGTTATGCTGACGGCGACCAGCGGAATTGATACGATTGTCCAAACGATGCGCGCAGGCGCAGTGGACTTTGTTGTTAAGCCTGCCAACCCAGAACGTGTGGTTGTTTCAATCCGGAACGCCCTGAAAATGCAGAGCCTTACCGGCGAAGTGAAGCGTCTGGCGCGTAAGGCCGAAGGCGGTATGAGCTTTGACGATATGATCGCGTCTGCTCCGCCGATGCGCCAAGTTGTGCGTTTGGCTGAGCGGGCCGCGACATCTGATATTCCTGTCTTGATCCTCGGCGAAAGTGGTGTCGGTAAGGAAGTGGTTGCAGGCTGTATCCAAGGCGCAAGCAACCGTGCGGGCAAACCGTTTGTAACGGTCAACTGCGGCGCGATCCCTGAAAACCTTGTTGAGAGTATTCTATTCGGCCACGAGAAGGGCGCGTTTACCGGCGCTGTTTCAAAATCCCTTGGTAAGTTTGTTGAGGCCGATGGCGGCACATTGTTCCTGGATGAAGTCGGCGAATTGCCGCTGGATACGCAGGTCAAATTGTTGCGTGCCTTGCAGGAAGGGGAGGTTGACCCTGTTGGTTCTCGCCGCCCGGTGAAAGTCGATGTGCGGATTATCTCTGCCACCAATCGTGATCTTGCAAGCCAGGTCAAAGACGGAAGCTTCCGTGAGGACTTGTTCTATCGTTTGAATGTGTTCCCAGTCGATATGCCATCGCTGCGCGAGCGCCGTGAAGACGTGCCGGCTTTGGTTGATCACTTTATTTCTCGCTTCAATGCCAGCGAAGGCGCGAAAGTGTCTGGCGTAGCCGATGATACGATGAAAATGCTGTACGCGTTTGATTGGCCGGGCAATGTGCGTCAGCTAGAAAATGCCGTCTTCCGCGCTGTTGTATTGTGCGAAGGCGACACGCTGGCACCGCAAGACTTCCCGCAGATTTCGGGTGTGATGCCGGATCTGAATTCGCTGCCAGATGCGCCGGCCGCGTTGGCGCCTGCATCTTCGGACCCGTCTCTGCCTGTTGCCGCCAATGATGCCAGCCCGTTTGGCGCTGGCCCGATCACGGTGTTTGACGACGATGGTGAGATGCGCGCTCTGGAAGAGATTGAACGCGATATTTTGCAACTAGCGATCGACCATTATGATGGTCACATGAGCGAAGTTAGCCGTCGTTTAGGCATTGGACGCTCTACGCTTTATCGCAAGGTACGTGAATATGATCTGTCGGTGCGCGGAGACCGCGAGGCTGGATAAACCCGGCCCCCGAACTTAAAATGCAAAAGCCCCGGCCAGACACTGCGCCGGGGCTTTTCTTATTTGGCGCTGGGGTGAGTGGAAATGGCGCACGCATCTGGAAATGGCGCGACGCATCTGGCAAGCCTCTGTCGGAATGAGAGGCGCCCTTATGTCTGACACCCCTTGTATTTTCTGGTTTCGGGAAGATTTGCGCCTGCGCGATAATCCCGCCCTGCACACCGCCGTATCGAGCGGGCAGCCTATCATTTGCGTCTTTATCTTTGACGAGGAAAGCCCCGGCGATTGGAGCGTTGGCGGCGCGCGCAAATGGTGGCTGCATCATTCCCTGGACGTGTTGTCGAAGGATCTGGCGGCGATGGGTGGACAATTGGTGATTCAACGCGGGCAAGCCGATGAGGTGTTGCCGGACTTGGTCAAGACGAGCGGAGCGGACCATGTCTACTGGACCCGGCGATATGCGCCGTATCAGATTGAAACGGACAAAGGCATCAAGGAAGGTTTGGAGCAATCCGGCGTCAATGTGACCAGCATCAATGGGCGGCTATTGTTTGAGCCGTGGCGCTTCAAGACGGGCGGTGGGACAGCCTACCGGGTATTCACGCCGTTTTGGCGATCGCTGAAATCGGAAGGGGAGGTGCGCAGCCCTGCGCCAACGATTGAAAGGCTGGAGACAGCAAAAAGCGACGTGACGTCTTTGGCTCTGGCGGATTTGGACTTGCTGCCAGTGTCGCCTGATTGGGCATCTGGATTTGGCGAGGTTTGGACACCCGGTGAGGCAGGCGCGAAGGTGCGCCTTGATCGTTTTATCCAAGACGCGGTCGCCAATTATTCCGATGATAGAAACCGCCCGGATGTGAATGGCACATCGGGCCTGTCCCCCCATTTGCAGCACGGCGAAATCAGCCCCGTGCAAATTTGGCATGCGGTGCAGACGGCCATCGACAGTGGTGAAATCCCGGAAAAGCAAGCGCAAAAATTCCTGTCAGAAATTGCGTGGCGGGAGTTTTCCTATGTCTTGCTGTTTGCAAATCCAGACATGCTCGACACCGAGATTCAAAAGAAGTTTGAAGCATTTCCATGGGTCGATGATCTGGGGAACCTAGAGGCGTGGCAAAAGGGGAAAACCGGCTATCCGATTGTGGATGCTGGAATGCGACAGCTGTGGCAGACGGGATGGATGCACAACCGCGTTCGCATGATCGTTGGTAGCTTTCTGGTCAAACACCTGCTGATTGATTGGCGCCATGGCATGCACTGGTTTTGGGATACGCTGGTCGACGCTGATATTGGCGCGAACACGGCAAGCTGGCAGTGGATTGCCGGGTGCGGCGCAGATGCTGCGCCATATTTCCGTATCTTCAATCCAATGACACAAGGCACAAAGTTTGACCCCGATGGCGACTATGTCCGCCAGTTTGTGCCGGAGATTGCCGACCTGCCAAACAAATATCTCAATACACCGTGGGACGCGCCCGAAGACGTCTTGAAAGAGGCAGGGGTGGTGTTGGGTGACACCTATCCAGAGCCGATCGTTGATCACAAACAGGCACGGGAACGGGCGCTGTCTGCCTACGCAGAAATCAAAGGCTAGTCAGTCGGGCTGACCCGGCGGCCCCGTTGCGCCCAAGGGGGATTGCGGCCTAGGCTGACCCCAGTTGATACAGGGACGCCGCGCTATGACTTCTAATTTCTACCTTCCTATCAAGCCAATTGCTGCGATTGTGGCCAGTGTTGCCTTGGCGGCCTGCACGCATACGCCCGCCGAACGTGCAGAGATCGCACATGCCCGCGCGCTGGTGTTAGATGCGCATGCCGACATCGTTATCCCTTCAACATCCAAAGCCTATTTGGCCGAGGGCGGGGCCTCTAAAGTATCGGCAGAAAAGCTGCGGGCCGGCGGGGTCGATGCTGTGGTGATGTCGGTGGCTGTTGGCCCCGGGCCGCGCACGCCTGCCGGGGATCTTGCCGCCCGCGCGGAGGCTGATGAGAAGCTCGGCGCTGTGCAGGCCATGCTTGCAGCTGCGCCAGATGAGATGATGCTGGCGAGGTCTGTGGCTGAGATTGAGCAAGCGCGCAGAGCTGGGAAAATTGCTGTGTTGGTCAGCTTCCAAAATGCGAGAGCGTTGCAGGGGCAGGTGAGCGGGGTTGATGCGTTCTATCAGCAGGGCGTTCGGATCTTTGCGCTCAACCATATCGGCCATAATGATTTTTCAGATAGCTCCCGGCCCAATTATAATGGCGACACCGCTTCTTATGAGGTCACCGAGGAGCATGGCGGTTTGTCTACACTGGGCAGCGCTGTGGTCGACCGGGTGAATGATCTAGGCGCGGTGATGGATGTCTCGCAAATGTCGAAAGCGGCCACTCTGCAAACTATTGCGCGGTCGCGCGCGCCGGTGATTGCCAGCCATTCAAACGTGCAGGCAATCACCAATGTGACGCGCAATTTGTCTGATGAAGAAATTGATCGGATAGGCGAGACGGGCGGCGTGATCCATGTGGCCGCGTTTGGCGCCTATCTGGTGGACCTGTCGCAGCAATCGACCTTGGACGAGATTGTTCGTGTGCGCCTCAAGCATGGTCTTCCAGAGGCCTATGCCTATCCATATGAATTGTATTGGGAGCTCGACGGCGCGGCAGCGAAGACGGCTTTTTTGAGCGAGATGCGAGGCGTGATTGGACCTGGCAGCGTGGCGGATATGCTGGACCATATTGACTATATCGCCGCGCGCATTGGCGTTGATCATGTTGGGATCGGCAATGACTTCAACCATGGCAGTGGCATTGAAGGCTACGCCGATGCGAGCGAGGCGCGGGCCATTACACGCGGATTGGCAGAGCGAGGGTATTCTGTGTCTGACATCGAAAAAATATGGGGCGGAAACTTCATGCGTGTGTTCGCCGCCGCAGAGCAAGCCGCCGTTCCGGCCTTAGCTGAGTAGATCTTTCACCAGAGCGCCAATGGCACGCGCTTCGGTCTCTCGCGATGAGCCTGAGCGCCAGGCAATGCCGATTTGGCGGCCAATGACCGGTTCTGTGAACGCGCGCACCGCCACATCGTCGCTGACCTGAAGGCCGTGCTCTGTGGCAAGACGTGGAAGCAGAGACACGCCCAGCCCGCCCGCCACCATATTGACTAGCGTGCCGAGGGAGGTCGCGGCGACTTGCTTGGCATGCTCGCCCGTTTGCAACTTACAAATGGAGAGCGCGTGGTCACGTAGACAATGGCCGTCTTCAAGAAGCAAAATATCTTCGTCTGCAAGGTCTTCCGGCGCAATGCCATTCTTGCCCGCTAAGGGGTGGGTCTTCGGCGCGGCGAACAGAAATTCGTCATCTAAAAGCGGCAGGACATCGATGCCATTCGCCGGCCAGGGCAGGGCGATCAAAGCGGCATCTATGGTGCGCGCGTGCAGCTGGTCCAGCAGGCGGTCGGTCTTATCTTCCGTGAGGTAGAGTTTAAGATCGGGATAGGTTTCATTTAACTGGCGGGCGGCGCCCGGAAGAACAAAAGGCGCGATGGTGGGGATGGCGCCGAGCGTGAAGGGGCCTGTGAAAAGTTTGCCTCCGTGCTGAGCGGTGCGCACCAGATCATGCGCGTCTGCCAGCAATTTACGCGCACTCGCCGCCGCCTGTTCGCCAGCATGGGTGAGCCGCGCGCCGCGCGCCTGTCGTTCCGCCAGTGTGACGCCGAGGGTCAATTCCAGCTCCTTTATGCCCGCAGACAGCGTTGGCTGGGTCACATTGCAAACCTCAGCAGCGCGCGAGAAGGAGCCGGTGTCGGCGAGCGCTGTGAGGAAGCTGAGCTGGCGGAATGTCGGAATAATCATAGCGTCCATCTATGGCGGCGGCAGAATAATGCAATTCTTACCCGATACCACCGGCGAGAGGCGTTCTGGCTCAAACCCCGAACATCTAGGCGCAGATCCGGAGCTAAGATTGGCAAATTTGACACAAAGGCGCGTCTTCCTCTCAGGCGAGTATTGTTATTTCGGGTCCGAATTGATGTCTATTGTAAGCGTTCGCAAAGAGAAACTTGATTTGCGTGTAAAATAACGCAGTGAGTTACCTGTTGAATTCTGCCTGAAAGAGGACTTTCGCAGTCGATCTCGATATCAAAAATGGCGTCAAAGACATCGATCTAGTGCGTTGAAAATAATAAGAATTATGCCTGTGGATTATTCGTTAATGCTTGTTCGTTCTTCGTTGTTCTGCTCTTGTCCATAATATGTTCCAGATTATTGGCCTTGTGGATAGTTTAATTCAGTCGCTTAGCCCATTGAGGCCCACATTATCCCATGCTACTCCACGGATGCACTTGGTCAGCCCATGTGCGGGGTTTAGTTTCAGTCAGACAAGGATTTGCGGGTGTTCATCTCCACCTACGAGAGCGCTATTGATGCGAAAGGGCGGGTGTCCATCCCGGCGCCTTTCCGCGCGGCGTTGGGGGGATCGACGCGGGTGTTCTTGTGGCCGGCCTTGGACGGTTCTGGCTGCCTAGAGGGCGGCGGCGACGAATTGATGGCGATGTACCGCCATACAATTACGCGCCTTCCGCCGCAGTCCCCTGCGCGCAAAGCTTTGGTCAACGGCTTGTTTGCGCGGGCGGCTGATCTGAAAATGGATGAGACGGGTCGCATCAAGCTGCCAGATGATTTGCGGCAGGCCGCCGGATTGGATGCGCGCATCGTATTTGCGGGCAATGTGGACAGTTTTCAGGTTTGGAACCCAGACGCGCATGCCGCTTATGACGCATCTATGGTTCAGGTGGCGGCGCGCGATGACACGCTGGCGACGCTGGGCGAGGCCTATGATGAGTTGCAGCGCGCGCAGCTGGGCGGGTTTCCGGGACTAAAAGCCATTGACGGGGGCGAGTCATGACGCGCCCGCCGACCTCTGCAGGTCTGCGCCCGGGCCATGCGCCGGTGATGCTGGCGGAGGTTCTCTCAAGCCTGTCGGTTCAAGATGGTGAGATCATCGTGGACGGCACCTATGGGGGCGGAGGCTATACGGATGCCATTTTGCGTTCCGCGGTGTGTACTGTGCTGGCGATCGACCGAGATTTGGACGCCATTGTGCGCGCCGAGGCCGCTGCGGCGAAAAATGATCGGTTGAGGCCGCTCCTGGGCAAGTTCGGTGATTTGGACACCTTGTCAGAAACGGCGGGCGTGTCTGAGGTTGATGGAGTTGTGCTGGATATCGGTGTTTCCAGCTTTCAGATTGATCAGGCAGAGCGCGGCTTTTCCTTCATGCGCGATGGGCCGCTGGATATGCGTATGGGCGCAGCAGGGCCGGCGGCGGCGGATGTTGTGA
This sequence comes from uncultured Hyphomonas sp., assembly GCA_964644385.1. Lineage (GTDB taxonomy): Bacteria > Pseudomonadota > Alphaproteobacteria > Caulobacterales > Hyphomonadaceae > Hyphomonas. The sequence goes on along the minus strand of CAZXVJ010000032.1, from coordinate 28,863 downwards.
ATGGTTTGGATGAAAAAGACCTCGCCAATGTGATTTTTCGCTTGGGCGAAGAGCGACAGGCGCGCCGAATTGCCAAACATTTGGTGCAGATGCGCGCGGCGGCTCCGTTCCAGACCACAGCGCAGCTGGCAGACGCGGTGGAGACAGCGGTCGGCGGGCGGCGCGGCGCGCGGATTCATCCGGCCACGCTGACGTTTCAAGCGATTCGCATGTACGTAAATGATGAGTTGGGCGAGCTGGCGCGCGCGCTTCAGGCGGCTGAACGCCTGTTAAAGCCCGGTGGGCGGCTGGTTATTGTCACTTTTCACTCGCTGGAAGATCGCATGGTGAAACAGTGGATGCGCAAGCGATCCGGCAAGCAGGGCGGGGGATCCCGGCATATGCCGCTGATGGCAAAGGGGCCAGACCCCACCTTCCAAATGGTCACAAGTAAGGCCATCCTCGCCTCTGACAACGAAATCTCAAGTAATCCAAGGGCACGCTCTGCCAAATTGCGTGCGGCTGTGCGTTCAAACGCGCCCGCAATCGCAGAAGAAGCAGGCGATGGCATGAATTTGCCGTCGCTAGCAAAACTGGAGGATGCGGCATGAGTAAGCGGACGTTTTTCCTTGGCGTGGCGATTATCGCCTTGCTGATTATCAGTCTTTATCGCGCCAAATATGGTGCAAAAGATACCGCAGAAGAGCTGGTTACGGTGCAAACGGCGATTGAGTTGGCTGAGCATGAAAAGGCCATGCTGGAGACCGATCTGTCGCATATGAGCCGCCGCGAATGGATTGAGGAGTATGCCCGCAAAAATTTGGGTATGGCGCCGCCGCGGCCCGGTCAAATTGCTGACGAGGCGAATTTGGACCGATTGATTGGCCCACCCGTTCAACCCGGCGCGGTGCCTGAGTCTCCTACCGAGACAGGCGAAACGCCGGAGCCGGAGACCCGCCAATAATGCTCACCCCGCAAAACCGTGCGCGTATGATCAGCGCCTGTCTTGCCTTGGCGTTCTTCGCCTTGGTCGGGAAGGGCGTGTATCTCGCATTGGTGGGGGCGCCGTTGAGCGCGGGCGCTGATGCGCGCATAGATGAGGCGCGTCCACTGCTGCGGGCTGATATTGTGGACCGCAATGGCGAATTGCTGGCGACAACTGTGACGGCTTATTCTCTTTGGGCCAATCCAAAAGCCATTTGGGACGCGCGTGAGGTTGTGTCGGAACTGGCGACGGTGTTGCCTGATATTGATCAGGAAGAAATGGTTGCGCGGCTGTCCAATAAAACGCGCGAGTTTGCCTGGGTAAAGCGGGAGTTGACCCCGCGCCAGCGGCAGGCCGTGTTCAAGTTGGGCCAAGAAGGCCTTGGGTTTCGCGAAGAAAGCACCCGCTCTTATCCGCGCGGCACACTCGCGGGGCATGTGCTTGGGTTTGCGGGCCTTGATGGTAATGGATTGGCGGGCGTCGAGTATTCAATGGACGCTGAGCTTGCGAGGGGGCAGGTGCCTGTCCGGTTAACGATCGATAATGGCGTTCAGGCGGCGGTGGAGGCGGAGCTGGATGCTGGCGCATTGGCGCATGGCGCAGAAGGCGGCGCGGCCATTTTGATGGATGCACGCAGCGGGGAGGTGCGGGCGATGGCCAGCTGGCCCCCGGTTGATCCGCACCGCGCGCGCGATATGACCGATGATGATCCGGCGCGTCTTAATCGCGCGAGCGGAGCGGTCTATGAGTTGGGATCGATTTTTAAGCCGTTGACGATTGCTGCCGCGATTGAGGCGGGCTCGGTTGGCCCGCGCGATCTGTTTGATGTCAGCACGCCGCTGGAAATCAATGGATTCGTGATCGACGACGACCACCCGATCGCAGGGCGCGCGAGCCTTACCAAGATTATCGCTGAAAGCTCCAATATCGGAACCGTAAAAGTCAATATGATGCAGGGCGCGCGCCGCCAAAAAGCATTTTTGCAATCACTTGGATTGTTCGAAGAGGCCGCTGTTGAACTGGCGGGAAGCGCAGCGCCTCTTCTGCCAGAGCGATGGGACGATTTATCGGCAGCAACCATTAGCTATGGGCATGGCATAGCGGTGTCACCGATGGCGTTTTTGGCGGCGTTTTCGGCGCTTGGAAATGATGGTGAGCTTGCTGTGCCGACGCTGGTGATGACAGAGCAGCGCAAGCCCCAGCCGAGCCGTGTCATGTCTGCGCTGACGGCCAAAATCGTGAATGCAATGATGCGCGAAGCGGTTGTAACTGGCACCGGAAAGCGCGCTGAAGTCGCTGGCTACCGTGTGGCTGGAAAGACAGGAACGGCGGAAAAGCCGTTCGAGGGCGGTTATGATGATGAGCGCAATATCACCAGCTTTGCTGCGGTGTTTCCGCAAGATCGCCCGCAATACGCCCTCATTGTAATGTTTGATGAACCTCAGCTGGTCGACCCGGCCAGTGTAGAGGCGGGCGCGGTTGGCGGCGTCACGGCGGCCTGGAATGCAGCGCCGACGGCGGGCCGGATCATTGAGCGGGTGGCGCCTTTATTGGGGCTGGCACCTCGGTTTGAAGACGTCCGTCGGGAGGGCTTGCCCTTCCGCTCTGTCTCACATGAGAGGAGCGATCTGTGATTCTAAAAGACTTATTCCCACTGGCAGAAGCCGGCGACACCAAGATTACGGGCATGACGGCCGATAGCCGCCGCGTGAAACCAGGCTTCTTGTTTGCTGCGCTGAAAGGCACAGTATCTGATGGGCGGACCTATATTCCCCAAGCCATCGATGCGGGCGCAGCGGCCATTCTGTCAGAGGGCGACGTGGGGGAGAATGGGGTCCCTCATATTGTTGCGGATGATCCAAGACGAGCCTTGGCACTGGCTGCAAAGCGGTTTTATGCAGATCAACCAAATGAAATGGTTGCGATTACCGGCACAAATGGGAAGTCTTCAACGGTCGATTTTCTGAGACAGATTTGGACCGTTGCGGGTCAGTCTGCTGCGTCTATGGGCACGCTTGGCGCGTTTGGTCCCAGCGGACATATTGATGTCGGCCACACCACGCCAGACCCTGTGACGATACACGAAACACTCTCAACGCTGGCCGAGCAGGGCGTGACCCATTGCGCGATGGAGGCGTCCAGTCACGGGCTGGAACAGCGCCGTTTGGACGGGGTAGAGCTTAGCGCGGTCGCGTTCACGAATTTCACGCAAGACCATCTCGATTATCACGACACGATGAAGGCGTATCTGAGGGCCAAACTTCGTTTGTTCGCAAAGCTCGCGCCGCGCGGCATTCCGGCGATCATCAATGCTGACAGCCCAGACCGACGTCCATTTGAAGCGGCCGCGGCACTGGCAGGTCTTAATGTCTTCTCAGTTGGCTGGCGCGGCGCTGATTTGAAAATCGCAGAATTGATGCCCAAGGCGACCGGGCAGACCTTGTTCCTAAATTGGCGCGGCGAGGAACGCTCAGTTGATTTGCCACTGATTGGTGAATTTCAGGCGCTCAATGCCCTCTGCGCCGCCGGGCTGGCATTGGCGCTTGGCACATCTTTTGAGGCGGTGTCTGAGGGACTTTCCAAATTAGAGCCCGTCAAAGGCCGGCTTGAATTCGTTGGCGAAACGGCAGCGGGCGCCGGTGTATTTGTGGACTATGCGCACACAGCAGCGGGTCTCGATGTTTTGATCCGTGCGGCGCGGCCTCATACGGCGGGTAAGCTGGTGGTTGTGTTTGGATGCGGCGGGGACAGGGACGCGTCCAAGCGCCCCATGATGGCCGCAGTCGTTGATAAGCACGCTGACCATATGATTGTGACCGACGACAATCCACGTTCTGAAAATCCGGCAACCATTCGGGCGAACATTCTATCCGGCACAAGCGGGCGGATACCGATTGATGAAGTGGGCGATCGCGGCGACGCCATTCGCAAAGGCGTCGCGATGCTGGGGGCCGGCGATACGCTTTTGATCGCGGGAAAAGGTCATGAGACGGGTCAAATCATCGGGGACACGGTTGTGCCGTTCTCTGATCAAGAAACGGCCCTGTCGGCGCTGCGCGGGGAAACGGCATGACGCGCGCTTTATGGACATCCGAAGAAATGGCGCTGGCAACGGGCGGCGAGGTAAGCGCCCCCTTTATGGTGACGGCGGGACTGTCGATCGATACCCGCACGTTGGAGCCCGGCGATCTTTTCGTGGCGTTGAAAGATCAGCGCGACGGGCATGATTTTGTTGAGGCCGCCTTCGCCGCGGGGGCATCTGGCGCGTTGGTCTCACAAGAGGTTTCCGGTGGGCCGTTTGTAAAGGTTGACGATACGCTGGACGCATTGGAAATGCTGGGCATTGCGGCGCGCATGCGGTCCGGCGCCGTTCGCACTGCGGTGACCGGATCGGTTGGAAAAACCAGCGTCAAAGATATGCTCGCGCGAATTTATCGCGGGGCAGGGGCCGCCCATTGGAGCGTTAAGAGCTTCAACAATCATTGGGGCGTCCCGCTATCATTGGCGCGCATGGCCGAAACGACTGAGCGGGCCGTATTTGAGATTGGCATGTCGACGCCAGGTGAGATCAAGCCGCGATCCAAAATGGTGCGCCCTCACATCGCCATGGTGACGCGCATTGCTGGTGCCCATCTTGAAGGCCTGGGCTCGCTTGACGCTGTTGCAGATGAAAAGGCGTCGATCTTTGCGGGGCTTGAGGCGGGCGGCACATTCATCCTGTGCGCCGACGATCCGTATCTCGAATATTTGTCAGAACGCGCGCGTGAATATTGCCCCACTGGGAACCTCGAAACCTTTGGCAGGGCCGACGGTGCAACGGCGCGAATTGCAGACTATGAGACTGATGGTCTGAGTTCCCTTATCACGCTGGATATTGTCGGTCGTACGGTGAAGGTGAAGATCAATGCGGTGGGCGAACATTGGGCGATGAATATGGCCGCAGCGCTGTTGGCCGCCAGCCGGACAGGCCTTTCACTGGATGATTGCGCCGACTCTTTAACCGGGTATGCCCCGCCGCCGGGGAGAGGCAACAGTCATATCCTTACCCTGCCGCGCGGCGGAGAAGCGCTTCTGGTTGACGACGCCTACAATGCCAATCCTGCCAGCATGCGCGCCGCCTTGTCGGCGCTCAGCGCCCGCCCAACCGGGCGGCGAATTGTGGCGCTGGGCGAAATGCTGGAAATCGGAGCAACGTCCGATGCTGAACATGCAGGGCTCGCAGAGGCAGTGATGGAAGCCGGCGCGGCGCATGTTTTTCTGGCGGGTGACAAGATGACTCACCTGAGCGAGGCTTTGCCCGCAGAGGTGCACCAACAATGGGCCAAGCGAGCAGATGAGCTGTGGGAAACCCTATCTGAGACTTTGGCGGATGGTGATGTCTTATTGCTTAAAGGCTCGAACGCCTCTGGGATGGGACAGCTCGCAGATCGCCTGCGCCAATGGAGCGAGGCGACGGTCGGGCAGGTGAGTGGCGGCGCGGCGGAAACCCGCGCGGGGGTGAGCGATGCTTTATGAGTTATTCGCCGGGGATACCGGTGCATCCAATTTGTTAGGTTACATCACGTTCCGCTCTGGCGCGGCTGTGGTGACGGCATTTCTGGTAACCGTTCTGTTTGGCGACCGCGTGATCAATATGTTGCGCGCGCGCCAAGGCAAAGGGCAGCCGATCCGTGATTTGTCGCTTGAGGCGCAGCTGTCCAAGCAGGGCACGCCGACGATGGGCGGCTTGCTGATTTGGATGGGTCTGCTGGTCGGCGTGTTGTTGTGGGCTGATCTGCGCAATCCGTATATTTGGGTCGTTTTGTTCGTGACCATCTCGTACGCCATTCTTGGCTTTCTGGATGATTACGCCAAAGTGTCGAAGGAAAGCGCGGACGGTGTATCCGCCCGGGTTCGGTTACTGGTCGGGTTCGCGATTGCGGCGCTGGCGTGCGCGTTCATTATGGGTATTCACGGCGCTCATACGCCGCTTGGTCATGCGCAATGGGGCCCGCTCAATGGTTTGGCTGAGATGATTGCCGGGCTTGCGCCCAAAACCAGTGTTCAACCGGCTGATCCGTCGTTTTCAGGCGGGGTTGCTGTGCCGTTTGTAAATGATTTCTTCCTGCCGCTGGGCGGGTTCTTCATCTTGTTCGGAATGGTGGTTGTGGTTGGCAGCGCCAATGCCGTGAACTTTACCGATGGGCTGGACGGCCTCGCCATTGTGCCGATGACGTTTGCTGCAGCGGCCTATGCGTTGATTGCTTATCTGACGGGTAATTTCGTGTTTGCCGGATATCTGGGCATTCAATTTGCGCCCGGCGCGGGCGAGCTTGCAATCTTGCTTGCCGCGATGATTGGCGCCGGAATGGGATTTCTTTGGTACAACGCCTACCCGGCAAAAGTGTTCATGGGTGATACCGGATCGCTCGGTCTTGGCGGCATGCTCGGCGTTGTCGCAGTGGCCACGAAACATGAGTTTGCGCTGGTGATCATTGGCGGGCTGTTCGTGTTGGAAGCCCTGTCGGTGATGATGCAAATTGGTTGGTTTAAGATTACCCGGCGTCTAACGGGGGAGGGTAAGCGTATCTTCCTGATGGCGCCGCTACACCATCATTTCCAAAAGAAGAACTGGCCGGAGACACGGGTCGTGGTTCGGTTCTGGATCTTGTCTGTTTTGTTCGCCCTTGCGGGCCTTGCCACCTTGAAGCTGAGGTAGCGCGCAACAATGATCCCAATCACTGAATATTCTGGACGAGACGTCGCTGTGTTTGGCCTTGGCCGAACAGGCGTCAGCGCGGCCAAAGCGCTGGCCGCTGGCGGCGCGCGTGTTCATGCCTGGGATGACAATGCTGACACACGCGCCAAAGCCGAAGCGGCGGGCGTGACTCTGTCGGACATCAACAAGCGTGATTGGCAAGCCTTTGCCGCCTTGGTTCTATCGCCCGGCGTCCCCTACAAGTTTCCAAAGCCGCACCGTGTTGTGCGTATGGCAGAGATGACCGGCGTGCCGGTTGTCGGCGACATGGAATTGTTCGCTCGCGCCGTGCAGGCTTTGCCAGAGCGTGGCCGCCCGAAGATTATTGGCATTACGGGCACGAATGGTAAGTCGACGACGACGGTTCTCATCGGGCATATTTTGAAGTCAGCGGGGCGGGATGTCCGCATTGGCGGCAATATCGGCACCGGCGTGCTCGATCTGGCATCTCTGCATGCGAATGCCGTCTACGTATTGGAGCTATCGTCCTATCAACTCGATCTGGTGAAAAGCCTGCATTGCAATGTTTCTATTCTGCTGAACATCTCGCCAGACCACCTCGACCGTCATGGCGGGATGGAGGGCTATCAGGCTGCCAAGATGCGCTTGTTCCAGAACCAACAAAAGAACGATACGGCGATTGTCGGTTTTGATGACGTGTTGACCCAATCGGTTGCCATCGGATTAGGCGCGCGCGGGCCTGCCAATGTTGTTCAAGTGTCGTCAGATTACGCGCTCGGCAGCGGTGTCAGCGTTGTCGATGGCAAATTGTTTGATAGCCGGTCTGGCAAAGCCGATAAGATTGGAGATCTGTCAGATTGCCTGTCATTGCCCGGCAAGCACAATCATCAAAACGCTGCCGCGGCGTATGCGGCGTGTCGCTCTATCGGTGTGGATTCGGCGGTAATTATGGATGCGTTGCGCACCTTCCCAGGGTTGGAGCATCGCTTGGAAACAGTTGCCGAACATGAGGGGGTTCGCTTCATCAATGACAGCAAGGCCACGAACGCACAGGCGACTGAGCAGGCGCTCAAAGCGTTTCCGCGGGTCTATTGGATCGCAGGCGGGCAAGCCAAGGCGGACGGCATTGCGCCGCTATCGGCTTTCTTCCCCCGCGTTGCGAAAGCCTATCTCATCGGAGAAGCGCAGGACAACTTCGCTGGGACGCTAAAAGGCTCGACGCCTTTGCAAAAGTGCGGGACGCTAGAAAAGGCGGTTGCGGCAGCGTTCCGGGATGCGCGGGCATCTGGGGAAGACAACCCGATCGTACTGTTGTCACCCGCCTGTGCCAGCTTTGACCAATTCAAAGATTTTGAAGCGCGCGGCGACGCCTTCCGAAACATTGTAGAGGGCCTGGAGCCTGCCAATGTAAGAGGCAGCGCATGACGAGCGCCGTATCCGCGCCGATTCTGGCCCGTTCAGATACATCGTGGCTGACGGAATGGCGCCGCACAGTTGATTGGGGCCTCATCGCCGCATCGTTTTTCCTACTCGCAATCGGCTTGCTTCTGTCACTGGCAGCCGGGCCCAGCGCTGGCGCGCGGATTGGTTATGACGATCCGATGTTTTTTACGTATCGTCACACCGCCTTTGCCGGGCTTGCCAGCATTATCCTGATCGGCGTTAGCTTATTGGACAAAGTCTGGGCGCGCCGATTTGCGGCGGTCGTCTTCCTCGGCGCCTTTGTGCTCATGGCGTACATATTGCTGTTTGGGCATGAGGCCAAAGGCGCGCAACGCTGGATTCGGGTCGGTGGGTTTTCGCTCCAACCGTCAGAAATGGTGAAACCCGCTTTGATTGTTTTGACAGGCTGGCTGCTGGCACAGCGCGAACTGTTTCCGCGCGGCCCATGGGCGGTGCTCGCCTTTGTTTTCTTTGCGGTGACGCTTGGCTTACTGTTACTGCAGCCTGATGTTGGTCAATCGGCCTTGTTGATGGCCGCCTTTGTGGCGACGTTCTTTGTGTCTGGTCTGCCGTGGAAGTGGGCGGCCGCCTTTGGGGTCGGCGGGGCTGGTCTGGGCGCTGTTCTATACACGACGCTGGCGCACGTTCGCTACCGGGTGAACGGGTTCTTTGATCCCAGCATGGATAGTTTTCAAACCGATATGGCGGCCAAAGCCATCGGACGCGGCGGCATTTTTGGCGTCGGTCCGGGGGAGGGCGTCGTGAAAGCCAGTCTGCCGGACGCCCATACAGATTTCATCTTTTCAGTCATGGTCGAAGAGTTCGGTTTTATCGCCGCAATCGTGCTCATCGGCATCTTTGCTTACATCACATTGCGCGGTCTTCGCGCCGCGTCTCGTATCCCTGATCCATACCCGCGCGCGGCGGCCGCCGGATTGTTTACGCTTTTTGGTCTTCAGGCGGTCATAAACATGGCGGTTAATGTGGCTCTGATCCCGCCCAAAGGTATGACGTTACCATTCGTGTCTTATGGCGGGTCCTCAATGATGGGGACAGCTTTGACCCTGGGCCTTGCGCTCGCACTTATCCGGGGGCACAGCGCGCGCACAAGGACCGGGTATGGATGACACGCAAAACTTAGTGATTATCGGCGCAGGCGGCACGGGCGGGCATATGTTTCCGGCCCGCGCTTTTGCCGATGAAATGGCATCGCGGGGGTGGCGTGTCGGATTGATCTCGGATGATCGGGGCCTGCGTTATGCCGACACATTTCCAGCCGATTGGAAGGTTGAAGTCAAAGCCGCCTCACCAAACTTCCGAAAACCCTGGACACTGCCGTCCGCGGCTCTGAAAATCCGCAAAGGCATCGGCGAAGCTGGCCGCATCATGGCCGAAGACCCGCCCGCTTTGGTGGCCGGGTTTGGTGGCTATCCCGCCTATCCGGCGCTCGCCGCCGCGAAACGCCGGGGCACGCCCCTTATTATCCATGAACAAAACGCTGTGCTGGGCCGTGTGAACCGCCAGTTTGCCAAGTCTGCAAAGGTTGTCGCCAGCGGCTTTAAGCGGCTGGATCGATTGCCAACCGGGACGGCGCACATGCCGCTGGGCAATCCGGTGCGCGAGGCGATACTTGCCGTACGCGATGCGCCTTATCCGGCCACCAATGACAGGTTGAACGTGTTTATAACGGGGGGCAGTCAGGGCGCCCGCATTTTAGGAGAGGCGATCCCGCTTGCGATCGCCAATCATATATCTGCGCCGCTTAGATCCCGCTTGAAAATCGTGCAGCAGGTGCGTGAAGAACAGTTGGGCGAGGTCGCCGCAATTTATGACAAGGTGAAGGTGGATGCTGAGCTGAAGTCCTTTTTCGACGATATGCCAAAGCGGCTCACAGATGCACATTTGGTGATTGCGCGCTCTGGCGCTGGCACGGTTTCAGAGCTGGCCGCGGTCGGGCGGCCGTCCATCCTCATCCCGCTGGCGATTGCGATGGATGATCACCAAACGGCCAATGCAGAGGCGCTCACCGAGGCAGGCGCCGCCGATGTTATGCTCGAAACCAATCTCTACCCGGCTTTGTTGGGTGCACTTTTGGAGGCCCGCTTGGCAGATGGCAAAGATCTGCGTATCCGGGCAGGGGCGGCCAAAGCGGCGGGTAAGACCGATGCCGCGAAAGAGCTTGCCGATATTGCCATTCGGGTCGCTGAGCTTTGAAGGCGCTCGCCCGATTCAGTTTTTATCTTGCCGCGCTTGGCTCGCTTGCCGCGTCTTTGGCTCATATTTGGTGCATCCTATCCGGCCCAAGCGCTTATGCGTTCATGGGCGCGCCGCCCGAAGTGGTTGCGTCAGCGGAGGCGGGCACATTGTATGCGCCGCTAATCACCTCATTCATTGCGGCTGTGATCTTCGTGTGGGTTCTTTATGCGTTATCTGCGGCTGGTAAACTACCTCGTCTCTTCTTGCTTCGTACGGGGCTTATCGCGATCGCATCGGTGCTCTTGCTGCGCGGTCTCGTTGTATTGCCCATTGCCATGTTTGGCTTAGGAGAGATCGATGCCTTCGGGTGGTGGTCCTCGGTCATTTGCTTTGCACTTGGCGCACTTTATGCCATCGGCATAGTCTTTGGCTGGAAACATCTTGGAAAACGCACATGACGAAACCTAAACCGACCCCGTTTGACGTTGGCCCGGCCCATATTGTGGGCATTGGCGGTATTGGTATGTCTGGCATCGCCGAAGTGATGCTGACGATGGGGTATGAAGTTCAAGGCTCCGACATACGCGAGTCTGATAATGTGCAGCGGCTGCGCGAAAAAGGCGCTAAGGTGATGATCGGTCACGCGCCCGAAAACGTTGACGGCGCTGGCACAGTGATTGTCTCAACCGCGATCAAGAACGATAATTCAGAAATCATTGCGGCCCGCTCGCAAGGTATTCCGGTTGTGCGCCGCGCGAACATGCTGGCTGAGATCACCCGCCTGAAATACACAGTCTGCGTGGCAGGCACCCATGGCAAGACAACGACAACCTCAATGGTTGCAGCCCTGCTGGATGGGTGCGGCGTTGATCCAACCGTCATCAATGGCGGCATCATTCACGCCTATGGCTCAAACTATAAAGCGGGCGAAAGCGACTGGATGGTGGTCGAGTCAGATGAAAGCGATGGCACGTTCACGAAACTTTCGCCGACTGCCGCCATCGTGACCAACATTGATGCTGAGCACATGGACCATTATGGCAGCATGGAAAATCTGCGCGATGCGTTTGATACATTCGTCGAAAACCTACCCTTCTATGGCTTTGCCGTCCTGTGTACCGATCACCCGGAAGTGCAGGCCCTGGCCGCGCGGGTGACGGATCGCCGGCGGATTACTTATGGCTTTAACCGTCAGGCCGATGTGCGGGCGGTCAATCTCAACACCGATTTGTCTGGCGCACATTTTGATGTGGCCTTGCGCCGACCGGGGTCAGCGGCGCCTCGCATGATTGAGGGGCTCAGTCTGCCAATGGCCGGTGAGCACAATGTTCAGAATGCATTGGCGGCGATTACGGTCGCTTTGGAGCTTGGCGCGACGGACGATCAGTTGCGCGCCTCTTTGTCTGGCTTTGGCGGGGTCAAGCGTCGCTTTACGCCCGTGGGGGAGTTCACACCCGAGACAGGCCAGCCAGCCGCCAAGATCATCGATGATTATGGGCATCACCCGGTTGAGATCGAGGCTGTCCTGAAGGCCGCGCGCGCGATGGTCGGGTCTGGCCAACTCATCGCAGTTGCTCAGCCGCACCGCTACACACGGCTGAGAGATCTGTTTGAGGAGTTCTCGCGCTGCTTTGACGCGGCCGATCATGTGCTTATCTCGCCGGTCTATGAAGCGGGCGAAAAGCCGATTGAGGGCTTTAGCGCCGAAACCCTTGTCGCCAATATGCGCCGCACGGGTCATAAGGGGGCCGCCACGCTGGCGTCATTCGATGATCTGCCCAAAGAAATCCGCGCGCGCGCCAAACCCGGCAGCATGGTCGTCTGCCTGGGGGCAGGGGATATCACCCGGTATGCGGGCGAACTTGCAGACAAGTTAAAGGGCTAAGCTGCCATGTCGCAAACGCAACTCATCCTTGGCAGCTATGAAGTTCGCCCCACGCAGAAGAGCCCTGAAGACGTTCGGGATATGTCGAGCGGTGTCGTCTATGTCGGCACCGAGGCGGGCGACACAACCGCTGCGGATATCGCTATGCAAACGGCGCTGCGCGAAGACGGCTATGAGATCGCAGATATAGAATGGGTCGAAGCGGCAGCGGCGCTCGAACTCGATACGGATGAAGCCCGGAACGAAATTGCCATCATCAAAGAGGCCCTAGAAGATCCAGATTCGGGCGGGGTCGGTTATGGCATTTTCTACTGGTTCGCCGAGGATGCCGAGTAATGACTGACACGGTTCGCCTCTCTACGGTTCAGGCCGCGCCTGCGCTGTTTGATAAGGCCGCAAGCCTCCAAATTGCGCTCGATTGGATCGCACGCGCCGCCAAGGATAAGCCTGACCTCATTGCGTTTGGTGAAAGCTGGCTGCCAGGATATCCATTCTTCATCGACAGTCCCTTGTCGGATGTGTGGTGGCAGGCCGCGGCTGAATTGCTGGACAATGGCGTTCTGCTCGATGGACCAGAAGTGAAGGCACTCTGCAAGGCGGCCAAGTCCGCGAATGCAGATTTAGTCATTGGTATCAACGAGTTAGACCCACAAACCAAAGCGTCGCTCTACTGTACGTTATTGACGATTTCCCGTGAGGGAAAGGTGCTCAATCGCCATCGCAAACTGAAACCCACTCATCATGAACGCTCGGTTTGGGCCGATGGTGACGCGAAGGGGCTCAAACCTATTCAGCGCAATTGGGGGCGGTTGTCGGGTCTTAATTGCTGGGAACATAACGCCGTTTTGCCAGGCTACGCGCTGATGGCACAGGGGGTCGATGTGCATGTGGCCGCTTGGCCGGGCCGCGAGCCAGAGACTGCGCCGGATGGCCCGGTCTGGGCGCGGCAATTATTGCTCAGCCGCGCGTTTGCCAGTCAAGCTGGAGCTTATGTCATTTGCTCTGCGGGCTTGCGGACAAAGGCGCATGTCCCGGAACGGTTTCAATCGCTCTATCAGTTTGATCACAATGGCGGCGCGGCGATCATTGATCCGCGCGGAGAGATCGTTGCTGGAACACTGATTGGCGAAGAAGGCATCCTTACCCATGAGGCAGATCTCTCGCTGGCCCGCAAATGCAAAGTCGCCTCAGACCCAGCAGGTCATTATTCCCGGCCCGACCTGTTTCATCTAACCGTGGATGGCGAAGAGATTTACCCCGGAAATCGCGGCTAACCGCGCGCCAGACCTTCCCCTTGGGCCACGAATATCGCAGGTTGCCGTTTGCAAAAGACAGCGCCAGCGCGGCGCTGGCAAAGCGGGGCCTCCATGACGACACCATCTAAGCCAATCGAAGCAGGGCATGCAGTCGCGGATGAGGCGGTAGATATTACCATCGACGAGGTGACCGGCGGCGCGCTCGGCAAGAAGGGCATTGGCTGGGCGATCTTCGAATGGGCCCGCAATCCCTATTATAATCTCATCGTTATCGCGATTTTCGCACCCTATTTCGCGACCCACGTCGTAGGGGACCCGGTAAAGGGCCAAGCCCTTGCCGGACGGGTGATTTTCTTTGCCGGCCTCATCATGGTTGTTTTGGCTCCAATTTTGGGGTCGGTGATCGATAAGGCGGGGCGCAAGAAGCCATTTATTGTGCTGGTGCTGGGATTGCTGGGGCTCTGCGCGGCGGGCCTGTGGTTTGTTGCCCCAGACAATCCAGCGGCCATCCCGCTTGGCGTGGGCCTGCTGGTGACGGCGTATTGCTGCTATACGGTGTCGGAATTGTTGCACAATTCTATGCTGCCGGGGGCAGGGGCGCCAAAATCCGTACCTATGATCTCCGGATTAGGCCTCGCGCTTGGAAATTTGGCGGCGCTGCTTTTGTCTGTGACCATATTCGTGGTGGCGGACGGCGAACTGTTTGGCTTGGATGAGGTGATGGTCGGGCGCCTTGTCGGCCCGCTCTGTGCGGTTTGGCTCGCCTTGTTCATCATTCCATTCTTTGTCTTTATGCCGGATGTGTTCCGCGCCGGGCAGACGTGGAAGGATGCCCTGTCAAAGCTCGCCCGTCTGACCGATCAGGAGCGCAGCGCGGCGGGCGGCATCTGGCCCGTCGGCTTTCTTGTCACTAAGCCGTTTCTTTCAATCCGTAAGAAAGTGCGCGAGTTCCCGAATGTGATGATGTATCTGTTCGCGCGGATGATTTGGTCAGATGCGTTGGCCGTGACGTTTGCGATTGGCTCAGTGTATGTCAGCGGCGTGCTGGGGTGGTCTTTGGCTGAGCTGGCACTCAATAGCGTCATTGTCGGTACGTTTGCTGTGCTGGGCGGGTTTCTCGGCGGTGTGCTGGATCAGCGCCTTGGCCCCAAACGCGCCCTGACCCTTGAACTTTCAATGATGATCGTGATTTTCATCGGTCAGCTCTCTATCACGTCAGACTCCCTGTTCTATGGCCTTATCCCGAATGTGAACCTTCATGACGGCTCGGTCTTCAACACGCTCTCGGACATTGTCTATATTGGCCTGACAATGATCGGCGCTTTGATGATTGTGGCGTGTATTTCGTCGTCTCGATACATGCTGGTGCATATCGCGCCGCCCAAACGCATTGGAGAGTTTTTCGGCTTTTATGCCATGGTCGGCAGCGTGACTGTTTGGCTCGGGCCGGGACTTGTCGATATTGCCACCACGCTGTCAGGCAGCCAGCGCATTGGGATGACCCCCATTGCGGGCCTGTTTCTGCTTGGATTGATCCTGCTGCAATTTGTAAAGGCCGACAAAACACCCGCCTACGCGCAATAAAAAACGCCGACCTCAACCAAGAGATCGGCGTTCAGTATCGGCCCGGTTCGCCCCATTGGCCAAATATTGGGTTCAGGCTTAGCTGGAGGGGCCGAAGCCGCCGCCATCATCATTGCCATCAGATTCTCGAGCCACTTGCTCCACACGGCGTGGGCGCAGGTAAAAATCATCGGTGAGCGTGCGTGACATATCCAAAATGTAGCCAAACTGGTTGACGTAGTCATATTCCACTTCCGCCAAGATTGCCGACCCGGGGGAGGGGATAATGCCAGTTGGAACAAGCAGAGTTGAGCCAACAGAGTGGGCTGACATGCCGGAGCCATCAGACCATGCAACTTTGGTAACGCCGTCGCCGTCATCAACGATGCTTGTAATCCGCATGCGTGCATTGGACACGTCATAGGGTTGCATCATCAGTTCAGCTGCAGAAAACATCTGCGCCATGTCGGCATCGGTGACCGTCGCCAAACGTGCGGTCAAATCACCGAGGCTTGAACTGGTCGTCGTCACGCGGCGATCGAGGCGCATCATCATGCTAAGCTCGATACACCCGAAGAAGAGCAAGATCATCAGAGGCGCGATCAAAGCAAATTCAATCGCAGAGATGCCTTCCTCATTGTAGCGGATGCCGCGAATACCGCGCCACTTCAGGCGGGGGTTCAGCTTGGAAAGAAGTTTCTTAGCGGTCATCAGATCAGTCTCCGAAAGGTTCGTTGCGGAACACAGAATTGGCTTGGATCAAGTGCTTATTGCCATTGATATTGGCCAGAGGCGCCGACAGGACGGGTGTCATCAGATCCCATTCGTAGAACACACGAACGGTCACAATTTCATTTGGCCCGCCTGGATTGTATCCGAAAGATGAGCTGTCGAAGTTGCCATCATCATCAATTGGGTTGGACATTGTGGTTGAGCTAAAGTCGCTAAACGTCGCCACATCAATGTGTAGCTTTCCGTCACAGTCGAGCATTTCGAACAGAGAGTCACAAACCGCCTGGCGGAACGCAACCTGGCCAACGCCATTTTCCTGCGCGTTACCGGTCCGAATATCGCGGGAGGCCTCAAGGATACCGTGCTCCAGCACTGTCGACATAATGAACAGAACGCTCACTTCGATCAGGGCGAAGATAAAGAAGAAGAAGGGGATTGCGATCATCGCAAATTCCACGGCCGCAGCGCCGCGCCGGTCTGCCGCATAGGCATCCCACTGGGCACGTAGTCGCGGGGTGATTATTCCAAGGTTGGCGCGTTTCATTTGGTCAGTTCCACATGAGAATACAAAAGTCATTGGAAAACATATATCAAAGAAGCGTTGTTTCCCGGTTGAGCAGATCGATGCAATTTGATCGATTTAACGCAAATTTTGTGCCGTACAGGGCTTGGCAAGCGATGGCAAATTGGAAACGGCCGCCCTGTTGAGGCGGCCGCAACGCATCATTTCTTGTAGCAGGGGAGGCTAGTTGGCCTCGGTCAGAGCCTGCATTTCGCGGTGCTGTTTCATCAGCGTGTCGAAGTAATCACGATCATCACCCGTGCTCAGCACGTCGCGGCAGCCCGGCGCGCAATCATAGGTGAAATTTTGTCCGGATCGATTCACAGTCACCTGATTGTTCGTGTTCACCGATACGGCGACCTGCGCATTATACACTTCGCGGCCCATCTTATCGAACACCATAAGATTGGTTGTACCGAATGTTTTGCCGGTGATGAAAATCAGGTTTTCATCATGGACCGCAACATCCGCAATGTTCTGGTTGCCCAGCACAACGCTTGCAGCGGCTCCCTTCAATCTGACAGGGATGGATGTGTTCGCTTCGACGGACAACTGCTCTGCAACAACTGCTCCGGCGAATAGCGTGCTGACGACAACCAGGGCGCTGGCTTTGGTCAAAATATTCATTATGCGGACTCCACTCAAAGGCTTCTCGTCGCATTTGTGACGCAATAAGGTTGCCTCTTTCCTAATCGACGGAGAAATAGATTTCTAAGAACGGCTTTGGCGAGTCTTTATATATAGGGCGTCATTTTCTAGCGTGTCTCGTCGATATATTCGGTCAGTTTATAGCTAACAAAACCTTCCGTAGTCGCCCGGAATTATCTTTTCCGTTTTACGTGATGTTGAGCCAGCCCTGTTACATTCAACACATCCCGAGGCATGTTGCCGAAGGGAATATAACTAAATGCATGATGGGAATTTTCTAATGTTTGCACGTTTTTTCAAAGACGAATCTGGCGCCACGGCTATCGAGTATGGTCTGATCGCTGCTCTTATCGCAGTTGCTATCATCGGCGGCGTTACCGCTCTCGGTGCTAACACTGAAGCGACTTTCACAAAAGCCGCTGGCGAAATCGCCAAAGGTGGATAAGCCTAGCTAACCTGCTTGCAGGTTTAGGGAAGGGCCGTCGGAGAAATCCGGCGGCCTTTTTCGTGTGCAGAACAAAATTGATGTGGGTCTGATCGTCGTCGTTTTAGCAGGCATCTACCATGTGTGGCATCGTATTTGCTTTTTTCTGATCAAGCCGTCGTTGCTCCGCCACCTGGTGCAACGCGATTGATCAAATATGAGAGTAGGAGATGCCGATGTTTGCACAATTTTTCAAAGACGAGTCTGGAGCAACAGCGATTGAGTACGGATTGATTGTAGCGCTCATCGCTGTCGCAATCGTTGCAGGTCTAACAGCGCTCGGATCATCAACCGACGCAACCTTCACAAAAGCCGCAGCCGAGATCGCCAAGGGCAACTAGGTCAACGGATCTACAAAAAAGAAATATTCGGTCGCTGGTTTTTCCAGCGGCCTTTTTGTGTTCAGGCCTTACAGTTATTGGCCTAGTCGTTTGAAGGTTAACAAAAAATAGGATTTCGTGCACGAATTTTCTGGTTTTGTTCAGCGGATTTTAGGGGCGCTGCGGTATTGTCGAATTGTTCCGGAAGTCCCGGGGCCTATTGTTTCTAAATGCATGATGGGAATTTTCTAATGTTTGCACGTTTTTTCAAAGACGAATCTGGCGCCACGGCTATCGAGTATGGTCTGATCGCTGCTCTTATCGCAGTTGCTATCATCGGCGGCGTTACCGCTCTCGGTGCTAACACTGAAGCGACTTTCACAAAAGCCGCTGGCGAAATCGCCAAAGGTGGATAAGCCTAGCTAACCTGCTTGCAGGTTTAGGGAAGGGCCGTCGGAGAAATCCGGCGGCCTTTTTCGTGTGCAGAACAAAATCGTCTGAAATTTTGTCACGCCTTGGCGCGGTCATCTTAAAGCGTCCTTCAGCCTTTCTGACTATTTTGACATCCAGACACCTTCAACACGTCAGGATAGTCATTCCATGTTACTAAATTTGCTCGGCGTTATCTTCCTCGGTCTTTGCCTGGTTGCCGCCCTTACCGATATTCATTCGCTCAAGATTCCCAACTGGCTGAACCTTACGCTTGCGGGCCTGTTTGTGCCCGCCGCGATTCTGGCCGTTACGGTTCATAATGTTCCGTTGGAAGTTATAGGCGGCCATCTCATGCTTGGCGCGCTCGCCTTTCTTATCGCCTTCGGTTTGTTTGCCTTCAATGTGTTTGGCGGTGGGGACGCAAAAATGATTCCGGCAGTCATGCTCTGGATGGGTCCATCAGCCGGGCTCGACTTTGTGATGTGCATGGCGATCATGGGCGGTGTTTTTGCGTTTGGTATCTTGATGGTCAGAAAATCTGTGCCCGCCGCAATTCTTCCTGGCGCCATTCGCGCGCCGTTCGAAGACGGGGCAGGGGTGCCATATGGCGTAGCCATTACAGCAGGGGTTTTCATGGCTGCTGCCAGCTCTCCACTCCTTACCAATTTACTAAGCATATTCAGTGATTTGAATTAACCATTCCGTAGTCAGCTTGTGGGAATGTCCCCTCAAGCGGGAACCTGAATTCGCAGGTTCATAGTCTTTAGTTTCAAGAGGGGACGCGTCTTATGTCGCCCATTCGCCTGATCATTCTAATTGTTGCGGCCGGAGCTGCGATCCTTGCAGCTTTCCTTGTAAAAGGAATGTCCGCGCCGACTACGGTTACACAAGTTGTGACCGACCAAACCACAGTTGTGGAGACGCGAGAGGTATCGGAAGTTCAAATCCTCGTCGCGCGCCGTGACCTGTCTGTCGGTGACTTGCTCGCCCCAGACGATTTTGAGTGGGCCGCTTGGCCCGAAAAGAATGTGGTCGAAGGTTACCGCACAGAAGAAGAGCATCCTGATGCGCTCGAAGAGCTCGCCGGCAGTATCGTCCGTTCAAAGATTTATGAGCGTGAGCCAATTTTGCCGCAAAAACTTGTCATCAAAGGCGACTCTGGCGTCATGGCCGCATTGGTCGGGCCTGGCATGCGCGCCGCAACGGTTGAAGTTTCAACCGAGTCTGCATCGGGCGGCTTTATTCTCCCGGATGACCGGGTTGACGTTATTCTCACCCATGAGGTTGAAATTGCCAATGACGACTTTGTTGTCGAGCGCCCCGTAACCACGACGATTATGTCAAATGTCCGCATTCTCGCTGTCGACCAAGTGTTCCGTCAGGACGAAGTTGGCGCGGAGAGCTTCATCGCGAACACAGCTACTTTGGAAGTATCGCCAAGAGAAGCTGAATTGTTGGCCCTGGCCGAACGCATGGGCGCTTTGTCCCTGTCTCTGCGTCCCTGGTCAGACACCAGCGACCGCACACAGCGCGTGTCTCGCACAGATCTTCTTGATGTCGCCAACCCGTATGAAAACGGGAAGGGTGGGGTCACCATCTATCGTAACGGTCAGGCCGCTGCGGCCAATCTCGGGGGAAGCTGATCCATGATTACCTTTAACGTACTCAAAGGGGCACTCGCCTTGGCAATGGTGGCAAGTGCGCCGCTGATCGCCGCCGCAGGCCCAAATGATCTTGGCACCAAGATCACAACACCAGGACAATCAGACGTGTCTCAAAGCGTTACGATTGGTCTGAACAAGTCCATGATCGTTGAGCTCGACAATGTCGCTGCTGACGTTGTCATCACGAACCCGGACATCGCCGATGCGGTTGTGCAAACCTCACAGCGCATTGTGTTCCGCGGTGTGAATTTTGGTCAAACCAATGCCTTCGTCTTTGACGGGCAGGGGAACCAGCTTCTCAACCTCGAAATCTCGGTTGAGATGGATATGACGGCGCTGCACGATTTGGTGAACCGTCACATTCCGAATGCGCGGATTAAGGTTGAAGGCCTGAACGGCAATGTCGTGATTACCGGCAAAGTCGACAGCCTGTCAGAAGGCGATCAGGTGCAACGCCTCGTCTCTGCTTATCTTGGCGCCAATGAAGAAACGCAGATCGTCAACATGATCCAGATTGCGGCCAAAGATCAGGTCATGCTGGAAGTTCGCATTGTTGAGATGCAGCGCAACACGATCAAACAGCTCGGCATTGATCTGTCGGGCCAACCGAATTTCGGCGACTTCTCTCGCCTCGTAGAGCGTCAACTTTTTTCTGATGTTGCCGGCGACGGCATTGATGGCATCGTTGACACTGGAACAACGTCTTTGTTCCCGGGCGGCGAGACAGCCATTACGGGCTCCATCGCATCTTCTGGTGGCTTCGGTGTTCAAGGCCGCTCACTCGGCGGTTTCAACGGCGAGTTTGGATACAACAATTTTGTCGGACAGGAATTCCAGTCCTCTGTTGGCATTGCGATCAATGCGCTTGAGCGGGTTGGCATCGTCAAAACACTGGCTGAGCCGAACATCGTTGCTATGTCAGGGGAGAGTGCAAACTTCCTCGCAGGCGGTGAATTCCCGGTCCCAGTTGGTCAGGATGAAAACGGCCAGGTCACGATCGAGTTTAAGCCTTACGGTGTCGGCCTTGGTTTTACGCCGGTCGTTCTGTCTGAGGGTCGTATCTCTCTGAAAATCTCAACCGAAGTGTCAGAACTGTCCTCGCAAGGCGCCTTCCAGGGGTCCTCAGGGGTCAACATCGACCAAAATGGAAACCTCAGTTCAGGCGAGTCTCTGACCATTCCGGCTTTGACCGTTCGCCGCGCAGAATCTGTTGTTGAACTGCCATCCGGTGGCTCAATGATGATGGCCGGCTTGATCCAGTCAAAATCACGTCAAACACTTGATCAGCTTCCGGGTATCAAAAAAGTGCCGGTACTGGGCGCCTTGTTCCAGTCACGCGATTTCTTGAACGAAGAAACCGAAATGGTGGTCATCGTGACACCTTACCTGGTGGATCCAGCTGCCAAGAACCAGCTGCGGACACCGGCTGACGGCTTCGCCAATGCCTCGGATGCGAAAACCATCCTCTTCGGCAAGCTGAATGAGCAATATGGCAAAGACGGCGCGCCCGTTGATGCAGACAATTACCGGGCCCCTGTGGGCTTCATCGAAGAATAGGGGAGGGGAGTCACATGACCTTATCGACCAAAAACGTCCTTACGCTGGTGGCGACCGGCCTGAGCGCTGCAACACTTGTTGCCTGTGCCAGCAGCGCGCCAACCGCCGTTCCAGCCTCTTATCTTCAGGGCACAGTGCTTGATCGCAATGCCATCGGTGTTGAGAAACGAACAGAGTTTCTGGAAGTCGAGATCGACGGTGAAGCCAGCCAGCTAAGCCTGAAAGACCGCGCCCGCATCCAGAACTTTGTCGACGCCTATCAGTCGGTCGGTCACGGCCCATTGATCCTGTCGATGCCAGCAACATCTGGCAATCAGCAACTGGCCGTTGCGGCCGTAGCTGAGGCCCGCGCCATCGCGTTCGAGACTGGCATTTCTTATGAAGAGATTGCTGGCAACAGCCATGGCACAGAGGCTGATGAGCCGATGATTATGGCGTATCAGACCTATGACGCGGTTGCGCCCGATTGTAAGTCGCTTGCGTCTTATGACATGGCCAATGCCAGCTCAAACAATGAAATGCCAAGCCTTGGTTGCGCAGTGCGCACCAATTTGGCCGCCATGATTGCCGATCCTGCTGATCTTCTGGGCCAACGCGCTCTGACAGCTGGAGATGCCCCGCGCCGTGATGTCATCCTTGCAAAGTTCCGAGACGGTCAATCAACCGGTTCTCAGCGTAGCTCAGATGAATCCGGAACCGTTTCCGACGCCGTCGCAGAATAGCCGTAGGGCCAGTAGAAGGACTAGAGTATTATGTCGAACGAGAAAGCCTTATTCGAAGCCGATTTTGCCTCAGACTTTGAGGATGTATTTGCCGATGATCCATTGGCAGATCACATGGATGCAGGTCTCCCTGCGGCCAATGATCCCTTTGCGGATGATTTAGATTCAACGTCAGACTTGGATGTTGCACTGGGAACAAAGCCTCAAGCCGAGGCGCCGCCCGAAGTTGAGATGGACGCGCCCCAAAAGGCCGTTGAAGAAGGCGAGCCTGTGTTTGCCATGCCAGAACCGTCTGGCGGCGACCGTCAACTGCCTGCGATTTCCATCAAGGTGTTCTATGAGCGCGAAGAGACCCGTCAGTTGGTCGATGTGTGCGCAAGCGATCGCCGCATGGGCCGGGCCACACTGGATGCGCTTGAAGGCGGCATCCCGGCCAGCATCGCCTATATGGAAGCCAATCCGACACCGAATTTGTTGATCATTGAATCAACTGCGGCCTCCTCAGATATTCTCAATCAGATTGACGCGCTTGCCGCTCATTGTGATGAGAACGTACAAGTGCTTGTCGTCGGTAAGATCAACGACATCATGCTGTATCGCCAGCTTGTTGCGCGCGGCGTGAGTGAATATCTCGTCCCACCGCTTCAGCCGATCCAGCTGATGCGCTCAATCTCTAACCTGTTTGCTGATCCGGATGCGCCCTTCACGGGTAAGCAGATTTCGGTCATCGGGTCTAAGGGCGGAGTAGGGGCCTCAACGATTGCGCACAATCTGGCCTGGGCGTTGTCTGAGAACGCAAAGGTCAATACGACCCTTGTTGACCTTGACTTATCGTTCGGTACTACAGCGCTCGATTTCAATCAGGAAACCTCGCAAACGGTGGCCGACGCCTTGCTCGCGCCAGACCGTACAGATGACGCCGTTATTGAGCGTCTCCTGGCCAAAGTAACAGACCGTCTGTCCTTGTTCACGGCGCCGGCGTCTATCAGCTCGATTATGGATATTCCTGACGAGTCCTACACAAAGGTTATCGAAGGCGTTCGCCGCAACGTGCCTTATATGGTGCTGGATCTTCCACATGTCTGGTCTGGCTGGGTGCAATCCACGCTCGTTTCATCTGATGAAGTGATCGTCGTTTGCCAGCCTGATCTTGCCTCGCTTCGCAATGGCAAAAACTTCATCGATCAGCTCAAAGGCCAACGCCCGAACGACCACCCGCCACGTCTGGTGATCAATATGAGCGGCGTGCCGAAACGCCCTGAAATTCCGATAAAGGATTTTGCAGCCGCGATTGGCGCAGAACCAGAAATCATCCTGCCATTCGAGCCTGAATTGTTCGGAACGGCGGCCAATAACGGTCAAATGGTGTCAGAAACTGATGCCGCGTCCAAATCTTCACTTGCTATTGACCATCTTGCGTCAGTGTTGACCGGGCGGGCTGTTGAGCAGCCGACCAAGTCCTTCATGCAGAAGCTGCTCGGGAAATAATTTCGTAGGGAAGGGGCATTCATGGCCTTCGGAAAACGTAACGCATCTACACCGCCGCCAGCTGCGCCCGTCGCAGCTGAGCCGGTGGCCAAAAAAGCACCAAAACCTGCCGCGCCGGCGAAAAAGCCGCCGCGTCCGGAAGCGGTGGCTATTGCGGGTGCACCAAAATCAGAGCCCGCCGCTCCGGTGAAGCTCAAAGAGCCTGACCTTCCACAAGAGGAAGTGCGCCAGGTCTCCTCCCACTCGGAGCAATACTACGCCACGAAGACGACCATCTTCAACGCGCTAATCGATACGATTGATCTGTCGCAACTGGCGCAACTCGACGCAGAGAGCGCCCGCGAAGAAATTCGCGACATTGTGGTTGAGATCATCTCAATCAAAAACGTCGTGATGTCGATTTCAGAGCAGGAACTCCTGCTCGATGACATTTGTAATGATGTGCTTGGTTATGGACCGCTGGAGCCGCTTCTGGCCCGCGATGACATTGCCGACATCATGGTCAATGGCGCCGACACAACCTATATCGAAGTCAACGGTAAGATCGAACGCACCAATATCCGTTTCCGTGACAATGCGCAGCTGATGAACATTTGTCAGCGCATCGTGTCACAAGTTGGTCGCCGCGTTGATGACAGCTCGCCGATCTGTGATGCGCGTTTGCTAGACGGCTCGCGTGTGAACGTGATTGCACCGCCGCTCGCGATTGATGGCCCGACGCTCACCATTCGTAAGTTTAAAAAGGACAAGCTCAAGCTGCAGGATCTGGTCAATTTTGGCTCGATCTCTGAGGCTGGCGCTGAGATCCTGCGCATCATTGGTCACAGCCGTTGTAACGTCCTGATCTCAGGCGGTACGGGTTCTGGTAAGACGACGCTGCTCAACTGTTTGACCGGCTTTATTGAGCCGCAAGAGCGCGTCATCACCTGCGAAGACTCCGCTGAGCTTCAACTTCAGCAGCCGCACACGGTGCGCCTAGAGACCCGCCCGCCAAATATTGAAGGCTCCGGTGAGATTACCATGCGTGATCTGGTTAAAAACTGTCTGCGTATGCGTCCTGAACGCATCATCGTGGGCGAGGTGCGTGGCCCAGAGGCGTTTGACCTTCTGCAAGCCATGAACACCGGCCATGATGGCTCAATGGGCACACTGCACGCCAACAGCCCGCGTGAGGCTCTTAGCCGTGTTGAATCCATGATTACAATGGGCGGCTTTGCGCTGCCGGCGAAAACGATCCGTGAAATGATTGTTGGCTCGATTGATGTCGTGGTTCAGGCCTCACGTCTGCGCGATGGTTCACGCCGTATCATGTGTGTGACAGAGGTTATGGGGCTGGAAGGGGACACCATTGTTCTCCAGGATGTTCTGAAATTTGAAATTACGGGCGAAGACGATGATGGCAAAATCATCGGCGCGCACCGTGGCACAGGCGTGGGTCGTCCAAAGTTCTGGGAACGCGCCTCTTACTACAATCTGCAAAAAGAACTCGCAGACGCAATTGACGCGATGGGAACCTGATCTATGGACCAAGATATGATGATCTATGCCATCGCTGGTCTTGCCTTTCTGGCAATTGTCGGCCTCGGCTTTGTGTTTACCAGCGGCAGCAACGACAATACGCGCAAGCGCACCAAAGCGATCGCGGCGGGCTCTGTCAGCGGCGGTAAAACCCGCGGCGGTCCAAAGCAAGATGACAATGCCAAGCGCCGCGCGAAGACCCAGGAAATGCTGGACGCGATGCGTAAGCAAGATAAAGAGCGTCGCCGCTCTATCGCGCCCAAAGATATTGGATCAAAGCTACAGCAGGCCGGCCTCGACATTCCAACGTCAATGTTCTGGATCATGTCTGTTGGGCTTGGCGTTGCGTGCTGCCTACTCGTCTGGATGTCCGGCGCAGATGGCATCACGGTGAAAGGCATTGCGCTGAAAAGCCGGCCACTTGTCGTGATTGGCGCCTTCATTGGCGGCACACTCGGCCTGCCACGCTTTATTCTAGGCATCCTTATCAAAGGTCGCCACAAGAAGATGACCAACCAGTTTGCTGATGCGCTCGATATTATTGTGCGCGGTGTGAAATCTGGCCTGCCTATGGGCGAGTGTCTACGTATCATCGCCAAGGAAAGCCCTGATCCGCTGGGCTCTGAGTTTGCGACCCTGTCAGACAATCTGGCCATGGGCTCAAACCTCGACCGTGCTCTGGCGACTTTCTACAAGCGCTGCCCACTGCAAGAAGTGAACTTCTTTGTCATCGTGCTGACCATCCAGTCCAAAGCAGGGGGCAACCTGTCGGAAGCTCTCGGCAACCTGTCATCGGTTATTCGTGCGCGTAAAATGATGCGCGAAAAGATCAAAGCGATGTCTTCAGAGGCCAAAGCCTCCGGCGGTATCATCGCCTGTCTACCCTTCGCTGTGAGCGTCATGGTCTACTTGACCACGCCTGACTACATTATGATGCTGTTCACCACAGAGACAGGACACATGATCCTGGCGATGGCGGCGGGCCTGCTCTTCACCGGGACGATGGTGATGCGCAACATGATCAACTTCGACATTTAAGGAGCGGCCCTACACATGCGTCAGTTCATCCTCTCCTTCACAGATCCCGCTTCGCTTGCGTCATACCTTGTCGCGCTGGCCGTGTTCGCCACCTTCGTGACGGTGTTCCTGCCCATGCTAAAGGGCGACAAGCTGGAAACCCGCCTGAAAGCGGTGGCCTCCCAGCGTGAGCGTCTGCGTAAGCAGTCCCGCGCGACATTGGAAACCCGCTCTTTGCGCCGCGAAGACAATGGCAAGATGAGCGAAATTTCAGCTAAGCTGAACCTCGCTAAAATGCTGGAAGACCCGAAGATCGCGGACAAGCTTACCCAAGCTGGTTATCGCGGTCCCGGCCCGATCTCCACCTTCTACTTCTTCCGCATGACGATGCCGTTCGTGTTCGCCGCGCTGACCTATTTCTACATCTTCTACGTCAACAATCATGGCTTTGAAGGCATGATGAAGTACGGCACGCTGATGTTCGGCGCTGCGGCGGGCTTCTACGCGCCCAACATGTATGTCAGCAATCTGGCGGCTAAGCGTCAAAAGTCGATCATGATGGCCTTCCCAGATGCGCTCGATATGCTGCTGATCTGTGTTGAATCCGGCATGTCGATCGAAATGGGCTTCCAAAAAGTTGGATCAGAGATTGGCCCGGCCTCGCCGGAACTCGCCGAAGAGTTTACCCTCACAGTGGCCGAACTGTCTTACTTGCCAGAGCGCAGCAAGGCATATGAAAACCTTGCCAAGCGGACCGGCCATGAAGGCGTGAAAGCTGTCTGTATGGCGCTCGGACAGGCTGAACGCTACGGTACACCGCTCGGCGACGCTCTACGCGTCATGGCCAAGGAAAACCGTGACATGCGTATGGCTGCGGCTGAGAAAAAGGCGGCCGCGCTACCAGCCAAGCTGACCGTTCCGATGATCTTGTTCTTCCTTCCGGTCTTGTTCCTCGTGGTGCTTGGCCCGGCCTACATCAAATATTCTGCGATGCAGGAAGACAATGACGCCGCCCCGGCGGTGACACAGCAGCTCAACCCGGTCACACCGACCGAGACCAAGCGCGACGTGGCTTAGGCCGCGCAGGCAACACCCCCAATCACATTCATAATCCCGGGCCATCACGCGCCCGGGATTTTGATTTGGGCGTATATCTCATTTGCCTTTGAGGTTATTATTGATACAGCCCACGGCATGACTTACGCCGACCAAACCGCAGATCTTCTCGCCCGCCTCGGCGTATCGCCTGCTGCCTATACCAGCGGCCCGCTGACCGCCTACACACCGCTGACAGGCGAGGCGATTGGCGCGGTTCACCCGCCATCACCGGCGCAGGCTTACGTCGCGATCAACTATGCCCATGCCGCCTTTCTTGAGTGGCGCACCGTGCCCGCCCCCAGACGCGGTGAACTTGTCCGCTTGCTGGGCGAAGAGCTTCGCGTCGCAAAGGTTGCGCTCGGCCAACTCGTCACGCTTGAAGCGGGCAAGATTCCCTCCGAAGGGGCAGGGGAGGTGCAAGAGATGATCGACATTTGTGAGTTCGCCACCGGCCTCTCACGTCAACTCTACGGATTGACCATCGCAACAGAGCGTCCCGGCCACCGCATGATGGAGACCTGGCATCCGGCAGGCGTCGTCGGCATTATCTCAGCGTTTAATTTTCCCGTCGCAGTGTGGGCCTGGAACGCCGCTCTGGCGCTGGTTTGCGGGTGTCCGGTGCTGTGGAAGCCATCTGAGAAAACCCCGCTCACAGCGCTTGCCTGCGCCGCGCTGCTTGACCGCGCCCTCGCCAAGTTTGGTGACGCGCCAGACCATCTTTCTCAGGTTTTGCTCGGCGGGCCGGACATTGGCGCCTTTTTGGCCGCCAGCCCAAAGGTCGCCGTGGTCTCGGCCACAGGTTCCACCGCGATGGGCCGCAAAGTCGGCCCGCTTGTCGCCGCCCGTTTCGGCAAGACCATCCTTGAACTTGGCGGCAACAATGCCTGCATCATCGCGCCAACCGCTGATCAAGACCTCGCGCTCTCCGGCGTTGCGTTTGGGGCCATGGGCACGGCCGGGCAGCGCTGCACATCAACCCGACGCCTATTCCTGCACACATCCATTGCGGCAGAGTTCATGCCGCGCCTGAAAGCGGCTTATGCCTCTGTCAAAGTCGGCGACCCGCTGGCCAGCAACACGCTGGTCGGCCCGCTGATTGACGAGGCCGCCTTTGACCAGATGCAATCGGCGCTGATTGCTGCGCGCGACGCGGGCGGCAAAGTCACCGGTGGTGAGCGGGTAGGCGAGGGCGGGGGCTTTTATGTCCGCCCTGCACTGGTCGAAATGCCAGACCAATCCGGCCTCGTGCTGATGGAAACCTTCGCGCCCATCCTCTACGTGATGACCTATTCTGATTTGGACGATGCCATCGCAGAGCAAAACGCCGCCGCTGCGGGTCTCTCCTCCTCCATTTTCACCAATGATATCAGAGAGGCAGAACGCTTTCTTTCAAGTGCTGGATCAGATTGCGGCATCGCCAATGTGAACATCGGCACCAGCGGCGCAGAGATTGGCGGCGCCTTCGGCGGCGAGAAAGACACAGGCGGCGGCCGCGAATCCGGCTCCGACGCCTGGAAAGCCTACATGCGCCGCGCCACCAACACCGTAAACTACTCCTCCGACCTACCGCTCGCCCAAGGCGTCAGCTTTGACGTGTGATTGCGCTCGCGATCTCA
>CAZXVJ010000031.1:6129-37105 GCA_964644385.1 uncultured Hyphomonas sp. | reverse complement strand
TCGTTCAGCGGAATGCGGATTTTCCCATCCGGCGCCGTCAGCGCCTTAGACGTCAGGCCCGTATATTCGCCCTTAATGTCGAAATATCGGATCTCCTGAAAGTTAAACAGCTTCTCATAGAAGTCGGCCCAATACTCCATTCGCCCGCCATACACATTGTGCGTCAGGTGATCGATGATCTGGAACCCGCACCCTTCCGGGTTTTGGTCCACCCCGTCCAGCGGCACAAAATCAATGTCGTAAATGTCGAGGTCGTCGCCATAGCGATCAATCAGATAGATGATCGAATTGCCGATGCCGCGAATGCCCGGAATGTGTAGCTCCATAGGGCCCGGCGCGTTCTCAATCGGTTCAGCGCCCTGCGCCATCAAATGCGCATAAGACGCCGCGGCATCCTTCACCCGAAACCCCATCCCGCAAGCGCTTGGTCCATGTTCCCGCGCGAAGAACCATGCGGCAGACTTGGGCTCATAATTGGTAATCAGATTGATTCCGCCCTGACGCCACAACTCAACATCCTTGCTGCGATGGCGCGCAATCTTGGTGAAGCCCATGGTTTCAAACACAGGTTCAAGCTGGCCTTTTTCAGGCGCTGAAAACTCGATGAACTCAAAGCCGTCGAGGCCCGCTGGATTCTCAAATAGGTCCGTCATAGCATCCCTCACTGTTCAATTTAGTTTCATTTGTAACTAATTTTGTTTGTGCTCGCAAGATTATTATTGGATAGTTCAAGACTAGATGACACGTTCTACTCCGAAAAACCTCCGCCTGCCTGCCTTCTTGCCCTACAGACTATCTGTATTGTCCAACACGGTATCGGGCAATATCGCCGCGCTTTATGTTCGCAAGTTTGGCCTGTCGCTCTGGCAATGGCGCGTCATGGCGGTGGTTGGCGAAAGCGCGGGGATCAGTGCGACAGAGATCGGCAAGCGCACAGCCATGGATAAGGTCGCGGTTAGCCGCGCCGTGTCAGGCCTCATCGAACTTGGCTATCTTGCCCGGCGCGCCTCAGAGCGAGACGCCCGCAAATCCAGCCTAACGCTTTCTCACGATGGCCTCGCCATCTATCAAAAGATTGTTCCCTTGGCGCTGGAAGCAGAGCGCAATCTCATCGCAGACTTGACCGATGACGAGCAAACCGTCTTGGAAAATCTGCTCAACAAACTCGCCGCCGCGGCCGCCCCAGACCGCGCATTGTGGTGACGCCTAAACCATGCGTAATCGCGTCGCCTTCAAAGACCGCCTGACCGAGCCTTCTTCCTCCAGCGAGAACCCTTCAATCAACCGTGCAACGAATGAGGATAACTCATCGCGCACAGCGTAGGGCGCCTCCATTGGCAAGAAGTGCGTGGTGCCGCGGACAGATTTCACAATCAAATTGGGATTGAGTTGGATGAGCTTTGCCCGCTCTTTTCCGCCAATCACCGAGTTTCGTTCAGGCCTTAGAATAATCGTCGGAATCTTGGCCTTGCGCACCCGCTTCATCGCGTTCCAAGGGCGATTGCGCTGCGCCGCGAACGTCGCTGCTTCCCATTTCGGCGTGCACATCAAATTCCAGCGCTGCTCCTCGGCGTCCGGGTCAATCGATGGATCACGGTCCAGCCCGTCCAGCAAATAATCAGACAGGAACGGCTCCCGCCAGGTTTTGAACGCGCCGCGCCCAGTATAGCGTTCAATCGCATTGGCCATCGACGGAAACGTCGCGCGCCGCTTACTGGCCTGCTTGGCCATACCGTTGCGCATCATCATCATTTTGAATGGCGGGAACACATGCGCCCAAAAATAGATCTTCTTCGACAGGATCACCGGATCGGCCAGCACCAGCCCTTTGACCAGTTCCGGGCGTTTGGCCGCCACCATCAGCGCCACCGTGCCACCCATCGAATGACCGCCAAGCACCAGCCCGTCCGGGGCTTCCTGCTCCAGCCATTCAATCACATCGTCGCGGTATTTGGTCCAGGAGGGCAGTCGCCCACCCTTCGCCTGCAGCGTGCTGCGCCCATGCCCGCGCATATCCAGCGCCGCCACCCGCGCCCTCAGGCCAAGAGGTGCCAACATGGACTGATACGTCACCGCATTAAATCCGGTCGCATGCAGCCACAGCGCAGCAAACGGCTTAATCGGATCACCCACTTCTATGCCGGCAATCTCACCGCCGGATTTTAATTGTCGACGCAGTCGTCGCATTAACCGCGGCTCCCAAACACTTTGCGCAGGATTTCACTGGTACGGGCCACCGGGTTTTCCCGGATTTTCTTTTCTTCTTCCGCAACATAGAAAAAGATACCGTCTAGCCCCAAACCAACCGCGTGCGTGGTCAAATCCGCCTGCAAATTAGAGGTCACGCCGCCGAGGCCATACTGGCCCGCCGCGCTTTCCAGAGAGCTGAATGCGCCCGATTGCGCCAGCGTATCTCTAACATAGGGCGTAAAGGCTGAGCGCAGTTGAGACTCGGTTTTTCCGCGCAGAAAATCAGTTGCCGCCGTGTCGCCGCCATTCAAAATCTGCAGCGCATCCTCAATCGTGATCTGCCGCACCGCGCCCAGCACCAGTGTTTTGGCTTGTGGCACCGCCGCTTCTGCCGCGCGGTTCATGCGCAGTTCCAAATCATCCAACGGTCCGCTAAGGCCGATGCCGCTCAAATTCGATTGAATATCGCGATACGTCTTGGGCAGCGGGATTTTGATGTTCGCGTCTGCGAAATAGCCATCCGTCTGGCCAAGCTGTCCGGCGACAATATTGGTGCCCACGGTCAGGGCTTCGCGCAAGCCAGCGTCAATCTCTGCGGTCGATAACGCCTCTTGACCAACGCCGCTGCCCGCCATGCCCTCCAACACGTCGCCCAGCACTGCGCCATAGTCACCTGAACCATCGGTCGCACAGCCAGCCGGCAACATGACCAGCGCCAGCGCTCCAAAAATCGCTCGTTTCACAAAGATTCTCCTCACCTATCCCGTCACGTCCCCCCGAACACGAAGCTACTCTACTCCGCAGAATCTGAGATTAGAAGTCCATCAACGCAATAAGGCGAGCGCCGCAACACGGTTTTCCCCATGATCGCAAACGTCTATCGGACCTGTCACAACTGTCATTTGTTTTGGCGAACAGGCCGCAGCACTGTAAGCGAGTAGTCATCACACAAACGCTGGCAAAATGGAGACCCGCGATGAAACCTGCCCTGATTGCGCTCGCCCTTGGTCTATCAACCCTTGCAGGGTGCGCCACAATGGAACCCGAACCGTGCACCGCCGAATGGGTCGACTTTAAGAAAGACAAAATCCTGCGCAGCTTCGCGGTCGAAAATCGCGGCCTCATCAGAGACTTCAGAAAACTCGCCAATGCCGATGGAGACATTAACCCGTTGACGGCGATCAGCCTGCTGCAAAACACCAAACGGATTGAACGCTTTACAGACAGCTTCACGGGCAATGTCGTGCCGCAACTTGAAGCGGCCTTTGAACAATGCAACGCCTCAGACAATCTCGTGCCCGCCCTGACAGACTTCCTGCGCGATGAAGGCGTCAGCGATTCTGCGCTGAAGACGATTGGCCCGGTTTTGGTCGCGGCCATGGAAATGCGCCGCCAAAACGACGCGTCCAACCCGCCCGGCCAATAGTCAGCGCCCGCCTATGCATACGCTCATCGTTGTTCCTGCCCGCTATGCTTCGAAGCGGTTTCCCGGCAAACCGCTGGTGAAAATAGCTGGCCGTGCCATGGTCGAACGCGTGGCGATCATGGCCGCCCAAGCGGCGTCGGCTTTGGACGATGCTGAATTTGTCGTCGCCACCGATGATGCCCGCATCGAAGCGCACTGCCAGCAAAGCGGGCTGCCCGTTATCATCACTGATCCGGCATTGCCGTCCGGCACAGACCGGGCACTGGCCGCCGCTGATGCGCTGGGCGTTTCTCCTGAAATTGTCGTAAACCTGCAGGGCGACGCGCCGTTTACACCGCCAGAGCACATCATCGCCGTGGCCAAAGCCGCCGCCACATCCGGCGCCGACGCCGCAACCTCCTATGTCCGACTTGGCTGGGACGCGCTCGACGCTCTGCGCGCGCACAAAAAGTCCACCCCGTTTTCCGGCACCACCTTAACCCATGACGGCCATGGCCGCGCCCTGTGGTTCTCCAAGAACATTCTGCCCGCCATGCGCAAAGAAACCGATCTGCGCGCTGCGAGCGACATTTCACCGGTCTGCCGCCATGTCGGCCTCTATGCCTATAAGGTGGACGCACTCCGCCGCTACGTCTGCCTGCCGCAAAGCCGTTACGAGCAATTAGAAGGCCTTGAACAACTCCGCCTGCTGGAAAACGGCATGTCCATTCACTGCGTTGAAGTCACCCCGCCAGATGTCGCCATCCCCGGTATTGATACGCCCGAAGATGTCGCCTTGGCCGAACGTCTGGTCGCCGCGCATGGCGATCCGCACGGCGAGCTATAAATGTCCACGCTCATCATCGTCCGGCACGGCAACACATTCGACGCAGGCGACACCATCACCCGCGTCGGCGCGCGCACAGATTTGCCATTGTCCACCTCCGGCATCCAGCAAGCCGAGGCGCTTGCCGCCCAGTTCAAAGAAACGCAGTTCTCCGCCGCGTTTTGCTCACCGCTGCTGCGCACACGTCAAACTGCCCGCGCCATATTGGACGCCCAGTTTGCCCCGCCCCCGCTGCTGATTGCGCCCTTCCTCACCGAAATTGACTACGGCCCAGATGAAAACCTGCCCGAAGCCGACGTGATCGCGCGCATTGGGCAAGACGCCATTACCGCCTGGGACCAATCCGCCACCGTCCCGCCCGGCTGGTCGGTTGACCCCGGCGCGCTAATTGCAGCATGGACGGCCCTGTTCAAACGCGCCGCCGCCTTACCGCAAGACGCAGCCGCTTTGGTCGTGACGAGTAATGGGATTGCGCGCTTTGTGCTCGACGCCGTCGATACGCTGCCAGACGGAACTGAGCGGAAATTAAAGACCGGCGCATGGGGCAACGTCACCCTCAACTCAGATGGCAAAGCTAGCCTCATAGCATGGAACCAGCGCCCTTAAACACGGGCTCTACGCCATGCGTTCTTCCAGTTCGAGCGCCTTGCGATCGGCTTCTTCGGCGGCGGCAACTGTGGCCGTTGCGCCTTCGATCGGCAGCGTGAAGCCAACCGTCGTGCCTTCGCCTTCAACAGAGGTAATACTCATCCGTCCGCCATGCATTTCGGCGAAAGATTTCGTCAGCGCCAGACCAAGACCTGTGCCATTATAATTGCGATCTTTGGTGCCCGACACTTGCTCAAACGGCATCGCAAGGCGCGGCACGTCTTCGGCTGGAATACCGATACCAGTATCGGCCACACTCACAAAAATATCAGGGCCACGGCGCTCAACACCCACGGTGATCGTACCGTCAGCGTCCGTGAATTTGATCGCATTGGAAATCAGGTTCAGCACCATTTGGCGAATGGCGCGGTGATCGGCGTCAATATCCGGCAGATGGTCCGGGGCCTCCAACACAAGTTTGATCTGCTTGTCTTCGGCTTTGCGCCGGATCATGCGAACGGCTGCGTCGACCGGATCAACCGGATCAATCGGCTGCGGCGCGATCGTCATCTTGCCCGCTTCAATTTTCGCCATGTCCAGAATGTCGTTGATCATATCCAGCAAGTGTTGGCCCGACGTCAAAATGTCCTGCGCATAGCCTTTATATCGTTGGTCGCCCAATGTGCCGTATAGCTCATTGGCCAAAATCTCGGAGAACCCGTTGATCGCATTCAATGGTGTGCGCAGTTCGTGGCTCATATTGGCAAGGAAAGCAGACTTTGTATGCGCCATGCGCTCGGCCTTGGCTTTCTCTTCAGAATATTTGCGCGCCAATTCGCCCGCCCGGCCTTCAGACCGTTCCAGATCCGTCACAGCCTTTTTCATCCGCTGCTTCTGTTTCTTGAGTTCCTGTTCGTTACGGACGTTCTCCGTCACGTCGACACCAATCGAGATCAAGCCGCCATCGGGGGTCGCGCGTTCAACCATTTTGACCCAGCGCCCATTGTTCAGCGCAATCAACATGGTCCGCGAATCTTCCGCCGACTGCTTTTCAGCCCGTACGGCACCCGCCCGCGCAATAACAATCGTTTCCTTGCTCATGCCCGGTCTCACGGTATCGGTCAGCCCGAAATCAATCGCAAAGGCCCGGTTCCAGTACAGAATACGCTGGCGGTTATCCCACAGAGCGAACGGGCCATTAAAGCCCTCAATCGCATTGCGCAAACGTCGCTCCGCCGCTTTGACACGGTCCTCAGACTGGCGCCTCCGGGTGACATCCAAAAGAATGCCGCCAAACACTAATTCCTCACCATCCTCGCCGCCCGACACACTGCCCCGCAGCTCCAGCCACCGTGCCGGCGATGCATTGACAAGAAAATTGGTTTGGATCCATCCCACCCGCTGAGACTTCTCCAGCGTTTCGCGCATCCGCGCCTGATGGTCCGGGTGAATATTCATTAGCAATTCTTCAATCGACACTTCGCCCGTGCCGACAATATTGAATAACTGCGCTGCGCCTTCACTTAGATAAAAGGTCTGCTCGTCGGGCTTCCATTCCCAATAGCCAGCCCGCGCGCCGCGCATCACGACATTCATAATCCGGTCGGATTCATTGTCGCGTGTTTCTTCAATAATCTCGATGGTTTCTTCTTTGGTCAGCGTGCCCATCAGGCCCACAATCGCCAGTACGGGCGCGGCCAGTAGCAGCGCATAGATCAACAGGCGCATCACATCATTCAATGTGAATAGCGGCGACGCAGACGCCGTACACAGCGAAACCGCACTCCCGCTCAGCGGTGAGCACGCCGTCGCGGCGCGGTTCAGTCCGCCGCCCATCTTCATGGCAGGGGCATGGCTCAGCGATCCCCGTAAATATTGGCTCATGGCCGGGTCGCCGGCGCTAATGCTGACATCGCCAATCAGCGACAATCGATTGCCCGCACTCAAAGTCGGCAACCATGTCCCGGCAGGCGCAAGCGCGAGCAGCGCGGCCTCTGGCGTTTCAGACGACGACACAAGCACTATGTCATTGCTGCGCGACAAAGCGAGGCGGTGACCCTCCTCCACCGCGGCCGCAGCGGCCTCGGCAGCATCCTTCAACCGGCTTCCCTCTGGCGCACGGCTGGCATCCGTCAGCGCCACGATCGCATCAACATTCGGCAGCGTCGTCGCCACTGTACTGCGGGACACATCAGACCCGTCAATCAGCTCCAGCGCGACATCGACTGCATCGGCGCGCGCATTAATCTGGCTGGCAAGCGCGCGGGTTTCCGACCCCAATAAGCTCAGCGCTGCCGCGTCAGACGTTTGGCGCTCGTCCAGCGCCTTTAAGAGCAACGCTCCGGCCATCAGCACGAACAACGCAACAATTGTCCATTTCAGACGCGTTTGATGGCTCGCAGGCGTTTCCGGCCCGGAGTCTACATCTTCGCTAATGACGTCTGTTCGCGCCACGACAATCCCTCATGCCCCCTCAATCTATTTCAAGGGTCCAATGCACAGTTTTCGCGCGGATTGATTGAGCAAAGGTTAACGATTGCTCCACACCGGTTAACCTCAATTGACAAATGGCAGGCGCGCTCGCCCCGTTTAGCCCAGTGCGCGGCCTACAATATCGGCAGCATTCTCTGACAGATCGGCCGCCGTCAGCCGCTCCAATGCGGCCGTTGCAGCCGCCTGTGCTTCAGGGCCCAAAACCCGCCATTGCTCAAACGCCATTAGCAAACGCGCCGCCAAAGCCGGGTTCACCGCATCGGCTTTCAGCGCAATATCCTCCAGCAATTTATAGCCAGCTCCGCTCGGCACATGGAACTCCGATAGATTCTGCATGCCAAACACCGCCGCAACAGACCGCACGCGGTTCGGGTTGCTCATATCGAATGCCGCATGTTCGATGAGCTGGCTAACCGTCGCGGCGTCCCCGCTTCCGGCCTGCGCGGCGAACCATTTGTCCATCACCAGCGGATTGTCTTTCCATTGCGCTTCAAAATCCTCCAGCGCCGCTTTGCGCGGCCCGCCCTTCAGGCCCGCCAGCGCGCGCAAACACGCCAATTGCTCGGTCATGTTGGGGGCCTTCTGGAACAATTCATATAGAGTATGCGGCGCGTCCTGATGCGGCGAGGCGGCTTGCAAATCAATCATCGCCGTGCGCAGCGCGCGAATACCCGCTTGCTCCGCGCCGGGGTTGAACGGTTCTGGCGACGGCGCGTTCAGCACTTTATTTACATGCCCGCTTAGCGTGCCATA
Source organism: uncultured Hyphomonas sp. (assembly GCA_964644385.1). GTDB lineage: Bacteria > Pseudomonadota > Alphaproteobacteria > Caulobacterales > Hyphomonadaceae > Hyphomonas. The sequence goes on along the minus strand of CAZXVJ010000031.1, from coordinate 28,829 downwards.
CAGCGCAGCTTTCACCGCCTTACGCGCTTTGCCCAGTGCCACCGGATCGGCCGGCTGGCGGTCCAGCATCAACTCCCCAATATCTGGTAACCGCGTCAGCAATGCCGCAAAGGCCGGGTCTGTCTTACTTGCAGAGACGACCGCTTCCGCCTGCGCGGCCAGCAATGCCGCATCGGGCGTTTCATGGTCTTTGGCGGCCAGGGCCAAAATCTCGGTCTTCAACAGGCTTTGCAACCCATCCCATTGGTTGAACGGATCGGTCTCGACCGACACCAGCGCAATCTGCGTCGCCATATCGATCTCGCGCTCCAGTCGTACCGGCGCGCTAAAGCCCCGGTTGAGCGACAGGAAGGGCCGCGTCGCTCCAGAGGCCACCGAGAAAGTATGCGTCTCCTGGCGGTCTGCTAATACGATCATCCACTCATCCGGCCCGGCTTCCTGACTGCGGGCATAGCCGCCATATTGAGACAGTAGCGCGCCGCTCAGCGGGATCGGCATGGGCCGCTTATGAAATTGCCCAGGCGTTTCCGGTATCTTTTGAGTGAACGTCACCGTGAGGCGCGAATTGGCCGCGTCCCAATCTTCATTGACCAAAATCACGGGCGTTCCGGCCTGCGCATACCACAGCAGAAATGGCTTAAAGTCACGGCCTGTCACCTGAGAAAAACAGGCGTAAAAATCCTCAATCGTGACGGCCTGCCCATCATGGCGTTCAAAATAGAGGTCCATGCCTTTGCGATAATCTTCCGGCCCGATCAGCCGTTTCAACATTCCGATGATTTCAGCGCCCTTCTCGTACACAGTCGCTGTGTAGAGATTATCAATCGAGCCATAATTGTCGGGTCGCACGCTATGGGCCAGCGGCCCGGCATCTTCTGCAAACTGGCGTGCGCGCAGGCGGATCACATCCTTGATCCGCTGCACTGACGCAGAGCGCATGTCGGCAGAAAACGACTGATCGCGAAACACGGTCAGGCCCTCTTTCAGGCACAGCTGAAACCAGTCGCGGCAGGTAACGCGGTTACCGGTCCAATTGTGAAAATACTCATGCGCAACGATGCTTTCAATCGCCTCAAAATCGGCATCCGTCGCGGTCGCCTCATCGGCCAGCACATAGGCGGAATTGAAAATGTTCAGGCCCTTGTTTTCCATCGCACCGAAATTGAAATCGCGCACCGCAACAATGTTGAACACGCCGAGGTCATATTCGCGGCCATAGGCCTCTTCATCCCAGGTCATAGAGCGTTTCAGGCTGTCCATCGCCCAGGCGGCCCTGTCCGCGTCGCCCTTATCAACATGAATGGCCAGATCAATCGTCTTGCCGCTCATCGTGGTGAATGTGTCGGAATAGATATCATAGTCGCCCGCGCACAGCGCAAACAGATAAGATGGCTTGCGGTGAGGGTCGTCCCATGTCGCATAATGGCGTCCCGCATCATCGCCGTCCAGATCGCCCGCCTCGCCCGGCGTGCCATTCGACAGCAAGATCGGATAGGCCGCTTTGTCTGCGTTCATGCTGACAAAGAATTTGCTCATCACGTCCGGGCGATCCGGGTAGAATGTGATGCGGCGGAAGCCGACAGATTCGCACTGCGTACAAAACCGCCCGCCCGACATGTAAAGCCCCGACAGCGCCGTATTTTTAGATGGCGCAATTTCAACCTGCGTCTTCAGCGTGAACCGGTCCGGCACCGCCGCGATCGTCAGGCCGCTTTCGCTCACGGCATAATCACTGGGCGCCAGTTCGCGGTCATCAACCGCCACGGTCAGCAGCTTCAATGCTTCGCCGTCCAGCACCAATGGATCGCTCCCGCCCGGCGTTTTGCGGGTCACCTCCATCACCGCGTCCACCCGCGTCGCATCGGGGTCCAGTGTGAACGTCAGATGCACGCGCTCGACCTCAAATGGATAGGGTGCATAGTCGGCAAGTTTCACAGGCACAGGCGTTTCGGTTCGCATATCGTCTCCGCAGATTGATGGGCCATTCTGGCCGAATTGGCCGTTCACCAGACAGATAGGCCCGTATCGCCCGTTCGTGAAGGGCCCGCCGCGCCGTTAATTGCGTCACATCAAGAGCACAATCATGCCGCGGCAGCGCCCCGCCTGCGCCGCGTGCTTGACACCATCGCCGTATAAACAGAATGCACACCGCTCTTGCTCCAAGGAACCTCCACCCCGTGCCACCATCCTACTCTTTCGATTATGCTCGCCTCCGTCGCTATGCCGGCTACACCACGCTCGCCATCGCCGCGACCATTGCCTGTCTCTCGCTCGTATCGAATGGCGCGCTGCCCAGCGTGAGCGGGTCAGACAAGGTCAAACACTTCATTGCTTATGCCGGCCTCGCCGCCCCAATGATAGTTTGGCTCGGCGCGCGCCGCGTCATCTGGGTGATCGCCATGGCGACGGCGTTTGGGTTTGGCATCGAGATTATTCAAGGCCTGATGACCGCCGGGCGCACCCCGTCTTTGGGCGATGCCCTCGCCAATCTTCTCGGCGCCATGTTCGGGGCTGGCGCTATGTGGCTGGTGATCCGGCCCCGCCACCGCTGGCGCCGCCCCGCGATCCGCTTCCTGCCCAAATAGCAAAACGCCGCCTCAGCCCTATCGGCTCAAGCGGCGTTTCAAAATTCGTTCTACGGTCAGAGACTATTCAGCCGCAACCGTCGGCTCTTCAACATCCAGCTGATACACATACCGAAGCACAGACGCGCAGCGTTTGGCAATCGGCTTCATGTCATCTGGAAAGTCTTCCGGGCGCTCAGACGCAAATTCGGCAATCTTGCGCGCAAGACGCAGCAGGTCTGGTGTGTTCACAATCATGCGGGCCTGGTGCTCAACGCGCTGCGGGTCACGGTCATATTCACCGCCCGGTACGCGCCAGCCGCCCCACTCGCCATCATCGGTCACAACAACCGGATAGGTGCCAGGGTTGGCATCGGTTTGGCCCATGCCGCCGCCGCGCCACTTGGCGTGCTTGCGATCAATCCGCCAATTGTCCAGCAGCATGTCATCATCATCTTCATGACGATCATTATTGTGCATGGCTTGCTCAGAGATAAGTTCAGCCGCCTGAAATTCCCGGCCAAGGCCAACCTCATAGGTCACGCGCAACGGCTCATCCACATCCTTAACCCAATGCGGGATGACCTGTTCGATCAATGCCCATGTGCCAACCGGCTTCACGAAGACACGTTGTGATTTGTGAAAGAGCGCCTTAGCCATTCGAATTCTCCTACTATTGCCAATAGTGTTGCCACAACAAGCTTAGAGAAGAGTGAAGACTGGCCCCCAATTTAAGCCGAATTTGCGACGAAACGCCCCCAGCCTTGACCCTGCGACCCCCCTTTCAGTCCGCCGAAACGCCGTTATTCTGCCAGCTCACATAGGATATTGACGCGCGCAGGCTGCGCGGAACACGCCAAATTGGGAGCGCACGCAATGAATTTTGACTTTTCTGAAGACCAAAAATTCCTCGGCAATGAGGCCCGGAAATTCCTCGAAGGCACCTGCACCAGCGCCGTTGTCCGCGAAGTGCTCGATGATGACGATAAAACCCATCATGATGACCTTTGGAAAAAGATCGTTGAGCAAGGCTGGCTCGGCACCACCATTCCAGAGGCCCATGGCGGCCTTGGCCTTGGCATGTTGGAACTTTGCGTCCTGGCCGAAGAAATTGGCCGCGTGCTGGCCCCCGTCCCGTTTGCTTCCACCGCTTACTTTTTCACCGAAGCCGTCAAAATGGGTGATGACGCCCAGCAAGCCGCCATATTCCCCGGCATCGTATCCGGCGATGTGATCGGCTGTTACGCCGCCTCTGAAGGCCCCGGCGCGCCCGATCCGTCCAAACTCTCCACCACGTTCAAGGGCGGCAAAGTCTCCGGCACCAAAATCCCGGTCACAGACGGAGACATCGCCACCCACGCCGTGGTTCTGGTCAAAGACGGCAGCGGCGCCAGCCTCGCACTGGTTGATCTCACTGGCGAAGGCGTCACCCGCAAATCCGTTAAAACGCTAGACCCAACCCGCAGCCACGCTGAGATCGTCTTCAAAGACGCCCCTGCAACCTTGATCGGCGCGTCCGGTGAGGGTGCCAGCCTGAACGACGCTCTGCTTAACCGCGTCGCCGTCCTGCTCGCCTTTGAACAATTAGGCGGCGCCTCCCGCGCGCTAGAACTCGCCACAGATTACGCCAAAGAGCGCTACGCATTCGGCAAGCCGATTGGCGGCAACCAAGCCATCAAACACAAGCTGGCCGACATCTACGTCAAAAACGAGATTGCCCGCTCCAACTGTTTCTATGGCGCATGGGCGCTCAGCACAGACGCAGCAGAACTGCCCGAAGCGGCCGCCGCCTCGCGCCTTGCCGCCTCTGAAGCGTTCTGGTTTGCCTCAAAAGAAAACATCCAGACCCATGGCGGCATGGGCTTCACATGGGAAGTTGACGCGCACCTCTATTATCGCCGCGCCAAACTCCTCGCCGTCCAAGCCGGCGGCCCGCCTGTCTGGCAAGAAAAACTCGTCCGCGCCCTCGAAACCAAAAACGCAGCCTAGGAGACCCAAGATGGATTTCAACGACACCAAAGACGAAGCCGCGTTCCGCGCAGAGGCCAGCGCCTTCATCGCCAAACACCTGCAGCCCAAAGGCAAAAAACCGATCCGCCAGACCATGTCCGGTGATGACTTCATGAAAGCGGCGAAAGACTGGCAAAAAGCCAAAGCGTCGGCAGGCTATGCCAAAATCACCTGGCCCAAAGAAATGGGCGGCTATGGCGGCACCGCCATGCAGCAAGTCATCTGGAACCAGGAAGAATCCAAATTCGACAGCCCCGGCGGCCCCTTCACCATCGGCCTTGGCATGTGCATCCCCACCGTCATCGCCTTCGGATCAGACGAACACAAAAAGCGCTACGTCCAGAAAGCTGTCATGGGCGAAGAAATCTGGTGCCAGCTGTTCTCAGAGCCGTCTGCCGGGTCAGACGTTGCAGGCCTGAAAACCAAAGCCGTCAAAGACGGTGACGAATGGGTCATCAACGGCCAGAAAGTCTGGACGTCCGGCGCGCATTATTCCGATTACGGCATCCTGCTGGTGCGCACCGATCCAAAAGTGCCCAAGCATAAAGGCCTCACCATGTTCATCGTGGACATGAAGCAAAAAGGTGTCGAAGCCCGCCCGATCCATCAGGCGTCCGGTGGACGTGAGTTCAACGAAGTTTACTTCACAGATGTCCGCATCAAAGACTCCGATCGCCTCGGTGATGTCGGTCAGGGCTGGAAAGTCGCCATTGTCACCTTGATGAATGAGCGTCTTGCGGTCGGCGGATCGCCCGGCCCGGATTGGTCTGAAATCATGGACTACGCCAAAACGGCGGGCACCATGGATGATGGCGCGTTCCGCTCAAAACTCGCCGATTGGTATGTCGCGGCGCAAGGCTACAAGCTGACCAAGCTGCGCACGCAAACCGCATTGTCCAAGGGCCAAACCCCCGGCCCGGAAAATTCCATCGGCAAGATCATCACCGCCAACCAGCTGCAGGATATCTGTAACTCAGCCATTGAGATGCAGGATCATTACGGCCTGATGACGGACTCTGACACCATGCCCGCCGACGCGCTGTTCCAGCAGAGCTTCATGTGGGCGCCGGGTCTCCGCATTGCGGGCGGCACGGATGAAATTCTGAAAAACATCATCGCCGAACGTGTGCTCGGTCTGCCGGGTGATATCCGCGTCGATAAAACGGCCCCATTCGACGAAATCAAATCAGGCTAAGCGCGATAGAGGGATTGAACCCCACAGGGCTCAATCCCTTAGCCATCTGAAATCATTCGTGAATTTCTGAGACTCAGAAAACTTATCCACCCCCCACCGGGGCGGAGGTATTCTGGGCCTTATGAACCGCGAGCAGATCAACCATCTTTATGCGAACGCACCGATCCTCCTATGGCCGTGGCTATGGGTGCAGATTGTTGTGATCCTCGCGAAATTGGAAGCGGCGTCGCTCAGAGGCGAAGACTCAATGGTCCTGATCGGCGTGACCAAATGGTACGCGCTGCACATCTTGTACGAATCCGATAATCTGCTTGAGCGCCCACCCGCGAAACCATTCAGCTATACAGGCCGCGTGACGTTCGCCTCCCTCTGCGAGACGCCGGAAACACTGTGGGACACTCAAACCTCACCCATTTCCCATCATACGGCACCGGCTGCGCCATCATTCTACACCTGTGAATACGCAGAAGCCCTGCGCCCCGTCCCCTGACTGCGATCCATCAAACTTGAAAACTCAGTCCACCCCAAGCCGCTTCACCGCGGCCGCACGTGCTGCCCTAGCCAATAGGCGGCACAGGCGCATTCGCCGTCTCGGCCACGAACGCCGCCACATCGTTCACGCACATCCGCCCAGCTTCCGTCAGCGCCTGCGCGCGGTCTGCATTGCGCGGGCCGTCGGCCTCAGCGCGGGTTGAAAATGTCTTCTGCGCCACCAATGTGCGGCCCGATCCGTTCAGCACGGTCGCTTCAATCCGGCACCGCGCGGTTTGGCCCGACAACGTAAAGTCAGAGACCCGCCAGGTCAGTTCATAAGCGCCGCGCACACCTGCGCCCGCTGCGACTGCCGCGCCACTGCCCTGCCCGCCCAAACGGTCCAGCATAGCGGTCTGCATCATCCGTGTTGCCGCTTCGCTCCATTCCACACCCGGCACATAGCGGATTGCGCCGCTCGCATCCTCCGCTGCAATCTGGCGCCCGCCGACCAGCCGAGAGGCTTCAGGCTCGCGCACCAGAACCGTGGTCTGCATGGTATGCACCGGCTCCATTGGGCCAAATCTATAGAGCGCATTAGGTGGCTCTTGGTCTGGCAAAACAGAGACACAGGCGGGCAGCGCAAAGGCCGCCGCAACGATCAAACACCGAAAAAACATCTAGCGAGACTCCTCATAAGGCACCGGGTTTCCTCGAACGAGGGATTGCGGATTACGCTCCACCTCCCGGGCGATGCGGTCAAGTCGATTGATCAGCATCCGCAAGTCCTCGCTGGCAAGGCTCGCATTATCAATCGCGCCCGCCGCCGGGCCTTCAATCACAGACGTCGCCGCCGTAATCGCTTTGGTACTTTCACGTACAGACAGGTCAGCATTGCGTGCCATTGATTGCAAGTCGACCATCAAAACATCCATCTGATCGCCAAACGCTGCGATGCGACCATCCGCTGTTTCGCCAAATTCGTTTAACGAAGCAGACGCCGTTTCAAACGCAACAGACGCTTCAGACACATCCGTCATCGTGCGCGAGGCTTGTGAGATCAGGCCGCTCGGCTTGGCAAACTCTGTGGTGATCGTCTCAATGTTTTGGATCGTCGTGTTCAGGGATGCGATATTCTCATCGGTCAGCAGGCTATTGATCTTTTCCACAGCTTGCCCCGCATTGTCCAAAATATCCGTACCGCCCGAGAACAGTTCAGCCAGTTGCGTTCGCTCTGATAGGATCACCGGAACAGGTTGGCCTGCGCGCGCTTCCAATGCCAGCGCCTCTGCGGTGCCCGCCGTTAACTGCACAAAAGTAGTGCCTGTAATGCCGGCCAGCTCAATCGTCGCTTTTGAATCTTGTTTTACCGGCGTTTCCCGGTCAATCCGAACGCGCGCGCGCACCTTGGAAGGGTCAGCTCTATCAATGCGCACCCACGACACCTCCCCCACTTTAATGCCGATATAGCGCACCGCCGCGCCTTCTTCCAAAGAGACAGGCCCTTCGAACACAATGTCATAGGATTTGTAATCCTGGCTAAGCTGAGATCCGCCGAGCCACAAAATGAACCCCGCAATCGCTGCCGTCGCAATCAGTACCAAAGCGCCGATCAGCGCGTAATTTGCACGCGTTTCCATCTCTCGTCTCCTATCAGTAACCTGAGGCAGCTGCGCGACCGCGCGGCCCCCCAAAGTATTCTTGCACCCAAGGGTCATCCAGGGTGCGTAACTCATCAATCGTGCCGACCGCCAGCACCTTCTTATCGCCAAGCACAGCAATCCGGTCACAGATTGCGTGCAGTGTGTCCACGTCATGCGTCACCAGAAAAACCGTGAGGCCCAGTGCGCGTTGTAAGTCTTTGACCAGCTCATCAAACGCCGCCGCCGTGATCGGGTCGAGGCCCGCGGTCGGCTCGTCCAGGAACAGCAATTCAGGGTCCAGCGCCAAGGCCCGCGCCAGCGCCGCACGCTTACGCATGCCGCCCGAAAGATCAGACGGATACTTCGCCGCCGCAAGGCCTTCCAGCCGCGATAGCCGAATTTTCATATCCGCCAGTTCGCGCGCCAATTGCGGGCCAATGTCGGTGTGTTCCTTCATCGGAACCATAACATTTTCGCGCACGGTCAAATTGGAAAACAGCGCGCCGTCCTGAAACATCACGCCCCAGCGGCGCTCCAACTCGCGGCGCTCTTCCGGGTCCAGCCTATCCAACTCTTCGCCAAACACTTCAACACTGCCCGCAGACAATTCCTTTAGGCCAGTAATCGCCCGCAGCAGCACAGATTTACCGCACCCAGATGGGCCAATAATGCCCAAAATCTCGCCGCGTCTGACATCTAGGTCAAGCTGCTCATGCACCACATGTGTGCCATAAGCGGTCTTCAAATTGCGTACGCGGATAATCGGTTCGCCCGTCATATGCCCAGCTCCATATAGAAGATGGCAAACAGCGCATCGATCACAATCACCGCAAAGATTGCCTGCACCACAGACGATGTCGTGCGCGAACCAAGCGACTGAACCGACCCGCCAACCAGCAGGCCTTGTCGGCAACCAATCAAGGCGAGCACAAATCCAAAGACTGGCGCCTTCGACATACCGATCCAAAATTGGTCCATTGGTACGGCATTCCGAATACGGTCGAGGAACATGGCCGGGCTAATATCCAGCGTCAGCCAGCCCACCATCATGCCCCCCGCCATGCCAGCCAGCGTGGCCGCAAACGCCAGCATCGGCGTCATCAACAACATGGCTAGCACGCGCGGTACCACCAGCACTTCCATAGGGCTCAGGCCCAGCGTCTTCATCGCGTCGAGTTCCTGACGCATCTTCATCGTGCCAATCTGCGCGGTAAACGAGGAATTGGTCCGCCCCGCCAGCACAATGCCGGTCAGGATCACACCAAACTCGCGCAGCATCGAATAGCCGATCAGCTCAACGGTATAAATCTCAAGATCAAACGCCTGCAACGTCGTCGCGCCAATAAAGGCAACCACCATGCCAACAAAGAAGGTCAGGAAGGCCACAATCGGTATCGCATCCAGCCCCGCCTCTTCCATCACAGCGACGATAGACGTCCACCGCATCTTGGCCGGTTGAACAAACAGCAAGCGAAGCATGGTGAGTACGGTCTGACCCAGAAATGACAGGGTCGCGATCAACTCATTCGCGGCGCCGATTGTCCCCTTGCCTAGACGTTCTAGCAGATCAATGGCGCTATGGCCGGGGCGACGGGCATCGTCACACGGGTCCGAAACAGCGCCGATCTGTTCGATCAGACTGCGGGCAATGTCATGCTCACCCTGAACGACTGACAGCCCAGCATCAGAGGCTTGGCGCAAGGTCCGATCCAAAACGAATGCGCCTGCCGTATCAACACGGCCAAGGCCGGAAACGTCCAAAATTACGCCATTTTGCGCCAATTTCAGATCACGTAGCCGCTGATCAATCGTTGCCAAAGTTGCAACAACCCAGTCGCCCGTCACGCTCAAGACGGGGCGCTCGCCCCTGTCATCAAGGGCAAAATCGGGATCGACTGCTTCATTCATGGGCACATTACCTCGTGTCCCGTTTACCAAACTATGCTTAAGACCTCGGTGAGCAAATACATCAAATTTCACCTATTAGGCGACACGATGCCCTCCCAATCCCTAGTCATTACAGCGGTTTCAAGCCCTTTAGCGGCTGTTTTTGCCATCTCACGTGGCTCGAAAAACAGTGCCGAAACGGTACAAATTGTCCTGAATCGGGGCGATTCCAGCGGACGGGGCGAGTGCGTACCCTATGCCAGATATGGCGAAACCAGCGCCAGCGTCATCGCCGAGATTGAAGCCATACGCCCCCAACTAGAGGCCGGCATTGGCCGCGAAGACCTGCAATCCCTTCTGCCCGCCGGCGCAGCTCGCTGCGCAGTCGATTGCGCCTTGTGGGATTTGGACGCCAAGCTCAGCGGTCAGCCCGTATGGAAACTGGCGGGTCTCCCCGCGCCCAAACGCCTCGAAACCGCCGTTACGATCAGCATGGACACGCCCGAAGCGATGGCCGCTTCCGCCCGCGCCCGCTCCGGCAAACTTCTCAAACTCAAACTGGGCGGCCCGCATGATCTCAGCCGGGTTGAAGCCGTCCACGCTGCGCGCCCGGATGCCCGCCTCATCCTCGATGGAAATGAAGGCCTCGGCGTTGATGATTTGCCAGTCCTGTCGAAAGCTGCTGCCCAACTTGGCGTCATTATGATTGAGCAACCCTTGCCCGCCGGGCAGGATCAGGCATTGGTCAGCCGTCCCAAATCAGTGGCGATATGTGCCGACGAAAGCGCCCATACCTCTGCAGACATCCCCGCGCTCGCCTCGCTCTATGACACCGTCAACGTCAAGCTAGACAAAACTGGCGGGCTCACAGAAGCGATCAAGATGGTGCAGGCGGCCCGCGCCGCCAATATGGGCGTGATGATCGGCTGTATGGTCGCTGGATCGCTTTCTATGGCGCCTGCTGTCGTGCTCGCCGGGGTGGCCGACGCCGCTGATGTTGATGGCCCGCTTTGGCTCTCGCAAGACGTACCAAACGGCCTTCAATTTTCAGACGGCTATGTTGACCCGCCCACGCCCGTCCTGTGGGGCTAGCTCGCGCCATCCAGCATATCCTTGAAGCCGCTCGGCGCGTGTTTGCCGAGGAACAGCTGCTCAAACGCGCCGACCCCATCAGAGCCTTCCCCCTTAGGCCCTGTATGGCGGGCATGGACAATCTCTTGAATGTGCAAATTGTCCGGTTGTGACCAGTCTGCGGTATCCGGCTCAAACTCCTCGCGCCCAATCGCCAATTGCTCACCATGCGAAGCGCCGTGGCGCCAGACGGGGTGACCATAGCCAATACCCTTCATCAGGAATTTGCCTTTATTGGTAAAGTCCACAGTGTGTGCCCCGCCTTGACCATCTTCCACGGTTAGCTGAGCTGACGCCATACGGCGTGTGCCCTTCGCGTAGGTCACGTCCATCTTCGGATTGGCCAAATATAAGCCGCCGCCGTGTTCTGCGCCGTCCATCATCAACATGGCTTTGGTGTTCCAAGCCCTGCCATCGGCATCATCATTGACGTGAAAAAACATAGATAGATTGGAGAAATTGAGCGGTGTCCAAATCCAATAGAATTGCGGCAGCGTTGCCGGCACCAAAGCCTGCGGATCCGGGCTGCCAATCGGGCGCACGCCCCAGCTCCGATCGCGTGTGCCTGTCCAGGCGTCCGGTGTTACGTCATGCGTCTCACCATCAATACTGAGCTTGCCAGACCATCGTCCATTTTGCGTCATGCGCGTGCAATCGATCAGCATGCGCGGGCCTTGGCGATACTTAAAGCGCGGCTCCTCAATCGGAAACGCCCGCCCTTCAAACGACAGGTCCAGCGCAACGCCTTCGGTTTCCAACATCGAAACACGAACCCGCTTCAACGGCTCAACCACCTCAATCTTTAGCGGCCCGACTTGCGTATCCATCCGCTCCATATTCAGCGGGCGCGACAAGAAGACCGAGGATTGCTTGCCATCCCTCAAGATCGACACCGCCGCGTCCATAATGTTCAAATGCGGGTACACGCCGAAGGCAATCGCAAAGAATACAGAGCCATCGGCATTGTAACCGTTAAAGAAAAAGCGGTCATAAAAGTTTCGATCCGATCCCGAAAAAGCGATCGGCTCCGGGGTCTGGTGGATTGGGTATTCATCGCCTGCCGTTAACATCGTTTCGTTTCCTTCCTTGGGGTGACCTCTTGGCGGGTCAGCGTCTATGACTAGGTTGGCAGTCCATCACGCATCGATCAAGCACGTCCGTAGGGGAACATCGTTTTGACCACCAAACTCACCGCCAACGAAGCCAACGCCTATTTGGAAGCCGCTTTCGGCTCAGACCCGGGTCGCCACGTCATCACGGTCATGGAAGACGGCTATGCCGAAGTGCGCCTCGTCGCCAATGACAGTCATTTGCGCCCCGGCGGCTATATCTCTGGCCCCACCCAAATGAGCCTCGCAGATACGGCCGCCTATTTCGCTGTGATGACCAAGACGGGGCTGGAGCCGATGACCGTAACCAGCAACCTCAACATCAATTTCCTGCGGCCCTGTATCGGCAAGATCGTGATTTGCTCGGCGCGCATTATGAAAATCGGCAAAGCGCTCGCGGTCCTGGATGTTGATATTCGCATTGAGGGCGCTGAAAAGCCGTCCAGCCACGCCGTCGTCACCTATGCTATTCCGCGCACGCCATCGGTTCAGCCATCATGAACCGTCTGGCGCTGGCCGCTGCCCTTACCGGATTTGCCGGGGTCGCCCTTGGTGCATTCGGCGCGCATGGCCTCGCAGACAGGCTTGACCCAGAGGCGCTTGGCTGGTGGGACACCGCAACCCTTTACGCGCTGGTTCACGCCGTCGCTGCGCTTGCCATCGCTCAGGCAACCAAAGCCTCACGAGCGGCTGGATGGGCATTTATTTTTGGCAGCGTTGTATTTGCAGGCAGTCTCTACGCCATGGCGCTTGGCGCGCCGCGCATTTTGGGCGCGATCACGCCGATTGGCGGACTGGCATTTTTGTTAGGTTGGGGTTTGCTCGCGAAGAACGCGCTGCAATCTTAGGAAATTGATGTGTTGAGTGAGGCGTACTTGTCGGCCAGCTCGTCCGCAATTTCGCGGGCATCATCAATCGTATCGGCAAATTGATCCAATTCGGCATCGACGCTGTCGGTGTCCATGTCGGATCGGCCTTCAACTTCGCCAAGCGCGCCTTGAAAACTACGATACGACATTTGTGCCCGCACCAATGCGCGCTCAAAACTCATCACATCTGAACGAGACGTTGCGACCTCTTTATCACTGGCAAGAACAGCGCGTGCCTCACCCGTTACGTCAAGCAACCCTGTCCGCGCAGCCGTCGCATCATTGGAAATTTGAGCCAGTACGATCGCCGGGGCCGCGTCAGGCGCGCCAATGCGAGAGGCGTAGTCGTCGCGAACGGCAGCTTCCTCTGGCGCACCATTCAACAGCGTGCTGGCCAAACCGAACAGGCCACCAGATGTATCCACCCAACCTTCCGAAACGGTCTTGTCGCAATACTCAGAAGAGGCTACCCGCAAAGCAGATTGGGGTTTCGTCAGGCCGGTCTCAACCGTTGTTTCTCCGGGAACCATCGAAACAGTTGCACACCCGGCAAGAAAGCATAGGGATACAACAAGAACTATACTACGCATGAAAATCGCCACCTGAAACACATCTTAGGTCCCCACCCGTAATAGACCTTACGGATAGAGCAAACTAACGTCTAGTCTACTAGACAATAATAACTGAGAATAAGTGAAGACTGCATGAACAGACGCCCCACCCGCCGCCAACTTTATCCACGATACGACGCCCGGCGCACGGGCCGGCTGAGGGTGTCTGACCTGCATGACATTTATTGGGAAGAGTCGGGAAACCCCAATGGCGTGCCCGTCGTGGCTCTGCATGGCGGACCGGGCGGCGGATCATCGCCTGAAATGCGACGCTTCTTTGATCCAGACAAATACCGCGTTTTCCTTTTCGATCAGCGCGGCTGTGGGCGCTCGACCCCCCATTCGGAGCTGACCGATAATACAACCTGGACCTTAATTGAGGACATGGAAGCTTTGCGCGAGATGGCCGGGGTCGACAAATGGGTCGTATTTGGCGGCTCGTGGGGGTCTACACTGTCGCTTGCCTATGCCGTGACACACCCTGAACGCACATTGGGTTTGATCCTACGCGGCATCTTTATGGTGTCGAAGGCTGAAGTGCAGTGGTTTTATCAATCGGGCGCCAGTCGCCTGTTCCCAGATAGCTATGATCGCTACATCGCCCCCATCCCTCAAGACGAGCGCGGCGACCTTCTCAACGCCTTTCACCGACGCTTAACTGGAACGGATCCAAAAGCGCGCATCGAAGCGGCCCGCGCATGGGCGCGCTGGGAAGGCGAAACCCTGTCGATCAAAGGCCCTGTCACCGCCCCGCCTAGGTTTAATGAAGACGATTTCGTCGACGCTTTCGCCCGCATCGAGTGCCACTATTTCGTCAATCGCGGCTTCTTCGAAAGCGATGACTGGTTGCTCAAGCAATGCGCGGAAAAGCTAAAAGGTATTCCCGGCGTGATCGTGCATGGCCGCTATGATGTTGTGACACCGCTTTCAACAGCATGGGCCCTCTCGAAGGCCTGGCCGGACGCTCAGTTAAACATCGTGCCGGATGCCGGACACTCCTCGATGGAGCCCGGCATCATCAACAAATTGCTCGACGCAACAGACGCCTTCGCAGAACGGTTTAGCTCGGCGGCGCTTCAGGATTAGGCCGCGCCTCACAGAACGGCGCGCCGTCATTGCATCCCAGCAGTGTCTCCAGTGCTGAAGGCAGTGCAACGCCATATTGGTCCTGCATCTTATCCATCACGCCGAAGATCAGAATGAAGGATAGCGCCGCTGGCACAATCCAGCGCAACATGGTGCGCGCAAAAACCAGCACGCCACTGGTGCCTAGCTCTTCTGCAAGCGAAGACTTTGTGAGTACCCACCCGGCAAACAGCGCGACCAATATGCCGCCAAGGGGCAGCAAGATGGAGCCTGTTACAAAATCGATATGGTCAATCCAAACATCGTTATTAACATAGCCAACACCGAACACGAACATCAGCAGGCCCAGCGCAATCGCGCCGTGGGCCCGGCTAATCTCAGGGCGGTCTTCCAGCCACGAGACGCCCACTTCAAACAGTGAGATTGACGAGGTGAACGCGGCAAATAGCGCCAGCGTGAAGAAGATGCCGCCAATAATCGCGCCACCTGCCATCTGTCCAAACGCCACCGGCATGGTGACAAAGAACAGTCCGCCGCCGCCTGCAGGGTCCAGCCCAAAGGCAAACACGATGGGGAAGATCGCAAAGCCGGCAATGATCGCCACCGCCGTGTCTGCGCCCGCAACCAGATAGGACGATCGCGGGATATTCGTATCCCGGCTCAAATACGCCCCATAGGTAATCATCAAGGCTGAGCCGACCCCGATTGAGAAGAACGCCTGTCCCACCGCCGATAGGAATGTGCCAAAGCCCACCTTCGAGAAATCAGGATTGAGCAGGAAATGCGCCGCGCGCGCTGCGTCTCCAGTGATCAAGGCGAACACAACCATGCCGATCAGCATGACAAAGAAGGCTGGCATCAAAATGCTTGCGACCTTTTCGATCCCGCCCTTCACGCCGCGCGAGACGATCAACACGTTCAGCGCCAGAAAGACCGCCAAAAAGGTGATGATGACTGGCTTATTGCCGGTCGTTTCGCCAAACTTACAGCCGGAAATATCCCCGGTGCCGATGGCACGTAAGGAGTCCACGCCATCTTTTGTCGTTGTGATTTGTGTCACCACGCCATCATTCACAAACGCGCTACACTGCGCCAGATCCACAGATGTCACGCTCGCTTGCAGGCTCTCGGCGCTTGCACCAATCGCCGCATTCAGCGCAGCTGCGTCAGCCTCAAAGCCGTTAAATGCGCCGCTAAAGGCTTGAGGGATGAAATTGAACACCCAAGCCGCAATTACGATATAGAATGAAAAGATCGCCAGCGAAGCGATGGCGCCCACCCAGCCAAGCGTCACCCAAGCGCCCGATTTGCCTTCCGTCTCAGCAATATGACGAATGCCTGACATCGCAGAGCGCTGACCTTTGCGTCCAATCGCATATTCCGCCATCAGCACGGGCAAGCCCAGAAACAACACACAACCCAGATAGATCAGAATGAAGGCAGAGCCGCCATTCTCACCTGCTGTGAACGGGAACCGCCAAAGATTGCCGAGCCCCACAGAAGACCCCACAGCCGCCATGAGAAAGCCAAACCGCGAGCCCCATTGTTCTGTCTTGCCGCCAATCGCTGCCATACGCCCTCTCCCTAAGGTATTTTGTTTCGCCGGAACCTAGCGGCAGCGGCACAAATTGCAACGCGCTGCGCTCAAATCGGGCACAGTCGCCCAGACATCACACGATCAATTCAACAATTTTTGCGATCAGGATTTCTGTAAGTTGACCGACAAAATCAATCCAAAACACGCCATCGCGGTCAACATCGCGGTCCCGCCATAGGAAATCAGTGGCAGAGGCATACCGACAACCGGCAACAGTCCCAGCACCATGCCAACATTGAATACAATATAGAACCCAATCGTCGCCACAGCGCCTGCTGCAGCAAGCCGCCCAAACCAATCCTTCGCCTTGAGGGAAATATAAAGCCCCCAGCCGAGCAATGCGCCGAACATCAACAGCAAAGCGGTCGTCCCTAAAAACCCAAACTCTTCGGCAATCACCGTCAGAATAAAATCAGTATGTTGTTCGGGCACGTAGTCCTGCTGGGATTGAATGCCCTGCATGTAGCCTTTGCCCTTAAAGCCACCGGAACCGACCGCGATCTTGGCCTGCTCAATCTGATAACTTTCGCCCAGCGCATTGGTACTCCCACCAAACATCCCAGCCAAATAAGTATCCACGCGCTCTTTTTGGTAATCGGCCAACACAAACAAATAGATCGGCACAATCGCGGCCACGATGCCCACAGACGCAATCACGATCACGCTGCGATAGAGCCCTGCCAAAAAGATGATGACCCCACCTGAAGCGATCAAGGCCAATGTCGTCCCAAAATCGGGCTGTTTAAAAATCAACCCCGCTGGCAACAGGATCAACATCAGCGCGCCAATATGGATGAGAAACCCGCCCGTATCACGAGTCATTAAAAGCTGATAATAGCGCGCCAACGCCATTGTCACCGCCAATTTGGCAAATTCAGATGGCTGCACGCGTAGGGGTCCAAGATCGAGCCAACGCTGCGCGCCGCCGCCCATCACGCCAAACACTTCCACCAACACCAGCAACACAATTGTCGCCACATAAGCCGGAATGGCTAATCGCTCCCACACTGCAATCGGCGTTAGCGCCAGTCCGATCATCACGCCAAAGCACAGGCCAAAGCGCGTCAAATGCTTCCACCACAAATCCGCTTCGCCCGGATTGGTGTGCGCGGCCGAATACAACATCGCTGTGCCCGTTAGCGCTACGATTACGATGAGCAGAACAAAACCCCACGGCAAACGCGCCAGTTTGGCGAGCGGGCCGCCGGCCGTATCGAAACTCAGAGACCCCGCTGAATGGGTTCGGTGTTCTCCGCTGGAATAGCCGGTATAGCCCTGATTCATGGCGCGCCCGTTCCAGTCGTAACAGAGCTCGATTGCGATGCCGCAGAACGTGAATAGCTCGGCGCGCGGCGACTGTCATTCTTCAAAGCAAACGAAAGAATATCTCTGGCAACAGGCGCCGCCGTGCGCGAACCACCTTCCCCATGCTCAACAATCACAGAGATCGCATATTTTGGGTCATCGGCTGGCGCGTAGGCCACAAACAGAGCGTGATCGCGCAGCTTTCGGTCAATCTCATCCCCCTTACGAATGCCGCTATTGCGCTCCGCTTGGCTGATGCGGCGCACTTGCGCGGTCCCGGTTTTGCCGGCGAGGCGCGGGCCGCCAAGGCCTAAATCGCCTGAACGGCCTGCTGTT
The DNA here is from genome assembly GCA_964644385.1 of uncultured Hyphomonas sp. Taxonomy (GTDB): domain Bacteria; phylum Pseudomonadota; class Alphaproteobacteria; order Caulobacterales; family Hyphomonadaceae; genus Hyphomonas. The sequence continues at coordinate 11,015 of CAZXVJ010000031.1, read as the reverse complement.
CCGCCAGGCTCAGATGTAACGCCAAACATTCCAGCTTTCATGCGCCGCATCATGTCCCCGTCCAGCGGCGCATCCACGATGCCGTCATCCAAAGATACAGGGCCAAGCCCCACGAGACGCGGCTTAAAGCTTCGCCCCTCAGAGGCAATTCGCGCCGTCATCAAAGCCAGTTGCAAAGGCGTTGATCCCATTTGCCCTTGGCCAATCCCTACATTTAGCGTCTCGCCGTCATACCATTTCTCGCCTTGGGCTTTCAGTTTCCAGGCATTGTTGGGCACAACGCCGCCGCGCCCGCCCGTCATGCCCAAACGCCACGTTTCGCCAAAACCAAACTTCTTTGCAGTCACCGCAAGCTGCTCGATCCCCGTGCGCTTCGCAATCTCATAAAAATAGGTGTCACAACTGCCTTTGATGGCCTGATGCATGTTCATTGAACCATGCCCGCCACGCTTCCAACACGCCCATGTTCGATTTCCAAATCGGTAACGACCGTTGCAGTGGACACGTTCAGCCGGATTGACGACACCGGCCTCCAACGCCGCTGTCGCCGTCACCATTTTGAATGTAGAGCCCGGCGGATAAACCCCGCCATGCGCTCGTGGATACAGCGGCGAGCGATCATTTGACCGCAGAAGATCATAGTCCGCGCGGCTGATTCCATTGACGAAATCATTCGGGTCGAACGCCGGCGTGGACACCATCGCCAGCACGTCGCCAGTCTCGATATCCAGCACAACCGCCGCGCCGCTCTCAGATTCGAAGCGTTCAATCGCTGCCCGCTGCAATTCGGCGTCAATCGTAACGTATAAGTCTTTACCATGCTTGGGGGCTAAGTCTTCGCTCGGCAGTTCTTCAATCGTGCGCCCAGCGGCGTTGGTTACGAGACGTCTGCGACCTGGCTGACCGCGCAGCCATTCCTCTGCAAATCGCTCCATACCTTGGCGGCCTGTGCGCATATTGGGATGCAGGAACAGCTTCTTAAAATTGTCGCGTTCATCACCCACCAAGCCCTCTGACAGGCGCGTCACGTCATCGCTGCTCGCCTTCGCAACATAGCCCAACACATGCGCAAAATCGCGCCCGCGCGGGTATGACCGCGTCGCAGCCATCTCGACCTCGACCCCCGGAAACTCGGCAGCATGAACATTCATCCGCGCAAAGTCCTCATAGGTCAGTTCGTGTGCAACGATCACAGGAACAAAGCTCGCATTGCGATACCTTGCATTGTCCACTTCCTGCAAAATGCGTTTCATCCGGGCGTCTGGCACATCAATCAAACGACTAATCTTCGCCAATGTACGCGCCGGGTCGTTCAGTTGTTCGGGGATAATCGATACACGCCCGGCCCGCCGATGCGACGCCAATGGGCGCCCAAACCGATCCAAAATTCGGCCCCGCTGAGGAGGTGCGAGCGCCAGTTTAATATGATTGTCTTTGGCCGCTTTTTCGTAAGTCTCACGCTCCAACACCTGCAACTGAAACAGTCGCGCGATCAGGCCGGCCCAAACGACGCCGCCCGCCCCAGCCGCAATCGCCATGCGGCGTGTGAACAGGTCATCAAGGTCACGCGCGCGGCTCATGTATTCTGCCGTCCAAACATGCCAGGCGGGCGGCCTAGATGAAACGCATTGGCAAACAAAGCATACCCGATACCGGTTGTTACCAGATGAAATAAGAGCGGCGTTACGCGCTGCGGAAAATCAGTGAAGAAACTCGCAATGATCCACAGTACGACATGACCCGCCAACAACAGCGCAGCGGGCACGACCACCGCCATAATCGGGTCGCTGTCGACATCAAGCATTCCAGCCACGGCTGCGGACAGGCCGTATGTCACCAGATTCATTACCACGAAACAGCCAAGCGGCGCATTGCTGTTGATATCTAAGATCAAGCCAAAAACGATCAATACCAGCATCGGTCGAAGGCTCAGGCCAACCCGCCCCCAGCCAATCGCACCCCAAAGCGCAGCATAGGGCCAAGCAATCGTCACTCCAAAAACCGTCTTGGGCGTTAGTCCCCAGAGACCGATGATGGCTACGATCAACGCACCAAACAACAACCGTCGATTCGGGCCGAGACGGGCCCATAGAGACGGATTAGAGGCTGAATAACTCGCCATTACTGCCTCGCTCCTTGCGTTGGGCTTGCACCTATGGGCTCGGCGTCTGGATCCGCCGGTTCTATATCTTCAATAGGAACAGGTTTGGGAATCGTCGGCGGCGGCACAAGCTGCACAAATCCTCCATTGCGTTGCGCCATGGAGAACTCAACGCGCCAATTTTCACCACTCATCGCAGCTTCTCCAACGACCAATCCTCGAGGAAACGCGCCGCCTTCACCGCTAGTTAAAATGCGTTCACCTGGCACAAATTCATGTCGTTCTGGCAAATCTGTAAGGCGGCCCAGCCCGTCACGCCCGCCATACATGATCGCCCGCACGCCACTAATTTCACCCAAAACAGGTACGCGGCTATTGAAATCGGTGACCAGCAAAATGCGGCACGATCGCTCTCCCAACTGAACGACACGGCCCACAAGACCGCCCTCATTGACGGCAATGGCTCCGGCTTCAACGCCTTGAGATCGACCGGCATTGGCGAGGAGTGTTTCAGCAAACGGACCGTCGTTCTCTGCAGCAACCCGCGCCGTCACTCCCCGCGCAGGCGGCTCTCCAACTAGATTCAGAATGTCTTCGTAGGCCTCGAGGCGCTCAGCCATCGAAATCGCCGCTGACTTATACCGTGACAGTTCACGGACTTCAGCTTCCAATGCATCAATCTTAGCGGCTTTCGCATCCTGTCGCGTCAGCAATCGGCCGATCGTTCCTTGTCCTCCCCCGGACAATCGATCATTCGCGGCGCTACGGACAGGTTCGATCGACCCAGAAACTTGCGGCGCGCCCTGCGCGATCATCAGGCCGATAAAGCCAAGTACTGTCGCAAACAACACATACCACCGTGGTGGTAGCCTGCCCTGTCCTGTTCCTGATCGGCCATGGCGTTTCATATTCGCCGTTTCCCTTTGCCGTCGCTAAAAATCCAACCCCTAAACTTCAGGAGATAGAACCGTTTTCATCTTTGAATAATTTTCAAGTACTGTGCCGCATCCGTTTACAACGCATTTCAATGGGTCGTCTGCGATCATAACTGGCAACTGAGCCTGTTCGCGTACAACTGTATCCAGGTTGCGCAACAACGCACCGCCACCTGTCAACACGATACCGCGGTCCACGATATCCGCCGCGAGTTCCGGCGGCATCGCTTCCAAGGCGACCTTAACAGCGTCTACTATATCAGTGACGGGCTCATTCAGAGCGTCCGCAATCATGGCTTCAGTAATTTGCGTTTCCTTTGGCACACCGTCCAAGGTACCGCGCCCGCGGACCGTCAACGCCATGCCAGTCCCATTTTCAGGGCGCGATGCCGTACCAATCTCTTTCTTGATACGCTCAGCAGACATCTCTCCGATCAGTATTTTCTGTTCGCGGCGAAGATAGTTCACAATCGCTTGGTCCATCTTGTCACCGCCAACGCGAACCGACCGCGAATAAACAATCCCACCCAGAGACAGAACCGCAACCTCGGACGTACCGCCGCCAATATCGACAACCATCGAGCCCGCCGGATCATCAATCGGCAATCCGGCGCCAATCGCGGCCGCCATCGGTTCTTCAATAAGCTCAACTTGCCGCGCGCCTGCTGCCAGAGCGGATTGGTGAATGGCGCGACGTTCAACGCTGGTGGCAGAGCTGGGCACACAAATGATAATAAGGGGAGAGATAAAAGCTCGGCGATTGTGCACCTTTCTAATAAAGTGCTTGATCATTTCCTCAGCAACTTCGAAGTCGGCGATCACCCCGTCGCGCATCGGACGGATGGCCTCCATGTTCACCGGCGTTTTGCCGAGCATTTGCTTGGCCTGTTCCCCAACGGCGTAGACAATTTTTCGACCGCCCTGCGTCATGTACGCAACGACCGAGGGTTCATCCAACTTCACGCCCTGACCTTTGACATAAACCAGTGTGTTGGCTGTACCAAGGTCGATGGCCATATCTGTGGAGAGCATGCCGAGGAGGCTACCAATCATATCGTTCGCCACTTCTTTTCTAGGCACTTGCGACAAACAATTCGCACGCGCGTCTTCAAATTAACTTACCTCCCCATACCCTAAGTGCCGTTAACACCCTATTAATGCAAGATGTGCGCTGCAGGCGTGCGGTACGATCCGTACACATAGGCCAATCCCCCCGCTATCATTAATGGTATCGGCATTTAATCCGGCCGAGAGCTCTTTATGAGAAAAAAAGAAAAGCAGCGAAGTGTACGACAAGTCTTTATGGCAGAATGGCGAAACCCTGCCAGACTCAGCATCTGACAGGGCGTATTATTTCACTGATTCGAGATCGACGCAGCTAGTTGCCAGATGGCTTCGCATCAGGAGATGAAGGAATATAGGTGTATCCCCCCTTCGACGTGCTCGGCGCCGTTTGGCGTCTTGTGTAGGGATCAGTCTGCAAACTCGCAGGTGGTTGGGCTTGATAGGTGCGGGTTGCGCCTTGAGTGCCTGTCTGTGTTCCAGTTGGTGCGCCTGAAAGCGCTGAGTCCGACTGGTAGGAATACGTCGTTGACCGTGATGTCGAGGAGGTCGTCGATGAATGAGGATAGGTTGACGTGTTCGAAGACGGGGTCGAATAAGTCCGCGTTGTTGTTCCACTGGAGTAAGAAGGCGAAGAGGTGCCCTGCGTGACGGTCCGATTCGAGTTTGTTGGCTGACTGTATGATCGAGTCGTCGTGCCACTAGACTGGGTCGGCTGACGATAGGAGCGAGACGTCGTTCCGCTGGAATAACTTGGCTGAGAATACGTTCGCGTTGTGGTGGCAGTG
>CAZXVJ010000031.1:0-6029 GCA_964644385.1 uncultured Hyphomonas sp. | reverse complement strand
CAGTGCTTGGCGCGCTGACGCGGCTTGTATCGCAATTGTAGCGCGTGCCACCCGTGATGTTGCCAACTAAAGCTCCGCTGGCGTGGGCACTTTGCCCATTACAACCATCCCCGTAGATATAGGCGTGCGTATCGCCGTCAGCGTTTGCATTTATCATGGATGCGCGATTCATGGACGTAGCAGACATTGGGCTTGAACGGGCTATATCGTGCTTCGAGTGATGACCATGATGGCCGTGGTGCGAACAAGCACCGAGCGCCAATCCGGCCAGTCCTAAAGACAAAAGCGTATAATGGTTCATAACGAGAGCTCCCTTCTGGAACGAGCGTTTCGATTGAACGCTCTAAAATTGCGGTAATTCAATTACTACGCGACGCTTGTTCAAACGCCAACATGCCCAATTCAGTTTCCACCACTTCCTGACGGAAACATGAACAAGATGTTCTGATTGGGTTGGGCCGGCCTATGAGAACTTGAGCTCAGTAGCGAGCGGCAGGTAACTCCTAGATCGAGGCTTTCTTCCCCTCCCTTGATCGGAAAGCGACCCGCGCCCCTCCCATTTCGCAGGGTCCACCTGTCCGCCGCTGCTTATTCATCAAGAGACATCGCCGCCCCGGCACCCTAGCCAGACAAGAAGGTAGCTATGACTTTTTTACGGCCTGTCTTCTCAAAATCGACCGTCACCTTATTGCCTTCGCTCAATATCACTTTGCCGTAGCCAAACTTATCGTGGAATACGCGCTTGCCCTTTTTGAAGCTCGACGGTCCAGCCGCGGTGGCGTTTAGAGGCCCGGACTCGCCAGGCGCGGGCGTTGGACGATTGCCCGCATTCTTCTGCATTCGCTTCCAACCCGGGCTATCATAGGAAGAGCGTTCGCCGAGATCTTCAACCGAGCCTTTAAAGGCGTCTTCTCCACCGGGCATGCCTGAATAGCCCGTCTCACTGTCCGCATCGACATGGTCATGCGGCAGTTCATCGATAAAGCGGCTCGGCAGAACGCTTTGCCAGCGTCCAAATATTTGGCGGTTGGCGACAAAGGAAATAGAGCATTTTTGGCGCGCACGCGTGATGCCCACATAGGCAAGTCGACGTTCTTCTTCGAGTCCCTTAAGGCCACTTTCGTCCAAGCTGCGCCGTGACGGGAAGACTTCCTCCTCCCATCCCGGTAGAAAGACACACGGCCATTCCAGTCCTTTCGCGCCGTGAAGCGTCAGGATTTGGGCCTGATCATTGCCGTCCCCGCCGGTTGAGGCGTCCATGACCAGTTGCACATGCTCCAAAAAGCCCGCCAGCGTGTCGAACTCAGACATCGCGCGGATCAGTTCTTTGAGATTATCAAGCCGGGTCTGCGCTTGAGGGCTGCGGTCCTTTTGCAGCATATCGGTATAGCCGCTTTCCTCCAGAATCACTTCCGCCAAGTCTGTGTGAGACATGCCGCCCGCCAGCTTATCGCGCCACATGTTGATATGGTCGATGAACAGATTCAGACCTCGTTTGGCACCCCCTTTTATTTCACTCGTTTGTAAGACCATCGGCGTTATCGTGAACAGACTGCGGCCATCGCTGCGTGCATATGCTTGTAATTTTTGCAGGCTGGTATTGCCGACGCCGCGTTTGGGCTGATTGACAACGCGCTCGAAAGCCAAATCATCATCGGGCGATCGGATAAGCCGCAAATATGCCATCGCATCGCGAATTTCGGCGCGCTCGAAAAAGCGCGGCCCGCCGATTACGCGATACGGAATACCCAACATAATGAAGCGCTCTTCGAACAAGCGCATCTGCCAAGACGCTCTCACCAAAACGGCGCAGTCTTCGTAATTGCCGCCGTTTCGCACCCAATTTTCAATGTCGTCCGCAATCAGCCGGCTTTCCGCCTCGCCATCCCAGAGGCCGCGCACTTTGACCTTATCGGCCTCATCGCTGTCGGCGGCGCTGTCTTCGCCAACAAACAAGGTTTTGCCCAGCCGCCCCTTATTGTGTCCGATAACGCTAGAGGCCGCCGCCAGGATATGTTTCGTTGACCGATAATTGCGTTCGAGCCGAATTACTGTCGCGCCAGGAAAATCCTTTTCAAATCGAAGGATGTTGTCGACTTCAGCCCCGCGCCAGCCATAGATAGATTGATCATCATCGCCGACGCAGCAAACATTGCCGCTGCCCTGAGCCAGCAGTCGCAGCCACAGATACTGCGCGACGTTGGTATCTTGATACTCGTCGACCAGAACGTATTTGAATTTGGAATGATAGTCGGCGAGAAGATCAGGATTTTGCTGAAAAATGGAGATGTTGTGGATCAGCAGATCGCCAAAATCACAGGCATTCAAGACTTTCAGGCGGTTTTGATAGATCTCATAGCATTTGATGCCTTTGCCGCTTGAGAACTGGAAAGCCTCATCATCCGGCACCTTGCCGGGAAGCAAAGCCCGGTTCTTCCAGCCATCAATCAGACTTGCAAGAAACCGCGGCGTCCATCGTTTTGGATCAATCCCCTCGGCCTGAATGATCTGTTTGCACAACCGAATCTGATCATCCGTGTCCAAGATTGTGAAGGAAGATTTTAACCCCACCAATTCTGCATGCTTTCGCAAAATTTGCGCTGAAATAGAGTGGAAGGTCCCAAGCCAACGCAGCCCCTCACCCGCTTCGCCCATCAAAGCCATTGCGCGTTCCCGCATTTCACGCGCAGCCTTATTGGTAAATGTGACCGTCAAGGTTTGGCTGGGCCAGGCTTTTTTGGTGGCGATGATGTGCGCCAACCGAGTGGTTAAAACGCGGGTCTTGCCGGTGCCAGCGCCCGCAAGAACGAGCAGCGGGCCTTCCGTGGTAAGAACGGCTTCTTTTTGCTCTGGGTTCAGCCCATCAAGGTAGTCTGACGCATCCGTAGCGGCAGGCGCACGCGCGGCCGCCATTTGGCTGATGGAAAGCTGATTCGGATTGGAACTCATGGGGAACATATAGCAGGGAAACGGCCCCGTGTTAGGGGGCAGATGCGCCGCGCACAAAAAAGCCCCGAGACGAAACCGAAGGGGTAATTTCGATCCGTCTCAGAGCTTTAATGACGCTGGGGCAAACCACGCGCCGGATTTAGCTATCAAAGTTGCGCAGTTTGTTTCAGTCCCCTGATCCGCGCTCAGCTTTCTGCTGTTGCCTCGTCAAACCTTTGAACGTCTCGCCCATTCCCTTTAATCTCCGAAATAGTCTTCTGGCGTCCCCGACCGAACGAACAAATCCCGCTCAGCCCGTTCCGAATCATAGCATCGCCCTTCCAAGACCGGAAGCCTGTTTGTCGATTTTAATAGAGCGTGGCCAGGGCTTTGGCATCATAATCGGATAAATCACCCAAACGGCCATCTTTGATCTTCGTCGCCCACTCATGATCTTGCAAAAGAGCTCGGCCAACGGCGACCAAATCAAACTCTCCGCGATCAAGACGCGCTTCCAAATCATCCAGATTGCGTTGGCCTGACCCTTCGCCGCGAAACGCGCCGATAAAGTCATTTGAAAGCCCGACCGAGCCAACGGTGATGGTAGGCAGGCCTGTCAGCTTCTTCGCCCAGCCCGCGCCGTTCAAACCGTCTTCGCCATCAAGTTCTGGAAATTCAGGTTCCCAATAGCGACGTTGAGAGACGTGGAGAATATCGACGCCGGCGTCTTTGAACACGTTCAGGAATGCACCGAGATCACCCGGTGTTGTGGCAAGGCGCGCTTCATAGTCCTGCTGTTTCCATTGCGAATAGCGCAGGATAATTGGCATATCAGGGCCGACTTGCTTGCGCACTTCCCGAATTATATCTGCGGCAAATGTCGCCCGCTCGGGCAGTGAACCACCAAACCGATCATCGCGCACATTCATCCGGTCCCAAAAGAACTCGTCGACCAGATACCCATGAGCACCATGGATTTCGACGCTATCAAAACCAAGCCGAGCCGCTTCACCAGCCGCATCAGCGTAGGCCATGACCATGTCGTCAACCTCAGCAGAGGTTGGTGGGTCTTGTACCTGCTTGCCTGAATGGGTGATGCCTGAGGGCCCGTCACTGGGGGCCTCTGGATCCGGCCCACTGCCTGGTTTGCGCATCATGCCCTGATGCCAGATTTGCGGCGCGATCTTACCGTTTTTGGCGTGAACCTTGTCCACAACGTTCTTCCAGCCAGCCAATGCCTTTTCCTCATGGAAGTTTGGGACGTTGGGATCGTTCGACGCCCCGCCCCGGCGGACCGTGGTTCCTTCGGTGATGATCAAACCCACATCCGCCTCAGACCGCCGGGCATAATACTCAGCCACATCATCGCCGGGAATGCCGTCCGGGCTTTTACTGCGTGTCATCGGCGCCATCACGATACGATTGGGAAGCGTCATCGATTTTAAGGTATAGGGCTGAAACAAAGGTCGAGACATGGATGAGGCCTTTCTGGAGGATTTGATCGAAAATTGGGGCCTCGCGCCGCATCCGTCAACGGGTGACGCAGGGACGATCTGAGCAGAGCAATGTAACAAATACTTCATCCCCTGTTTATATCTCGTCTGATTAAGTGCCATAAAGCCAGTCAAAGGACGCTGCCCTATGAAACGCCTGATTGCTCTCCTATTGCCGATTTCAGTCATCGCAGCCTGTCAGACGCCGGGTTATGACTACCAGGCCCGTATGGCGCCAACCTTTGCACAAGCGGCCGACTACCGGGCGGTTGATGTTGGGGAGTTTAAGGGCCCAGGCGGAGACGCAGCAGAGCGCGCCTTTTTGCGCATGTTAAACACCGCTTCACTTGATGGGCAGCCTTGGTTCATGGGCCCGCAAGCAGGCGTTCAAGGCGTATATTCTGGCCGGGTCGACGTGACCGGATATGACGAGGAAGAACGGTTTGAAAGCGAAGAACAATGCGTCGACGGCGATTGTGATTACAAAGAACGCGTTGAAAGCATTTGCCGTGAGCAAACCGTCGAGGTTGATGTCACGACGGTGCTGATCGACTCCCAAACAGGTTCGGAAGTCTTCCAGCATGTCCAGGGCGGCGCAGCGACCCAGGAAGACTGCGAAGTGCTCGGCGTGGTCGCTTCTGACGCCTATGATGATGGCAAGTATGAAGACGTTCTGCGTGAAACGCTGGATCCATACTATGCGCCTGTCGGTATGATTGACGATGCGGTACAAAAAGCCGTGCAAAGATTTCGCTATGATATCGCCCCGTACCATCAATCGGTTCGGGCAGAGATTATGAAGGATGCCCTGACCCCGGAACTGGCGGCGGACAATCGATTTAAACTGGCCGTCAAAGCCACAAAGCGCGGTGAGATGATCGGGGCCTGCGCCCAATGGAATGAGCTTGGCAAGCAATATCCAAGCGCCCCCGCTGCGCTTCATAATCTGGGCGCTTGCGCCGAAGCCCGCGGAGACTTGAGCGCCGCTTTGACTTATTATGCAAAAGCCTCTGAGATCGCTCAGACCATTCCGCTTCTCAAAGACAAAAAGGCTCAGCCGATATTTGACGCGCTTAAACGCGTCTCTGATCAACGCGCCGCTGACCGGGTGATTGACCGGGCCAATGATGGCGCGCTGATGATCGACGATGTTCCGGCAAATACTGGCAGCTAAAAAATGGGCGCCTCCGAAGAGACGCCCGTAAGGTAGATGCATGAAGATGGAGACAGATGATGGTCTGTCTTGCGCCAAACCCGGGCACAGACGGGAAACTTTGGGGTGTCTACATCCCTGGAACGGACGCGCCAGCCTGGGCGAAAACGCCCCAGATGATGCCAGTGGAAAACGCTGCAGAGCAAATGAATAACTTAGACAGTATTCTTCGCATCTGAAGGCCCTTCCCGGGATGAAACACTCGTATCAGGGGAGTTGCAATCGGAGGGCCATTTTTGTTTGTTCCCGTTTCGCTGCGCTCAACATGGAACGCCGCTTCGCGGGCTCATGGCTGTGTTCAGGACTGATCTCAGTTGTTGCGTCATGCCCGATGAGCTTTGCTCATCTGGGTATCCATCTCTGGACGGAGAGGTGCGAGCTTCATTTTGGGGGGA
>CAZXVJ010000030.1:0-38284 GCA_964644385.1 uncultured Hyphomonas sp. | reverse complement strand
TGGATGAACTTATCGAGTTGGACTTCGAGCACGCGCTGAAAGATCGCAAGAATGCCACTCGCGCCCTGATGGCGAAAGCCAGCGATGAAATGGATGATGAGACCCGTTCTTTATTCTTCTTTTCTCAAGAACGGGTCGAGTTCACCTAGCCGCCATACCAATCGTCGGCATTGTCATCTATCCAGATCGTTTCATTCTGCCAATAGGTATCAGGCTCAAACAGGATAGCCGTTGTTTCGCTGCTGATGGCTGGGCCTGTGTCAAAGGTTTGAACTTCCATCACCGGCGCAGTCTTCTCGATGCCTGAGAAGTCAAATGAATCCATTTCATTCAGCGCGACATTGGACGCCACATCGGGCTTGTCGAACTGAGTTTCAGCTGCGCTTGAGAATTCAAAATCGTCAGATGAGAAGTCTGACAATTGTGTATTTTGAACCCGCAAGGTTTGACCTGTGGAGAATGTAAACACGCTGTCATTGCCGTCTTGTGTGTGAACGGCCTGAAGCTGAGAGAATTGCGATATCGTTGAAACGGCTTGCAAATCAATCGTGTCGTTTTGCGACGCTGAGAAATCAGCAATGGTATCCGAGCCAGATGCGTAGACAAATGTGTCAGCACCCGCGCCACCATTCATAAGATCATTGCCTGCTTGACCATCGAGACGGTCATTTCCGGCGAGACCATACAGGAAGTCATTGCCGCCCGCGCCCCACAAAGAATTTGCATCATTTGATCCGACGAGCGAGTCATTGAAGTTACCACCTGCGGCGTTCTCAATATCGGTAAGAGTGTCGCCTTGGGCGATATTGTTTTGGCCTGTGCCGTTGAAGAGTCGAATGGTGACACCACCAGATGCGTCGGCATAAGAGGCTGTATCGAAGCCGTTACCGCCGTTGAGCGTATCCGCACCTACACCGCCTACCAGCGTATCATTGCCGTTTAAGCCATACAGAAAGTCATTTCCTGCGCCGCCAGACAAAGTGTTGTTTGCGTCGGAGCCAACGAGTGAATCATTGAAAGAGCCGCCGGTCACATTCTCAATACTCGTAAGCGTGTCGCCTTGCGCGATATTGTTTTGCCCTGTGCCGTTGAAGAGTCGAATTGTGACGGCGCCTGTTGCATCTGAATAAGAGGCTGTGTCTGTACCGTTACCGCCGTTCAGCGTATCGGCCCCAGAGCCTCCGACCAGCGTATCACCGCCATTCAGGCCATATAGGAAGTCGTTGCCGGCGCCGCCGGTCAGGGTATTTCCGATGTCCGAGCCCACAAGCGAGTCATTAAAGTTCCCGCCCGAGGCATTCTCAATACCTATTAGCGTATCGCCTTGAGCAATGTTGTTTTGGCCCGTGCCATTGAACAGGCGGACCGTCACGCCGCCAGTGGCATCTGAGTAAGAGGCAGTGTCAGTGCCGTTGCCGCCATTCAACGTATCAGCGCCCGCGCCGCCGGTCAGCAGATCTGAACCCTCGCCGCCGATGAGCGTGTCATCGCTGCCTTGACCGAATAGGAAGTCATTGCCGTTTGACCCGTTCAACGTGTCGGCCTGAGCCGAGCCAATCAAACTGTCATTAAAGTTACTGCCGATCACAGCTTCAATACTGTTCAGTGTGTCGCCCTCTGCAAGGTTGCCCTGCCCAGTGCCATTGAAGAGGCGAATAATGACCGCGCCGCTGGCATCGGAGTAGTTCGCTGTGTCAAAGCCGGTGCCACCATTCAACTGGTCACTGCCTGAACCGCCGCTGAGGAAGTCATTGCCGGCGTCGCCGTTCAGAACATCATTGCCGCTCAGCCCGTAGATATAATCATTGCCGCCTGCGCCAGAGAGCGTGTTCGCGTCGAAAGCGCCGATCAGGCTGTCACCAAAGTTACCCCCGGAGAGGTTCTCAATGCTGATCAGCGTATCGCCTTCCGCAACATTGTTTGAGCCTGTGCCGTTGAACAAACGAACGGTTACGCTGCCGGTCGCATCAGAATAATCGGCTGTATCATTGCCGCTATTGCCATTGATTGAGTCTGCGCTGTCGCCACCAGTGATTATGTCATCGCCGCCGAGTGCATCAATTTGGTCAACGCCTGACGTGCCAACGATCACATCATTGCCTTCAGTAATGCCGGAGTTTGGTGCCTGCAGTGTGAAATTGTTAGACGAAAGCGAGTTCGGAGAGACACCATTCAATTTGATCGAATGCCCGGAGGACAACGTAATCAGCGTGCCGCCAGAGACCGCCTGGGCCGAGTCGATCGCAGCCTGACCTTGTGCCGCGGTGTAAGCGGAGAGATCAATTTTGTCAGTTGCGGTGGAGAAATCTGTGATCGTGTCATTCCCGCCATCTAGCGAGTAGACATAGGTATCGCTACCTGCGCCCAAAGTAATTGTGTTGGCCGCCGAGTTGCCCGTAATGGAATCGTCGCCTGATCCCCCGATCGCGTTCTCAATGACTGTGTCGCGCGCGATGGAGATGACGCCGTTATAGGAACCAAAGGACCCACGGTCGCCTAGGTCTGAAAACGACTCGGCCGTCAGATCCAGGCGTTGATTGTTGGAGAAGCCGGACAAGTCGATCGTGTCGATACCGCCCGTGTCATAGATCGACATTGACGGCGGCCGGATGCCTGTAGAGGTGACAAATTGTGACCAGTCATTGACGTCATTCTCGGTGGAATTGAAACCGTATGTGGTGCTTCCATCGCGCGTACCATTTGGGTTGACGCCGTATAGGTCCTGAATCGCAACAATGTCAGCAATCGCTGGGCCAAGCACGAAGCGATAGCTGCCATAGCCCGCTTCGTTCTGGTCAAAGTACGACATGACGGTAAATGCCCAGGTGTCATTCACATATGTGTTGTCGAGGCCGTAATCTGCCGTGGCGTTGTAGGGGCCAGCATGGCCAAGGCCAAGCGCGTGGCCGATTTCGTGAAGATAAGTTTGATAGGTGTAGCTATCGAGATCCTTATTTCCACCAAACCAATCGACATTCACGTTGATCCTGCTGCTGGTGATGATCCTGGCGCCATTTGCTGAGCCTGAAAGCGTGTTGGAATTGAACGCCCCTTCTTCATCATCGTCGAAGATCATCAACGCGCCAGAATTGTCAAAATCAGCGTTTGTATTCCGGGTGAATGTCAGACCTGTGATATCGGCCCATGCGTCGAGGGCTTGAATCGCCAACGCCTGAGCGGCAACGGTCAAACCTTCAACATTATATGTGATGTTTGTGGCAATATAGGCTTGGCGCTGTGAGTATTCATCCGTCAGGAAGTTCGCGATGCCATCGATAGTGCGCACTTCGGTCACAGGCTCGAGTTCGGTAGCGGCCACCGTATAGGTGCCAATATCATCGCCTGAATTGCCCGTGAAGGAGTTGGCGTTGACGTAGTATGTGCCAGATGTTGTCGCGGTGAAGTTGATGGCGGAGTTCAGACCGTCAGAATCATCGTTTGATTTGATTTCGGCGCCTGTGGAGTCATGAAGGCCCATTTTAGGGTCAAGCAAGGTTCCCGTTCCGCCATTGCCGCTGCCTGTCATGGTGAAGCGATAGGATTCGCCCGCGACGAGTTCTACGGCAAACCAATCTTCGTCGCCTTCAATCTCAATTTCGCTGCTTTGTGAGCCACCAATGGCCAGTGTTGCGTCTGTTGTAATGTCGCCAGCGATATCGCCGCCCATGAACACAGGGCCGCCTTCTTGGCCTTCCTGACCTGTGGATTCGACGGTCGGCCCGTCGCTCGCTTCGATCAGAGCCAACTTGGCAATCCAATCCAGCGACGCCATTTCATAGCCGCCATGATCGTGTCCGCATGCGCAATCGTCTTCAGTGTGGGCGGCGAAAGAAAAATCGTTAAGCGGTGAGAGGTCACCAATAGCGATATACCCGTCATTGAGTGAGTTAACTGGCTGCCAAAGCGTGTTGACTGCGGCAATCTGCTGAACCGTTTGCGCGTCCTCTAAAACGGGCGCGCGGGCCGCGACAACAAAATTGTCGGACACGTCGTCGAAGGATGTCGGCTCTGCGACCGCTGGAGCGAACTGATAAAATTGACCGCCAAAATCACTCACACTGAAGGGGTCAATCGCAAAATGAGTGGCATTTACCGCTTCAATAGGCGCGAAGCGAAAACCAGGCCCGGAGATGCTGAATGCCAAATCGAAGTTCTCAATTGATTCGATTGAAGCCGGGTCGTGATTGAAATCAAATGCCATAATGTTCGCCTTGTCGGTACGTGTGTGCGATGGACAGCGTTGAAAACTCAGCTGTTCTTATATTTTTCCTTCGCCCAATTTGCCTGCCACAGTCTAATGAAGTCTTACTAAAATCAACTGAAAGACGCAGATGGTGTACTCAATTCTACGTAACAATTGGATAGACTGGACGTGCGAAACTCGACAAATGTTACCACTATTACCGATCTGTAATGGATCAGCCTTTGACCAGCGCCTTCAATTCATCAATCAAATCCGTCTTTTCCCAGCTAAAAGTGCCATCATTACCGGGTGTTCGGCCAAAATGCCCGTACGCGGCAGTGTTGCCATAGATGGGGGATTCAAGGCCGAGATGATCGCGGATGCCCCGCGGGCTTAGATCAAACAATTTCCGCAAATGTTTAGCGATCACATCTTCGTCAGCTTGCCCTGTGCCGAATGTGTCGACGTAGAGTGACAATGGCTGAGCCACGCCAATCGCGTAGCTCACTTGTATATTACAGCGTTCCGCGAGGCCCGCCGCGACAACATTCTTAGCCAGGTAACGCGTTGCATAAGCGGCTGACCGGTCCACCTTGGAGGGGTCTTTGCCAGAAAACGCGCCGCCGCCATGTGGGGCTGCGCCGCCATAGGTATCCACGATGATCTTTCGACCCGTCAGGCCAGCATCACCATCTGGGCCGCCAATCACGAAGCGCCCGGTTGGATTGACGTAGAATTTGTCTTCGTCGAGGTCCCAATCGTCGGGAAGAACGTCTTTCACGACGGGGCGAATAATCTCGCGCAACTGCTCAAGCGTGGCACTTTCAGCATGTTGATGGGACACAACCACCGCGTTGACGCCAACAGGGACAGACCCTTCGTAGCGCAGCGTGACCTGGCTTTTCGCATCCGGTTCTAGTTCAGGATGCTTGCCGCTATGGCGCAAGGCTGCGAGGCGCTGCAGGATTTGGTGAGAATACATCAGTGTCGCGGGCATAAGTTCCGGCGTTTCCATCGACGCATAGCCAAACATAATGCCTTGATCGCCGGCGCCTTCTTCCTGGTGAAGGCCCTGACCAGCCTCAACGCCTTGCGCGATTTCTTTCGATTGACCGTGGATGTGATTGTCCACTGCGAGGTTTTTCCAGTGAAAGCCCTCTTGTTCGTAACCGATTTTTTTGACGACAGCGCGTGCGGCGGCGTTCATCTCTTCGACCATAATGAACTCGCCATTATTGGTTCGCACTTCACCTGCCAGAACGATGCGGTTGGTTGTTGTAAGGGTTTCGACAGCGACTTTGGCGGTGGGGTCAGCGGTCAGGAACAAATCTACAATCGCGTCCGAAATTTGATCGGAAACTTTGTCAGGGTGTCCCTCTGAGACACTTTCGCTGGTAAATTCATGTGATTTCAAAGGCATGTCGTAATCCTCGGGTCTGCAGTCTTGAATGCCCTCGATCGCCACGTGATTGGCGAGCAGGGCTGTCTAATGAAAAGTGTTGGCGATACGCTGGGGGCGCAGAAGTCTTCGGCATGTCCCCAGCATATCGCCGCATCTATGACGTGTTAGTAACGGTAGTGTTCAGGCTTGAACGGACCGGCTTCTTCAACACCGATATAGGCCGCTTGTTCTGAGCTTAGATCGGTCAGTTGCACGCCGAGCTTGTCCAGGTGCAGACGCGCGACTTTCTCATCCAAATGCTTGGGCAAGGTGTAGACCTTGTTTTCGTATTGATCGGCATTGGTATGAAGCTCGATCTGCGCCAAGGTTTGATTGGTGAAGCTGGCAGACATCACAAAGGATGGGTGACCCGTTGCATTCCCGAGATTAACCAGGCGCCCTTCCGACAGAAGGATCAGGCGTTTGCCATCTGGAAAAGTGATCATATCGACTTGTGGCTTGATGTTCGTCCACTCGAAGTTCTTTAGGCCTTCGACCTGAATTTCATTGTCGAAGTGGCCGATATTACACACGATAGCCATGTCCTTCATGGCGCGCATGTGATCGACTGTGAGAATGTCTTTGTTGCCCGTTGCAGTGACGAAGATGTCGAACTTGGGCGCAGCCTCTTCCATGGTCAGCACCTCGTAGCCGTCCATCGCGGCCTGCAACGCGCAAATTGGATCGACTTCCGAAACGCCAACGCGTGCGCCGGAGCCCGAAAGAGATGCCGCAGAGCCTTTGCCCACATCACCATAGCCCGCAACGAATGCGCGCTTACCGGCCATCATCACATCCGTGCCGCGGCGGATGGCGTCGACCAAGCTCTCTTTACAACCATATTTGTTGTCGAATTTAGACTTGGTCACGCTGTCATTGACGTTAATTGCCGGGAATGCGAGTTCGCCGCGCTGTTCCAATTGGTACAAGCGAAGCACGCCGGTTGTCGTTTCTTCTGACACGCCTTTGATACCTGCCTTGGTCTTTTTGAACCAACCGGGGGAGGCCGCCATGCGCTTTTTGATCTGCTTGAACAGTTCAATTTCTTCTTCGCTGCCCGGATTATCCAGCACAGACGCATCGGCTTCAGCTTTTTCGCCGAGGACCAAATACATTGTGGCGTCGCCGCCATCATCCAGAATTAGATTTGGTGCCCAGCCATCAGGGCCGTGGAAAATCTTGTCAGCGAAATCCCAATACTCTTCCAATGTTTCGCCTTTATGAGCGAACACGGGCGTGCCAGCAGCCGCGATTGCAGCAGCGGCGTGATCTTGCGTTGAGTAAATGTTGCAACTGGCCCAGCGAACTTCAGCGCCGAGGGCTTCAAGGGTTTGAATCAGAACAGCCGTCTGGATCGTCATGTGAAGGGAGCCAGCGATCCGTGCGCCTTTAAGCGGTTGCGCCTTGCCGTACTCTTCGCGCGCGGCCATCAGCCCCGGCATTTCAGTCTCTGCGATTTCGATTTCTTTGTTACCAAATGCCGCGAGCGAGATGTCCGCGACTGCATAATCGTTAGCCATATCAACAATCCTTTATATGTTGATAAGCGGTTAACATGCGCCTAGGCTGAACGCAACGGGCAGGGGAAGACTTCAGCAAATTAGCTGTCCAGCGTCTGAGTTTAGATTTAGCGGAACGGCAGGCTAGCCGTTAAAACCCGTCACAGCTTCAATGATCTTGTCTTGAACATCAGGTGCCAGATACGGGTGCATGGGCAGGGCAACAACGTGTTGGCTGGCCGCTTCAGTGACAGGGAGGCGTCCGGCAGGGGGCGCAAATTTCAACGCAAAGTCCTGCTGATGGATCGGCACGGGATAGTAGACTGCGCTCGGAACACCGACGGAACTCAGATGATCCTGAAGGCCATCGCGGTTTTCATGCTCAATGACATACTGCGCCCAGATCGAACGACCGCCTTCAATAACGGTGGGCACTTGTTTCACATGCCCTTTCAGGCCCGCTGCATAGCGATCAGCGACGGTTTGGCGTTTTTCAATCTCATCGTCGAAAATCTTTAGTTTTTCAAGCAAGACCGCTGCTTGGATCGCGTCCAGACGTGAGTTCATACCCACCCGCAAGGACAGGTATTTCGGATCATGACGGAACTTCCGTTCTTCAATGTCTGACGGCATCACTTTGCCATAGACGCGCAGGCTTTCAATCAATTCGGCAAGCGCGGTATCATTGGTGACAATCGCTCCGCCATCGCCATAGCAGCCCAGCGGCTTGGCCGGAAAAAAGCTCGTCGTGGCGATATCGGCCCAATCAGACGGGTGGCGCCCGTTCAGCGTACAGCCAAACCCTTGCGCTGTGTCGGCGATCAGCTTGATGCCAAACTCATCACAAATGGCGCGGATTTCCGGATAATTGGCGGGTTGACCAAACAGGTCGACGGCGATCACCACTTTGGGTGTGAGTTTGCCTTCAGAGATTGTGCGCTCAATCTCCGCTCGTAAAGACGCCGGGTCCATATTGTATGTTGCGGCATCAATATCCACAAAGACAGGCACGGCGCCCAACCATGGCACGACTTGGGCTGTGGCGACAAAGGTGAAGCTCGGGCAATACACCGCGTCGCCCGGTCTTAGGCCCCACGCCATCAGCGCAAGCGCTAAGGCGTCTGTTCCATTGGCGCAAGACACAGACCGCGCAGCGCCGCTATAGGCGGCCAAGTCAGCTTCCAGTTTTGCCACGAGCGGCCCCAAAACATATTGCCCGCTTTCGATCACGCCCTGAATGGCAGCATTGATCTCAGGCTCAATGCGCGCGCGCTGGGCTTGTAAGTCTATAAAGGGGATGTTCATGCTGGCCGTCCTGTTGCAAAATCGGCGATTGGGGAGCGTTTCATTGCCCTAAGCGTTCACCAATTTTTGCGCAAATAACAGACCATTACAATTGGCGACGGCAGCGTTTGACTTTAGGGGTGTAAATCCGCAAAGGACACAATATGCCCGCCATATGCGTCATCATTGTCAATTATAATGGCGCTGCGTTCTTGCAAGGCGCGCTTGACTCCCTGCGGGCGCAAACTTTTCGCGATTTCGAAGTTTTGGTGGTCGACAACAATTCCACCGACGGATCGGCCGATGGATTGAAAAGCGACGGGCTGCCCGCGTTCGAATTGCTTCGCCAATCTGACAATCTTGGGTTCGCCCGCGGCAATAATTTTGCCGCGCAGCGCACTGAGGCAAAATGGCTCGCGCTTCTCAATCCAGACGCAGTCGCGCATCCAGATTGGCTGGAAGAAATTAGTAAGGCGGTTGTCACCTATCCCGGTGTGACAAGTTTTGCTTGCGCGCAGTTATCGCTTGAAGACAACACGATATTAGACGGCGCGGGGGATTGCTATTTTGGGTTTGGTATCCCGTGGCGCGGCGCATATCAGCGTCCCGCGAGCGAGTTGCCGGGCCCAGGTGAATGCTTTTCGCCCTGCGGGGCCTCTGCTGTCTATTTGCGCGAGACTTTTCTGCAGCATGGCGGATTTGATGAACGCTTCTTTTGCTATTGCGAAGACGTTGACCTTGGGTATCGTCTCCGCCTTGCCGGCGAGCGCTGCATCTTTGTTCCCACAGCGGTCGTGCAGCATGCCGGCAGCGGCATTTCAGGCATCGCAAGCCCGTTCGCACTCTACCACGGCACGCGAAATCGATTGTGGGCCTATGCCAAGAATACACCGTTCTGGCTTTTGGTTTTAACGTTGCCAGGGCATGTTGCCCTCACCGCCGCCATATTATTGCGCGGTCTTTTTACCGGACGGGCACGCGACAGTTGGCGCGGTTTGAAAGCTGGCCTCGCGGGGCTAAAAACCATTCGGCAACCGGCGCCCTATGCCGCGCCAAAGCGAACAGCGACTGTATGGTCTTTGCTTAGAATCATGGCGTGGAACCCGTTGCGACTGCTTGACGGACGCGCCGTCATTCGTCCCTTGCCTGGCGGACACGCTGGCGAGACGGATACGGGCAGACCTGCCGCCACGGACTCCTCTCTAGCGTGACGCGGTTTTCGATTTCTGTCCCCGTCGGCAGTTGGCATCCCTTTCTGCCAGCCTGTTTGGAGAGTTTACGTGCGCAGGGCGATTGTGTGCGTGTCGCGCTACTTGATGCGTCGGGCGATGAGCGGGTTAAGGAAATTGGTCGACGCTATGATGATTGGCTAGCCTATCGCCGCCATGGCCCAGACCTTGGCCAAACAGATGCCATTTTGGAAGGGTGGGCGAATGTCGACGGCGACTGGCTTGGATGGTTGAACGCTGACGATCTTTTGATGCCCGGCGCCTTGGCCAAGATTGTTCAAGCGCAGGTAAGCGATCCTTCTTTGCAGGTCATCTATGGCCACAGTCTTATTCTGGACGAAGACGCGGCGATGACGGGCTATCATTTCAACGTCAAACCGCCGAGCGATGCCTTGCTTCAAGAAGGCATTATCTCTCAGCCGTCTTGCCTGTTTTCGCGGGCCGCGTGTGAAAGTGTAGGCAGTCTAAACCGTGATTTGCACTACGTAATGGACTGGGATTTTTGGATCCGGATGTACAAAGCTGGGGTGACGTTTGGGTTCGTGGAGCACACTTTGTCGATGGTGTTGTGGGGCGGAGACACCAAGACCGCATCCTTGAATAAGCGTCGCCGTCAGGAGTTGCGTACGCTTATCGCTCAGCATGCGCCGGACGCTGCCCAATCTGGAACGTTCCGCGCCTTTGCGATCCATGCATTGGCAGACCGCATGTGGCCGAGGCCTTTGCAAGAGGCGATGGTGCGCCGCTTGCGCCGGGGAGGCCCGCGCGTATTCGGACTGCGCGCTGATGGGGCGATCGGAGACGGTTGCCACCTTTCGCTGGCGCATTTTGATCCAGAGCCGAAGACTGGCCTTCGCATTGAGCTAAGCCGTCCTGGGGATGGTCTTAAAATCTCCGCTGATCGTCCGGTTCAAGACATCCGGTCTAATCGCGCGCATAGTGACATCATCTTTAAAACGCCGGTTTCGGCGGGCGAGACATGCGTCATCGACCTGAAAAGTGAAACACCGGACGCCCAGTTGTTTCGCCGCGCAGTC
The DNA here is from genome assembly GCA_964644385.1 of uncultured Hyphomonas sp. Taxonomy (GTDB): domain Bacteria; phylum Pseudomonadota; class Alphaproteobacteria; order Caulobacterales; family Hyphomonadaceae; genus Hyphomonas. Next base: position 27,611 of record CAZXVJ010000030.1, on the reverse strand, counting down.
TGGATCACCTGAACACATATACGCGGTAAGTCAGTCCGTAGCCGCGCCTGTTTTCGATGACAAATTTTCCATCACTTGTGGCCGAAAAGTTGACGCCGCCATCTGGTCCTGTTGTGCCACTCATTGGGCCAGTTTGAGCGGTGTGGGCATGGCCTTGGGCGAATAGTGTGTCCAGTGTCGGCGTTGATGCCATGCGGGCGTAGAAGAATGCGGCTGGCCCTGAGGACAGTGCGTTCGGAATAACAAGCAGTGCCGCGCCAAACACCGATGTGCCAAAATCAATTTCCGCCGTGCTGTCATCGGTAATTGTGCCGAGGTCATGGCGTAAACCGACTGCGCCTAGAAGGGCGAGTGGGTTTGTAAAACCGGCTGGAAAGTCCACTGCGCCGGTCGCCGCCGACAGGATAAGGCCTGTGTTAAAAATGGTCCCGTCGGGGCTGGTCTTCAGCGTAAGGTCGGGGCTGGTCGTAAGGCCCATTTCTGCGCCGCCTGAATGAGCCGTCTGAAACAGAACAGACGCCGTGCCGGTCACTGTTGACCGATTGATTTGGTGGCGCATGTCTCCGGTGCCCGGGCTTACATCGTCGTGTGAGAACAATACAGCGTCACTCTTCACCGACAGACGATTGGAAACATCTGCTGGCGTGTTGACGCCGAAGGCCGGCAGATTGTCTTGATCGATGTCGATCCATCCATTGGGCGCCCGTACGATCAAGCATTGCTCATCGGCGACCCATGCTCTTTGGCCTTCAGGCACGCTCAGTGGTGCCCAGACGCCATTTGTGAATTGGACGAGATCGCCCGTTGCGAAGGCGCTCCATTGTCCGCCGACGGGGCTAGGCGGCAGAAGATAGACGTCTTGCTCGGCGGGGCTCGGTGGCTCAATCGCAGTCTGGCGGGACGCAATTTGCAAACTGATCACGGTGTCCAACCGCTCAAGCGTTTTGTTAAGCGTGACGTGTTTTTGCGCTTGCCCCGGCAATAAGTAGGGCAAACTCATGCGGTGTGTCTGATCCATTGGTATCTCCATCCTTATCTTAGAATGAAGTATCGTCTGGCGAGATGCCCAGTCGAATTCGAACGTCTCAATCCGACAGATGAATGTTAGTCTGAGCTGAGCATTCGCGCCATTTTATCGATCGCAATCCTACTGACTTTGCGAACCGCGTCCGCCGAATTTGACCCATTGTGAGAGCCAAATATGCACCGATCGAACTGTCGCAGTGGAGAGTCAGATGGCAGAGGCTCAACCTCAAAAACATCAAGCGCAGCTGAGTGGACCTGGCCCGATGTTAAGCCCGCAATCAGCGCGTCCTCATCAATCACTGGGCCACGCGCAACATTCACAATCCGTACGCCGGCTTTCAGTTTCGGTAACACATCATGGTTGAACATGCCCTTGGTGTGAGGCGTCAGCGGACAGGTAAAAATCAGGAAATCAGCCTCTTCAAGTCGCTCCGGCCAGACCGCAGATTGCGCCGAAACTGCATCAATCGGGGCATAGGCTGGGTCATATACAATCAATTTAGCACCACATGCTTGCAGCCGGATTGCCGTTTGCCGTCCGATATCCCCAAAGCCCACCAGCGCAACCGAGCGCCCGGTAACCGATATGCCGCTCGGTTTTGGCCAACCATTGTTGAGGCGGATTTCGCGGTCAATCAAAAATGTCTCTCTCGCCAACCCCAATGTATAGGTGATGGCGACATCGGCCACTTCTGCTCCAAATACGCCGGGCGTATTTTCGACCGGAATGCCGAGCGTTGAAAATGCATCAAAATCCACATTATCTACTCCAACGCCCCATTTTACAGCGGCGCGCAGGCGCCCTTTCGTCGCCGCCTTGATGACGCGTGCGGAGGCTGGGTCATCGCCAATAATCCAACCATCATAGTCCGGTAAAATCGCGATGAGCTCGTCTTCGCTCAAGACTTGCGTGGTTTCGGCGGCAACACCGGTCAATCCCGCCGCTTCGAAATCAGTTAGAAACTCATCATACAAGCCCAGCATTGGCGGGCAGGTGACGAGTATTTTAGGCGCGGTCATTGTGTTGGCTCCTCAGGCAACGCCTCGCCAGCCACCACGCGCCGCAGCAAGGCGTCAGCGATGAACCAGTCTGCCGCTTCGTCAATATCGACCGACTCTAACTTCGGCGTTGGGAACAATATTGGCTTGCGGCCAATCCGTGCGCCCGTTGCCGCAAAGCTCTCTGGCGTAAAGAGATAGCACACCGAGTTTTCTTCCATGAACGGGTCAAGATCTTGGGTGCGGATTAGATTGTCTGGATCATGATTGATCGGTTCACCCGCAGCTGTGTAGAAGCGCGTTTGCATGCGGTTGACGGTGAATAAAGAGTCCGCCGAATGATCGCTCAGCCCCGCGAGATAAGCGCTTATCATACCAGACACCGTAGCTGATTGTAGCAGGGGGTTTGTTGTATGGGTCATAAGATAATGATCAGATTCAGTGGCCTCGATGTCATCGGCAAGCACCAGATTCATTGAAACGAAATCACCGCAAAGGTCGGCCTTGCGATCCCTGATCATAACGCGGCCATTGCTGTGGCCATCCTGAAGACCCTTGTCAGCCAAAATGGCGCGCGCGTCCGTATTGATCACAATTTTGTCGATTTCCTCTACCGCCAACAAGGCATCAAGGATCCATGCAAACAGGGGTTTACCCGCAATGTCTCGGAAATTTTTGGAGGTAACACGCGCACTATGCGCTTTCATGGGCAGTAGTGCCGTCAGAGTTTGGCCGTTTATCATACTCAATTTCGCTTATTAGGATGAGGCTTAGGCGCCAGATTTAGTTTCGGCGTTCTCCGCCGTCGCATCGTTATAACGGCGCGGCGCGCCCCGGGAGGCGGGCTTTTTCCGGATGCGTGGATAGTAGTAGCGCTGCTTCTGTGTTTTCGACAGCTCTCTATGCTCATTATGGCCGCGATAGGTGCCCCAATACTGAGCGAAGCGAAACGCAAAAATTCCGCCAAACTCTCGGACCAATGCCTTGTTTTGGCGGGCCACGCTCAAATCGTGGACGATGCCAGCGGTTAGGCAGCGCAGAAAATCGAAACCGTTAAACTGAACCTCGGGCATGATCCCCCGCATGGTCAGCGCCTCACGGAAATACCTGCGCTGAACCTGCTGCAGTGTCTCTTCATGTATATGAGTGACCGCCGCGTCGGAAACATATCCAATCTGGCCGCCGTCTGCGACGATCGCTTTGGCTAAAACCATGTCTTCAAGGCCTGTAACATCCTCGTCAAATTTATAGGTCTGCCAAGCCTTTCGCGTGATTGCGGCATTCGCATTGTTGCAGAAGATGCCGCTTTGATGAATGTTGCTCGCGGCCGGAAAATAATGCGCAAACACTTGCTGCTCTGAGAACCGCGTCGTGCCCTCAAGCCCGGTTTGCCCCCCATAGACATAATCGCACTGCCCCGCCAACAGGGGCTCTATCAGCTTGGTGAGCCAATCTTGTTCGCGCGGAATGCAGTGCGCAGATATGAAGATCAGGATGTCGCCCGTTGCGCCTTCGCAGCCGATATTCAAAGACCGCCCAAACGTAAACTCGGACTTGTCGATATGGAAAATCTGACAGCCATATTGTCGAGCGATATCGATGGTTGAATCCGTTGAGCCTGAATCGACTAGGACAAGCTCAATATCAACACCGTCTGGCATGACTTGCGACTGACAGGCCTGAAGCGCGTCACCAAACCATTTTTCTTCGTTAAGAGCGCGAAAAACAACGCTAACAGTTGGCATAGTATCTACTCTTCAGAATATTCTATCGATGGTACTGACTATAGGACAACTGAATGGGGAAACAAGCTGGAGTAACTGCCGAAACTTGGCAAACGGTTGGATTTATCAGATAGCGGTGCAAGAAAGTCTCAGCGCCTTTTTTCGGGATGTTTGAGCTTGTTGAGGCGTCTTTTTAGTCCGCGTCCAATTCTGGCGAGAGAGCTGGGTTCCACCGATGTGTGTCGCCTCGTGCGCATCGTGGTGAGCGTTCGCGCCCTGGACGACCCGTCAGGCAATAATGTTTCGGTCTGCAACAGATTGCGCAAGGAGACGGGCTTGTCGCTATTCCTCAATTCTTCAACATAAGATGCGATATCACGGGAATGGACAATGCAAGCGCCAGGGGAGGCCTCCATGCAGGTCTGCAGACGCTGTTTAACGTCGATTCGTGCAAAGTCCGAGCCGGCAAGATTTATGATCGCCGACGAGTATGCGAATTTTTGACTCACGTCTTGTAGTTCTTGCCATAAAGGATCGGGCGGTGTGGCGGCGGCATCTGCGCGCTGAAATAGCGCCTCGATCAGACAATCATAGGGCATTTCGGGGTGATCGTTGATAAAATTATTGAGTTTGGGTCTCCAGACCGTGGTTACAAATCGCTGAAAGGCTGGGTCACCTGTGGCATAGATAGCATTGCCATTTATGTGGCGTTTCTCATTCGGCCCTAGCGCATCCAGCCCCCGATACATGCTGCCCAATATCCAAGGTGCATCAGTGCGCAACAATTGTAATTCCAATCCGTTCAGCCAATCCGGGACAAGTGGGACGCAATCCGTTTCCATATACAATGTGTGGCCGGGTTTGGATTTTAAGGCGTCCATCGCGGCAAAGAACATATTGTTCGGCCCGGCGCGCCGCCCTTTGGGTGAAGCTGGACCATCATTTTCGCGTTGATAAACATCATCATGACCGCTCAGCGCCAAATTGATAAATTGAATGCGATCGAAACACATCCGAAGTCTCGGTGACGCTTTTAATGCGGCTTGGATATCTTGCTCTACCGCCGCGGCCTCTGCCGTATTGCAGACGAATAGCAAGTCAGGCGGTCTTTCAGGCGGAGTGCCCAGGTAGGGGAAAAAGGCGGGTTGCGCCCAGAGCCACAAATTTGCCAGCAATTGATCGTGCTCTTGAGACGTAAGCGGAATCGCAATCGTCGTTATCACGGGTTCGTCTAGCATCTGACTGAGATTGCAATAAGGAAAAATTGCATCTGTACTCAAGCGAGAAGACGGGTTCGCATTTATAACGCGCGATTTCACGCCATAATGATGGAAATCATCTCGTACCGCAACAAAAGCGGCCACATGCAACTCATCTGAGTGTTCTGTTGGATTGGGAACATGAAATTCGTCACCAGCTTGCTGGTATCCGTCGAAGAAGTAATTGGGATTGTATTGCGGCGTCTCGGTCATCAATAGGCGATTGCGGCTTGTCGCTTTGGCTGATTCTAAGTCGACATAGGTCAAGTCTATACCCAGCAAGTAAATCTGTTCGTAGGAGAGAGACGCGCCATATCGAACTGCATAACTTCCCGTGGTGAGAAAGTTGGGCATGTCGGTCTGGAAAGCCGGATCGGATTTTAGAGGAAGCGCGAAAGATTTTCCTCGTAGGTTATGCCAATGCGGCACATAGGAATCCAAAAAATCGACAGATGGATGATCGGCTAGATCAGGATGGTGCTCCAGCATATGGCCCGTTAGGAAAAACCGTTGAATACGACCTTCTTGAATCATCTTTGTGATTTCGGCGTGATGCGTATCGATCAGGGCGTCATCCAAACACGCATAATAGGTCGGGCTCCAATCAACGCTCCGCCAATAACGATAAGCAGCATTCATTCCTAAAGTATCGAAGCCCTCTAGGCGCCGGAAATCGAACCCGCGCAAGCTCGGCCCATTGCCGAGAACGATCAGTGTGTCTTGGCGAGCCCGTTCGAGTCGTCGATGTGAGGAGTCGGTATGCATATTTTCATCCAAACGGAGATTTGCCTTGTTTCTTCTCTGCTATGCCCATCAGGTCAAGCACTCGTGAGCGTCCAAAAGCGTGCGCCATCGCGTTGACACGTTGAACGCAGTGGGGCAGCAGGGACGGGCAGTTTCGGCCTTTCAAGCTGCCAGCAATGAGTGTTTCGTGATGACAAAGACCCAAGCGAAAAAGGAACCCCGCCAAGATAGTCATATCCGTTACTATCGGCCCCAAAGTCGTTTGGAAACAACGGCATTTGGAGCAGCTGCAAAATTGCTAACTGAGGTTCGCCGGTATCGGTCACACATTGCAACGCTATTTGGCGGTGACTTTCGAAGCGCATATCGCGGCACGGTTCTTGGCGTTTTGTGGAACGTCATCCTGCCTTTGGTGCCGATTTCAGTTTACATTCTTTTGGTAAACCTACGCGTTTTCCCCCGTTATGATGGCATCAACCCGTCTGTCTATATCGCTTTTAATGTAACGCTTTGGATGATGTTCACGGGCATGATCACACGCCCAATTTCAGTGGTCAAAAGTCAAAATCAGCAAACAATGAAGACGGCGATGCCGATGTCGGTGGCGATCACGTCCTCATTTGCTCAACTGGCCTTTGACACATTGGTGCGAATTGGTTTGGTGTGTTTATTGGTCGTCGCCTTTCAGCAGTGGCCTATTGTGCATCTCCCATTGTTTTTATTTTCAATCTTCGCTGGTTTAGTCTTCTGTCTTTCGATCGGGTTGGCGTTAGCGATACTAAACGTGATCTACCCAGACATCGACCGCATCACGAATATCATTCTCCAATATGGATTGTTTTTGAGTGGCGTAATTTTTCCCGTTTCGACGTTAGGGCCGTTATCGGTGTTGGAGCATACGAACCCATTCAATGTGTTCATTCGGTCGGCGAGAGACTATTTGTTCTTCGGCGCGTACCCGTCGGTTGGTGTTCTTCTCCTGTGGACGGGTGGAGCGGTTTTTATGATCTTGGCCGCGCTTCGATTTTTCTACATCATGGAACATCGCATTCGAGAGGTGGTGTGATGGACAACCGCTTGGATCAAACGGCATTTCCTCTGCTAGAGGCGAGAAACGTTGGTAAGCTTTACACGCGGAGCGTTCAGGACACGCGCAAGCGTCTTGGCCGTATGGCCCGCCAATCCCTATTCAGTAAAGCCTCGTCTAAACCTCAAAAGCGGTCTGGTTCGGGGTTTTGGGCGGTCGACAGTGTCTCATTTGACCTACACCGAGGATCTGCGGTCGGCATCATTGGCCTAAATGGCTCGGGAAAGACGACTATGCTGCGTATGCTAGCGGGCCAACTTTTGCCGGACGCTGGCGAAATAATTCTACATGGCACGTCTGCCGCCATGATTGATCTGCAGGCCGGTTTTCAACAGTCAGCGAGCGGGCGTGAGAATATTTTCTTGCGCAGCGCGGCGCTCGGGTTTGGCCGCACAGAAACCCGCGAGAGATTGGACGAAGTGATCGCGTTTTCAGAATTGGACGAAGCCATTGACGCGCCACTGGCCACGTATTCGTCCGGTATGCGAATGCGTTTGGCGTTTGCGGTGATGGTGATGGTGTCTCCAGACGTGTTACTGATCGACGAAGTTTTGGCGGTGGGCGACTTTCGATTCCGCCAAAAGTGCTTGGCCAAAGTCCGGGAAATGCGTGAGCGAAGTGCCTTCGTATTTGTGTCTCATTCGATGGGGGATGTTGAAAAGTTTTGCGACCACGTCATCGTACTCCATAAGGGAAGGGTCCATTTTCAGGGCGCCGCCAAAGAAGCTATTGAGGCTTATGAAGAGCTAGATCACGGATCGGTCATCGATGTGCATGAGGGCGTTGAAGCAGCCATGGGACCAACGATCCAAAACTCAGATGCGATCACGAATGTGACCCATAAATGGTGCGATGCGAACGGCGCACCCATCGAAACCGTTGGGTTCAACGATCCGTTTGAGTTGCGGGTGTCTTTTCGTCCGATGTTCGATATTCGCAAGTTGATCGTGGGCGTACCTGTGTGGGCGCTCAACGCACATTATACAACGGGGCTGTCTACGCAGATCAATTCAGACCCGCTTGATGTGAAGGCTGGCGAAAATGTTTCGCTTCGATTGGCTGTTGAAGGCGGGTATTTCAATCCTGGAAATATCAAGTCGATGATCAGCATCTTGGATGGACCAGAATTTCTATTCCGGGAAATGAATCCAAACTTGCTGGTAGAATCTGCGCCACACCCCACTTGGGGCGCCGTAACCGTTCCGCACCGTTGGACCCGATTGGATCGACCAGGCAGTTACAGCGAACCCATCCGCCTTGTTAAAGATGAACTCTAGTGCGGAAACAACGCTTGTCAGCGATGATGTGGCGGTTTGGTCAATCTTGAGCACGTGTCTTGGCGCGCACCAGCGCAGGCGATTGGGCAGCGCTGGCTGCATTTTTTTGTCTTTGACTGAGGTCATCAGACCATGACGCATCCCATTCGCATCGCTGTCTTTGGCATGGGTAAAATCGCCCGGGATTCTCATTTGCCGAGCATTGCCCGCAGTGATGCGTTTGAACTAGCGTTCATTGTCAGCCGGAGTCAGACGGCGCCGATGTCCGTGCCCGTGTTCCGGTCTATAGATGCGGCTTTGCAGGTTGGTGAACCTTTCGATGCGATTGCTATCTGTACTCCACCCGAGCCACGCTTTGAAATTTGCCAACAGTTGATGGATCACGGCTGCGCGATGCTGCTCGAAAAGCCACCTTTTCAAACACTTACGGCCAGTCAGGTGATTGTAGATATGGCGGAGGCGAGCGATCGGGTTGTGCTGGCGGCGTGGCATTCTCGGTATGCTTCGCAAATCGCCACAGCAGCGAAGTGGGCGAAGCGTCACACGCTAAAGCGGGGTACGATTGAATGGCGGGAGAACCACGCGAAATGGCATCCGGGCCAAGCCTGGCTATGGAAGGCGGGCGGCTTTGGGGTGTTCGACCCAGGTATCAATGCGCTCTCCATTTTAACCGCGATCTACCCACAAGATTGGGCGGTCCAAAATCCAGAGTTTCAAGTGCCAGAAAATGCTGAGATGCCCAGCGCGGCGACGTTTCAGCTATTGGCTGATGAGGCATGCGTGGACGTTGCGCTTGAGTTTCAAACCACTGAAAATGAGACATGGACGCTGTCATTCGAGGCCATGAACGGGGCTCGTCTTGTGCTGTCAGAAGGCGGCGCTGCTGTTTCGATTGACGGCAATGCTGTTCAAACTGTGCACACTGATGAGTATGATGGCGTCTACGCTCACTTTGCCAATTTGATTGAGACACATCGAATGGATGTTGACTTAACGCCACTGGCGATCGTTGAAGACACGTTCCGTCTCGCGCGGCGTGTATCTGTCGATCCGATCGAAATTTAGTGTTCGGCTTAAGCTAAGTCCTATGACTCAGATTTTTCTGCGGTTGGCTTGCGACGTGATCGGGTCTTCTTACTGGGTGAGACGTCTTTGACGACGCGATAAACGCATGTCCGCCAAGAATGACCCACCCGAGAGATGAACTCGACATCTGGCATTTCAGCGTCGACATATTCAGTCACTTCAGGCCAGTCTGGTGAGTTGTAATCATCAAAGATGATATAGCCGCCGACTTTTACGAATTTGGCGTAGTTCTCGAAGTCCGTTTTTACACCTGCATAGGAATGGTCACCGTCAATCACCAGAAGATCGTATTTGCGCTTTGACGCTGCCACCATTGCTTCCGGTTCTGTACTCAAATGTTGGATGAGTGTGTACTGATCCTCTTGCATGCCAACGCGCTGTAGGTTTCGGCGTACGCTGCCTTCATCCACAATCTGGCCCGTCAAGATGTCGGCTTGCGCTCCGTTGTAATATCCTTGCAATGGATCAAGTAGTGTGAAGTGAATTTGATCAAAATTCCCGACCAAAGAATCAAACATGATCGCAGCACCAGTGCCAAACAGCGTCCCGATTTCTAGAACATCAATATCGCGCGACTTCACTGCACTTGCGACCAGTGTTCGCAACAATACGTCTTCCACCGAGGTCGCTAGCCTGCCATCGAGGGCGCGTTCGATATCGCAAGCCCGTCCTGCCATGTAGCCAAGAGTTGCTTTTGCAATCGGGATAGACAGTCTCTTGCGCCAATTTTGCTCCAATTCCGTAACGTGCTCAGCTTTGAGTTGGCGATTGAAGTGCTGGAACCATGCGTTGTTGTCGAACTGCGTCCACTTCTTGGCTTCGTTGAAAGCGCCCTCCAAGGCAGCGACCGATGCGGTCACTGTTGTGACCCCAGTGCCCAAAGTCTCTGTTTCGGTTGATTGTTTCTCCAACAGAGCCTGAACGGACACGATCTGTTTGACGGTGTTTGCGTCTGATGCGGCAATGGCATCAACACGGCTTGTTATGTCGCCGGCCTGCTGTTGCAGCGCGATGCGTGCCGTCTCCAGTTCTGCAAGCTTATTGGACACTTCAGCGATGCCTGAAGAGAGCGTTTGAAGGTTTTTGGCCGCTGTATCGCTTATTTGCTTTTGCGCGGCGTCAAATTGGGTCAGTTGCGCTTTAATTCCGTTCAGATCTCCGGTGACCTGACGGCGGGTTTCAGCGTGCCGGTCGACTTGGCTTTGATCGAGTGTTTTCATCTCTGCCTTGAAGTTTTCCATTTTTGCATGGATTTTGTGCAAGTCAGCTTTTAGATGGGTGGCAGATGACTGCTCGCCTGATAGCTTTTGAAGCTGCTTCTCTGCTAAATCAGCTTTCGCTTGTGTGGTTGCAGCGGAACGATAGAGCGCTTCAAATCGCGCGCGGTCTTCCGACATTGCTGCTGTTAGTGCCTTCAATTTGGGGGCGACTTTTCGCCCGACAACCGTTTCGACATCGTCCGAAACCGTGCCTTTGTTCTCCAAATTCGAATGGGCATAGGTCTTTAAGTCTTTTTGCAGGCGCGTGACAGTTTGTTGCAGCTCTGTTGCCTTTATTTGCAGCATCTCAGCCTGTGCGTGTGCGCGTTGTGCAATGTAGGCGATCAAAAGTGTAAGCAAAGCGCCGCCAGCGCCAGCAAACCACCAGCCGCGTGTTGTGGCGAAATTTTCGCCAAGCGCGAACCACGTCACCAAACCGGCAATAATAAGTACGCCGATCAAAAGCGCTGGACGCGTGAACAAATGCACCAATGCGCGACGTGTAAATCGCAACAAAGCAAACAGTCCGGGCGAAACGGCGCGAACTTTATGAGCAGCTTCAGAATACCATTTGTTCCCCGCAGAAATGGGTTCTCCGCGGTAGGTCGATAGGGCGTGATCAGGCGTCTGTTTTAGCATATCTACTCTACTTTCTTCCGAGTCTGGCGTCGGTTTGACCGGAACTTTAGGTGATTTTGTGGCGGGCGCTAATGGCGTCTCAACACTTGACGCTTGTGCTTTGGGCGCGGCCGGTGGCACGACGGGTGCTTTTCGGAACTTCATCATCGCGTCAAATGCCTGAGAAACGGCTTCATATCCTGGATCACGCCGAAATGCGACGAAGTTGCCCCAGGCATCTCCGGGCATCTCACATTGCTCAAACGGAACAACGCGTTTCCAATCATGCGCAATTCCATATCGTACGATCGGATGCCATTCGCTGACATACACTGTGTAGCCATGATGTTTCAGATAATTGCCAACCGCTTTCCAGTCGTGACCAAGGCGTAAGGTTTTGCCATCCTCAAACTCGCATTCCACTACGTCAGGCTTCAATGTGTTCCATGGCACGCCCTTTAAGACGTTCAAATCAAAACCTTCCACGTCAATTTTTAAGAAGTCGACACTGTCGATACTTCGCGCCTCCACGATTTCTTCCACTGTTGTGGCGTCCACCGTTGCGGTGACCGCATGCGTGTCACGGAAAGCATGGAGGCCGCTAATGCCTGTGCTCTCTTCAGAGCTAAAGAATTGAAGACCGGTGGCCGGCTTGTCGCTCACGGCGCGCGTATCAATGATGACGTTGGAGGATGATCCAAATCGATCGATCAGCTTTTTTCGATTGTTTGGGTCTGGTTCAAAGCAATGAATACTCCACCCTAACCGGTCGAAGTAATCAGCCGAAGATCCAACGTGGGCACCCACGTCAATCATCGTGAATTCGCGACCTTTTCGGTCCGCCAACAGATGAGCAACGACGGCTGTTTCGTCGACTTGGGCGTGTTTGTCTCGCGGGAGTGTTTTAATCATTGAGATGGGCACCATATCTGCCTGAGTCCCCGGTGGCGATTGAGAAGCAGCGATCAGGGTATCCGCAAATCTCTTCCGAATGTCGCAAATATTGTGCCGGGTGAATGCAACCTGCTGCGCGCGAGACACGAGCGCTTGCGTTTCTGCCGTGTCTTTCAGCAGGGAGAGGATAGCAGTTTTGACCTCTTCTATCTCTGGCGTGCTAACGACTTTAGCGCAATCATGCTTGTCTAGATGTTCAATCGACGCGGTTGAGAGCGGGCCATGCGCCAGAAGCGGCGCGCCACTCGCGAGGCATTCTGGAATTTTGTTGGCCATGGACAATCGAATATATCGCAGGCTTTCTTCATCAAAATTATAACCGACGAGCACCGCGCCCGCGCCCTGTAGCCATTTGCGATAGTCTTCTCGAGAAAGTTTTTCATTAAAGAACTTTGTATGCTTGAGCGTCTTGTAAGATGACGCTTGCATGTTCTGCCAGATGCTTCCCGTTCGAATTTCAAGCTCAACGGGGTGGCCTTCATTCGCCAGTTCCTCAACCGCTTGCGCAACGCGAAGAATGCTTGCGGCGCACATGTTGTTTGCCAATGCTCCAGCGTATCTGATTGTTAGCTTCGAGGAATCTTTTTTCGCAGGCATCGCCCATTCATCTGGGGACACGCCATTGGCGAATGGAATGAAATCGAATCCATAGCGTTGCTTCAATTCGGTAGACATCCGCGTGCCAATAGACAGGCGTGTGTTGGACCGATCTAGCAACCACAACCAGTCTATATTCAAAGATGCGTACTGTTCGGGGTCATCTGCGCCCAGGCGTGTCGGCCAATCGTCCATTATCCACGTCACCAGCGGCACATCGGCCAACCGCTTGATTGTATCCATCGCGGCGTGGTGCAAGTTCGACGCATCTGGAACCGGCCTGTAAAGAATTAGATCGGGATTGAAGACTTCGATATGTTTGCGCACTTGCTTGAGCGCATCTGCAGCAGACATGCGCGCCTCAAGCGCCCCGGTCAGACCCAAATCATTTCCGCTCATTGAGAAGATTTGCAAATACCGTTCACCTGGCCAGTCGGCAAAGATGTTTGTTTTTATCTCACCTGTTGCTGTGCCATTGTCTGGTGGCGTCAGGTCGAACACCAACAGTCTTGGGTGGTCGGTACGTGCAGCAGGGGTAGGTGAAGGTTCAGGCACGCGCGGTAGATGTTCTTCAAACAGGCCGTCAAAGTTTTTGCGCTCAAAAACTTCTAATTCGCCTCCGACAGTCGCATTATAAATTGTGCTGCCAGTTCCCTTTAGGGCCTCACGAGCGGCGGCGTAGGCTTCAATCATTTTGTCTGTTTGCGGATCATGCCAGCGATACCCTTTGCCAAAATAGTCAGGGTGAAAGTGGTTGGGGTCGTCAGATTCCATGTCGAGAATTGTGGTGCCATACGACGCGGTCTCGACGGTGTCGTCCGGAAGTTTATAGCTAGCATCTACACCGATCAGGTAGATTTCCTTGAATCCCATATAGGCAGCGAGTTGCATGCAGGTGAACGTGACTGTGCACCCAGTGAAGGTGACGTCTGATGCATCGAGAGAGAAATCAAATCCATCGGGATGGCTGGGGCGGGGGCGATGATTGAAGAAGGTTGTGTTTTCGTCTTCCTCGCAACAATAGGCCAGATAGGCTGGAAAGAGCTTTTCAGATGTTTTGATCGCGTTGAGCCACGGTGCGCGGTCTTCTGCAACCAAATGGTCCTCCACGACAAAGAAGGTGGGGTTCCAGTTAAGTTCTGCGGCTTTCAAGAAGAAGCCGTTGACCGCAAATGTTACTTCGCCTTCCAGTTTCGACAGATCGGTTTCGTTTAGGCTTGGTCCATTTCCAATGATAAAACATCGATCTGCCGTTTGCGCAGCCTTGATACGTTTCAATCTATTGCTGTGCGCATCCATTTTATTTGCGTATAAGTCGACGACTTTTTGAATGCCCGAAAGTTGGCGATCTTTGCGGACTTTATTCGTTGGCAGGAATATTGACCCGTTCATATGTTGTGGCAATTGCTCAGTGAGCGTCATAATCGCGGCGTTGTGTTTTTTGGCGGCGTACGATCCCTCTGGCGCGGACTCTTCATCGTGGCGGTTCAACAAAAACAAACTGTCCAAAAAAACGGCCGGAAACGGGACATACGACTGCTGCGGCGTTGCATCATAAACGAGAGCCTCAACACTTTTTAACGTGCGAAAGGCTGCATGCGTTCGGTCACCAAACTGAGTGTCGGATCCGATGAGATAAATCTCACTGCACCCCATATGGTTCGCGAGCTGGATCATGAGGAGTATGGGCGAGTTGGCGCTCGCTAAGTAAGTGGCTGGATCGTTGGATAGAAGCGTGGATGACTGGCGAGCGACAAAATAATCATCGCTTTTGAAGTAAAATCGATTAGGCGCGGGCGGGATTATATCGCGTGTGATCAGCAGCTTTGGCTCGTCTCCGAACTGGCGCAAAGTCTGCGGAATAATGCCTGTCATCTCAGGGTTGTCGTTGAGGGCCTCCTCGATGCTGTCGGCCGCGAGAGGCTTCGATGCGCCATTCGGCAAAACCAGGTAGTTGGGCGTGAGCTTAGCATTGTTGGAAAAAGTGATTTCTGACTCGAGTTCGGTCAGCAGTTCTGGCGAAAGATCAGCATCGTCAGCAATAATGAAACACCGTTGCGCTTTGTGCGTGTTCTCAAAACGCGTGAGGTTAGTGTTTGCAGTCTCGTATGCCCACTCCAGCGCGTCAGCCGATGGCGCTATGTCTGCCGCAAACCCGGACATCTCTTTGCTAAGATCGCCGCGCTGAAAGACCTCCAGTTTTCCGCCAACGGTACAGTTGATGATCTCACGACCACCCGCCTGGTAGGCCGCTTTGGCGACCTCATACATCGCCGCCATATTGTTGGTGTCGGCGGCTTGCCAGACGCGGTTCTTGAAGTATCGCGGATCAAAGTGATTATCGTCATCCTCATCCTGTTTGATGAGGTCGCCTTCTTTGACGTCTTTGGGCTGTGCGTACGAGTTATCAAATCCGACCAGTAGAACTTTTTTGTACCCGAGCGCATAGGCCAGCTGCATGTTGAAATAGCTGACTGTAGACCGCCAAGAAAAAACGCCATCCAGATTGTCGCAAAACTCTGGATTCACGGTTGCTTCCACAAAGCATGTTTCTGCCGTTTGGTTGATCTCGTGTGACAACCAGATAGGCATCACTTTTGGCTTGCGAATATCATTGAAACTAACTCCGCCTTGCTCAGCGACGAGTGTGTTTGTGATCGTGATTATCGATGCCAGATCAAGCAGTTTTGGGTTGAGTGTCGCGAAATTTGAGATGATGACATCGACGTTTTCGAGCAGCGAGAAGTCTGTTTTGTTCAAACTCGGTCCGTTCGCGACGATCACGCAAACATCGGACTTTTTTGTGGCCGCCATTCTGGCGAGTTTCTCTTTTCCCACAGCGAGGCTGGAGCCAAACCAGTCGGCATCGAAACACCGGTGAAAATTGTCTGGGACATTATATGTCTTGTAGGATTTTCCCGCGTCGTCCTTACCATTCATAATGTGCCAAGCGGTGCGGTTATGTGCGTCTGGATCAGAATGCGTTTCTTTCAAACCTTGAAGCGCGTCAGCCGGCTGATAGTAAGATGGAAGATCAGGGACATGGCGGTTGATGAACAGTAGCGTATCCGCCTCTTCGAGGCCTGAACTTTTTTGCAAATACGCCATCATTTCTTGTGAGACGTAGCGCAGAACAACTTCTCTGATCGCATTGTTTTTCTGACTGGGGTCGACGCCGCCGCTGTAGTTAACGACGCCATCGGCGTTCGACACGATATAGTCGGCATAGCGGTCGAGCCATTTCCAGTGGATATAACCGAAATAATCTTTCGAGACGCGCATATGCTCGACCAGGCTTGCGTCTCTGCCTTTGCTGGTTTTCATGCCGTCCCACCATCTGTGGTGAGCGAGGGTCTCATCCAGAAACTTCCATTTAAAACCCGCTGATGCCATCCGGACCCAATATTCATAGTCCATACAGTATTCATACTGCTCGGATGGCCCGCCGACTTTTTCGAACACCGAGCGGCGAGTGAAGACGCCGGGTTGAACGATGCCGACCTGATAGGGAAAGCTAGTCAACAATCCTGCTGCATCTGAGTTGATAAAGCCCTTTTTCAGAAACTCACCTTGCTCATCAACGAAGTTTACGCGGCCATAAACAATGTCGACATCAGGATTTTCGCGAAAGGTCTTCGCGACCAGTGCGAGAACCTCGTCACTTGGGTAAAAATCGTCAGAGTTCAGCCAGGTTAGGATATCGCCGGTTGAACGTTCAAATCCTTTCGTGATGCCGTCCGACTGTCCACGATCGGGCTCATCTATAAGTCTAATGTGTTCGGCGTCTCGTGCGATTTCGAGGCTACCATCTTTGGACCCAGGGTCGACGACAATATGCTCCACATCACCATGCGATTGCGCGCGGACAGACTCCAAATTGAACGGGAGAAATTGCGCCTGATTGAATGATGGCGTGATGACGGAGATTTTGTAAGCCAAGATGACAGTCCAATTGTTTCGAAAAAGCGACTAAGGTGCCGGTTTGTCTGCGATCATTTTGATCGTTACGATTTGGCTAGACGGCCCTGTATTGGCAGACGCCTCCGAAATGCGCGACCAGATCCACATCGTAAGGTCAGAATTGCTTGCCATGTCAGCTGTAAAAACCGTATCAGGCCGTATTGCTGGCGGAACGCGCCATTTCAGTCCCGCCTCTTCAATTGCTGAGCGCAATAATTCAATACGTTGTCGAGCAACTGGCAACGGGTGGTCCGCGAGCGGCAGATCAACGGCGTGATACATGCTACCACCCGGCGCCAGACAACGAGCCATATCAGCGTACGCGTCTTTATATGAATCGAACGGAATATGCTCGACCACCGAAATCGAAAAAATCACATCAACAACGGGCATATCCTTGTGAAATTCGCCCATAAAAGCGGGAATTACTGTGACCCCGTCCGGTGAGATCACAGTGGTCGGGCCGTTGCCGACCCCTTCGAACTTCTCTGCATTCCAAAGTTGATTGCCAGCCAATTGAGGCAAAATACGTGAATTGCCGCCACCCACTTCCATGATGCGCTTATTTTTCATGGCATGGAGTTGTTCCATTGCCCAAGCATCCTGAATGCCCTTAAGGGTATGATCTTTTGAATCCCCATGCCCTGCGTTCAGAAGGTCGAAATATTCGGTTTTCTTTATGATGTCGAACATCAATAGGGTCCTTGTTCTAAGGTCAGCGGTTCGCGTATGGCATTCAGAGGGGTAAAATAAATAACATCGCTTTTTGGTAGCGAGCCGGAGTTAAAACGACGCCGAACGTCGTATCTCGAAAGAAGCATTCTACCTCCAAATTTCTAGGCTTTTAAGCCAAGTCTGTCTGATCCGATGGCGTTGCTCTTGCCTAACGCGTCCGAAGTGGCCCATAAGCCACGAAATCTCGTTTAGCAACAACAGGTGCAACATCACTATGTCAACCAAAACAGCCCTAATTACAGGCGTTACAGGGCAGGATGGCGCTTATTTGGCCAGGCTATTGCTCGACAAAGGCTATGTCGTCCATGGGTTGAAGCGACGGTCTTCGTCTTTCAATACGAGCCGTGTCGACGAAATCTATGTCGACCCTCACCAGTCGACCAGTGATTTCCACCTCCATTATGGTGATATGACAGATTCAACCAATTTGATCCGATTGGTTCAGGAAACTCAGCCGGATGAGATCTACAATTTGGCTGCCCAGAGCCATGTTCAGGTGAGCTTTGAAACTCCAGAATACACAGCGAATGCTGACGCTGTTGGCCCACTTCGCCTTCTTGAAGCCCTGCGAATATTGAAGCTCGAAGACAGTGTGCGGTTTTATCAGGCTTCGACCTCAGAACTCTACGGGCTGGTTCAGCAAGTGCCGCAGAGCGAGACGACGCCGTTTTACCCACGAAGCCCGTACGCGGTTGCCAAGCTCTATGCCTACTGGATCACGGTAAACTATCGTGAGGCCTATGGCATCCATGCGTCAAACGGCATCTTGTTCAATCACGAGGGGCCCACTCGCGGTGAGACATTTGTGACGCGCAAGATCACGCGCGCTGTCGCTGCCATTGAATTGAAACTTCAAGACACGATCTATCTCGGCAATTTGGATGCGAAACGAGATTGGGGCCACGCACGCGACTATGTGGAAGGGATGTGGCGGATTGTTCAGCATGACGTGGCAGATGATTGGGTATTGGCGACAGGTGAAACCCATACCGTTCGCGAGTTTGTCGAGCGGGCTTTTTCAGAAATTGATCGTACGATTGTTTGGTCTGGCAAGGGCGTAGACGAAGTTGGCAAAGACAAGAAGACGGGTGATGTGTTGGTCAAGATTGATCCACGTTACTTCCGCCCGACGGAAGTTGAATTGCTAATCGGCGATCCATCAAAAGCCCATGAACAGCTCGGCTGGAAACATACAACAAGCTTTGCCGACCTTGTGAAGGAAATGGTCGCCGCAGATTTGGTGCTGGTGAAAGATGAAACCAGCCGCAAGAATCGGCATGACTGATAAGGTTGCACCGGCGACTGCCGATTTTGATCTGACTAACAAGCGTGTCTTCGTCGCTGGCCATCGCGGGATGGTCGGGTCTGCTGTGGTGCGGCGGCTTGGTTCAGAAAATTGCGAGATTTTGACCGCGACCCGCCAAGAACTTGATTTGATGAACCAGGCTGACGTTCGCGCCTGGATGGCTGCGAAGACGCCCGATGTCGTTGTGTTGGCTGCTGCAAAAGTCGGCGGCATTCTGGCCAATGACACGTATCCGGCTGACTTTTTGTACGATAATTTGATGATCGAGGCGAATGTCATAGAGGCAGCGTTTCGCGTGAACGTACAGAAGCTACTTTTTTTGGGATCGTCCTGCATTTATCCGAAACTAGCCGACCAGCCAATTGCAGAAGAGTCTTTGTTGACCGGCCCGCTTGAACCTACGAATGAGTGGTACGCAATTGCGAAGATTGCCGGTATCAAACTTTGCCAGGCCTACCGACGGCAGCATAAGGTCGATTATATCTCAGCGATGCCGACCAATCTCTACGGCCCCGGCGATAACTATAATCTGCAATCCTCACACGTGATCCCGGCTCTCATCCGTAAAGCCCATGAAGCCAAACTGAGTGGTGCGCCCTCTATGGAAATTTGGGGCACGGGCACGCCGATGCGCGAGTTTCTGCATGCCGATGATTGTGCAGACGCGCTTGTCCATTTGTTGAAAACCTATTCGGGCGATGAACACGTAAATGTTGGCTCTGGTTCAGATATGACAATTGAGGCGCTTGCTCGCCTGATAATGGATGTGGTCGGTTTTGAAGGCGATCTCGTCAAAGACTTGTCCAAACCGGACGGAACGCCGCGCAAGCTGATGCAGGCTGACCGTTTGCGCGAGCTTGGCTGGAAACCATCAATCAACATGCGAGATGGGCTGGCTGACGCGTACAATTGGTTTCAGAAAAATCAAGCAGATGCGAAGCTATAAAGTGTTCCAAAAAGTGGATTTGAGTTGAATTGGGGGCGGCGCCCGCCCCATATGTTCGATATGACTTCGACTGAAACAAAAAACCGCTACCACAACGCGCCGCGCGGCGCTGACTTTACAATCGACCAAGCGTGGGAATCCTATACGCACGATGAGCATGACCGTTGGGATCGCCTGTTTCGTCGCCAAGCCGAGGTCACGAAAGGCCGGGCCTGCTCAGCCGCGCTTGAGGCGATGCAAAAGCTAGAGCTTTCACCGTCTGGTATTCCGGATATGGAACGCTTGTCAGATCGTTTGGAGGCTCTCACAGGGTGGCGTTTGGCGCCTGTCGCGGAACTTGTGCCCGATGATATATTCTTCAATCACCTCGCAAATCGCCGGTTTCCGGCTGGCGCTTTCATCCGACCTGAAGCAGAATTCGACTATCTCCAGGAACCGGATATTTTTCATGACATTTTTGGTCATGTACCGCTTTTGGCTGATCCCATATTCGCAGATTTTATGCAGGCGTATGGCAAAGGCGGCCAGCGCGCGATGCAACTCGGCCAGTTGAATAATTTGGCGCGGCTCTATTGGTACACAGTTGAGTTTGGGCTGATCCGCGAAAACGGCGATCTACGCATATTTGGCGCTGGAATCCTATCCAGTCCCAATGAGACGGTTTTCGCTTTAGAAAGTGAGAGTCCGCACCGCGTTGGGTTTGATTTGCAACGAATCATGCGTACGCAGTACATCATCGACGATTTTCAAAAAACTTACTTCGTGATCGACAGTTTTGATGCGCTGCTCGACGCATGCTACCAAGATTTTGGTTCGATTTATTCTGAAGTGAAAGACAAGCCTGATATCGCACCACACGAAACAGGGGAGACCGATACGCTTATTAGCACCGGTACACTCGCCTATTTCGATAAGTAATCAGCGGTCAAAATGGTTTTGTTCGCCTTGCGGCTGTTAAGCGTTGACGCTGGGGTTAGCGAGGCGCATCTATAAATGATGTTGAGTGAACGCAGAATATTGGTCACGGGAGGTGCCGGATTTATCGGATCGTTCCTTTGTGAGCGTCTTTTAGACAGTGGAGCCGATGTCCTGTGCGTGGATAATTTCTTCACTGGGCGACGCACAAATGTTGCCCACCTTTTGAGCCACCCTCGATTTGAAGTGATGCGCCACGATGTGACGTTTCCTTTGTTTGTAGAAGTCGATGAGATTTTCAATTTGGCGTGTCCAGCCAGCCCAATACACTATCAGTTTGACCCTGTTCAAACCACCAAGACATCGGTTCATGGCGCAATCAATATGCTCGGTTTGGCCAAGCGCGTGCGTGCCAAAATTCTCCAGGCCTCTACATCTGAAGTCTACGGCGATCCCGAGATGCATCCTCAACGTGAAGAGTATTGGGGAAATGTGAACCCGATTGGTCCTCGCTCCTGCTATGATGAGGGTAAGCGCTGCGCAGAGACTTTGTTCTTTGACTATAATCGACAGCATAGAGTGCAGATAAAGATTGCGCGTATCTTCAACACATACGGTCCGCGGATGCATCCAAATGATGGGCGCGTGGTATCCAATTTTATCATGCAGGCGTTGCGCGGCGAAGACATCACCATCTATGGCGATGGTGAGCAAACGCGCAGCTTCTGTTACGTGGATGACTTGGTGACAGGACTTGTATCTTTAATGAACACCTCCTCTGAGGTGACCGGACCGATCAATATCGGCAACCCAAACGAGTTCACGATTCGCCAACTGGCTGAACAGGTGATCTCGCTAACAAATGCCGGGTCTAAGCTCGTGACCCGGCCGTTACCGCAAGATGACCCTCAAAAACGGCAGCCAGACATTTCAAAAGCTAAAGAAATTCTCGATTGGACGCCGACCATTGAGTTGAAAGACGGGTTGATGAAAACGATTGAATATTTCGAAGGCGTATTGTCCGCCGGCTAATTTGGGTTCGGTATCTTCGCTGACTGATTCGTGGCGACATTCCCGCGCGATATTTGCCGACTGCGCAGCGGTCGATTCAGAATCATTATAGTAAGATAATTGGACGAGCGGAGATGGCTTTCTGAATTTGCGACTCTCTTTGTCGCTTTTAATCAGTCCCGATTCAAACTTAAGTCATGCAGACGAGGCTCAATAGGTTGGCTATCGAAGATAAGGTGAGTCTATGGATTTGACCCTGCAAAATTTTTTCGAAAGGGTGAGTAAACGATGGCCCAATTTGTAGCGGTAGACCCGTTTGACCTTGTTATTTTCGGCGGGACGGGAGATCTCTCCCAGCGCAAACTGCTGCCTGCGCTTTTTCATAGATTTTTAGACGGCCAAATATCAGAGACCAGCCGTATTATTGGCTCGGCGCGGTCTGATATGGATCGCGCCGGCTATCAGGCGTTCGCCCGAAAGGCCTGTGAGAGCTCATCGGGGGATGCCTGGGACGCAGACAAATGGAGCCAGTTTGAGACGCTTCTTTATTATGTGCCGATGGATGCAACCAAGCCTGACGCAAATTGGGAATCGATGCGGGAGTTGATCACTATCGACCCTAATCGCCCATGCATTTTCTATCTCGCAACCTCTCCGAGGCTCTATGTCGGGATTGCCGAAGCCCTTGGCGCGGCCGGGCTCGCCGAAGGACTAACCCGCCTTGTTCTGGAAAAACCGATCGGTACAGACCTCGCCTCAGCCAAAGCGATAAATGACGGGGTCGGCGCGGTGTTCAAAGAGTCGTCGATTTATCGGATTGACCACTATCTAGGCAAAGAGACGGTTCAGAATCTGATGGTGCTGCGATTTGCCAACACCCTGTTTGAGCCGGTTTGGAGCCGCGCGGCGATTGATCACGTTCAGATCACTGTGTCGGAGGATATCGGCTTGGAAGGGCGAGCCGATTATTATGACGGGTCCGGCGCGCTGCGCGATATGGTTCAAAATCATATTCTTCAATTATTGTGCTTGACCGCTATGGAGCCGCCGGGGTCCATGCAGGGCGATGACATCCGAACGGAAAAAATTAAAGTTCTCAAGGCGCTAAAGTTCATCGCCCCGGGCAGTGCAAAGACTGATACGGTGCGCGCGCAGTATAAAGAGGGGCTGGTCGCTGGTGAAGCGGTGCAGTCGTATCAACAGACGTTGAGCAGCGATAAGCCGAGCCACACCGAAACCTATGTTGCCATAAAGGCGGAGATTGAAAATTGGCGTTGGGCGGGCGTGCCGTTCTACTTGCGCACCGGCAAACGCCTTGCAACGCGCCATTCAGACATTGTCATCCAGTTCAAAAATGTTCCCCATTCCATCTTTGGTGATGCCAAACAGACGGCCAACCGATTGGTCATGCGTTTGCAACCTGATGAGGGGGTGAAGCTATATATTCAAATTAAGGAGCCCGGCCCCGGGGGCTTGAGAGTTAAGTCGTTGCCGCTGAACCTATCCTACGCTGACAGTTTCACCCTGCGCTATCCAGATGCTTATGAGAGATTGTTGATGGATATTGTGCGGGGCAACTTATCTTTGTTCATGCGCAAGGATGAGGTCGAAGCTGCGTGGACTTGGGTCGATCAACTCATCGCGGCATGGAAAGATGCTGATGTGCCATTGGACACTTATGTGGCGGGATCGGATGGTCCCACGTCTGCGGCGGTGATGATGGACCGGGATGGCCGCGATTGGTGGGCCGCTGAATGACAGAGCCTGCCACTCTTTTCCTAGATTATGCAACGCGAAGCGATGCATCTGAGGCCGCTGCACAATTTGCTCAATTGGCGCTTGCTGACGGTCTGGCGTCACGTGGGCGGGCCAGTTTGATGGTGTCCGGCGGGTCTACGCCCGGGCCTATGTTTCAAGCGCTTGCGAACATTGAATTGGATTGGGCATCTGTGACCATCGGCTTGGTAGATGAGCGAGCCGTTTCGCCTGAACACGCAGCTTCAAATGAAGGGTTGGTCCGGCGAACTCTGTTGCAAGGAAACGCCGCACCCGCGACCGTATTGTCCATGTTGTCGGCAGATATCATCGACGTAAACGAACAGTACGCGGCGCAACGTCCATTCGATTTTGTCTTGCTGGGCATGGGCACAGATGGCCACACGGCCAGCTGGTTCCCCGGCGCCGCGAATTTGAGCGACGCACTGGAGACAATGGACCTGACCGTCACGCAAATCGACGCGTCCGGTTGCCCTGTGGCGGGTGATGTTACCGATCGGATCACTCTAACGCGCGATGCCGTAACGTCCGCCCGGCAGGCCGTTTTGTTGATCTTTGGCAACGAGAAGCGCGATGTCTATGAGGCCGCGATGACCGGCGAGATGCACGACTATCCTGTGCGTGCAGCCGTAGCGGGACTCGGCCCCCGCTTAATCGTATGTTGGGCACCGTAATGACAAAACTTCACCCAACTCTTGTTACCGTAACCGAACGCATACGCCAGCGGTCGGCCGAGTCTCGCGCCGCCTATCTGGAAATGATCGGTCGCCACAAGCCAACCGGCTTTGCTCGCCTCAAGATGACTGAGGGTAATCTGGCACATGCATCTGCGGGCTGCGCGGTGATGGAGAAGGCTGAACTTCTTGGCGCGGGCTGGCCCAATATCGGAATTATTACATCCTATAATGACATGTTGTCGGCCCATGCGCCGTTTGAAGATTATCCAAAGCTGATCCGTGAAGCGGCGCGCAAAGCAGGCGCAATTGCTCAGGTTGCTGGCGGCGTGCCGGCAATGTGTGATGGCGTGACCCAAGGCCAGACCGGCATGGAGCTGTCGCTGTTCTCCCGCGATATTATCGCTATGGCGAGCGCTGTTGGGCTCAGTCATGATGTGTTTGATGCGGCATTGCATTTGGGGGTTTGCGACAAAATCGTACCCGGGCTTGTGATTGCGGCGCTTCGGTTTGGTTGGATTCCATCCATCTTTATACCCGCTGGGCCGATGCCGTCTGGCTTGCCAAATCCTGAAAAAGTGAAGATCCGCCAACTGTTTGCAGAGGGCAAGGTGGATCGGGCCGCATTGCTCAAAGCAGAGTCCGAAAGTTATCATACGCAAGGCACATGCACCTTTTACGGCACCGCGAACTCAAACCAGATGCTTATGGAGATTATGGGCTTTCACCTTCCTGGCGCGGCTTTTGTCAACCCAGGCACGCCGCTTCGCCAGGCCTTAACGGAGGCGGCGACAGCCCGCGCGGCGCAGATCACCGCGCAAACCGATCACTATTTACCGGCGGGTCAGATGATTGATGAGCGCTCTGTCGTGAATGGCATTGTCGGCCTAATGGCGACGGGCGGATCCACTAATTTGACCTTGCACATTCCGGCCATGGCGGCGGCGGCGGGTATCACTGTTACCCTGGATGACTTTGCAGAGCTAAGCGCAGCGGTGCCATTGCTTGCCCGCGTTTATCCAAATGGTCCAGCGGATGTGAACCATTTTCATGCAGCGGGCGGGATGGGGTTTGTTATTCGGGAACTTGTCGATGCAGGCCTGCTGCATGGTGATGCGCGCGCGGTGTCTGGAACGATCGCGGAGCAATCGAGAGAACCTTGGTTGGATGGTGACACATTGGCGTGGCGAGCCGCCGCAAAGGCGAGCGCAGATTTGGATATCGTTCGCCCTGCTTCCGATCCGTTTTCGGTTGATGGCGGCCTTCAGATGATGCGCGGACCATTGGGGCGGGGCGTCTGCAAAGTGTCTGCCGTGAAACAGCAGCATCGACGGGTTGAGGCGCCCGCGCGCGTGTTTAACTCTCAGCAAGCCATGAAAGCCGCTTTTGAGGCGGGTGAACTCGATAGGGATTTTGTTGCGGTCGTGCGCTTTCAAGGCCCCAGCGCGAACGGTATGCCGGAGCTTCACTCGCTCACACCAATTCTGGGTGTCTTGCAGGACCGTGGCTACAAAGTTGCGTTGGTGACCGACGGCCGCATGTCAGGGGCCAGCGGCAAAGTCCCTTCGGCAATTCATATCGGACCAGAGGCTGCACGCGGAGGGATGCTGTCGCGCGTGCTCGACGGAGATGTGATCTGCCTTGATGCCAACACGGGCGACTTAACGATTGAGGCCGATTTGATGAGCCGCCCGCCTGCCGTTTTCAGGCAAAATGAAAACCAAGTTGGCCTTGGCCGCGAATTGTTTTCCATGTTCAGACAAAACGCTTCGGACACAGAAAGCGGGGCAAGTCCCTTCACGCTTTTGCAGTCGCCAGAGGCCTGAGCGAGCGCGCGCAGTTTTTAATCGGAAAACAAGCAATGATTTCGACGCCGGAATTCCATTTCTGAAGGTTGGAGCGTACGCACCAGGTGACAGCTTCATTTTGAGAACGGGATGCTGTCACCCACAGAGTTTGAAATGGCAGCACAATGAAGCCCTGGGGCGTCTACAGTCTTAGGGGCACATCAGTTTCTATCGCTTTGATCGTTCATAACCAACCAAGGTAACAGATCGATCGACCGGGTATTGACTGACGCGTCTGAGAACACTTCGGGCACAAAGTGTCCCACTTTTTCCGAACACCTCATAAAAATAGTCCCACTTTCCCAATTTGTTCAATTAAATCAGAGTGAACAAAGAGGGATGGTGGGCCCGGAGGGATTTGAACCCCCGACCAGACCGTTATGAGCGGTCCGCTCTAACCAACTGAGCTACAGGCCCACGCGAAGCGGCAAACCGAGGTTTGCAACCAGCGCCCCGCCTAATAACGCGGGCAATGGGCTTGCCGCAATGGGCTGGATGGCGGAAAGTGAAAAAAACACTGCCACACCCATGATGAATCAAGGAATTTGACCGAATGCCTGCCTTTCCAACCCGTCTGAGCGCGCCGCTTGCTGCCCTTGCGCTTGCCGTTTTTCCCGTCGCCTGTTCAGGAGCCTCTGGTATGAGTGACCACCCAAATTCCATTCAGCCTGAAACCACGCTGAACATCTCCGCAGAGGGCCGGGTCGATTCTGAGCCTGACATCGCCTTCATCACAGGCGGTGTGCGTGAGGAGGCCAAAACGGCCAAAGCCGCGATGAGCGCCAATGCCGAAGCGATGCAGGCCATGTTTAACGTGCTCGACAATAATCAGGTTGACCGCAAAGACGTGCAAACCTCCAATCTCTCGCTTCAGCCGCGCTATGATTATGTTGAAGAACGCGGCGAGAATGGCCGCACCACGGGCAAGCAGGTCTTGGTCGGCTACACCGCCTCTAATCAGGTGACGATTAAAGTGCGCGATCTTGTTGGCCTCGGCCCGCTTCTGGACGATCTGATTGATGCGGGCGGCAACACGTTTTCCGGCGTCCGCTTTGCGCTCGATGATGACACCAGCGTGCGCAATCAGGCCCGTAAATCAGCCATGGCAGACGCGCTCGCCCGCGCCGAACTCTATGCAGAAGCGGCCGATATGAAAGTCCACCGCATTGTCACCGTGTCTGAAGGCGGCAACTACAATCCAGCGCCGCAACCGATGGTGATGGCGCGCATGGAATCCAGCCGCGCCGATGCGGCCACGCCCATTGCCGGCGGCGAAATCGGCTACACGGCGCGCGTTGATGTGATGTTCCAACTGAAAAAGAAATAGGGCGCCTCGAAATCTGGAACGACATCTGCCCGAACGTCCAAAGCGTTCGGGCAGATGTGCTTTGAACCTCGCACAATTTCCTAAGCAAAAATAAGCATAAACAACGTAGTACAAGTTTGTGCGGCGAACTTATCCGACACCCCCTCCGGCGGGGTTAATCTTGCCGCTATGAACCGCGAGCAGATTAACCGTCTTTATGAAATGACACCGATCCTCCTATGGCCCTGGCTATGGGTGCAGCTCGTCGTGATCCTGGCAAAATTAGAAGCCGCAAGTTTGCGCGGCGAAGACTCAATGGTCCTTATCGGCGTTACCAAATGGTACGCGCTGCATATCATCTATGAGTCAGACAATTTGAGCGAGCACCAAGCGCCAAAACCGTTCAACTCTAAAGGGCGCGTGACATTCGCCTCACTCTGCGAACCGCTGGAAAATCCATGGGCCACGCAAATCCCACTCATTTCCCTCCACACAGCACCCACTG
>CAZXVJ010000029.1:0-38595 GCA_964644385.1 uncultured Hyphomonas sp. | reverse complement strand
ACTCCTTGCTTCCAGTTTTACCCTGCAAGGCGTCTACCGTTCTAGGGGCACATCAATCTTAGCCCGGATTTGACCTATCTCTATGCTTGTAATCGTTTCGGGCGACCTACGTTTCAATCGAGGTAACAGATGATTGTCTATCAATCTCTGGTCCTCAACGACAGACCTTGGCTTCTTTTCAACTTTGGCATGTTGCGTCATATATAAATTGAAGAAATCTTTGAAAGTCTTTGTAGTTTGAGGCTTTTTTTCGAATGGATTTTTTACCACTAGAAATCTCGCCAATCATCGTTCGCGCTCGATCTCGTGCCGTTTGAAGCTTGATAATATTCGTTCTTGCGAATGAAAACTTATATTCACGGTTTTGAAACGCAATCGGCGTTGAATAATGTACGTTTTTGTTCCGAAAGGTGTAATTTTCACACCAAAACCGGGAAGGTTTTCGTCCCGGTAGACAGTTGTTTCTTTTGATGGTTTGAGGTTGTCGATAAAGCTCTGAGTAAGTTTGATTTTGGGCATAGAAGATCGCTCCTGAGTAGCATGGTCAAAGTGAAACCAGAGGAAACGTGTCCACTTGCAAGATGCAGTTAGACGCGAAACCGACTGGTTTTCCTTGATTTACCGGACTCATGAGGACACGGAGCGCTGATGCAGCACAAAAAATGGTGAGCCGTGTAGGGATCGAACCTACGACCTACTGATTAAAAGTCAGTTGCTCTACCAACTGAGCTAACGGCTCCCAAGACTGGCCATTTAGGCTGCGAAAGCGGGCAGGTCAACCGGGCGTCCTATGATAAGGTGCGACTCGTTATCAAATTTTCACAAGGGCCGACCGATGAAATTCCATATCCTAGTGTTTATGGCGCTGATTTTGGCAGGCTGCGCCTCCGCCCCAAGCCAAAAGAACGCACAAAAAGACGCATCTTTGGGCAAGAATGTCAGCTCAGCGGCGTCCAGCGCGATGGACCAGACACAGGATGGCTTAACCGACGCGGTGTTGTCGCCGTTGGAGGATCTAAACCTACGAAAAAATGAGATTCCGGCGCTGCTGGCGGACATGAAAAGCCCCTATGATGTGCCGCATAATTTGAGCTGTGACGACATTGCAGGCCGGGTTCTGGCGCTCAACCGCGTTCTGGGCAGCGATTGGGACGCGATTACACCAGACGAAAGGCTCAGATCGCAAAAACTGGCCGAGCGCAGCGCCGAAGTGACGCTGGGCGCGGTGGCCTCAGAAGCGCGCGGCATGATCCCCTTTAGAGGTGTCGTGCGCTATGCCTCTGGGGCGGAGAAATACTCAAAGAAATACGCCAAAGCCTTTGTGATTGGGGCGCAGCGCCGCGCCTATTTGAAGGGGGTTGGATTGGCGAATGATTGCTCATTCCCGGCGCGGCCAGATTTTGCGCTCACGGCAGATTCTCTGTCGGATGACATCATCTTTAAGGGGGATGATCCAGACCGAGGCAGAGCGCCGCCAAGGTCGCAGCCGACCGTCTCGCGCCGCATTAAGCGGACGTTTCCGGCGCGCGGGGAGACGACTTCGTCTTCGCCCATCGGGTCGACAAAATAGACCGCAAGGCCTCAAAGCGATGCTCTGCGATGGCGGTGCGTATCTCTTGCATTAGTGCTTGAAAGAACGCGGTATTGTGCCAGCTAAGCAACATGAGGCCGAGATACTCGCCAGATTTAAACAGGTGGTGAAGATAGGCGCGCGAATAGTCCTGACTGGCAGGACAGGCAATGGCGGCGTCGAGCGGCGCGGTGTCTTCTTTAAACTTGGCGTTCTTGATGTTGATGGGGCCGTCCCATGTCCACGCCTGACCGTGGCGGCCTGAGCGGGTGGGCAGGACGCAATCGAACAGATCAATGCCGCGCGCAACGCTTTCAACAAGGTCTATCGGTTTGCCCACGCCCATGACGTAGCGGGGCATTTCGGCGGGCAGGTGTGGCACCGTCATGTCTATGCTAGCGCACATTTGATCATGCCCCTCCCCGACGGCGAGACCGCCGAGCGCCAAGCCGCCAAAGCCCTGAGCGATCACACCTTTGGCGGATTTTTCGCGCAGCTCTGGATAATTCGAGCCTTGGATAATGCCGAACAGGGTTTGTGCGTCTCGGTCACCGAAGGCGTCCAGGCTGCGTTGGCCCCAGTCAAGCGATAGGGTGAGCGAACGGTCGGCTTCTTCGGCCGTGCATGGGAAATCCGTACATTCATCGAGCTGCATAGAGATGTCAGCGCCGAGCAGATCGGCTTGGATTTCAATGCTGCGGGCGGGCGTGAGGCGGTGCTCAGAGCCGTCAATGTGGCTGCGGAAGGTGACGCCGTCAGCGTCCATCTTGCGCAATTGGGCGAGGCTCCAGACTTGGAAGCCGCCGCTGTCTGTCAGCATGGGGCCATCCCATTTGGCGAACATGTGCAGCCCGCCGAGGCGCTTCACGCGCTCTGCACCTGGACGCAGCATCAAGTGGTAGGTGTTGCCGAGGATAATATCGGCGCCCGCGTCTTTGACCTGGGACATGTATAGGGCTTTGACGGTGCCCGCCGTGCCCACCGGCATGAACGCCGGGGTGCGAATGTCACCGCGGGGGGTCCGCAGCGCGCCGGTGCGGGCGGCGCCATCTGTGGCAGAAATTTCAAAAGGGAATGTGGCCATGCCGCCCCTATAAAGCGCGTAGCAAGTGTAGGAAAGAGCGGGCTAACAAACGCAAATTTCTACTGCTCAGACTTGGTAGTTTTGCAATTTGGGGACAAGATCGTCTGAGACGAGGACAGAGGTGAGTATGACACGGCATGATCTGGTAATTCGCGGCGGACAAATTGTGGACGGGACGGGTGCAGAGCCGTTTTTGGGCGATGTCGCCGTTGACGATGGCAAGATCACCGCGGTTGGGGATATTGAGGGCGATGGCCGTGAGGAGATGAAGGCCAGCGGGCATATTGTGACGCCGGGCTTTGTCGACATTCATACCCATTATGACGGACAAGCGGTTTGGGATGAGGTGCTGTCTCCATCGTCTTTGCATGGGGTGACAACGGCGGTGATGGGAAATTGCGGTGTAGGGTTTGCGCCTTGCCGCGCCGATGACCGTGACCGATTGATCCGCCTAATGGAAGGCGTTGAGGACATTCCCTTCCCGGTTTTAAGCGCAGGCCTGTCTTGGGATTGGGAGAGCTTTCCTGATTATATGGACAGATTGTCGGAGCGCCAGTTTGATATTGATGTGGCCGCCCAACTGCCCCACGCGGCGCTGCGCGTGTACGTTATGGGAGATCGCGGCGCGAACCGTGAGGATGCGAGCGCGGCCGATATCGCAGAGATGCGGGCATTGGCGAGCGGCGCGATGAAGGCTGGCGCGCTGGGGTTTACCACGTCTCGCACGTTGAACCATCGCACATCGGACGGACAGCCGACCCCAACGCTTACGGCGAGCGAAGCGGAACTGTCGGGCATTGCGATGGGGTTGGCTGATGCTGGCATGGGCGTATTGCAATTTGTGTCTGATTTTAATGATCCGCAGAAAGAGGCGGCGATGCTGCGCCGCATTGTTGAGGTATCTGGGCGGCCGTTGTCTGTGTCTTTGGCGCAGGCCGATGTCGCACCGGATGGCTGGCGCATGTTGCTAGGGGCGATTGAAGCGGCGGCGGCGGATGGCTTGCCGATGCGAGCACAGGTGGCGGCGCGGCCTGTCGGCGTATTGCTAGGGCTGGAGCTGACGATGAACCCATTCTCAGCGCACCCCGTCTATAAGGCGATTGCGGGTTTGTCTTTCGAGGAAAAACTGAAGCAGCTGCGTGACCCTGAGTTTCGCGCACACTTATTGGTCGACACCCCCGCCCCGGATGATGCCTTTGCGAAAATGATGCTGCGCAGCTTTGGCAAGATTTTCACATTGGACGATGTGCCCGATTATGAACCAACACAGGACCGCACGCTGGAGGCGATTGCAAAGGCGCGCGGAGTACATCCGATGGAAGCGGCGCTTGATTTGATGCTTGAGGATGATGGACGCGGCATGCTGTATCTGCCGTTCCTGAATTATTCAGACGGGTGCCTCGACCCGATCTATGAAATGATGATGAGCGACGCGACACTGCCGGGGCTTTCGGATGGCGGCGCGCATGTTGGCATGATTTGCGACGGCTCTTTCCCGACCAGCATGCTGACGCATTGGACGCGCGACCGAACGCGAGGGCCACAATTGCCATTGGAACAGGTGATCAAAGCGCAGACCCACGACACCGCCGAATGGGTTGGCCTGCAAGATCGCGGCGTGCTCGCCCCCGGCTATCGCGCCGATATCAACATCATCGACCATGCCGGGCTGACCTTGCACAAGCCAGAAATCAAATATGATCTTCCCGCAGGCGGTCGCCGCTTGATGCAGTACGCCGATGGGTATGTTGCGACGCTGGTCGCCGGACAGGTGATTTATGCCGCAGGCCAGCCAACGGGCGCGCGCCCCGGACGACTGGTGCGCGGGCGACAGACACTGAACTGAAGCCGCGCCATTCGCAGCTACATTTCAAGCATGGACTGCATGTCTTTTTTTGTTTGGAAGTTTTTGAAGTTTGGCAGCGCATCAACGAGTTCTGAATTGTTCAGCCCAAACCAACGCCCGAGCGGCTCAGCGTATTGTTCAACCGATGTCGTTGGTATTAGGCGTCCATGCCCCACATCTTGCGCGTGACCAAACTTGGCAGGGGGGATGTCGCCATATATTTTCTTGCCTTCAACAGCCCCGCCGACAACGAAATGGTGGCTGCCCCAACCGTGATCTGTGCCGTCTCCGTTGACCGCCAAGGTGCGGCCAAAGTCTGATGCGGTGAACACCGTCACATCTTTGCCCAAACCCAGTTCTTGCATGGCGCGGTAGAACGCAGTGATTGAACTGTCCACCATTCGCAATTGACCGGGTAATCTGTTCGCTTGATTGGCGTGGGTGTCGAAGCCGCCAATCGCCGCGAAGAAGACCTGACGTTTCATGAAAAGATTGTTGCGGATCGCGATTGTTTTCGCGATGGCGTTCATTTGCTTTCCAAGGCCGTTATCAGGAAACTGCGTCGCAATCGGCACGAGACTTTTGAGGGATTCATTGAACAATTCATTCAGCTCAATGGCGCCGCGAGAAAAGCCGACAATGTCTTGTTCCAACAGATTGTCACGCGTGAACCCCTGCGCCATGAAATGGCTGCGCAAATCATCGCCGTAGTCTTTCGAGCGATGCTTTTTCAGAACATCCAGATCAAATGCACCATTCAAACCGATCTGATATGGAATGGCATCCTTGCCCGTGAGAAAAAGCTCATTGCCGCGCGGAGTGATGGTGGTGAAGTCTGGATTGGTATTCGCGCCTGATGCCAACGCGGCGTCTGCGAACCGGCCACCCCAGCCATATCTAGCGCCCTCTGGCGCGCTCGACATCCAGGTTGATTGTTGGTCATTGTGGGAGAAAAGGCGTTTGGGGCGTTCAACGGATTTCGCGTCCCATTTGGATTTGTTCATTGGCTGGAGCAGCGGACCGACATTGCCGACAATGGCAGCGTTGCCTTCCTGAAACAGGGTGTGAAGCCCCTTCAAATCCTCAGCAAGCCCAAACTTTCGATTGCCAAAGCGATTGCCATTTTTTGGATCGAGCTTCAGCAAACGATTGCGGGCCCGGCTGTTTCCCCCGGGCGCGCGGGCGTAGCTGTTTAGCAGCGGCTTCCTGATCTTTGCGTATTCATCGTATGATGACTGATCATAGGGGATCACCATGTCGTGGCTGTCTGCGCCGCCGAGCAAGAAGACACACACTAACGCTTTGTAGCCGCCCGTGTTTGCAGCGCTGGCCGACTGGAAGGATGTGAGCGCCGATTGGAGGGACAGTTGGGCCGCACCGGCGACCCCCGCTGCGCCAAGGCCCATCAGAAACTTGCGGCGGGACTGGGTCATATACTTACTCTACTTTCTAACGCTGAACGAGGTAGTCTGGTGACGTCATAATCATCACCACGGCCATCGAGACCCGGGTAAACGGGCCATCATAGTTTTTGTCGTTTTCATTGGTGAGCGGAACGCTCTCGATCACCTTTAAGATGCTGGCCCGAGTCTCAGCCGACATCGAGCCATAGGTCAAAATGAGATCAAGATGATCCAACAGCGCATCCGGCTTTGAAGCCATTGCGAGCTCGTCCGTGTAATCCGGAATGAAGCTGCGTTTTTCGGCTTTATTTTTTCTGTATGGATCAATGGTGATGAAGTCAGAAATGAAATTGGCGTAGCCCGCAGAGGAGCTGGCATTGACCAGTTGCAGTTCTGGCGCTGTGACACCAGCCGCGCCTGATTTTGTGCCCGGCGCCAGATAGCCGGGGCGATAGAAGTTGAATACTGAAGGGGCTTGAAAAGGATGCTGCGCAAGCGCGTTTGGCCCAGACACATCCAAAAGATCCCGGCGATCACGCGGTGCGACGCGCCCAGCGTCAAAGGCGCGCGTCCAGTGTGTAAAACGCAAGATGGGCTCGCGCACTTTGCCGTAAGTATTGGCATCGCGGTTGCTTTGGTTTCGTGCCGCTGGATCGAGCAAAACTGCAGAGATGGTCGCTTTAAGATCGCCGCGACGGCCCTCCCCAACCTTTGTGCCGTTCGGCAACGTAAAGCTGCCGGCGTCAAACGCAGCCGATACGCGCGCAACATAGGCTGGCTCAGGGTTGCTCGTGACAAATCGCTGGATCAACTGGCGGCCAACGAATGGGCCGACGTTTGGATGTTCAAACAGAGTGTCGAGCGCGGTGTCGATGCTCTCCTCAGCCGATGTTCCGGCCGGAATGGTCGTGCCGAGGAATTTTTTCTCCAACGAAGAGTGATGTTTCGGGAAAATCTTCATAGGGCTGTAGCGTGCCTGGGCATTGACGTTGCCAATGTGACGGAAAAATCCGTCACTATTGAGACTAAGCCCAGTGAACACACGCGCAAGCCCGGCGACGTCCTCCAAGGTGTAGGTTTCCTGCCCCTTGGGGGTGCCGTCTGGGTTGAGGTCTTCCAGGCCAATGGTGAAAAGCTGCATCAATTCGCGCGCATAATTCTCATCTGGCATCCGCCCCGACTGGGGATCGGCTTTCTGGTTTTTCCAATAGGTCAGATAAACACCCATGGCGGGCGAATAGGTCACCTCCTCAAGGAGGTCTCTGTAGTTTCCGAACGCGTTACGGGTCAGAATATCCTGGTAATGCGCGACGGTGGTGGGATACTTATAAAGCGTGCTGCCTTCTTTGTTGTGTGAGATCACAAGGATCTGGGACAGGGCAAAAGCCGTTCGTTGACGGAGCTGATCATTGCCATCAATCGCATTGCTCCAGAACGAATAGCTGGGCGCTTGCAAACCTATATAGCTGATGTGGCCGTTGTCTCTATTTTCCGGCTTATTCGTGAAATTAATCACATAGTCGAGATTGTAGCTCGGAGACTTTTGGAACTCGCCCAAAAGCCAGTCAGAAACGTTGGTGCCTGTCAGGGCGCTAATTTGTTGGGGGGTGGGGCCAAAGGTGGCCTGAGTGAGAAAATGCGATGTTGAGATTTTGGTGGCGAAGGGAGACTCCTGCCCGCCCGGGGGGGGTGGTGGAGGCGGCGGCGGCGGAGGTGGCCCGATGGGCGGAGACCCTGGAGGCGCGACGATGGGGTCGCTTCCTGTCGTTTCTAACGACCCTCCACATGCCGACACGCCTAAAAACATGCTCGCAATGACCGGCGTCCAAATACTGCTTTTCTTCTCCGGTTTGTTCATACGTACTCTACCAAATCGTCAACACATCTTCCCCCAATCTGACCATAAGCGCGCGTTGCGTAGATCGTCACTTTACAAGTGCGTAATTACTGCGTTGTCACAAAAGCTGTAGCGCGCATGGTGATTTGCCAAACATTGCAGCGCTGTCATTTGGCGCACCGCGCAATTCTCGCTAGGCTCGTTAAAGTCAGTTTTGAGGGGGCCGACATATGCAAGATACCCGCGAGGCAAACACGTCAGGCCCATCAGACCGAACGGCGCGGGACTGGGCCATGGTCGCGGCTCAGTATCGCGACCCCAATTTAGCTCGCAGCCTGATGGAACTTTTGATTACGGGCATTGGATTTGGTTTGCTTTGGGCCTTAGCGATTTGGTCGCTCAGCGTGGGCTATTGGCTCACTCTGCTGATTTGCATACCCGCGGCTGGGTTTCTGGTTCGGCTATTCATCATCCAACATGATTGCGGCCATGGGGCATTTTTCGAAAGCAAAGCGATGAATGACTGGACCGGGCGCAGCCTAGGCGTGTTGACCGCCACGCCGTATCATATTTGGCGCAAAGCGCATGCGCGCCACCATGCTGGGTCTGGCAATTTGGACAAACGAGGAATGGGCGCCATTCATACACTAACGGTGGAGGAGTTTCGCGCGAAATCCTGGTGGGGGCAGTTTGGATATCGCCTATTTCGAAATCCGGTCACCTTGTTCGTGATTGGGCCAGCCTTTGTGTTTCTATTGCAAAATCGCCTCCCCGTGGAATTTTTCACCGGCGGGTGGGCCTATTGGGTGAGCGCCATGGGAACCAATCTCATGATGGCCTTGGTGGCGTGCGGTTTGATCTTTACGATAGGCGCGGCGCCATTTTTCATGGTGTTCCTGCCGGTCATCATAATCGCCGCAACGATCGGAGTGTGGCTCTTCTATATGCAACACCAATTTGAGCACACCGAATGGGATACCGGCGATGACTGGCAAGTGCACCATGCTGCGTTGAACGGCAGCTCCTATTACAAGCTGCCGCGCTGGTTGGAATGGCTGACGGGAAACATTGGAATTCACCACATTCACCACCTGAATAGTCGCATCCCATTCTATCGACTGCCGGAGATTATGAGCGATCATAAAGAGCTGGCAGACATAAATCCCCTTACCGTTAGGGAAAGTCTCGCTTGCGCAAATTTGCACCTGTGGGACGAAAAAACGCGGCGTTTGGTGTCATTTTCGCAGGCTCGGCGCGCATCCTTCTAAAAAGTAAACAAAAAGTCTTCGGCAAGAGTTGACGACACCGGGCCGCGCCCCTATCTCCGCTGCACTCGTTAGCAGTCCGGTAGGCCGAGTGCTATTTTGCTCTCCTTTCGGCGCTGACGACACTCATTTTTGTAAGAAGATGTACAGAGAGAACTCATATGAAACTTCGTCCATTACACGATCGCGTCGTTGTTCGCCGCGTTAAAGAAGAAGAAAAAACCAAAGGCGGGATCATCATTCCCGACACAGCCAAGGAAAAGCCACAGGAAGGCGTCGTCGTCGCTGTGGGCAATGGCGCCATTGGCGATGACAATGAGCGCGTGCCGCTCGACGTTAAACCCAAAGACCGCATCCTTTTCGGCAAATGGTCAGGCACGGAAGTCACCGTCGACGGTGAAGAACTGCTGATCATGAAAGAGAGCGACATCATGGGTGTGCTCGAGAAGTAGATCTCGCGCCAGTCGTTTTTCAAACCAGACATATTTTAAGAGGTAATTTAACATGGCTGCCAAACAAGTTGTTTTCAGCTCCGATGCCCGTGAGCGCATGCTGCGCGGTGTCGACATTCTCGCCAACGCTGTGAAAGTCACACTCGGCCCCAAGGGTCGTAATGTTGTCATCGAGAAATCGTTCGGTGCCCCGCGCACCACAAAAGACGGCGTGACCGTCGCTAAAGAGATCGAACTTGAAGACAAGTTCGAAAACATGGGCGCACAAATGCTTCGCGAAGTGGCGTCAAAGGCGAATGATGTGGCCGGTGACGGCACCACAACCGCGACCGTACTTGCCCAAGCGATCGTTCGCGAAGGCATGAAGCGCGTCGCCGCTGGCATGAACCCGATGGACCTTAAGCGCGGCATCGAAAAAGCCACGCTGGAAGTCGTCAAAGACATTGCGCATCACTCTAAGAAGGTGAAGTCAAACGACGAGATTGCCCAAGTCGGCACGATCTCAGCCAATGGCGACACAGAAGTCGGCAATATGATTGCTGAAGCGATGGCGAAAGTCGGCAATGAAGGCGTGATTACAGTTGAAGAGGCGAAGTCACTGGAAACTGAACTCGATGTTGTTGAAGGCATGCAGTTCGATCGCGGCTACCTGTCACCTTACTTCGTGACCAATGCGGACAAGATGACCGCTGAACTGGAAGACCCGTTCATCCTGCTGCACGAAAGCAAACTGTCTTCACTGCAGCCAATGCTTCCTATTTTGGAATCTGTTGTGCAGTCGCAAAAGCCACTGCTGATCATTGCAGAAGATGTTGACGGCGAAGCGCTTGCAACTCTGGTTGTGAACAAGCTGCGCGGCGGCCTCAAAATTGCGGCCGTGAAAGCACCCGGATTTGGTGATCGCCGTAAAGCCATGTTGCAGGACCTTGCTGTTCTGACAGGCGGCCAGGTCATCTCTGAAGACCTCGGTATCAAGCTCGAGAATGTCTCAATGGACATGCTGGGAACAGCTAAGCGCGTCGGCATTTCGAAAGACGACACAACAGTCGTTGACGGCGCCGGCAAGAAGAAAGACATCGAAGCGCGCGTCGCTCAAATCCGTCAGCAGATTGAGAACACCTCTTCTGATTATGACAAAGAGAAGCTGCAAGAGCGTTTGGCTAAACTAGCGGGCGGCGTTGCTGTCATTAAAGTTGGCGGCGCAACTGAAGTGGAAGTGAAAGAGCGTAAAGACCGCGTCGACGACGCCCTGAACGCCACGCGCGCCGCTGTTGAAGAAGGCATCGTTCCAGGGGGCGGAACAGCCCTGCTGACGGCTGCTGGAAACATCGACACCAAAGGCGTCAACGCGGATGAGCAAGCGGGCATCGATATTGTTCGTAAAGCTTTGGAAGCCCCTATTCGCCAGATCGCGGAAAATGCGGGCGTTGAAGGCTCTGTGGTTGTCGACACCATCCGCCGCGGCAAGGGCAAGGCCTATGGCTTTAATGCTCAGACCGAAGAGTATGGCGACCTGGTCGGCATGGGCGTGATTGACCCGGCAAAAGTTGTTCGCTCTGCTTTGCAGAACGCGGCATCCGTTGCCGGTCTGCTTATCACCACCGAAGCCGGCATCGCCGAAGCCCCAAAGAAAGATGATGGCGGCGCGCCCGCTATGCCTGATATGGGCGGCATGGGCGGAATGGGTGGCATGGGCTTCTAGGCCTTCCCCAACGTCTACAATACAATCGAGGGCGGCGCCGAACAGGTGCCGCCCTTTTTTGTTGAGCGCCGCGTAATCTCCGTTAGGCTGCAGCAAAAGAATAATGAAGAGGTGGCGACGATGACGGACACGCAAACAGACTGGAACTTTGGCGACATGCTGGACGCAAACGGCGCGGCGCTCACCGATGACGATCCAGCGCTTATTCACGGAGACCGTGTGATCAGTTGGCCGGAAATGACGGTGCGGTCAAATCGGCTGGCCAGGGCGCTCATCGCCCGCGGCGCTTCGGCTGGGGATAAGATCGGCTTCTATATGCGTAATCAACCAGAGTATATGGAAGGACTGGCGGCCAGCTTCAAAGCGCGGCTGACGCACGTAAACGTCAACTACCGCTATCAAGATGATGAGTTGATCTACATTTTTGACAATTCAGATGCTGTTGCGGCAATCTTTGATGCAGGCTTTCGAGACCTCGTTGAACGCGTGCGGGCAAAACTACCGAACGTAAAATCGTGGATTGAAGTGGGCGGCGCGGGTGACACGCCCGATTGGGCCGTCTCATATGACTCTTTGGTCGAAACCGGTGATGGGTCACCCCTCGGGAATGATCGGTCACCGGATGATCAGTTTTTTCTGTATACCGGCGGCACAACCGGCATGCCCAAAGGGGTGATGTGGACGCATGCAATTTGGCGTCAGGCCAGTGTTGAGCCTGCCATTTTGGCGGGCGAACCGGTCCCTGCAAATCTGGAAGAGCACGTCGCAGCAGTAAAACTGTTGGGGCGACATGGGCGGCAAATACCCGCCTGCCCGTTGATGCACGGGACGGGTCTATTCACTGCGATGGGCGTCATGCTGAACGGCGGCGCAGTTGTAACGCTCACTGAAAACGTATCGTTCAACTCAGAAAACCTATGGAGAACGGTCTCATCAAGAGGTGTGACGAGCATGGCAATTGTGGGGGATGCCTTCGCGAAACCAATGTTGGCCGAACTAGATGCCAAGC
This sequence comes from uncultured Hyphomonas sp., assembly GCA_964644385.1. Classification (GTDB taxonomy): domain Bacteria; phylum Pseudomonadota; class Alphaproteobacteria; order Caulobacterales; family Hyphomonadaceae; genus Hyphomonas. The sequence goes on along the minus strand of CAZXVJ010000029.1, from coordinate 26,427 downwards.
CCGGCGCCTATGATTTGAGTTCCGTTGTGAGCATCGTCTCGTCAGGCGTCATGTGGAGTCAGGAAGTCAAACAAGGTCTGATCAAACATATTCCGCAAGCGGCCATGATGGACAGTTTCGGTTCGTCTGAAGCAGTCGGATTTGGAACGTCTGTGACCACGGCTGAAGAAGGCACCAAGACCGCTAAATTTGCGATCGGCGCAAGCTGCCGGGTGTTTAGTGAAGACGGACGTGAGATTGAACCGGGCAGCGGTGAAGCTGGCATTATTGCGCGCGGTGGCGCGGTTCCGCTCGGGTACTACAAAGACGAAGAGAAAACTGCGAAAACCTTCAAGACAATCAATGGGGTGCGTTATTCTATACCCGGTGATTGGTGTACGGTCGAAGCAGATGGCACGCTGACGCTGATCGGGCGCGGCTCAAACTGTATCAATACCGCCGGCGAAAAAGTGTACCCCGAAGAAGTTGAAGAGGCTTTGAAGGCACATACGGCTGTTCGAGATGCTCTGGTGGTCGGCGTACCGGATGAAAAATGGGGGCAGTCCGTGACCGCCGTCGTCTCACTTGACGGCGACGTGGACGAAACCGTGCTACGCGCTTTTGTGTCTGATCGTATTGCTCGGTATAAATCTCCAAAGCGTATCTTGTTCAAAGACGATTTAGGCCGGGCGGTAAATGGCAAGGCCGACTACAAAACAATCAAATCCTTCGCTCTGTCAGAACTTGGATTGTCCTAGGCAGTTTTAAGCGAAAGTGAATTCGAGGAGTTTTCTTTGACTGGACCTCGGACCCTAGATGGCGAGTATGACTATATCATCGTAGGCGCAGGATCCGCAGGATGCGTCGTCGCCAATCGTCTATCTGCAGACGGGAAAACGCGCGTCTTGTTGCTGGAGGCTGGAGGCAAAGACAATTGGATTTGGTTTCATATTCCGGTTGGATATTTGTTTGCTATCGGTAACCCGCGCGCAGACTGGATGTTTGAAACCGTCGCCCAATCTGGGCTTGGCGGGCGGAAGCTCAATTATCCCCGCGGAAAAGTAGTTGGGGGATCGTCCGCTATAAACGCAATGATTTCAATGCGCGGGCAGGCAAAAGACTATGATAGCTGGCGCGATATGGGACTCCCCGGATGGGGCTGGGAAGATGTAGCACCCGTGTTTCGGAGGATCGAAGACCATTTTTTGGGAGAGAGCGAAACCCACGGGGTTGGCGGCGAGTGGCGCATCAACGCACCGCGGGTTGGATGGCCAATACTGGACGCGGTACGACATGCGGCAGATGAATTTGGCATACCCAGCACAGCCGATTTCAATACCGGCGACAATGAAGGCGCGGGCTATTTTCACGTCAACCAGACAGCGGGGCGGCGATGGTCTGCGGCGCGTGGGTTTTTACGTCCTGCCCTTAAACGTCCAAACCTTAGATTAGTGACAGGCGCGCTTACAGACAAAGTTGTTTTCAGCAATCAGACTGCAACGGGCATTGTGTATCAGCGCGGCGGCGAGATATTTGAAGCGCATGCCAAGCGCGAAGTTCTTTTGTGCGCAGGGTCTATTGGCAGTGTTCAAATCCTGCAGCGGTCGGGCATTGGCCCGGCTGACATGCTCAACAAGGCTGGCATTCCCGTGGCTCTGGCACGTGAGGGCGTGGGCAATAATCTACAAGATCATTTGCAACAACGCGCAATCTATTCGGTGACTGGCGCAGATACGTTGAACCAGTCGTACCATTCATTGTTCGGGAAAGTGGGAATGGCGATGAACTATGCCTTTCGCCGCCGCGGGCCGTTGACGATGGCCCCTTCCCAACTCGGCATCTTTACACGTTCTGATCCGGGTCAGGCGCGCGCGAACATTCAGTTTCATGTCCAACCTTTGTCACTGGATAAGTTTGGAGACCCTCTGCATCGCTTTCCTGCCATTACCATCGCTGGCTGTAATCTTAGGCCCACATCACGCGGCAGCGTGCATGTGCCGTCGGCTGACCCCCACGCTGCGCCGGTTATCAATCCAAACTATTTATCCACTGAGGAAGATCGAAAGGTCGCAGCAGACACCATCAAGGTCACCCGACAAATCATGCAACAACCCGCCTTAGCCCGCTTTTTTCCCCACGAGACCGTTCCCGGCGCAGACGCGGCCGGCAGGCCGCTGGCCGATGTGGCCGGAGAAATCGGAACCACGATCTTCCACCCCGTAGGGACGGCTAAAATGGGAGCAGTTGATGACCCAATGGCGGTTGTGGATATTGATGGCCGCGTCATCGGCGCGAACGGGCTTCGGGTGATTGATGCATCAGTGATGCCGTCGATAACCTCTGGAAACACGAACACCCCTACGATTATGATCGCCGACAAAATCTCACAGCGCATGGCATCAGGACAATAGTGTCTGCACTTTTGACCCTCCTATTTTTTGTCACGGCGATCTTGTACGCCGCCGTCGGGTTTGGTGGCGGGTCAACTTACAACGCGCTTCTGTTTCTGAGCGGCGTGGATTACCGCATCCTGCCCGCGATCGCTTTGGCGTGTAACATCGTAGTTGTGTCAGGCGGGGTATGGAGGTTTGCCAGAGAAAAACTTCTTGATGTGCGCCCGCTGCTCCCATTTTTGACGGCGTCGGTGCCCGCGGCGCTTATTGGCGGCAGTTTACCCGTTTCAGAGCAACTATTCATTGGATTGTTGGGAGGCGCATTGTTGTTGTCCGGTTTGAGGCTGGCGCTTCAGAGCGAAGCATTGGTGGAACAAAATACGTCCCAATCCACCCCCATTCCGTTGGCGCTTGGTATTGGCGGAGCGATCGGATTGTTATCTGGAGTTGTTGGAATTGGCGGTGGCATTTTTTTGGCGCCGGTGCTGTACGCTCTTCGGTGGGGCCGTCCGCGCAAAATTGCAGCGGCCTGTAGTCTTTTCATTCTGGCCAATTCAATCGCTGGTCTGACCGGTCAGGTCGTTAAGCTCAGCGATGATGCGATTTTGGACCTCGCGCTTCCCTACTGGCCGCTTTTGATCGCCGTACTATTAGGCGGGCAAATCGGATCTTGGGCAGCGAGCCGGCATTTGCGTCCAGTGATTATCAAACGACTGACCGCCTTGCTGATCCTATATGTTGCAGGGCGTCTGATGTATCGCTGGCTACAGCTGAGCGGAGTTATCTAAACATTGGAGGGATGTGTGAAGAAGCGAAAAATTGAACTGAGCATCAGGCTAGACCTACCCGGCGGCACAAGGTTCGGACCTGGAAAATTTGCCCTTCTGGAGCACATTGCTGCCGAGGGCTCTATTTCGGCAGCGTCAAAAACGATGCAAATGTCTTATCCTCGTGCGCTAAGACTTGTGGATGAGATGAACACTCAGTTTCAACAGCCGCTTATTTTCAAATACCAGGGCGGCGCAGCGCGTGGCGGTGCCAGTCTCACTGAAGCGGGCGAGTTTGTAAGATCGCTTTATCGTCAGCTAACAGAGACGGCAAAGCAGGCGGCGCGCGACGATCTGAAGACTTTGGAGTCGAAATGCCTGCCCGCCCGCTAATTTGAAAGGTTGCCCCCGATATAACTGATGATTTATAACGGGGCATGATTACGTCTGCCCAATCGGCTATTGAGCACCCCTGCGATGTCATGCGCGCGGCCATCGCGCAAATGGATCGCGGCGAGGATATTGCGCTGGCGATCATCCTTCGCACGTCTGGCGGTAGTGTGCGCGCGCCTGGTGCCATAATGGCCGTGGCTGAAAGCGGCATATCATTTGGGTATTTATCCGGCGGTTGTATCGACGCAGATGTTATCCTGCACGCGCAGTCGTCATTGCAGATTGGAATTCCCAAACGCATCGCCTATGGATCAGGCTCACCCTTCATGGACATAAAGCTGCCCTGCGGCGGCGCCATTGATTTATTAGTTCTGCCGCGTCCTGATCGCACCCTTCTGAAAAATTGGGTTGGAGCATTGCACGCACGGCGCGAAATTGATGTTTGGGCAAGCGATCAGGGTTTGCACGCGTCGCCTGCGCCAAATGCCATCGCCTTTAGATATAAGCCAAAACTACGGCTAAGAATTGCGGGGCGCGGGGCAGACCCTATCGCATTGGCACGCATAGCAATGGCAAGCGGTATTAGTGCAGAGCTTTGGTCCCCCGACAAAGACTGCCTGGAGGCTGTCAGTTCATCGTTTGGCACACGTGTCCATCATCTGAAGCATCCAAGTCATCTTCCACCTAACAATGACGATCCGCAGACAGCGTTTGTACTGATGTTCCACGACACCGATTGGGAACCGGCAGTGCTGGAGCATGCTCTTGCAGGAAAAGCCTTCTATGTTGGCGCCGTGGGTAGCCGAGCAACTCACGCGAAACGGCGCGATATCCTGGCGCGACGCGGACTGAAGACGAGTGATATAGACCGCATTCACGGCCCCATTGGGTTGGTGCCGTCTATGAGAGACGCCTCAATGCTCGCCATATCTGCTTTTGCAGAAATTATTGCTGCGTTTGATTCAGAACGCGTGATGGCCTGATGCAAAACATTGCTCTCATCATGCTTGCGAGTGGCCAATCCAAACGGTTTGGATCCAACAATAAGTTATTGGCGACGCTGCGCGGTTACCCTGTTGCCGCCTATACGGCCGGGCTGTTTCGGACCCGCAGGGGCATTCATCGCATTGCCGTGACTGACGGAAACGCTACCGAACTTCAAGCCCTTTACCGATCAAGTGGATGGGAAATTGCAATCAATGAAGACCCGTCTCGCGGCCAATCTTCATCACTGAGTATCGGCATTCGCGCTGCGCAAAAAAAACAGGCTGACATGGTGATGGTCTGTCTTGCAGATATGCCGTTTGTCACGGAACAAGAATTGGATGCCCTTCTGGCGGCAATGGATGGAGCGCGCGCAGTGATGAGCCGCTGCGAGGGGGTGCTTATGCCGCCCGCAGGTTTCACCCACTCAACATTCGATAAGCTACTTGCATTGAAGGGAGACCGGGGCGCGCGATCCGTATTTGAGACATTGGCGGATACGGCAACTCTGCCCATTCGTAAGCCGTTCGCGCTGGATGTTGATACACCCGAAACGCTCGCAGCGCTTAATATGGAGCCTGTCGCACATGAGTAGCGCCTCCCCCAGTCCCGCCCCACTGACGGATAAGTTTGGCCGGCACATCACATATCTGAGGCTGTCAGTCACAGACCGGTGCGATCTGCGATGTTCTTACTGCATGGCTGAACGCATGACATTTCTGCCAAAATCTGACGTGCTGAGTCTGGTCGAACTCGAACGCATTGCTGATGCATTCATTCGGCGGGGCGTTCGCAAGATTAGAATAACCGGCGGTGAGCCCCTCGTGCGCAAAGGCATAATGGATCTGGTCGAAACACTAGGGCGCCGTTTGGGCGATGATCTTGATGAGCTTACATTGACGACCAATGGCACTCGCCTTGCTGAGCACGCTGAAGGCTTAGTCCGCGCTGGCGTGAGGCGAGTGAACGTATCGTTAGACACGCTGAAACCATCCATGTTTCAGGACATCACACGCCGAGGCAGTTTGCCGAGTGTTCTGGACGGCATAGATGCCGCGCTAGAGGCTGGCCTTAAGGTGAAGATCAATACCGTGGCGTTAAAACATCAAAATGCCGACGAGATTCCGGATATGATCGATTGGGCGCATCGCAAGGGCATGGACCTAACGCTGATCGAAGTGATGCCATTGGGCGACACAGGCGAAGACCGTATCGATCAATACATTCCTGTTCCGATGATCAGGGATGCCATTGAGGATAGGTGGACGCTCACACAATTGCCGCGAAAAGACACCAATGGCGGCCCCTCCACATATTGCCGTGTCGAAGAAACTGGCGGGCGTATTGGGTTCATAACGCCGCTGACAAATAATTTTTGCGCGTCGTGCAACCGGGTGCGCGTCACCTGTACGGGCAGGATATATATGTGCCTCGGTCAAGATGATCATGTAGATTTGCGAGACGTTTTAAGACGCGGCGGTGACTTAAATGACGCGCTGAACACAGCCTTGGGCGCAAAACCCGAACGCCACGAGTTCGCAATCGGCGACGCGAAAGAACGCGCTGGCATCACACGCCATATGTCGATGACGGGCGGCTAGATATGGCGACGCTCTTATTTCTTGGACGCTTGGCGGACAGCCTTGGACAGACCGAACAATCTTGCGACCTTCCGCCAAACATCCGAACGTCAACACACCTTCGGGCGTGGCTGGACGAACGCCACGATCTGAACGGCGTGTTATTGGAGCCGACCGTACGCGTTGCTATTAATGATGAGATCATTTCTGATCCTGCCCCCTTATCGAATACGGATGTCATTGCGTTTTTGCCGCCTGTTGGAGGGGGCTAAATGTTAGAGATTCTGGACACACCGTTCGACCCAAGCGCGGCATTGCAGCAATTCACGGCGCGGGCCTCTGGCAGCGGCGCAATTGTTAGCTTCACAGGTTTGGTTCGGGCGGGCGCGGAAAGTGACACGGTGACCCGGTTGCATCTACAAGCCTACTCGCCAATGACAGAGCGCGGTATCCAGGCCGCAATCACGCGAGCAGAAGACCAATGGGACCTAACCGCCATTACCGTTATGCATCGCATCGGAAACATGGCCCCGGATGAACCGATTGTTTTCGTCGCCGCCGCATCGCCGCATCGCCGGGCCGCTTTTGAGGCCGTTGACTTCATGATGGACTACTTAAAGACGCAGGCCATTTTTTGGAAAAAAGAAACACGCATAAGCGGAGACCGATGGATTGAGCCGCGTGCTGAAGACTATAACGATGCCAACCGCTGGGACGGGGCGACCAAGGAGAAGGCGCTATGAGCGGAATAGATGAAACGGCCACGTTCAAGCCCGTCAAGATTGCCGTGCTGGTGGTCAGCGATACACGCACTCTGGAAACAGACACATCCGGCGCCGTTTTAGCGGCGCGCATCAAGGCGGCGGGACATGAGTTGGTCGAACGACGCATCGTGCCAGACGATGTTGATGCCCTCCGCGCTACCGTTTCAGATTGGATTGAAGACACAAACGTAGATGTCGTCATTTCAACCGGCGGAACGGGGCTGACAGGGCGTGATGTGACGCCAGAAGCGATAGCGCCCCTATTCGAAAAGACGATTGATGGATTCTCGGTGGTTTTTCATCAAGTGAGTTTTCAGTCTGTTGGGCTGTCAACCTTGCAGTCTCGCGCGGTCGCTGGGGTGTCGAACGGGACGTTTATTTTTTGCCTGCCTGGCTCGAACGGTGCGGTAAAGGATGGCTGGGATAAGGTCATTTCGCACCAGTTGGATCACCGTCACAAACCCTGCAATCTGGTTGAGATAATGCCGCGATTAAAGGAGACATGATGTGTCAGAACTGACCCACATAGACGCTGATGGGCGCGCCACAATGGTCGATATTTCCGACAAGAACGTCACCCAGCGGCGCGCCATTGCGACAGGCCGCGTGCGCATGTCGGCTGAAACGCTGAAGCTGGCGACGTCTCGCGACACCCGCAAGGGAGACCCCATCGCGATTGCAGAACTCGCTGGAATTATGGCCGCAAAAAAAACAGCTGACATTATTCCGCTCTGCCATCCGCTGCCGCTAACAAGCGTGACGGTGAGTATCACCGCGCGAAATGACACGGAGTTGGAAGTCAGCGCCGATGCGAAAACAAATGGTCAAACGGGGGTAGAAATGGAGGCGCTAACAGCGGTCAGCGCAGCGTGTCTGACCCTCTACGATATGTTGAAGGCGGTCGACAAAGACATGGTGATCTCAGACATCTGTGTGATCGAAAAGACGGGCGGAAAATCGGGGGATTATCAGCGTGAAAACAATAACTAAGGCATCGACGCGGCTCCCATAATTTGCGAGCTGCCGAATACCCGTTACGATATATCTCCTAAGGTGCCCTTCGCATGTATCCAAAATACCTTTCATTCGGCTTTTCATTGCTGGCGCTTGGCGCATGCTCAAACGACGCGCCTCAAGCCATATCGTCCAGCGACGCTCTTTCAGGCGCAGCACTGCTCTCAGCGAGTTGCTCAGGCTGCCACATGAAAGGCAATGAGGCCTTGGTCGATTTGTCGGAGCGTTCGGCTGAACAAATTGAAGTAAGCGTTCTGGCCTATAAGCGAGACGCGTCTGGACAAACGGTCATGCATCGATTGGCGCGCGGGTATAGTGAAACCGAGATTGCAGAGATCGCTGCCTTTCTTGCTGCCGAGCCGACAGGCGAACGCGATGAATAGGGTGTCTCGGCGCGAAGCGCTCATGGGTCTGTCGGCCTTGGGCATTGGCCTTCTTTCTCCCTCCCGCGCAATCGCGCAAACGAAAGCGCGTCTTGTTGTTGTTGGCGGCGGGTTCGGCGGAGCTAGCGCCGCGCGAATGCTGAAAGTATTGCTGCCAAATTCTCAGGTTACGCTCATCGAGCAGAATGAAACCTATACTGCGTGCCCGTTCAGCAATCTCGTTGTGTCCGGTGAGCGGGCCTTGGGGCAGCAGGTTTTTCGCTACGACGCACTGTCACGCATGGGCATAGACATCATCACTGACCGTGCGAGCGGTGTCGACGCTGCAAACAAGACCGTGTCTTTGGAGAATGGGAGCGATGTGCCGTTTGATCGGCTCATCCTATCGCCAGGTATCGATTTTCGGTGGGGCGCACTTGAGGGGTATGACCAAACATCAACTCAGGCCATGCCGCACGCTTGGAAGGCGGGCGAACAAACGCTGCGCCTTCGCGCGCAACTCCGCGAAATGCAGGATGGCGGAACCGTCGTGATGTCAGTGCCAGCCGCGCCGTTTCGATGCCCGCCCGGCCCGTATGAACGCGCCAGTCTGATCGCGCACTATCTCAAAATCAACAAACCAAAATCAAAGCTGCTTATCCTTGATGCCAAAGATAATTTTTCCAAACAGCCATTGTTCCAGCAAGCGTGGAAGCAGCTCTATGGAGGCACGCTAGAATGGCGCGGGGCAAGCGATGATGGCCGGGTATCGCGCATCGACGCGGAGGCGATGACACTTGAGACTGATTTTGAGACGTTTCAAGCAAATGTCGCGAACGTCATTCCGCCTCAACAAGCTGGCGCAATCGCGGCAACAGCCGGCGTTGCAAACGAAACGGGATGGTGCCCGGTTAACCCGGTGACGTTTCAGTCAACCTTGCAAAGCGACATTCACGTTATTGGCGATGCCATTATCGCGGCCCCGATGCCAAAGTCGGCTTTCTCGGCCAATTTGCAGGCCAAAGTCTGCGCCACCCAAATTGCACGATTGTTAGCAGGATTGGCCCCAGCGCCGACCACACTGGTCAACACATGCTACTCATTTGTTTCACCCAATTCAGCTGTTTCCATTTCCGGCGTCTACAAGAATGATGGCGAATTCAACAGTATAGAGGGCGCAGGCGGATTGAGCACGCTCTCCCCAGCCGACGGAGACCGTGCGCGCGAGGCTAATCAAGCCCGCGACTGGTTCGCCGCGATCACGCAGGAAGCCTTTGGATGAAGTATCTCCTCCCGCTTGCGCTGACCCTCATGGCGTGCGCTGCCCCCGAACCAGACCAACTGCCCGGTCTTCATATAGAAGGCGATACTATCCCCGCCGCTTTGGACGGCGCCATAGGAGATGCCGCGCGGGGCGAAATGGTATTCACGCAGCGCGAGTCAGGCCACTGCGTCCTGTGCCATGCGATCAACGATTTAGAGGAAGAATTTCAGGGCAATGTTGGGCCCAGCCTCGACACTGTCGGCGGGCGTTTAAGCGCCGGACAAATTCGGCTGCGCATCGTCGATATTTCACTGATCCAACCCGATACTGTTATGCCGCCGTATTTTAGAACCGCAGGGCTGCACCAAGTCGCCGCAGACTATAACGGGCAAACTGTGTTATCTTCGCAGGACATTGAAGATCTGGTAGCCTATCTTAGTCTCCAGATTGATTGACCCAAGTGCGCCAAAATATGCCAAACACCCCACATCCCCTACATCTGAGCCGCCGCCGGTTTTTAACCGCGGGATCTGGCACCGTTCTCATATCCACACTGCCCGCAACCGCTTGGACGAGCTCTGAAGACGCCGTCGCAGCGCAACGCAAAATGTTTGGAGACACAGACATTCAGACTGGGCGCGTCACATTGAAACTGCCCCCCATTGCTGAAAATGGATACTCGGTTCCGCTCTCGATCGACGTCGAAAGCCCGATGACGCCGGATGACTATGTCAAACGCATCGCAGTGTTTGCTGAGCGCAACCCCCTTCCGAACGTCGCCGAATTTATGCTGGGTCCGCGCGCTGGATACGCCAGAGTTAAAACTCGAATCCGCATGGGCGGCACGCAAACGATTACCGCGATCGCTGAGATGAATGATGGCGCATTATGGCTAGGCACGGCCCACACAGTCGTGACCCTGGCCGCGTGCGTTGTGTTGTAGGACCCCTAATTATGGCAGCCATACGAATTTCTGCGCCCGACACCGCCGCCGCCGATGAGGTGATTGAACTTAAAGCGCTGATCCAACATGATATGGAAAGCGGCTTTCGCCGCGGGTCGCGCGGTGAAGCCATTGAACGCGATATCCTCACCCGCTTTGAATGCCTCTACGACGGAGAGACGGTCTTCGAGGCCAATTTTCATCCCGCCATTTCAGCCAACCCCTTTCTGACATTCCACACAAAAGCGACCAATAGCGCCACCCTTCTATTCCGGTGGACGGACCAACACGGCGAGGTCTTTGAAAAAAGCCACGCCCTCACCGTGTCATGAAAATTTTGAGCACGTTGCTCATGTGTTTGGGCTTATGGGGATGCAGCCCTCAGCCGGATACGAGCGGCATATCCTCCCAAGACATCGTATCTGGCTACACCTTCCTGACACCGGATTCTCAAGCTCTTCAGGACGACGATTTTTCTAACCCAGGCTTCCTTTGGGTCGATAGGGGAGAAGCGCTATTCGCAAAAGGGCCGAACGCATGCGCGTCCTGTCATCAAGAGGGTTTGGAAGGCGCTGCAGCGTCTTACCCCAAAATGGATGCACCGTCGGGCACGCTGATCAATTTGGAAGGCCGCATAAATATGTGCAAGCGCGACCACCAAAGTGAAGCCCCCTTTGCCTATGAAAGCGATGACCTTCTCGCGCTAACCGCCTTTGTCGCGGCGCAATCTCGCGGTCACGCCGTATCAGTCGACACCAGCGGCCAAGCACAAGGCAACTACCAAGCTGGCAAGGCATACTTCTATCAGCGCCGGGGGCAGTTCAATTTGGCCTGTAGCACTTGCCATGATGAGAATTGGGGCAAGAAACTTCGGGGCGATACGATCAGCCAGGGTCATGGCAACGGCTTTCCAGCCTACCGCTTTGAATGGCAGTCCTTGGGATCGCTTCATCGCCGCATGAGCGATTGCGATGCGGGCGTGCGCGCAGCCCCTCTGCCACTTGGGTCTCAGACTTATCTCGACTTAGAATTGTATCTGGCGGCGCGCGGTTCAGGATTAGAGATCGAAACCCCTGCGGTTCGGCGGTAAATCTCCGTAGAGTGGGCTTCCGTGGCGTTAATTGCCGCGGCGAGAAAACTTGCGCTATACTCGCCTTATAGGATCGAAAAAGGGAAGAGCGGATGGCCACTATCAATGTAAACGGAAAGCCCGTCACAGTCGACGCAGAAGACGACACCCCTCTGCTGTGGGTATTGCGCGAACAGCTAGGGCTGACGGGCGCAAAATATGGCTGCGGCATTGCCGCGTGTGGAACCTGCACAGTTCATGTTGATGGCGTTGCCGTACGCTCTTGCACCTACCCAATCGCTGCGCTGTCTGGTGAAGAGAAGATCACCACGATTGAAGGGCTCTCAGAGGATGCCAGCCACCCCGTACAAGAGGCGTGGGCTGAGTTGGACATTCCGCAATGCGGATACTGCCAGCCAGGAATGATTATGGCCGTCGCCGGTTTGCTGAACGACACGCCAAACCCCACAGACGAAGATATCGATTCAGGCATTACCAACATTTGCAGATGCGGAACCCTCGCCAGAGTGCGTAAGGGCATCAAACTCGCCGCAAAGAAAAAAGCGTAGGTTGGAGAACAGACGATGACACAGACAATGAAACTCTCTCGCCGCGGCTTTCTGATCGGCACCACAGCCACAGGTTTCAGCCTCGGCTTTCTGGCCGCATGCGGTGGTACCGAAGAACCCGATCTCTCAAATCTACCTCCCAATCCCGAAGTGAATGCGTGGGTGCTGATCGACCATGATGATACCGTCACCATTCGTATTGCTCGGTCAGAGATGGGCCAAGGCACGCTGACAGGGCTCGCTCAACTCGTTGCTGAAGAGTTGGAATGCGATTGGGATAAAGTCGTCACCGAATACCCAACGCCCGGCGAAAGCCTGAAGCGGGAGCGGGTCTGGGGGGATTTCTCCACAGGTGGTAGCCACGGCGTGCGCAGTTCTCAACAATACATGCGAGAAGGCGGAGCGACCGCGCGCATGATGCTATTGGAGGCTGCAGCGAACGCTTGGGAGGTTCCGATTGGCGAAGTTAGCGCTGACAAAGGCGTCATCTCCCATTCGAAATCGAAGAAGACGACGACATACGGAAAAATGGCCGACGCTGCCAGCAAACTTGCGCCGCCGATTGATGTCACATTGAAAGACCCGAAAGACTGGAAGCTCGCTGGCCAACCCGTCAAACGCCTGGACACCGCAGACAAACTGACGGGCAAACAAATCTACGGCGCTGATGTTCAGCTGGACGGCATGTTAAATGCGTCCATCCGGCAGGCCCCTCAGATCGGCGCGAAGCTGAAAAGCTATGATGAAGCGGCGATCTCTTCCATGCCCGGCGTCAAAAAGGTCGTCAAAGTCGGCGACAACGCAGTTGTTGTCATCGCGGACACATGGTGGCGTGCCAATTCTGCCCTGGACGCCCTACCCATCGAATGGGAAGGCGGCGTGGACTATAACAGCGCAGCCTTTGAAGCGGAGCTAGAAGATGGCCTGACCGCAACCGAAGCATTTCCCGTCAATGTCATCGGCGATGCCGGTAAAGCGTTTGATGAGGCTGACCAAGTCGTCGAAGCCAACTATCGCATGCCACATCAAAACCATGCCTGCATGGAGCCGATGAACGCCACGGCGCTTTGGACAGAAGACAAGTGCGAGGTGTGGTGTCCCACTCAAAATGGCGAATCTGCCCTTGCCGCAACGGCCGAAGCGGCTGGACTGCCGATTGAACAGTGCGAAGTTTACAAACTGCACCTCGGCGGTGGGTTCGGCCGACGCGGCATGCCGGATTATGTCTCCTTCGCAGTGGCCGTTGCACGGCAAATGCCAGGCGTGCCGATCAAGCTATTGTGGACCCGCGAAGAAAGCATGCGCCACGGCTTCTTCCATCCCACCACAAAAGGCCGCGTGCGCGGCGCACTCGACGCCGATGGCAATCTAACCGGCGTCCACGTTCGCATTTCAGGGCAATCCATTTTGGCGGCGCTGATGCCTCAAGCCCTTCTGGGCGGAATGGACGCGGCAACGTTCCAAGGCCTGATCCCACCGGGGCTCGACCCACGCGTTGAAGATCAGACACTGAAATACAGCTTTGAGACCCTGCTCGTAGACCATGCAATGCGCAATCCACCCGTGCGTCCCGGGTTTTGGCGCGGTGTGAATTCAAACCAAAATGCGATTTATCTCGAATGCGCCATGGACGAGTTTGCCCATGCCGCCGGGCGGGATCCGCTAGAATTTCGATTGGCGCATTTGGGCGACAGCCCCAAATCTAAGGCGGTGTTGCAAGCTGTAGCTGACAAATCAGGCTGGGGCTCAGACGATGGAAAGCATCGCGGCTTATGCACGTTCTATTCATTCGGCAGCTACACAGCCGCCTGCGCTGAAGTCACCGTGAATGACGACGGAGAGCTAAAAATTGACCGGATTGTCGCGGCCACAGATCCCGGCACTGCCGTCAATCCACAGCAAATCGAAGCGCAAGTCGAAGGCTCGTTTGTCTATGGTCTATCGGCCCTTCTACATGGTGAAATCACCTATGCGGACGGCGAAGTTCAGGAAACCAATTTCGATACGTTCAAGTCTCTTACGATTTCAGAAATGCCGCTTGTGGAGACCATTGTGATGCCATCGGGTGGGTTTTGGGGCGGCGTTGGAGAGCCCACCATCGCTGTGGCCGCTCCAGCTGTGTTGAATGCGATCTTCGCCGCCACCGGAAACCGCATCCGCAATTTGCCGATCAAGGATCAGAATCTGCGAGCCTAACGCGCATCCAAATCAACCAACACAAGCCCCTGACGGTTCACCGGCGTTAGGGGCTTGTTTTTGTGATCGGTGCCAACCGCCCATCGCGCGATTTCAGCCAAGTGGCGACAGGCTTCCATCTCATAATTCGGAAGACCGCAGGCGTGAAATACAACGCCAAAAGTGCCGACCCTGCCACACCGCCTGAAATCGCAGCCGCCAACGGCATCCAGAAGGCATCTCCCGTCAACAAAATAGGCACAAACCCGCCCATGGTTGTCAGCGTGGTTGCAACGATATGGCGCGTCGCATCCACAACCACTTCGCGCTGCACCAGCACATCATCTGCCATCGCTCCGGGGCTTGCGCGCAACAAAGATAACACCACAATCGAACCATTGATCGAAATCCCCAAAAGACCCAGCGCGCCAAGTATAGCATTGAAACCTAACGGCAAATTGAACAACCACACGCCAAAAAATGCCAGCCCCATCGACAAGAATCCCGTGGTCAGGATCAGAAGCATCATTCTGAACGAATTGAACACCAACATAATCGCGCCCGCCATAACCAGAATAAGCGGAATGCCAACGCCTGCCAGATTGCCAAGGGCGTCACCGGAATTCTCCGCTTCACCGCCCACCAATCGGTCATAACCGCTGGGCAATTCAAACCCACTCGCCTCAAGGCGTGTTTCAAATTCGCCAAGCACCTCGCCTGGTAGGGTGTAGGGGTCGAGGAACGCCAATACTTGATTGACGCGCTGTCCATTCTTGCGAGTGATGACGGCCGTTTTCGGCTCCAGCGTCATATCCCCCAGCGATGAAATCGGCGTCCCAATCCCATCAGGGCCTGCGCCAACCATCATGGACTGCAAATCCTGCAAATTTCCGCGGCGGGACATCGGGGCAAGCACTCGAACCGGAAGCTCTTCTGTGCCCTCAAGAATTGACCCCGCTAGCGCGCCCTCCATTTGCACGCTCAAATCCGCAGCTAGATCGGTTAAACTGCCGCCAGCGATGGCTGTCTCCGCCTCCCCCGCCCGCAAGCGCAGGGTTGGCGCGCCCAGTTGCAAGCTCGCCGTTGTGTAAGTGATGCCCGGTGTACCGGCCAAGATCGAGCGCGATTCATCGCCCAATCTGCCCAGCGTAACGAAATCATCGCCCCGCAGGAAATATTCAATCGGTGCATTGGCCGGTGGCCCCTGCTCAAAGGGTAGCGCCAGAAATTGCGCTGAGGGAAACTCCTGACGCACTTTTGACTGAATATCCGCCACCAGCTCACGCGTCCGTTTAGCATTGTCGAGTTGCACCCAACCGGCCGCAAAGCCTTCAACACCGCGCGTATTGTTGATCATGTTGTAATAGACTCGCGGGCTCGGCTCACCGACCACCCAGTTGACCGTCTCGACGCCTTCGAACCCGTTGATAATCTCATTGGCGCGCCGTGCGACGTCTAGCGTGTCATTCAGATTGGCGGCGTCGGGCAGATTGAGAGAGATTTGAAACTGGTCGCGTTCCGTTTGGGGAAAAAACTGGAACGGCAATGCGGTGACCAGAAAGAACCCAATAAACGCCGGAACGACTCCGACAGCGATCCCAAGTATTGGAAACCGCAAAACAGCCTCAACCGTTGCGCGGTAGCCATCGGAGATGAAATCAATCGCCACACCGTCACGCCACCATTGGCGCCGCCGCGCACTTTGACCCGTCTCCCAACTACGCTGTCGATCAAACCAGCCCGCCATTGCAGGGATCACCGTCATGGAGATCACAAAGGATGAGACCACAGCAAAAATGACAGATAATCCGACCATGCCAACAAACTCACCTGCCCCGCCGGGTAGCAACGCAATTGGGGCAAACGCGAGCGCTGTTGTCAGCGTCGACGCGGCAAGCGGCGCAAACAAATGGCGGAGACTTTCATCAATCGCGCGCAAACGGTCTGCCCCCTTGGCCCGCATCTGATCAAACTCATCGACAACCACGATTGCATTGTCGATCAATAATCCAAGCGCTATCACGAGGCCGGTCACGGACATTTGGTGCAGCGGATGCCCGAAAAGATTGAATAGAACCAAGACCAGACAAATCGTCAGTGGAATCGCCGTGCCTACGATAAAAGCAGACCGCCACCCCATCGTCAGAAACAGAACTAAAAAGACAATAAGCGCTGAGTACATCAGATTACGCGCCAGCCCGCCCAAGCGATCCACGGTATAAGTGCTTTGATCAAAAGCGATATTAACGCCAAGCCCTTCGGGCGCACTGGCCTCAAAATCTGCGACTTCAGCGCGCGCGGTTTCGGCCCACTTGTCGACGCGTTGCCCAGTGGAGATGAACACGGAAACAAGAACCGCGCGCTCGCCATTCACCATCGCCGAAACTGTGGCAGGTTGCTCAACACCCTTACGAACATCGGCCACATCACCCACCCGTACGGCAGACCCATCCGGACGCTGCATCAATGGCACAGCGCGAATGCGGGCAATCGAGTCAAATTCTCCCCCAACTTCCAACCCCAGATTGCCGCCCGGCGCGCGCAAACGTCCTGCGGGGCGCTTAGCATCTGCCCCGCCAATGATGGCGGCCGCTTGGCGCATGGAAAGCCCGATGGATGACAAGGCCTCTGGATCGGCAACGATTCGGATTTCCTCTCGCGGCAGCCCATGTGTGTTCGTCTCCTCGGTGCCGGGCAGTCGCTGGAACCTATCTTCCAAATCGAGTGCCATCCGGCGCATGACCGCCAATGGCGGCGCACTGTCTCCATCCCAAGTCAGCGAAACGACAAGCGTTGCGGCGCCGACATATTGCTGTACCACCTCTGGCGGCGTTGCGCCCGGAGGAAACTCCGCCCGCGCTTGATCCGTCTTTTGGCGCACCAAGTTCCACGCATTATCAACTTCCAACTCTGTCAGGTCTTCGCGCATATCGAGAGAGACTTGCGTCACCCCCGCGCGCGACACTGACAAAAGTTCATTGATTTCCGGCAACTCCATCAGAGCCGCCTCCAATGGCTCCGTAACCAGTGCCTCCATTCGCTCAGCATCCGCGCCCGGCACCGTCACCAGCACATAACCGTAGCGTTCAATTAAAGTCGGGTCTTCCTGACGGCCAAGCATGGACAGCGCGCCGACCCCACCAATCAAGGCGACCAAGATGGCCAGCGTTGCGAGCCGAGGCAGTCTAAAAAATAAGGTGCGCATAGGCCCGGTCTATCCGCCTTTAGGCGCATGAGCCTGCGCCGTATCTTTCGGCACAACCGCCATGCCCGGCACCACACGCTGCAAACCATCCACGATGATTTTATCCCCAGCCTCCACAGCGCCGCGAACAAATGCTCTATCGCCATCTGAGTGAACCATTTCAACGGGCCGAGGCCGCACGCGCCAACCTTGTTCATCTGGGCTTGCGACATTCACGCTCCACAAGCCGCGCTGCGCTGTCGATAGCGCTTTCACTGGCACCCAAAATCCGCCCTCATCAATACCGCGCTCTAAGGCGAGTCGAACGACGGCGCCGGCCGCCAAACGGCCCGGGTTTGCGATTTCAAACACGCACGTCACGGTTCGTTGGCCGGGGTCAATCACGCCTGTTACAGATCTCAGTTTTGCGTCAATCAAGCCGGAGTCAGACCTCAGGGAGTAGGTTTCGCCCGGTGTGAGCGTGGCAGCACTTTGCGCTGGCACACCAATTCGCGCCTCCAGTACATCGGATTCCACCAATTGAAGGATCAATTGCCCTGGCGCAGCAATGGCGCCTTCATCACTCATCCGAGCGGTGACAACGCCATTATAAGGCGCGGAGATACGCATTAAGTCGATTTGTACGCGCAGTGTTTCAGCTTGCGCCTTTGCCGCCTCGATGCGGGCCATCGACGTTCCTGCTTGCGCTTCAGCCTCATCCACGCGCTGCTGGGACACATGGCCCTGCCCCGCCAATCTGCGTTGACGCTCGACGGTGTTAAGCGCCAAACGGTGGCTGGCGCGCGCTTCTTCAACAGTCGCTTCGGCAGACGCCAATTGCGCCGACATGCCGCGCGTGTCCAAGCGCGCCAAAGTCATGCCGCGGTTGACCCGGTCCCCAACGTCCGCATGAATCGAGACAATGCGTCCTCCACTCGGAAATCCGAGCTGACTGGTGCGGCGCGCCTCTGCAATGCCTGTGAAGGTTTCAGCAACCATGAACGACGTCGCTATCTCGGCAGGCACCACTGATACAGAAATCGGGTCCGGTTCATTTTGCGCGACCTTTGGCCCCTCCTTTGATCGCAGGGCGCTGGCCGCCAAGAATAATCCAAACAGCACAACAGCCAAGATCACCAAAAAGATGAGAGCTTTGGAACGGCTTGGTCGCTTTTCACGCACCACGCTCGTGGGGGTGGATGTGTTTTTTGCGGTGTCTGGCTCGGTCATCATCTCAATGGCTTTCAGTAGGCTGGATTTCCAGTCCGCGTAAAACCAAGTCTACGTGCTGGTGAATAAAGGACTGAGGTTCGAGCGCATCTTCGCTCAGGATCATGTCGGAAAAGTTTGGCATATGGGTCATCAACTGGGCCAACCCATGCATGGCCGCCCAAACCGACTTGGCCGCCAAAACGGCGCCAATATCACTCCGAAACGCGCCAGCTTCCTGACCGTCCGCCACCAATGCGACGAGGTTTCCAAACGCCTTCCCCTTATGGCTCTTGGAAAATACGTCAGCATTCATTGGGTTTTGGCCCGAAAACTCAGACACCGAAGAAAACGCAGCCGCATAATGATGCGGGCGCTCAAGCGCTGTTTCAATATAAATAGCGCAACACCGCCGCGCACGCACCCGGATGGGTACATCGGCCTGGTTGGCATCTGCCATACGCTCTAATAGGCGCTCGAAGAACGCCTCTTTTAACTCTTCAATCAAAGAGCTCTTGGAGTCGAAATACTTGTAGATCGCCGCCGGCGAGTAATCGATGTCCTCAGCCAAACGCCGAATAGACAGACCGTCCACGCCTTCATTCGCAAACACGCGCTCAGCCGCGCTAAGAATCGTATCGCGAACTTTCTGCCGGCGGCGCTCTGCGGGGGATAGTCCAGATGGGGGACGCATGTGGCGAACAAATACCTTAGTTTAAAAAGTAAACGACGTTCACAATTATTCGCGCGCGCGCAATTATGCAAGCATTTCCTTGGCTTCGTTCCAATGGGGTCGTCCTAGAACGCGCGCTCGGCTCACCTCCCCGGACGCGCCAACTTGGATATTTCAGACTTGGTTTCAGAGCAAAAAAGTCTAAACGGGAAGTAGATTGAGTGCCTAGCGTGCGTCTTTCGCGGGCGGAATCGCGTATTTCGGCTGTGCTTCCAGCGCCGTTTTCAGAGCATCGCCCCAGCCGGATGATATTGCATTGAAGGCCGCGTCGTCTTCTTCAATTCGGAACTTCGACCCCTCTGTCAGAGTGTCTGTTTTATAGATGTGGACATCCAACGGCATCCCCACTGACAAATTGGCCTTCAGCGTTGAATCAAATGATACGCACAACAATCGCAAGGCATCTTCAACGCCCATCGAAGGATCAAAAGCGCGAACGATAATTGGTTTACCGTATTTGGTCTCTCCAATCTGAAAGAACGGCGTTTCGTCGCCAGCTTCTACAAAATTTCCTTCCGGATAGATCATAAAGAGTCGCGGCGGCATCCCTTGAATCTGCCCCGCAAAGATCATCGTTGCCCCAAAGGAGGCTTCCGCCTCTTGACCGTTATCGGCGTGAGTGGCGACCACTTCTTTCAGGGTTTCCCCAATCAATCGGGCGGCCTGAAACATCGTCGGCACGCGCATGAGGCTTGGGTTTCGATCCTCGGGGACGATTGAGCGTTCGTTAAGCAGGCTCACCACAGACTGGGTGGTCCCCAAGTTACCGGCCGTCATAAGCGTCAACACGCGCTCTCCCGGCTCTGACCAAGTGAACATTTTTCGGAATATCGAAATATTATCCACGCCAGCATTTGTACGCGTGTCTGACATTAGGATTAGGTAGTCATTTAACTTTAAGGCAGCGCAGTAGGTCACGTCATTTCTCCGCCATATTCAACTCTGACGGTCTATTGCTGAACCTGCAAAGATACAATCAGATTCTCCTGTTCCGCTCCCATCAGAAACCCAGTTGTTGGGGCACAGCCTTGATAATCCAGTGCCCGCGCAACATGAACATAGCGCTCGTCTGGACTGATCGCGTTGGAAACGTCGAACCCCACCCATCCAAGACCATCAATATGGGCCTCGGCCCAGGCGTGGCTAGCATCCTGATCAACACGGTCATTCATCATCAGATAGCCACTCACATAGCGCGACGGGTATCCCAGCAGACGCGCAGCACTCAGAAATATATGAGTATGATCTTGGCAAACACCGCTACCCTGACTGAGCGCATCTTCGGCGGTTGTCGTAGAGGCAGTTTCACCGGTCACGTATCGCACGCTTGCTAAGATAAGGCGGCTTAATCGGTGCAAACGGTCAATTGCATACGCCTCATCACTATCAGCGCTAATTTCCCTAACAAGGCCCCGAACGAGCGGCCCCGCTTTGGTCAGATCGGTTTGCCGCAAGTAAACCCAAAGTGGCATAAGAAGATCATGCTCACCGACGACACCTGACGTACCGTGCGTTTCAACTTGGCCAGCCACAGTAACACTCACCGTTTTTGTGTCTGGCAGAAACTCGACGAGGTCGACTATATTTCCATGCTCATCTGTAAAACTGGTTTGCGCCTCGGCGCCGCTTAAACTTACGCTCCAGTCTATCACCGATTGGCTTTCATTCGAGTGTGGGCGCACCCGCAACTGCTGCAAGGCGTAAATTGCCGGGATGCCATAATTGTATGTGGTCGCGTGTTTGATATTCAAAAGCATATCAAGAATGGAACCTATAGCTTGACTCAATAGCGCCCGATAAATTGGCGTTTTGGGAAATGAAGTCGATCAAAAACTCATGTAGACCCGAACCTATGATGACATCACTGGATGATTTGGTGATATGGGCCTCGATCCCCTCTGCCAATTCGTGCACCGGTGTACGCTGCCCGTACTCTGTTTCGAGGCCTTTCAGTGTCGTTATAATTTCATCGTAGCAATAGGCGATGGACCGCGGAAGCCGAACATCATGGATCAAAAAATCAACAATATCTGCAGGGCTAACATCTCCGCCATGCAGCCAGTAAAATGAACTTTCCGCAGACGCCGACCGCAAGATCATCTCCCATTGCGTATTATCCAGAGATGAACCCACAGAGGCACTTGAAGGCAACAAGACATAGTATTTCGTGTCTAAAATTCTGGCCGTATTATCGGCACGTTCGATCAGCATTCCAAGCCTGACAAATCGGTAGATGTCGTTTCGCAACATGGTGCCATTTATAGTGCCGCGTACCAGCGCTGTATGTTGACGAATTTTTGACAGCAATTTTGGCAGATCAGACGTATGATCCCCGGCATCGAAAGCATTGCGCAACCAAAGCCATTTCTCATTGATCGCTTCCCACACATCCTTCGTGAGAGCTGTACGCGTCATGCGGGCATTTTCGCGCGCCGACGCCATTGAGCAAAACAGGCTGTTGGGATTGTCACGGTCAGCAATCATGAATTCTACAACCAAGTTCGTCTCAAAGTCGTCATGCTTGGTCAGATAGGCGCCGCGAACGCCCGCCGTTGTGAGCACTGAATCCCACTCACTTTGCGCCGTGCGAGAGCGGGTTAGAGACATGCGGAACCCGGCATCGACCAACCGCGCAGTGTTTTCGATCCGCTCTAAGTATCGCATCATCCAAAACAAGCCGGATGCTGTGCGCCCCAACATCCTACTCATCGCTCAGCACCCAAGTATCTTTAGTCCCGCCGCCTTGGCTGGAATTCACCACCAATGATCCCTTTTTCATCGCAACCCGCGTCAGGCCGCCAGGCACGACTTCGATACTATTGGGGGATACCAGCACAAACGGCCGAAGATCGACATGCCGCGGCGCCAGCCCGGCATCCGTCAAAATGGGAACCGTTGAGAGAGCAAGGGTCGGTTGTGCAATATAATTGTCTGGGCGGGCCTTTAGTTTCTTACGAAATGCGCTGATCTCTTTCTTGCTGGCAGCGGGACCAACCAACATCCCATACCCGCCGGATCCGTGGACTTCCTTTACGACCAACTCTTCCAAATTCTCGAGCACGTAGGCCAAAGAGTCTGGTTCAAAACACCTCCACGTTTGAACGTTTTTCAAGAGTGGTGCCTGCCCAGTGTAAAACTCAATAATGTCAGGCATGTACGAGTAGAGCGCTTTATCATCCGACAGCCCCGTACCGGGCGCGTTGGTGATGTTAATGCCGCCTGCGCGATAGACATCGAATATCCCTGGCACCCCCAGCATGGACTTCGGGTTGAAATTGAGTGGGTCCAAATACTCGTCGTCTACCCGGCGATAAAGTACATCGATGGGTTCAAACCCGCACGTCGTACGCATGTTCACGCGTCCATCTACCACTTTTAGGTCTCGCCCTTCCACGAGTTGGACGCCCATTTGATCTGCCAAAAACGCATGTTCGTAATAAGCCGAATTGTGGATGCCCGGCGTCAACACCGCGATGGTGGGCTTGCCATTGCATGCGTCCGGTGCAGACGCCGCTAAGGTTTGTCGAAGCAGCTTGGGATAGTCACTGACAGTTTCGACTCCGACCCTTGAAAACAGCTCAGGGAACATTTTGAGCATCGTTTCGCGGTTTTCCAACATATACGAAACGCCGGAAGGGGTTCTCGCATTATCCTCCAGAACCAGGAATTCA
This sequence comes from uncultured Hyphomonas sp., assembly GCA_964644385.1. Classification (GTDB taxonomy): domain Bacteria; phylum Pseudomonadota; class Alphaproteobacteria; order Caulobacterales; family Hyphomonadaceae; genus Hyphomonas. Next base: position 3,374 of record CAZXVJ010000029.1, on the reverse strand, counting down.
TCTGGCCCCGTTCGCACCAGATCTGTACCGACAATGTGCGTGTAGATCTTTCCGGGTGGATCAACGCCGACCATTTGAGGCAGAAATGCTTCATTCTTTGAAACAAGATGCAAGGGAAGCCGACCCGCCCTTATGATCTCTTGGCGATGATAGATATCGTGCAAGAAAGCGTTAAGCGCTTTTACACGCTGCTCAATGCCTTTTCTCACAATGCCCCACTCCCGCGCACTGATAATGCGTGGTAAAAGATCAAAAGGGATCAGCCGTTCGTCAGCGTCGGCCTCACCGTAAACATTGAATGTAATTCCCGTACGGCGAAAGAAAGCCTCCGCATCTTTCGATTTTTGCTGGAGCCGCGCTGGGTCGATTGTGGAAAAAAGCTTATCGTACTCACGATAGGCTTCCCGCGTCTTTCCATCAAATCCCAGCATTTCATCGAAATACTTCACTGATTCAGCCATACGATACAGGTGCATATCGCGGATGATGACGCAAGCATGGGCGCGCCCATAACGGGTCAATCCTCGTGAGATGCCCATTTTAGAAGCGGTCAGTGCTCGCGAGATGGGTATCAGCCCGAAAATTGTCCTTTTAGTTTTGTTGGGACAGCACAAACCGGCGCGCTCTGACCTGACGCTGGGTTGCAGCTTGAACTGTCCAAGCGATTGTGGACAATATCTTTCAGCAGCTATTCAGGACACGTTGATATGAAATTGGATCTCGCAAGCACTGCATTTCTAGCCCAGCTGGCCGCCATGGATGCCCCCGGATTTCATGAAATGTCTCCCGAAGATGCACGCATTGTCGGCGGCCAGATCTCTGAATCCTATCCACCTGGGCCAGACATGGCGTCCGTGCGCGACGAAACCTTGAAGAGTTCAGATGGTGACACATTCCGTTTACGGGTCCTGTCCCCGGTCGATGAACCGCGCGCCGCGATCGTCTTCTATCATGGCGGGGGCTGGGTCCTTAGCGATATCGACCAATACGACACGTTGGGCCGTCAACTCGCCCAGCGCACAGGCGCAGCGGTCGTTCTTGTCGACTACAGAAAAGCGCCCGAACATCGCTACCCTGCCGCAGCAAATGATGCTTGGGACGCGCTCAACTGGACTGGCGACAATATCGAGACCATCGCTGGAAAACGTGTGCCGATCATTGTGGCCGGTGACAGCGCAGGAGGCAATCTTGCGGCTATTGTTGCTCAGCGAGCAAAGGCCGAGAATGGCCCAGACATCTCGCTTCAATTGCTCGTCTATCCTGTCACCGATGCAGCTATGAATACGCCTAGCTATGCCGATCCTGATAACCAATTGCTGCTCAATACGGCGTTGATGGAATGGTTCTGGGATCACTATGCGCCCAACAAAGAAGACAGAGCCAATCTAGATGCGTCACCGGCGCGTGCAAAAGATCTGTCAGGTTTGCCGCCCGCAATCGTTGTCACGGCTGAGTATGACGTACTTCGTGATGAAGCTGAGGCGTATGGCGAAGCAATGCGCGCGGCTGGCGTGCCTGTTACCATCCGACGCTTTGACCGGCAGATGCACAATTTCTTTGCCATGCCTGGCCTATTGCCCGCAGCCGCAACCGCGCTCGAATATGTTGGTCAACAGATTGATCGCCATTTGGCGAAGAGCAGCGAAGTAGATGCTTTGATTGTCGGAGCGGGGTTTGCTGGCATGTATCAGCTTCACAAATTGAGACAGCAGGGCCTGACCGCACGGGTTGTTGAAAAAGGCGACGATGTTGGCGGCACATGGTATTGGAACCGCTATCCCGGTGCCCGTGTTGACATTGAAAGCATGGCTTACTCTTTCTCCTTCGACGCAGACTTGGAGCAGGAGTGGACATGGACGGAAAAATATTCCCCCCAGCCAGAGATCCTGAAATACGCCCAGCATGTTGCGGACCGATTTGATCTGCGGCGCGACATCACGTTTGAGACATGCGTCACTCAAGCACTATACAATGAGGATACAGCGCGCTGGGATGTCTTCACTGACACAGGCGAAGTCATCTCAGCACAATATCTCATAATGGCGACAGGGTGTCTGTCCGCGATCAAAACGCCTGACATCCCGGGCGCTGATACGTTTGCCGGGGACACTTATGTGACTGGACTTTGGCCACATGAGGGCGTCGATTTTTCCGGAAAGAGAGTCGCCGTGATCGGGACCGGGTCTTCGGGAATCCAAGCAATCCCGTTGATTGCGGAACAAGCCGACACCCTCACCGTTTACCAACGCACGCCGGCCTACTCCATGCCAGCTTACAATCGACCGCTCGACGGTGATGAAATCACCCAGATGAAGAAAACCTATCCCGCTTATCGCGACGCGCAGCGCAATCATCTGGCTGGTATTCCCAACCCGCCTCGGAGCTTCATGCCCGCCGCCGCAGAAGGCGACAATGAACGCACCGCTCGCTTAGAAGCCGCGTGGGAAACTGGAATCCTAACCGCTTTGTCCGCTGCCTACTCAGATGTACTCTCCAATCAAGAGTCCAATGATGCGATATCCGAATTTGTGCGAAACAAGATTCGCGCCCGTGTGGACGATCCCAAAACAGCCGAATTGCTGGCACCAAAGACTTATCCCTTCGGAACCAAACGCCCGTGCCTCGATACCCAGTATTATGAAACCTACAACAGAGACAATGTGCGTCTCGTTGACCTGCACGCGACGCCCATAAAAGACATCACGCCCTCCGGTGTTCGCACCAGCGACGCCCAGGATGATTATGACGCAATCGTTTTCGCAACCGGGTTTGACGCCATGACCGGCGCCCTGGACCGGATAGATATCCGCGGGACGGGGGGCATCGCGCTGAGCGACAAATGGGCGAACGGGCCTCACACATATCTGGGCCTGTGCGTTGCCGGCTTTCCCAATCTCTTTACGATCACGGGCCCGTCCAGCCCGTCTGTCCTTAGCAATATGATGGTGTCGATTGAACAACATGTCGATTGGGTGAGTGACTGTATTGAATGGATGAAGGAGAACGGCCACACAAAGATCGAACCTACGGAAAAGGCAGAAAACGAGTGGGCGATTCACAATGAGCAATCCGCCAACCTTACCCTGTTTCCACAGGCCAATTCTTGGTACATCGGCGCAAATGTTCCCGGTAAACCGCGAACCTTCATGGCCTATGTTGGCGGTGTAGACGTCTACCGCCACCTATGCACCGCCATCGCCGAGGACAACTACCAGGGGTTCGAGACCGCATAAAAGCTCCATCGCCCTCTATCTTGACCAAGTTTGAAGTCGTGGACGTAATACGCACAGAAAAACCCCTGAAATCCGCAAAGATTTCAGGGGTTTATTTGGGTGCGGGAGTAGGATTTGAACCTACGACCTTCAGGTTATGAG
>CAZXVJ010000028.1:36070-41383 GCA_964644385.1 uncultured Hyphomonas sp. | reverse complement strand
GCATGATCCGGGGCGGCAAGATTGCAATGGCGATCCTCGGCGCGATGGAAGTGGCGGAAAATGGCGATCTGGCCAACTGGATGATTCCTGGCAAGCTGGTCAAAGGCATGGGCGGGGCGATGGACCTTGTGGCCGGGGTGGGCCGCGTTGTGGTGATTACTGATCACACGAATAAGCGCGGGGAATCCAAGGTGCTGAAAGCCTGCACCCTGCCACTGACGGGCACGGGGGTGATTGACCTGATCATTACCGATCTTGGCGTTTTTGATGTGGTCGAAGGCGGGTTGAAGATTGTAGAACTGGCGCCCGGTGTTGAGATGGATGAAGTGACGTCCAAAACAGAAGCGACACTGGTCACATGAGCGGGCTGGCTGAACTGACCGCGAAGCCTGCGGACGCTTTGCTGGGCTTGATGACGGCCTATCGCGAAGATACGCGCGCCGATAAAATTGATCTTGGTGTGGGCATTTATAAAGATGATACGGGCGCAACGCCTGTGATGTCTGCGGTGGCCAAGGCTGAAGCGCTGATCCTGCAGCGCCAAGAGACCAAGGCCTATGAGGGGCCGCGCGGGAACGCTGATTTTTGCGCTGCGATTGAAGCGTTTATCTTTGGCGCTGGCGCGCCGGAAATTGTGGCCGGGCATACCGCCTCTTTCACCACGCCCGGCGGGTGCGGCGCATTATTTCTTGGCGTTGGCTTGATGAAGCGGATGGGCGCGAAGGCGGTTTGGGTGTCTCGCCCAACATGGCCAAACCATTCCAAACTGGTGCAAACGCAAGGGCTGGCGCTGAAGGAATACCGCTACGCCGAAGACGGACAGCTCGCCTTTGCGGCGATGCTGGAAGATTTGGAAACGGCGGAGGCAGGCGACGGCGTGATTTTGCAAGGGCCGTGTCACAATCCAACGGGGATTGATCTGTCGGTGGAGCAGTTCGCGCAAGTGGCGGGGGTTGCGAAGGCGCGTGGCCTGATCGTTATGTTGGACGTTGCCTATCATGGGTTCGCGCATGGCCTGGCCGAAGATATGGCAGGCGTGCGGACGTTTTTGAGCGTCGCGCCAGAGGCGATGATTTCATATTCCTGTTCCAAGAATTTTGGGCTCTACCGCGAACGCACGGGCTGTTTCGTGCTGAAAGGCGCAGAGCCAAGGGCCGTTGCCGCCGCAAGCACGCATATCGCAGAACTGGCCCGAACCAGCTATTCAATGCCCCCGGCGCATGGCTCAGCCATTGTTGCCACGATATTAGGCGACGCCGCCCTGCGGGCCGAATGGGAAAGCGAACTGACGGATATGCGCGAGCGCATGGTGGGGCTGCGCAAGGGGCTAGCCGATGCGCTGGTGGCGAAGACCGGATCAAACCGATTGGGTCAACTTAGCCATCAAAACGGCATGTTTTCGCAACTGCCCGTGACGGCCGCCGCAGCAGAAGCGATGCGCACTGAAGATGGGCTGTACCTGCCGGGCTCTGGCCGGATCAATATTGCCGGGCTGAAGGCCGCCGACACGGCCAGAGTGGCCGAGATTGTGGCGAAACATCTGTAGCGCTTAAAGGGTCAGCCCGCGCGGGGCGATCGTCTCAATCTCTTTGCGCAGGGCCACTGGGGTCTCGACGGCTTTGCGTTTGTCCAGATCCATTGTGATGGCTACCGCTTCGCTGGTGACCCATGGGCCGCCTGTTTCCGGGTTCATGATCCAATGGACGAGGGAGTGGGTCTTTTCCTGAACGGTGCCGAGCGATGAGTAAATCTCATAGGCGTCTCCGGCGCGCGGGAAGGCATGATAGCGCAAGCGATATTCCAGAACGGCTGCGCCCATGCGCGCCCCGCCAGAGGCTTCCGCGACGCGCTGCCGCCATTCATAGAGCAGGTTCGGCACACTGTCTGACACGCGCCCCATGAACCAATGTGGCATCATGCGGCCATGCACGTCTGTGTGATGGCGCGGCACCGCGCCCATGCCGATCAAAGGCGCAGACGCAGCGTTCACGGCGTCGATCGAAATTTGATCTAGCGGGCGAGCAGGCCCATCCGGGTCAATGGAGCGCGGCTTGGCATCGTCTGGCGCGCTGCCCATTAAGGCTTGTAATTTTGTCTGTGTTCGCGCGCTCCAGGCGAAGGGTTTGCCGTGTTTCACCTCAACATGGGCAATGCGCGTGCGAAAGGCGGCGGCGAGGCTGTTATCGACGTGGCGCAATTCCTGATAGATGACAGCGTCCGTGTCGCTGGCCGACAGGACGCAGGCATTCATCGTCAGCGGCTTGCCGGGGTGAACTTCGCGCACAAATCGGATGTGCTGATCGAGCGGAAGGACCGTAGATTGGGTATTTTTGCGGAACGCGTGCGGCATCTCCAAACGGTGAGCGAGAACTGCCAAGCCTTCGACCTGTTTTTCGACATAGACGCGCACATTCATGTGGCCCATTTCGTCGCAATCCCACTGATTGCAACTGCCCCGCCAAACCGTAATCATGAGGTGAGATCCTTCGGCGCGCAGTCTGGGCTGGCATTTGATGTGGCCGGGGTCAACGCTGCTACCGAATTGAGGGCATTGCGATCTATGAAAGTCAGGCGCAACAGACCGGGCTGGTGGTCATAAATAACTTTGATGGTTGGGATGCAGATATCTGCGCCAATCTCGATGCGCTCATCGGCGTCATATAGCGTACTGGAAGATGGCGAATGTACGCCGATGCAGTGGCCGTCATATTCAACGCTAAAAGTGCCGTCGTCTGCGGCCAGCAATTCAATGGGGTAGGGCGTGTATCCGGCTTGCTCAACGCAGCCGGCCCATGCGCCGACGTCCAGAGCGGCTTCGAAGTCATCTGCTCCGGCGGCGGCGGACAAGCAGAAGAGGGCGCTGAGGCTTGCGCAGACAAACGGCTTCATGCGGCGCAGGCCCGGCAAACACCATGGACTTCGATAACGGACCGGTTCTTCTCATCGCCTTCGGTTGTGATCTCAAAGCCCGCAGCATCAAGTTCAGCATTCAAGGCTTTGTTCGTCTCGGTTGCGTGTAATTCCTCAGTGCCGTTGCACGTGTTGCAAATTAGAAAGACCGCAGAGTGAGAGTGGCTGGTGTGGCCGCATGCGACGAAGGAATCGAGGCGCTCGATTTTATGCACAAGGCCAACCTGACGAAGAAATCTGAGCGCGCGGTAGATGGTGGGCGGTTGCGCGGCGCCTTCGCCATCCAGTTTGCCGAGCAAATCATAGGCTTTCGCCGGTTCTGAGCTTTCTAGCAGCAGGCGTAGAACCTTGCGGCGAATGCGCGTCATGCGGGCGCCTTGCGCCGCGACAATGGTTTCAGCGTGTTCAAGAAAAGCGTCTACATCTTGGGGGCTGCAAGGTGTGTTGGCGTGAACGTGGGAATGAGAGGAGGAGTGGGCCATAGCGCTAATGTCGGACCTTTTGGCCGCAATGTGAAGAGGCAGATACAATTGCCCGCTTTACGCGCTGCGCAAATCACTGAAGATTCGTGTCTCACGCGAATTGATTGAGGTGGGAAATGGCGCTGTCAGAGCGAGCCGGACTTGAACTATGGAGGCGGGCGGTCACCGCCTCTGTGCGCTCTGATGCGCCAGATATGACTGCGCGCCAGCAGGCCATATTGATGACGATTGCGCTGACGCCCGGGCCGCACACGGTGCGCGGGCTGGCAGAGCATCTGAATATTGCAAAACCTGCGGTGACACGGGCGCTGGACGCTTTAACGCGGCTCGCCTTTATCAAGCGGATTCGCGATGAGAACGATTTGCGGAACATTTTTGTTGAGCGAACGCCAGAGGGGATGGCGTATTTGCGCGGGTTTTCGGCCATGATCCTTGCCGCGGCCCGGGGGCGTGAGCGTCCATCTCAGTCAAAAGACGGCAAAAACAGCGCGGTAGCGTAAGGATTGCGGCTTGATTTTGGCGTCTATCTTGCCCACTCGCCTTCCAATTATCATAGAGTTTAGCGATGTTGGCCGCTGAGCCGCAAAGTATGAGGCCATGCGCCATGACCGTAACTGTTGAAGACCGACGATTGAAGCGCCCAGACGGGCCGGCAGAACTCCGCCGCGTTTGCACAGATGTCGCGAAAATTGGCATGTCGCCCGAGGTTGGTGGAGGCGTGGCGACCGAGGCCCTGTTTGGTGAAGATGTTGAGTGTTTCTCGGTAGCAGACGGCTTCACTCAGGTGCGTTGCATGAGAGATGGTTATGTTGGCTGGATGCCGTCCGAACATTTGGCGACTCCAGGCAGTGAGTTGAGCCACCGGGTCACCGCGTTGAGGACATTTGCCTACGCTGAGGCAAACCTAAAATCGGCCGCAGGTGTTGCGCTCAGCTTTGGTAGCCAAGTGTGTGTGACCCGGACAGATGGAGACTATGCCGAATGCAAGGGGGCGGGGTGGGTGCATACCGCGCATCTACAACCGCTCAGCGCGCCCTTCAGTGACGATCCAGCGCGGATCGCCGAACAATACGTTCACACGCCCTATCTGTGGGGCGGTCGATCGGGCTTGGGACTCGATTGTTCCGGACTGGTGCAGCAGGCCTTTGAGGCCGCAGGCGTGATGATCCCGCGCGATAGCGATATGCAATTTGCGTGGGCCGGAGACAACATTTCAGATTGGACCGCGCCGGGGGCCTTGCAACGCGGCGATCTTGTGTTTTGGGACGGCCATGTCGGCATCATGCTGGCGCCGGACACATTACTGCACGCCAACGCCTCTCACATGGCGGTGGCTGCTGAGCCTCTAGCGGAGGCGATTGAGCGGATTAAAAGCAAATACGCCGCGCCTATCGGGGCACGGCGTATTGATTTGGATGCAAGCCGCGGTGAAACGCCGGACTGGCTGGCTTGAGCGGCTCGCCTATTGCTCACCCTCTACCACTTCGGGGTCTTTGACGTCAGTGCCCGCGGCGTGATCAAAGGCGCGCTGATCAGGAGCTTCCATGCCGCTTGTGGCGGCGTCGGTGACATCTTCCACAACTTCTTCGACCACCTCAGTGACGTCGCCTGCTGCGTCGGTGACCGCTGTTGTGGCTTCGTCTGCCGCCTCGGTGACAGCTTCCGTGACCTCTTCAACCGTGTCAGTGGCGCTTGCAGGGGTGACAGCGGCGTCTTCCTGTAGGTCTGAGCCTTCTGTTGGCGCTGCGCCCTCTGTTGCCTCAGATGCGTCTGGAGCAGGCGCTTCAGGCGCTGGAGCCTCATCTGAAGGGGCCGCGTCTGCATCTGTTTCAGTGGCATCTGCGGGTGCAGCTGTGTCCTCGCCCGCCTCTCCTGCGTCGTCTTCGGTTGCGTCGGTGTCGTCAGCCACTTCGAGCGGAGC
>CAZXVJ010000028.1:3520-35970 GCA_964644385.1 uncultured Hyphomonas sp. | reverse complement strand
AGGTTTGGTCCGGTGCCGTTGACGCCGCCTTGATTGACGGTGTGGCAGGTGGCGCACTTGCCTTTGAAAGACTTGGCGCCTTTTTCGACGTCTGCATTTGTCAGCGCGAGGCCAAGATCAAAGACTTCGGCCACAGCAGCACCCGCGCCGGTTTCTGCGATTTCCACGCAATATGCGAATTTGCTGCAGAACTTCTCTGTCATCGTCATGTTTTCTGCGTGATCGTCGCCGTGATGGCCGCCACCACTGCTAAACACGATGCCTGACAGCACATTCAGTGCGAAAAGTCCAAGAGCGGTCGCGAGCACCGCGCCCATAATCTTGTTGAGACCCAGTTCTCCCATGGAGTACGTCCTTCGAATCTATCTATTCAGCCTATCTTGGCGGGTGCGTTTTGACACGCTAACGGTTCACAAACAATATACAGTTTGCGCGCAAGTAACGCTACGATGCCCGTTCGCGGCGTTCCGACGCACATTTTCGCCCATTTGGAGCCCGTTATGACCCGCAAAATTGCCTTCCAAGGTGAGCTCGGCGCAAATTCACACATCGCCTGCAATGATGCGTTTCCTGACATGGAGCCCATGCCCTGCCGGACATTTGAGGATTGTTTCAGCGCAGTCGAGACCGAAGAGGCCGATCTGGCGATGATCCCGCTGGAGAATACGATTGCTGGCCGAGTGGGCGATATTCACTATTTGCTGCCCAATACGTCACTGCAGATCATTTCCGAATATTACTTGCCGATTCGCCACCAATTGATGGCGCTGCCGGGGGTAAGCCTGAGCGATGTCGAATCAGCGCGCAGTCATATTATGGGCCTTGGCCAATGCCGTGATTTCCTGCGTGAGCATGGCATTGAGATGATTACCGCTGCCGATACGGCCGGCGCGGCGCGTGAAGTCTCTGAGTCCGGTGATATGACGCTGGCGGCGATTGCGTCGCGACTGGCGGCAGATGTGTATGGTTTGGACATTCTGGCGGAGGATATTGAGGACGCAGAGCACAATACGACCCGGTTTGTTGTGATGGCGCGTGAGCCATCCGATCTGGACGCGAGCGAAGGACCGGCCAAAACGGCTTTCATGTTTCAAGTGCGAAATATCCCTGCAGCTCTGTTCAAAGTGATGGGCGGATTTGCGACCAATGGCGTGAACATGACGAAACTTGAGAGCTATCAAATTGGTGGCTCTTTCTCTGCGACCATGTTCTACGCTGAAATTCAGGGGCATCCAGATGAGCGCAATGTGCAGTTGGCATTAGAGGAGTTGGGGTTCTTCTCTCAATCCTTGAAAATACTGGGCGTGTTCCCCGCCGCTGAGTTCGGCAGCGCCTGAACACGCCATAGTCACGAATAGTTGGGCAGGCATCACGCGGACTTGCTTGGACGGTGACCGACCCATTCAGCATAGTGATCTCAAGTTGGAAGGGCACAACACATGCTGGACAAGATCAAAACATATCTACCGCACATATTCGCAGCGGTCGCTTCACTCGTTTTCTTAGACAGTTTGCGATTCAAATTTACCAATGCGCCAGAGACGCAAGTCATCTTTGGCAAACTAGATGCCTGGGCAGAGAGTTTGGGCGCCGGTGGATTGTTCGCTCAAACCGGACTGTTCAGCCAGTACGCCATTGGCACAGCGGAACTGTTCGCTGCCAGTTTTCTATTGCTGGGGATCGTTCCGAAGTTTCGCAGATTGCAGACGCTTGGCGCATTGATCGCCGTCGCGGTGATGAGCGGCGCTGTCAGCTTCCATCTGTTCACGCCGCTGGGCACAGACCCGAACAATGATGGCGGCGGCCTGTTCATTATGGCCTGCGTCGTTTGGCTGGGCTCGCTGTCGCTGCTCTTTGTGCGACGCAAAACACTATTTGCCATGCTGGGTGACCTGAAACGCATGCTGGTGCCTGCACAAACCTAATTGCCCCTTCACCCCCCAAGATTTACCGTCACGCCAACAGGATACTCATTATGACTCTCAAGCCAATGCTCATTGCTCTCGCCCTTATTGCCGGCCCGGTGACGTTCGTTGCCCCGATCGCCAATGCTGAAGCGCCGATTTATACCGGACGCTTCTCCAACACTGCGCTGCAAGGCTACGATCCGGTCGCCTACTTTACAGAAGGAGCGCCCACCAAGGGCGATGATGCGTTCACGACCGACTATATGGGCGCAGAGTTTCAGTTCGCGAGCGCTGCCAATCGAGATCTGTTTTTGGAAGACCCGGACAAATATGCCCCGCAGTATGGCGGTTATTGCGCCTGGGCGGTTGCTCAAGGCAAGCATGCCAAAGGCAATGCCAAGAATTGGACGATTGTCGATGGCAAACTGTATCTGAACTATAATGCCTCGATTGAGAAAAAGTGGAACGCCGATCAGGCCAACTTTATCACCGAGGGCGATAAAAAATGGCCGGGCCTTAATCAATAAGGCAGGCCATGCCTCAAGCCTTAATTGGCAAAGGCGTGCAATGATCGCGCGCAAGAGGGACGACGCGCGAAAAATGCACTGATTTTCCAAAGCCCTGACGGGGCGCCGTGGCCGGAAAGTCACACGTGCGGGTCTCGGCGAAAGGTAAACGCGATCTCCACAGGATGGCCCGGTTTGGAGGCGAATGTCTGCGTTCCTTGTTTTCAAGGCTTTGTAAATTTTCGAACCCGGAGACTTTCTATGAAACTCGTTTTGACTGCTGCTGCCTCTGTCGCTGTGCTCGCTGCGCCAGCGTTCGCTCAAGAAAGCAATTTTTACGGCAATGTTGGCTATTCGCACATTTCAACAGACGACGCGGATCTCGGCGCGATTGCGCTGCGCGGCGGTGTTGATTTCAATCAAAACTTTGGCGCTGAGATCGAAGGCGCTTTCGGTATCAATGATGAAGAGTTTGATATTGGCGGCACGACAGCAAATCTGGAATTGAAGCACTCGATCGGCGCGTTTGCCGTTGGCAAAATGCCCGTATCCCCAATGGTCGATCTGTTTGGGCGTGTTGGCTATGTCAATGTTGAGTTGGAAGCGTCAGGCGCGGGCACAACTGTTTCCGATGATGACAGCGCATTGGCATTTGGTGTTGGCGGTCAGTTTGCTCTGGACGATAAAAACGGCATCCGCGTTGGCTACACCAATTATGATTTTGACGAGTCTGCTGACGTGTTTGACGTGGCGTACGTTCGCCAGTTCTAGGCCTTAATCGGTGATCTTCTGAATGACCCCCGCATCTGATCAGGTGCGGGGGTTTTTCTTTGCCCTGCGCGCAGGGGGTTCGTCTTACATTTGCGTCACGACACAGATGTAACTGGTGTTCCGGCCGCCCCCTCCATAGCGATTATCCTTCAACAGAAGGGAAAGTGTATATGACCTATGTGATTGCGCGCGCGCCTGTGGCTGTAACTGTAATGCCTGCGCGGGCCGATTGGCCGAGCGCCTACCATGTGTTGCCAAGACAAGGGTCCGTGTTCGCGCATGGCGCGGCGCACGCAGATACCGATCTATTGTCGAACGTCATTGCGGACGCTGCCAAAAAAGCGGTGCCTGCACATAGAACAGCGATCTCATCGATATAAGCCATCAGAGATGAAATGAAATCGGGCCGCCTCAAGTGAAATGAAGCGGCCCGGTTCGATTGGGTTTAAAAAGGAAGGTGTTACTTCTTTTTCCGTGCAGCAGGCTTTTTCTTCGCCGCTGGTTTCTTTTTTGCCACCGCTTTTTTGGCAGCAGGTTTTTTCGCAGCAGCTTTCTTAGCGGCTGGTTTTTTTGCGACCGCTTTCTTAGCGACCGCCTTTTTAGCGACAGGCTTTTTCTTCGCGGCAGGTTTCTTCGCAGCAGGCTTTTTCTTTGCCGCTGGTTTCTTCTTTGCCACTGCCTTTTTCACCGAAGGCTTGGCTGCTGTTTTCTTAGCGACCGCTTTCTTCGCGGCCGGTTTTTTAGCAGCAACCTTCTTCTTCGGTTTTGCTTTCGTTGCAGTTGCCATTTTGGAATCTCCTCTATTGGCTTTTTCCCTTTACCGGGATTCGTGAAAAAGCCAGCTTATTTTTCAGTAAGGACGTACATTTTTTATTTGTGCGTAGACGGAGTATTATCCGTCGCGCTCTGCCCAAACTTTCATAATGTGGTGAGCAATCGCCATCGGCGGGGGGCAGTAAAGCTCTGGATGTTTGTGCGCCATGATTTGTCTGGCTTCCTCGCGGGTGATCCAGCGCGCTGCTTCCAGCTCTTTCGTGTCGAGGGTTATCTCCTCGTTTTCCGCAGGAAGCAGCAATCCAACCATCAGCGATGATGGGAATGGCCAAGGCTGGCAGGCGATGTATTCAGCGCGCGCCGGATCGGCGACGATGCCCGCCTCTTCGAACAATTCACGGGACGCAGCTTGTTCAATCGTTTCGCCCGGTTCGCAAAACCCAGCCAGACACGACATGAAGCCCGCTGGCCATCCGGCAGAGCGCCCGATCAGCGCTTTGTCTCCGCGTGTCGCCAGCATGATCGCGACCGGGTCTGTGCGCGGGAAGTGTTCTGCGCCGCAAGAGGGGCATTGGCGTTTCCATCCGGCTTCTGTCACGCCGGTGCCGCCGCCGCATTTGGCGCAGAAGCCGTAGCCGTCATGCCACAGGAACAGACTGCGCGCGGTGGCCGCGAGATTGCTTTCCAACAAAGAGAGCGATCCGGCGGCGGCGCGCATATCTTCAAAGTCGCAAAGGCCTTCAATCTTTGATCCGGTCACATCAAACTGGGCTGGCATATCCAGCGCGAAGATCGGCGTGCCAGATGTGTCCTCGCCCATAAACAGGGTGCGGGTTTCCCTTGAGAGTTTCAGCGCTTCTGGCCCTAGCCACATTAACGCGCGGGGCGTGGGGTCGGCGCGGTCTCCGGGGCGGCTCGTAAGGCCGGTTGCTTTGCCTTCTATGCAGGGCTGGCCGTCGCGCATCAGGAAGATCAACACGTTTGGGTCAGCGATGGCGCCCTCCAGCCACGCCTCATCAGTGCGGCGATGCGCAGCGCGATTAATGGGCTTGGCGGCGAGTGGCATGTCATTAGAATTGGTCATGGGACTGTCATAACGTCTTTATCTGACATGAAAACGCCTCACCTTGCGCGCACCCCATATGCCTGTTTGCCATAGCCAAACGGGTCAGCCTGCGCTACGGCGCGCGCAACCGACCTTTTTATCCCGCTTGAAAGCTAAAGACGCCGCCATGACTGAATCGATCGAAAAGATGCGCAATATCGCGATTATTGCCCACGTTGACCACGGCAAGACGACGCTGGTCGATAAGCTGCTACAGCAAGGCGGCACGCTGCGCGAGAACGAGCAGATGGAAGAGCGCGCAATGGATTCCAATGATTTGGAACGCGAGCGCGGCATTACCATTCTGGCCAAGACCACTTCGGTGGAGTGGAATGGCTACCGGATCAACATCGTGGACACGCCGGGCCACGCCGACTTTGGCGGTGAGGTGGAGCGTATTCTGCAAATGGTGGACGGCGCGATTGTTCTGGTCGACGCTGCTGAAGGCCCGATGCCGCAAACCAAATTTGTGGTCGGCAAAGCGCTTAAAGTCGGCCTGCGCCCTATCGTGGCCGTCAACAAGATCGACAAGCCAGAACGCCGCCAAGATGAAGTGATCAACGATGTGTTCGACCTGTTCGCCAATCTGGATGCCAGCGACGAGCAACTCGACTTTCCGATCCTTTATGGCTCAGCCAAGGAAGGCTGGATGGCGACGGACTATAACAATCCGACCACCGACATGGATCAGCTGTTCCAGATGGTGGTTGATCATGTGCCTGTGCCGGCTGTTGAGGAGGGCCCATTTCGCCTGCTCGCCACGACAATTTCATCTGATCCCTTTCTGGGCCGTATCCTCACCGGGCGCATTACCTCCGGCAGCGTGAAGCCGAACCAGACGGTAAAAGTGCTGGCGCGCGATGGCTCTCTGGTGGAGCAGGGGCGTATCTCAAAGGTGCTCGCCTTTCGCGGGCTTGAGCGTGTGCCGGTTGATGAAGGCCAAGCTGGCGATATTGTTTCGCTCGCCGGGCTGTCCAAAGCCAATGTGGCCGACACGTTCTGCGACCCGTCTGTCACCGAGGCGATGGAAGCCCAAGCGATTGACCCGCCGACCATCTCGATGACGTTCCGCGTCAATGATAGCCCCTATGCTGGCACTGAAGGCACGAAAGTCACCAGTCGCATGATTTGGGCCCGCCTTGAGAAAGAGGCCGAGGGCAATGTCGCGCTAAAAGTTGACCGCGCAACAGACGCTGAAGCGTTCACCGTGTCTGGCCGCGGCGAATTGCAACTCGCCGTTCTGATTGAGACCATGCGCCGTGAAGGCTTTGAGCTTGGCGTGTCTCGTCCGCAAGTGGTGATGCAAGAGGGGCCTGATGGTGAAAAACTAGAGCCGATTGAAGAAGTCGTCATTGATGTTGATGAGGAACATTCCGGCATTGTTGTGCAGAAGATGTCAGAGCGCAAAGCAGAGATGCTCGATATGCGCTCGTCCGGATCTGGTCGCACGCGCATGGTATTCCACGCGCCGACGCGCGGGCTGATCGGGTATCAGGGGGAATTGCTATCTGATACGCGCGGCACGGCCATTATGAACCGCGTGTTCCAGGAGTACGCGCCTCATAAGGGCAAGATTCAGGGACGTCATACGGGTGTTCTGATCGCTATGGATAAGGGCGAGGCGGTGGCGTTCGCTCTGTGGAACCTTGAAGACCGCGGCCCGATGATGATTCATCCCGGCGACAAAGTGTATGGCGGTATGATTATTGGTGAGCATAACCGCGACAATGATCTGGAAGTGAACGTGCTGAAGGGTAAGAAGCTGTCCAATGTTCGCGCCTCTGGCACAGACGAAGCGGTGCGCCTGACCACGCCGCTACAGATGACGCTTGAGAAATCATTGGCCTATATTGCCGATGATGAACTGGTTGAAGTGACGCCGGAAAATATCCGCCTGCGCAAAATCCACCTCGACGTTCACGAGCGCAAGCGCGCGGCGAAAGCCAAGCAGGACTAGGGCGTCACGGCTGCTCGCGCGCGAGCGTCACGGCGCGGTCAACAATCCAATCCCAGCCGGCGTCCATATCGGGGGTCCAATCGTCGGCAACCAGATTGCGGAAGGCTGCGCGCATAGTTTCGAAAAACGTGGTGAACACATCGCGGTCGAGGCCATAGCCATCATGATTAGCTTGCTCAGCTGACAGGATAGAGGCGGCGCGAATGCCAGGCCCGTCGGCCAAATCAATCAGACATTCCAGGCTTTGCTGCAACATAGAGCCGCGCACGCCGCCATCCGTGTCCATGGCGAACTCTGCCTCCAGTTCGGGGCGCTCAGAGAATAGGCGCGCATAGACCAGCGGTGCCGGGTCATCACTCGCGGCGCTGACGGCCTCCAGACTGGCAAGGAAATGTTCCGCGTGGGTCAATGTGTGAGAGCGTTCTATTTCGTCTGTCCGCCATCTACGGGCAGTACGGCTCCTGTAACAAAGCTGGCCAAGGGGCTCAGCAGATAGGCCGCCGCTGAGCCAATTTCGTCTGGCTTGCCAAAGCGTTGCAGTGGCACTTCGCGCTTAACCCAGCGCATCCAATTTTCACCGCGCTCTCCGGTCGAGCGCTTCTCCCAATCGCCATCCGGAAAGATGATATTGCCGGGCGCAATCGCATTGACGCGCACGCCTGCGGGGCCGCCAATGCGGGCCAGCTCTTTCGCCAAATGGTTCATCGCCGCCTTCGACGTGCCATAGGTGAGCGGTGTGCCAAGCGCGCCAAGACCTGCAATCGAGCTGATGAGCAAAACGGAGCCTTCACCGCGCGGGTTCATCTTGCTCATTACGGAACGGGCCAGAAAGAACGCCGAGTCCAGATTTTGCGTCAGCCCGCCGCTCCACGTTTCATCGTCAACCTCTATGCCGGGCGGGCAGGGATGTAGCCCCACATTCGCCACCGCGCCCCAGATCGGCCCAGCTTCAGATTCGATCGCGGCGACCATTGCCTCCACAGTGGAACTCTCGCGCAAGTCACCGGCCTGCGCCCACAATTTGTCCTCGCCATAGATGCCAGCGAGGCGCTTGCGCTGTGCCTGTAAGGCGTCATCGCCGCGCGCTGCCATGGCGACGATCGCGCCTTCGGCTAAACACGTCTCAACAATGCCAAGGCCAATGCCCCGGCTGGCGCCCGCCACAAAGATAACTTTGTCGTTCAGTCCAAGATCCACAGTGTCTTATCCCTCATTCATGTCATTGCCGCCAAAACGCCGCCTGCCAGTTCGGGCGCCGCTCTGCGTTTCGGTTAAGCCATCGCAGCTTGAAACGCGTACGCCGCGACTGGGTTAAGCTCGTATTGGTCCAGATTGGGTAAGCTGCCAGCCACTTTTTCCGCAGCTGAAATGATGTGGTCGATATCCGCGTCGGTCATCGCCGCATTAATGAACATGTTGTGGTAGGGGTGGAAATGCACGCCTTCGCTCAGCATGCCTTCAGAAAAGGCGTAGGTGAGTTTGAGATCGCGGTGCCCATCATCCCCATTGAACATAATCAGCGGCATTTGCGACGGCCCCGTTTGACTGATTGCCAGTCCCGCCGTTTTTGCCACGCCGTCCAGTCCGCTGCGTAGCCGGTCACCATGTGCAATCGTTTGCTCCAAATAGTCCGTGTCAGCGATCAGTTGCAACGTTTTTATCGCGGCAGCCATCGGCGCAGCGGCAAACCAAAACGATCCTGTTACAAAGATTTTTCCGGCCGCTTCCTTGGCCCGGTCATTGCCCAAAAGGGCCGAGATCGGGTGGCCATTGGCGAACGCTTTTCCCCAGCTCGACAGATCCGGCGATACCCCCGCCGCTTGCCAGCTGCAGTCACGCGTAATCCGAAAGCCTGCGCGCACATCATCGACCACCAGTAAGCCGTCGGCTTTGTCACAGGCCGCGCGCGCGGCGCGGGCATAGGCGGGGTTTAAGTCTTCCTGGTCGGTAACAACTTCGTGGCGATGCGGGGTCGCGAAGATGCCTGCAAAATCGTCTCCAGCCTCCGCTACAGCGGCGTTCAAGCTGTCGACATCATTGTATTGGTAATAGATGAAGTGCGCGCGGTCGTCGGCCACCGTTCCGGTTGGGATGGGTGTGCACCACGGCGCTGCGCCGTGATAGGCGCCGTCCGCGATCAAGACCTTTCGTTTTCCGCGATACGCGCGGCAGGTCATCAAAGCCATTGTGGTGGCGTCTGTCCCGTTCTTGCAGAACATCGCCCAATCAGCGTGCGAGACCATGGTGGTGAACTTTTCCGCCAGGTCGACGAATACCGCCGACGGCCCGGTCGCTCCGTCTATCTGTTTGAGTTGCTCAATAAAGGCTGCGTCGATGGCGTCATGGCCATAGCCGAAAAGATTAGGCCCATAGGCGCTCATTAAGTCGATGAAACGGTTGCCATCATAGTCCCAGAGATAAGTGCCTTTGGCGCGAGAGAAGAATTGCGGTGTGGCAGCGGGTAACAGTCCGGTCGACTGGTGGCCGTACATGCCGTTGGGAACAACCTTCACAGCGCGGCGCATCAGCGCCTCATTCTGTTCCGTTTTCATCTTGCCCGTATCCTTCCCGGTAAATCTGTTTGGTTTGATCTTATGCGGTGGCGCGCTTGCCCGCAATGAATGGCCGACCGCCTCTTGCATCCTTCCCGTCATCGCAGCATATAGCGGGCAGGAGGCAGGTGGCGGACGTTGCTCTCGCCAACCGGGTCAGGTCGGGAACGAAGCAGCCCTAACGAGTTTTCCGTAACGGGTCGTTCGCCTGTCTCCGCTTTTTCCCGTATCGTCCAAGATTGTTGGCCTTTCTGAGGTTGCGCCCTGGGCATCGCCTTTGAGCGATGTTCGACTTTCCGTCGCTTAACTCCCGCTTGGCGCTCAATTGTGGTAGGTGTCTGTTTTTGGGCCGTGTGTGTTGGGGGTGGAACCAGATGAGTGAAGAAGTGGCAGGGCTTGTAGTGAGCGGGTTGGGGATTTACGCGGGGCTCGGCCTTTTGGTGGGCATCCTCTACCTATTTGGCGGCGCGGGACGGATTGATCCGGCAGCCAAAGGCAAAGGAATGCCCGCGCGGGCGCGGCTCATCATCTTACCGGGTGTGATCGGATTGTGGCCCCTGATGTTGGGCAAGCTGTTCACTCAAACAAAGCCTCCAATCTCATGAAGCGTGCCCATCGAAGAACCCATTTGCTCATTTGGCTGATCCTTGGACCTGCCATGATCGCGGCGCTATTGCTTGCGGTTCGCTATCGCCCTGATGCGCCCGTCAACAATACGCTTCCTGAGACCGTGCTGGAGGCGCCTGCCGATGTCACATGATTACAAAGCGGTGCAATGGACGCCGTTCAAGAGGCGGTTTGACCTGTGGATGCTGGTCGGCGTTATTGCCTTTTTGGTGGTCTTCGTCGGTGTCAGCGCACTGACACAGCCGGACGGCGAGAGCTTCACCCCGGTGCAGATCATTATCCGCGCCATGGGAACGCTCGCATTTTTGATGCTGACCTTCATCCTGTGTATTGGGCCGCTCGCCCGGCTCTCAAACCGATTCAAGCCATTCTTGTACAATCGGCGTCACCTGGGGGTGATGACATTCTTCATCGCGCTCGTGCACGCCGCTTTGGTGGTCTTGTGGTATCACGGCTTCTCAGAGGTTAATCCGCTCGTCTCGCTGCTCATTTCAAACCCGCGTTATGAAAGCCTCGCTGGCTTCCCTTTTGAAAGCCTTGGCCTCGTTGCTCTTATCATCCTATTTCTGATGGCAGCGACCAGCCATGATTTCTGGAACGCCAATCTTGGGCCCGGCGTATGGAAAGCGTTGCATATGGGGGTCTATTTTGCCTATGCGCTGCTGGTCGCGCATATCGCGCTTGGTGCGATCCAGTCTGAAAAGCATCCGATATACGTATCGCTGCTTTGCGCCGGATCTGGCACCGTCATGGCGCTTCATATTTTAACGGGGTTGGCCAGTTTGCGACCAGCGAACCGGTCAGAACATGAGGGTTGGCTAACCGTCGCATCGGTTGCAGACATGGAAGACGCACGGGCGACGATCATTCGTCCAAAGCAAGGGGAAGCCATCGCCGTCTTTCGATCTGGCAATTCAATCTTTGCTGTCTCCAATGTTTGCCGCCATCAGGGCGGCCCTTTGGGAGAGGGTAAAATCGTGGATGGCTGCATCACCTGTCCGTGGCATGGCTTTCAGTACCGCATGGAAGACGGCACCTCGCCTGAACCGTACAGCGAAAAAATCGCCACCTATGCGACGAAAATTATAGGGGGGGTTGCGTATGTGAACCCGGCGCCAAATCCGCCCGGCACACCTCAGTCCCCAAGTGTTTTGGAGGCCGCACATGAGTAAAGATGATTTCTTCATTGGTTGGGCAGACACGCCGCCCGTCGATCGTCGTTTTTTTCTTGGGGCAGGCTTGGCATTGCTGGCTGGCACGGGCGCCGTCGCAGCAACGACCGCATTTCACCAAGACCGCCCCGGAACAGGCCATTGGAATATGAGCGACGTTCGAGAGTTTCGGGGGATTGCGACAGCCTCGCCTTACGCACTGCTCCGCACAACCGATGTCGATGGAACGCCGAAGACTGTCATACTTGCGTGTCAGGGAAAGTGCGGGGTAAGCGCTAAGATTGGATCGCTTGAGGGGCAGACGGTTGTCGTCACCGGATCTCTGATCCAGCGGGGCCGCCACGCGATGATCGCTGTAATCGATGGCATCGATTGGATTCGGGCTGATCAACAATCGGCGGCGGGGGAGGCGCTCCAATTTCAAACGCCTGTGCCTGCGGGGGACGTTGTCTTGCGCGGTGAAATCTTAGACAGCAAATGCTGGTTCGGCGCGATGCGGCCCTCCAACGGCAAGGTCCATAAGTCTTGCGCAAGTCTGTGTATTCGCGGAGGGCTGCCGCCGGCTTTTTACGTTAAAGATATCTATGAACAGGACGCATTGCTGATTATGACAGAGGGCGGGGGTGGGTTCGGCCCGGACTTGCTTGAGTACGTTGCCGATCCCGTTGAGATTCGCGGGCGACTGTATAAATCGGCGGATTACGTGTTTCTCGATACCTCCGCAAAGCAAATCCTTAGGCTGTAAGACGAGGTCTTGCAGGCGTTCTGCGCGGGTGTCTGTCTGCGCACATCCTGTCGGACAGGTGTCCATAGATATGGACGGGATACAGATAGGATATGGACAAGATATGGACCGTTCATCGAGTCGCGCGCAACATTGGCGGTGCGCCATTTCTGGAGACGCCATTCTTCAAAATTTTTATCGAAAAGTGTGGATGGCTGAGGGGCCTGTATAGACAGGCGATCGCGCCCGTGCGTTAACCTTTGAGTAAGGAAAATTCCACCGATATGACAGTTTTTTGACGGTTTTTTCGTTGACCATTTGTTAACGCTCAGACACTATATGTTGTGTTGAGGATTGAGTTGGGGGCCATATCTGGCCTTTAGTGTCTCAAATTCCTAAAAATTATAAAGAAAAGAGGAGGGTGCAGATGTCTGCCACCGAAGCAACAGCTGTGACACAAAATAAGGCGCGTAAAGGCAAACCCGTTGGCGCTGAATCTGTACAGTTGCGCGTCGTGCCCGACATGAAAGTTGAGATCGATCCGTCGCGCGATGCTCTTCTGACGGCGTTCGGTAAGACCACCCTTGAAGACCGCTATTTATTGCCCGGCGAAAGCTATCAAGACATGTTTGCCCGTGTCTCTATTGCGTTTGCAGACGATCAGGATCACGCCCAGCGCCTGTATGACTATATGTCTAAGCTTTGGTTCATGCCGTCGACGCCGGTTCTGTCGAATGGCGGGGCAGGCCGCGGCTTGCCGATTTCTTGCTTCCTCAACCAGGTCGGCGATTCTCTCGACGATATTGTTGAGACATGGACCGAGAATGTCTGGCTCGCCTCAAATGGTGGCGGCATCGGCACCTATTGGGGCAATGTCCGCTCCATCGGAGAGAAAGTTGGCCAAAACGGGCAGACATCTGGCATTATTCCGTTCATCCGCGTGATGGACAGCCTGACGCTTGCGATCAGTCAGGGCAGCCTGCGGCGCGGGTCAGCGGCGTGTTATCTTGATGTGCATCACCCGGAAATCGAAGAGTTTCTTGAGATCCGTAAGGCCTCAGGTGACTTTAATCGTAAATCGCTCAACCTGCATCACGGCATCAATATCACCGACGCCTTCATGGAAGCGGTGCGCAATGATGAAGAGTTCGGCTTGATCAGCCCGAAATCGGAAGAGGTCATCCGAACCGTAAATGCGCGCAAATTGTGGCAGAAAATCCTAGAACTCCGAATCCAAACCGGCGAACCATATCTTCTGTTCACGGACACAGTGAACAATGCGATGCCGGCCCACCAACGCAAGTTGGGCCTGACGGTGACGCAGTCGAACCTTTGCTCAGAGATTACACTGCCGACGGGCATTGGCCCTGATGGCGTTGACCGCACAGCTGTGTGCTGCCTCTCTTCAGTGAACGCTGAGAAGTATATGGAATGGTCGAAAAATGAGGATTTTGTCGAAGACATCTTCCGCTTCCTCGACAATGTTCTCGAAGACTTCATTCAGCGCGCGCCGGATGAAATGTCTCGCGCTGTCTATTCTGCCCAGCGTGAGCGCTCGGTTGGCTTGGGGCTGATGGGGTTCCACTCTTTCCTTCAGTCGATGAATGTGTCGATGGAAGGGGCGATGGCGAAAGTCTGGAATGAGAAGATGTTCAAGCATCTGCGTCAGGGCGCCGATGCGGCCTCTGTTAAGCTCGCTAAAGAACGCGGCCCCTGCCTCGATGCGAAGGACGCTGGCATGATGGCGCGCTTCAGTCACAAAATGGCGGTCGCGCCTACCGCGTCCATTTCCATCATCTGCGGCGGCACCTCTGCAGGCATTGAGCCGATCCCTGCCAATGTCTACACTCACAAAACCTTGTCTGGGTCGTTCACCGTCAAAAATCAGCAACTGGAAAAACTGCTCGACGGAAAGGACATGAACACGGAAGAAGTTTGGAACTCCATCCTAGAACATGAGGGGTCCGTTCAGCATCTCGACTGCCTGGATGACCATGAGAAGACCGTGTTCAAGACGGCTTTCGAACTCGATCAGCGCTGGATCATCGAACATGCCGCAGACCGGACGCCCTATATCTGCCAGTCTCAGTCCTTAAATCTGTTCCTGCCGGGTGATATTTCCAAATGGGATCTGCACATGCTGCATTGGACCGCTTGGGAACGTGGCCTGAAATCGCTGTATTATTGCCGATCAAAGTCAATTCAGCGGGCTGCATTTGCAGGCTCTGAAAAGGCGGAGGGCACTGAGATGGATGTGCCGAATACCGACTATGACGAGTGCCTTGCCTGTCAGTAGAATTCCGATGAAGTAAGAATTTGGCCGGTCGCCTGCGCGATCGGCCAAATTTTTTCCGAAATCGTAAAATCTCCGGTTGAAAATTCATTCATTAGGGGAAATCGCGCGACGAGCGAAAAAAAGATTCAATGAAATCAATAGATTAACAAAACTACATGCAAGATTGGCGTAAAAGTTGCGTAAAAAACCGTTAGAAACCCGTGTCTTGGACCCGATTTGATCGACAGCTCAAAATGACTCGAAAATTAAGATATTTCGTGTAATTTGTTGTTCTAAACCTTGTGGTATTTATGCTACATTAGGACCGAACCGGCAGACTGCTTCACACAACAGCGTGTGAGGATAAAGCCATGAAGGAAGTCGTGCGAATGGCATTGCTTATATCATCAACGATCGCGACACTTGCGTGTCAGGGCTGTGTTCAGGCCCCAAATGCGTATGTTCAGGCAGAGGCACCCGCCGCGCCGCAATCGCTTGGTATGACATTAGCGGCCCCGTCACCATTTGGCGCCGGCGTTCTGTCTTCAAAAACATCTCGATACGCGCTGCCGATGATTGATGGCGCGCCGACGACGTTCTCCATGATTGAGAGCGCGGTGGCGACGGTTGAAAATCGTCCACTCCTGGCTCAGGCCCCGACAAGCTTTGACGTTGCGCCAACGTTTTCAAAGCAAAGCGAAGTAACCGTTGAGGCATGGACGGGCAATGATGCTTTGCTCGGTCTATCGGCTGAGCGCGCGCGTGCCCGATTGGTTGAGCCGACGGAAGTTGAAAAGAACATTGCTGCAGAGATTGCGTTCTCTGCGCCAAAAGAAATTACAGGGTTCGGCTTTGACTTGGGCGTTGCGCCCCGTTTGAGCGTCCGAGAAGAAGGTGAATTCCTGACACAGCGCTTTGGTGGTGAGGTCAGAATTGGTCAAAACCTGAACGTGTTGAATGCGAAGGACCAGCCGGAAGGTTGGTACGTGTTTGCTGGCGCCGATGGGGAAGCTTTGATCTGGGACGCTGGAGAACGGTCTTCATTGACGCCAAACCTTGGCGACATGGCTTTGCGTGAGCACGTCACTGTGGGTGATCTTCAGGCCGGCGTATCCGTTCAGCGCGGCGGCGGACAATTGTCACTCAGCTATATTCGCCGCGAAGTGAAATACGAAGATCGCAATGGCGGCTTTAAAGATAATGAAGATTTCGCAGGTGTAAGTTTCACCCTTCGCCGATAGGTGATAATTCAAGGGTTATGAAAGCCTTATGCCTATCTGGGGCCGCGCTGAGCGCGGCCTTTTTCGTACCTTCGCCGGTCTATGCCGAGAACGGTCCCGAGGAGCAGGTGCGCAAACCCGCCGTAATTTCACTCACGACCGAGAATGACAAATTCGGCGGCGGAACAGATAGTAATTATTCCAGCGGCCTTCGGATAGAGCGCGTCTCGGCTGCAGACAATGTTCATCCGGGACTGGATTGGATCGCAAATCGCTTGCCATGGCTGGATTTGGACCGGACTGACTTGCGTCAGGGTTTCGGATTGGCGCAGGTGTTCTACACGCCTGAAGACAAAACGCTGGCCGTGCCGGACCCAAACGATCGTCCATATGCGGGTTGGCTACATGTTTCCAGTACAGTTGTGGCTTCGGATGCAGATACGCAGGACACGTTGCAAGTTAATCTAGGCATAGTGGGGCCATCTGCGGGTGGTGAGTTTGTGCAGAACAATTGGCACAAGGTGATCGGTGTGGCCGAAGCGAATGGCTGGGAGAATCAGCTGCGCGATGAGCCCGGTCTCGAAATCATTGTGCAGCGCATGCAGATGTTCGATGGACCAGATCTGCCGCTTGGCCTTGAGACCGATCTTGGCGGTCAGATCGGAGCGGCCATTGGCAATGTGCGCACCTATGCGACAACCGGGGTGACGGCGCGTATCGGATGGGATCTGGACGCCTCGTTCGGTCCCCCGCGGATTCGGCCGGCCTTGGCTGGGGCGGGGGAGTTTATTCCAGGCACCCGAGAGGAACCGCTAGGTGGCTATTTCTTTATAGGCGTTGACGGCCGGGCAGTGGCGCGTGACATGTTTTTGGATGGAAATCTGTGGCGCGATGGCCCACGTGTCGAAGACCGGAGACCCTTTGTGGCGGATATCCAAGGCGGATTGGCGGTGCATTACCGTGATCTTCAGGTGGCTTTCACTTTCGTTCAGCGCACGCGAGAATTTGACGCTCAGTTGGAAGACCAACGCTTTGGTGCGATCTCTATCAGTATCGCGCGCTAGCGCCGCGCTTGTCTCTGCCCGCCATATCCTGTGGACAGGATGTGTAATTCTGCCGCGATCAACCAACTATCTGTTGCGTGTAACACCTCAGTAAGACACTATATATAGTGTTGAGTAACCCATATTGCTGACTGCCCAAGGAGCCTGCCACGATGGCTGATACCGCTTTGAATTTGCCCGGACTTTTGACCCCAAGCCGGGCTTACAAGCCCTTTCGCTATCCTTGGGCCTATGAGTTCTGGAAGAAGCAGCAGCAGGTTCACTGGATGCCGGAAGAGGTGCCGCTCGGCGAAGACTGTAAGGATTGGGCGGTCAATCTGAACGATGGGGAGCGCAATTTGCTGACGCAGATATTCCGCTTCTTCACCCAGTCTGATGTGGAAGTTGGCGCGAACTATATGGAGCATTACATGCCCCTGTTCAAACCCACCGAAGTGTCGATGATGCTGGCCAGCTTCTCCAATATGGAGACGATCCACGTCGCGGCCTATGCGTTGCTGCTGGAAACCATTGGCATGCCGGATTCTGAGTTCGGCGCGTTCATGGAATACGAAGAGATGGTCGCCAAGCATGACTATCTTGGCCAGTTTGGCACGGAGACGAATGAGGACATTGCGGTTTCGATGGCGGTGTTCGGCGCGTTCACCGAAGGCCTGCAATTGTTTGCCAGCTTTGCCATGCTGATGAACTTCCCGCGCTTCAACAAGATGAAGGGTATGGGCCAGATCGTAACGTGGTCTATCCGCGATGAATCGCTGCATTGCGAAGGCATGATCAAACTGTTCCATACATTCTGCGCAGAAACAGGCGTGATGAATGATGCGCTTGGCGCGCGTATTCGTGAGTGCTGTGAGACGGTGGTGAAACTGGAAGACAAATTCATCGATTTGGCATTCGAAGCTGGCGATGTGCAGGGCATGACGCCGCAAGACATCAAAGACTATATTCGCTACATCGCGGACTGGCGCATGGGCCAACTCAAGCTGGAGCCTATTTACGGTATTGAGAAGCACCCGCTGCCTTGGCTGACCGAGATCTTGAACGGCGTTGAGCACGCAAACTTCTTTGAGCAGCGCGCCACGGAATATTCCAAAGGTGCAACGAAAGGCGATTGGCACGGCGATGATGGCGTGTGGTCAAACTTTGACAAACGCCCAGCCGAACCACTTACGACGGCTGAGTAGGCTGGTTGCCATGCTCCCTAAACGAACACAGCCCCGCACATTCGCTTGTGCGGGGCTTTTACTTTTCTGATACTTAAACGCCGCTTATAGCTGCGGTGAAAGACACACCGGAGACACCGACATGGCGGCTGATACAGATACGCTGAAAATCCTGGAGCAGCGCCTGTTATGGCTGTCGGCCTGGATCGTCCACAACGCCAACCATCTGCGCGAGAAGGAAGAGGGCGATGTAAAAGTCGGCGGGCATCAGGCCTCGTGTGCCTCAATGGTCACGATTATGACGGCGCTGTATTTCCATACACTGCGTCCGGAAGACCGGGTTGCCGTGAAGCCGCACGCTTCACCCGTCTATCACGCCATGCACTATATGATGGGCAATCAAACGCTTGAGAAGCTGCAGAACTTTCGCGGCTTTGGCGGCGCGCAATCCTATCCCAGCCGCACCAAAGACATTGACGACGTTGACTTCTCCACCGGCTCCGTCGGGCTCGGCGTGGCGGAAACGGCGTTCGCCTCCATCGTGCAGGATTATCTTGAGGCGAAGGACTGGGCCAAAGACCGCACGCTCGGCCGGATGGTGGCGCTCGTCGGCGACGCAGAGATGGACGAGGGCAATGTCTATGAGTGCCTGCTGGAGGGCTGGAAGCACGACCTGCGCAATACGTGGTGGATTATCGACTATAATCGCCAGAGCCTCGACGGGGTTGTCCATGAGGGGCTGTGGCAGCGCATTGAGGCCATCTTTACCGCATTTGGTTGGCGGGTCGTCACGCTACGCCATGGCGTGCTGCAACAAGACGCGTTTAAGGAACCCGGCGGGGAAACCCTGAAAGAATGGATTCAGGCGTGTCCTAATCAACTCTACTCAGCGCTCACCTATCGCGGCGGCGCGGCGTGGCGAGAGCGTTTGATGAACGATATTGGCGATCAATCTGAGGTAACAGCTTTACTCGATCGTCGCTCTGACGAAGAGCTTGGCGCGTTGATGAACAATCTTGGTGGGCAATGCCTCGCCTCTCTCACAGAGGCCTTTGATGCAGTCACCGATGACACGCCCACCGTGTTTCTCGCCTACACAATTAAGGGCTGGGGCACGCCATTGGCGGGGCACAAAGACAATCATGCTGGCTTAATGAACCCATCTCAAATGGCGGAGTTCCAGACCCGCATGGGCATCCCTGAGGGGCAGGAATGGGACAAGATGGCAGGCGTAGAGCAGCCCGGCGCCCTGCAAGCGTATCTGGACGAGGCCAAATTCTTCCAAGGCGGGCACCGGCGTTATTCTGATGCGGCTATCGCTAGCCCGGGTCCGATCTTTCTGGACGATAAAGTTCAATCCACGCAAGCAGGCTTCGGCAAGATCTTGGACACGCTGGCCAAATCGGATGAACCGATCGCAGAGCGCATTGTCACCACGTCGCCAGATGTGACGGTCTCCACCAATATCGGCTCATGGGTCAATCGCCGCGGACTGTTCGCGCGCAAGGCTCAAGGCGACACCTTCCGAGAGCAACAAATTCCTTCGACGCAGAAATGGCAGTTCTCTCCCGGGGGGCAACATATTGAGCTGGGCATCGCTGAGATGAATTTATTCCTGTTGCTGGGCGCCGCAGGCTTGTCGCACAGCCTGTTTGGTGAACGGCTTATCCCGATCGGCACCGTTTACGATCCGTTTGTGGCGCGCGGCCTGGATGCGCTTAACTATGCTTGTTATCAGGATGCCCGCTTCATCATTGCGGGCACACCGTCGGGCGTTACGCTGGCCCCGGAAGGCGGCGCGCATCAGTCCATTGGCGCGCAGCTGATTGGTATGAGCCAAGACGGCTTGGTGAGCTTTGAGCCGGCCTTTCTTGATGAGTTGTCGATTATTATGGACTGGTCGTTCGACTATTTGCAGCGCAGCGGCGAGAATGATCCGGACGAGCGGACTTGGCTGCGCGACGAAACCGGCGGCTCTGTCTATCTGCGCCTGACCACGCGCCAGATCGAGCAACCCGGCTTAAAGGCGCGTGACGATGCAGAGTTCAAGCGCGGCGTGATTGACGGTGCCTACTGGCTGCGCCCGCCCGGCCCGAACGCTGAAATCATTATCGCCTATCAAGGCTGCGTTGCGCCCGAGGCGATTGAGGCGGCCGGGCGCATCGGCAATGACCGGAGAGATATTGGCGTTTTGGCGGTCACATCATCGGATCGGCTAAATTCCGGCTGGACGGCGGCGCGGCGCGCCCGCGCGAGGGGCCACGCCGATGCGACCAGTCAGATTGAACGCTTGATGGGGCAGGTGCCGCGCAATGCGACGCTGATAACCGTCACCGATGGACACCCGGCCACGCTGGCATGGATCGGCGGCGTCATGGGCCATCAGATTGCGCCCCTGGGCGTCGAACATTTCGGGCAGACCGGAACGATCCAGGACCTCTACAAGCATTTTCAGATTGATGCGAACGCCATTGTTGCAGCAGCAAGTCGTTTAACGCCGGGGCGCTCTATTTGACATTTTTGCCCCGGAGGCGGTTATTGAACGTAAGAATAACGAGGCCATCTGCCTAAATTGATCCGTGTTAATACATTTGCGCGTTTCTTTTATTGGGCGTTAGGGCATAGCCGCTAGAAGGGCGACGATGAGTAAACAAAAGAAATCTGGAAAAAGCAGCCGTCAGAAAATTGAGGCTGGTCTGGAATCCGCAGCGGGCAGTCTGTTTGGAACCGATGGGTTTGCCAAAACCGCCGGGCTGGCCACCAATGTTTCGGCCCGCGTTCAGCGCGGCGTCGCAGATCGCATGAACCGTAATCTTGGCCTGATGAATATGCCGAGCCGGGATGACATCACTGCGATTGGCGAGCGTCTGATCGCGATGGAAAACCGTTTGCTTCACATTGAAGACATGCTGTCGCGCCTCGTGCCAGATAATCCGGCCGATCGCCCCGCCAGCCCGCCGCGCACGCGCAAGCCGGCAAAAGCGGCCGCGCCTGCTGAAACCAAAGCGGACCCAAAGCCGGCCCTCAAGCCCGCCAAAAAGACAAAGTCCAAAAAGTCCGGCAAATCTGGTAAAGCGACAAAGAAGAAAACTTCGGCTAAAGGTAAGACTGCGCCCAAGTCTTAAACTCAATTTGCACCCGAAAGGTCGGCAGAATGTCAGCTAGCGACGTTAAGGAACCGAAGAAAAAGGGGGTGGGTGAACGGTTATCGAAACTTGTCGACCGCACCATCCAACGCAACATCAAAGGCGTTGAGTATTTTGTCTCCGCCGCCCCGCCCGTTGGCCTGACGCCAAAGGATACCGTATTTCAGCGCGGGACAGCGCGCCTGTATCACTATCGCCCGGTCGCCTCAGAGATTTACCGCATTCCGATTTTGATGGTCATGGCCACCACCAATCGGGCCTATGTGTTCGACATTGCCGAACAAAACAGCTTTGTCGGCTTTCTCACCAAGCAGGGCTATGATGTCTATGTGCTCGATTGGGAAGCGCCGCGCCCGGAAGAATCAGGTCTGCGATTTGAAGACTACACGCAGGACTTCATTCCAGATGCGATCCGCCATATTCAGAAGCGCTCCGGCGAAACAGACGTAAACTTGGTCGGTTATTGTATGGGCGGTGTTTTGTCGCTGATGTATGCCGCCACCCATCCTGATGGGCCGTTGAAAAATTTGGTCTGCTTCACCACCCCGATTGATTATCGTGAGATGGGCCTCTTCGCACATATGTCGAGCGAGAAGCACTTTGATGTCGACCGTCTTGTCGATGCGATTGGAAATATCCCACCAGATATGCTGATGGCATCGTTTGATATGCTCGCGCCGACCAAGAAACCATCGGGCCGTGTCGAACTTTGGAAAAATATGTGGAATGACGACTATGTCGAAAACCACCGAAAGTTTGATCGCTGGGCAAACGAAATGTTGCCACTCGCGGGCGAATATTTTCGTCAGACGACGAAAGAACTGATGTGGAAGAACAGCCTGTATGAAGGCACGCTGGAGATTGGCGGTAAGAGCGCCAATCTGGCGAATATAACGGTGCCCGTCTTCCACGCCGTGGCTCAGCACGACCATATCGTGCCCTACGCCGCCAGCTCGCCGCTGGTTCAGAAAGTCGGGTCAAAAGACAAAACTGAAATTGTACTCAAAGGCGGCCATATCAGTCTGATCGCGGGCTTGAACGCGGTGACGCGGCTATGGCCTGTTTTGGATGAATGGCTCGCAGAAAGGTCTGTATAGATGAGCGCTGATACACACACATTGCCGCGTACGCTGGAAGCGGGGGATGGCGGCTACACACTGCGCACGATCGCTGCGGATGATGGCCCCGAACTGTTGAAGTTTGCGCGTAATTTGCCGGTGCATGATTTGCTCTATCTGCGCCGCGACATCCGCCACGAAAAAGTAACCGAGGCTTGGCTCGCCGGCGTTGCCGATGGTCACATCGACACTTTAGTCGCCGAATCTGACGGCCGAATCGTTGGCACCGCTGCCTTGCTCAGAGACCCATTGTCTTGGTCGCCGCATTTGGGCGAGGTTCGGGTGCTGGTGGCAGAAGACGCGCGCGGCACGGGATTGGGACGCGCGCTGATCCAGGAGATTTTTCTGCTCGCCGCCAACAGCAAGCTGGTCAAACTAACCGCTCGTATGACGGTCGATCAAAAAGGCGCCATCGCAATCTTCGAGGAACTCGGATTTCGCGGCGAAGCACTGCTGAAAGATCATGTGTTGGACGAGGCGGGCGCGTCCCATGATCTGGTGATATTGGCGTGTAATATTGATCAGGCCGGCCGCGTTCACGCCGCCTTTGTCTCCTAAAAGCGCCGTCTTTCCCTAAAGATTGGATATGAACGGGATATGGACGGGATACAGAGCCGATATAGAGTCGATCTGGACGGTGATCGGCGATAATATTTGTGGGCTGAACCCAGCAGAGTTGCCTTGCCACGCCGCATCGGACGGAATTGACGATCCGTAAGTGATGCGGCATTAGGGAACATGACAAAACTAACAACACCCGAAGCCGTCGTAGATGCCCTTGTGGTTGTCTATTCTGACGCCGTAGACGCGCTCGCAACGGCGCTCACGAAGTATTTGAGAGACGGCATCCCGCCAAGCGAGACGTCTCGAAATGATGGTAGCTTCTGCTATCCAGAAATCCGCATCACCTATGATCCAGACGGCCCACCGCCGCCGATCAGTCGTGCATTTGGCAAGATGTCGGAGCCCGGTATTTACGTGTCGACCTTCACGCAACCTGAATTTTACCGTTCCTATTTGATTGAGCAATTGTCGCCCTTAATGCGCGATTATGAAGTCACGGTCCAAGTCGGCGCGTCCCGGTCTGAAATCCCATATGCCTATGTCTGGGATCAGGCACAGGCGGATGGCCTGGAAAACATTTCACCCGCAGAACTCGCTAAATGGTTTCCTGCGCCAGAGCTGAGCAAAATTGGAGACGAAGTCGCCGATGGAGAACTCTACGAGCCCAGTGATACAAGGCCTTTGGCGCTGTTTGACGCGTTGCGAGTGGACTTTTCATTGAAGCGTCTTGAGCACTATTGCGGCACCCCGATTGGGCAGTTTCAAAAGTACGTCCTGTTCACAAATTACCATCGCTATGTCGACGCTTTCTGCGATTGGGCGCTCACCCAAATCGGGCCGGAGGGGGAGTATTCAAGCCTCGGCGTGGCGGGCGGGTTAGAGTTTGAAGCGGTGGATGATGAGACCCGCGCTGCGATTGATGCGGCGCCGTGGCGGCGGTTTCAGATGCCCGCTTATCACCTGACCAAGCCTGACGGCTCAGGCATCACGCTGGTGAATATTGGTGTCGGGCCGTCCAACGCAAAAACGATCACCGATCACCTGGCGGTGTTGCGACCAGAGTGCTGGATTATGGTGGGTCATTGCGGGGGCTTGCGTCACTCCCAATCCATTGGAGACTACGTTCTGGCGCACGCTTATATGCGCGAAGATCATGTGCTGGACGCCGCGCTGCCTCCTCAAATCCCAATCCCGCCAATCGCTGAAGTTCAACTGGCGCTGCAAGCAGCCGCTGAAGTGGTAACAGGCGAAACCCGCGCAGACCTCAAGCGCAGACTGCGGACGGGCACGGTTGTTACGACCGATGACCGAAACTGGGAGCTGCGGTTCACAGAAACGGCGCGGCGCTTCAACAAGTCTCGCGCCGTTGCGATGGATATGGAGAGCGCTACGATTGCGGCCAACGGCTTCCGGTTGCGGGTGCCATACGGCGTTTTGCTGTGCGTGTCGGATAAGCCATTGCATGGGGAGATCAAACTGCCGGGAGCCGCCAATCGTTTTTACGAGCGCGCCATTGGCGAGCATATCCGCATCGGCATAAAAACCCTGGAAATGCTGTCCGCTGATAAGCAGACAAAGTTGCACAGCCGCAAATTGCGGGCCTTTGATGAACCGCCGTTTCGCTAACGCAGGGGCAGGCGCTAGCAGACTGGACGCGCGGCGCGCGGCGGGCTAGCCCTAGGATATGACAGATCGACTGATACCGCTTGAAGGCGTTCGCAATTTTCGGGATTTTGGCGGGTATACCTCGTCTTATGGCGGTGAGGTGCGGCGTGGACTGCTGTATCGCTCTGGTCATTATGCGGAGGCTTCTGCAGGTGATATTGACGCGCTGACAACGCGCGACATCAAAATTCAGGTGGATTTGCGTCGCCCGGATGAACGCGCGCGCATGGTGGCGAAATGGAATGCGCCGACACTGATAATCAATGATGGCGGGGCCGAAACCGAGGCGCCGCATCAACGCTTTCTGAAGCGGGTGGAAGCAAACGCCGAAAAATCCGACGAATGGATGATGGAATATTACCAAAAGGCCCCGTTTAAAGCGCATCATGTGGCCATGTTTAGCGAATGGTTTGAGCGTTTAGCGGGCCTTGGTGCGAGTGAGGCGGGCCTTGTGAATTGTGCAGCCGGCAAAGATCGGACAGGCATTCTTTGTGCGCTGACCCACCACGTTTTGGGGGTTTCGCAGGACGACATTTTTGCCGATTATGATTTGACGAACACGGCTGTTGATATTGAAGAAAACCTGCCGGAGGCAACCAAATATTTCAATGACATGCTGGACAAGTCCTATGACAAGGAAGTCTATCGACCCTTTATGGGTGTGCATGTGCGCTATTTGGAGCGCGCGCTGTCTGTCATTGCAGGCGAGGCGGGGTCAATTGACGCCTATTTGACCGACGTGCTGAAGGTGGATCAAGCCAAGCAAGACGCGCTGCGGGGGCGTTTGCTCAACACCTAGACAGTGTTTGGCTGAAAGCCAGGCTGAAATGGCTGTGTGAAACGCGCCTGAGCCCTTTTGCGGCGCTCGTTTCCCGGCTAAGACTGGCATCCATGAGCGAATCTGACGCCCCCGAAACAGACGATAAGACTTTCTCCATGTTCGGGGATGAGGAAATGGGCGCACCGGCCGGATATCAAGTGCTGGCGCGAAAATATCGCCCGCGATTGTTCGAAGACCTGATTGGCCAAGAGGCCATGGTGCGCACATTGTCCAACGCGTTTGAAACAGGCCGTATCGCACATGCGTTCATGCTGACGGGCGTGCGCGGCGTGGGCAAAACCACCACAGCGCGTTTGCTCGCCAGAGGGCTAAATTATGTCGGGGAGAACGGCGATGGACCCAGCATTTCGCTGGACCCACCGGGCGAACATTGCGCCGCCATTATGGCAAGCCGCCACCCCGACGTCCTAGAACTAGACGCCGCCTCGCGCACGGGCGTCGCAGATATGCGCGATCTGCTGGATGGGGCACGCTATAGCCCTGTATCGGCGCGTTATAAGGTCTACATCATTGACGAGGTTCACATGCTGTCGACAGCGGCGTTCAATGCCTTGCTGAAAACGCTGGAAGAGCCGCCAGAGCATGTAAAATTTGTCTTTGCGACGACAGAGATCCGAAAAGTACCTGTGACCGTGCTGTCGCGATGTCAGCGGTTTGACTTGAAGCGGCTGGAACCGATCGGGTTGGCTGAGCATTTGAGCCGAATCGCAAAGGCTGAAAATGCGAAAGTTTCAGACGAAGGTTTGGCCTTGATCGCCCGCGCGGCAGAGGGGTCTGTGCGCGATGGCTTGTCCATTTTGGATCAAGCCATTGTGCAAACATTGGATGGCGGTGAAGTCACCAGTGAAGCCGTGCGCGATATGTTGGGCCTCGGCGACCGCGGGCGACTGCTGGATGTGTTCGAGCAGGCCATTCGCGGAGACGGAAAGGCGGCGGTGGCAGAGATTTCAGATCAAATCCACGCGGGGGCCGATCCCATCGTCGTACTGAAAGACTTGATGGAAATCGCCGCTGACGTGTCCGTCGCGCAAGCGACAGGCGAAGACTATCAGCCCGGCGGCCCCGCAGATTGGGTGGAACGGACGCGCGCGCTGGCGCAGCGGCTGACGCCCGCGCAGGCCGCGCGATATTGGCAAATGCTGCTGTCTGGCTATGGCGATTTGCAGTCCGCCCCCGATGCCGCGACGGCGCTGCGCATGGTGATTTTGCGCCTGTCCGTGGCGGCGGGTTTGCCGTCACCGGAGGAGGCCGCGCGTCTTTTGGCGGCGGGGGCGAGCGGAACGCCGGGAAAGCCTAACGCGCCGCGCGGGCATATGAACGCGGCGCCGGGAGGTATCGCGTCTTTTGCAGATATGGTGGCGCGATTGGCTGAACTGCGGGAGGTCAACTTGCAAGTAGATGTGGAGGGGCATATCCGCCCCGGCGCGTTTGAACCTGGCCGATTTGAGTGTGAATTGGAGGCCGGTGCGCCGCGCGATTTGTTGCGCCGGGTGAAGGCGTTCCTTGAAGCGGAAACAGAGATCGAATGGCAGGTGACGCAAACATCTGCCGATACCGAAACGATTAAGCAGTTTGAGACACGCACGCGCGAAGAATTGTTTGCTGATGCGGCGCGCCATCCGGCGGTCATCGCGGCGATGGAGCATTTGCAAGGCGCAGAGATTGTTGATGTTCAGGTCAGTTCATCGCTTGAAACTGAAGGTTTGGGTGACAATGTCATAGGCCTAA
This sequence comes from uncultured Hyphomonas sp., assembly GCA_964644385.1. Lineage (GTDB taxonomy): Bacteria > Pseudomonadota > Alphaproteobacteria > Caulobacterales > Hyphomonadaceae > Hyphomonas. The sequence continues at coordinate 9,091 of CAZXVJ010000028.1, read as the reverse complement.
ACTCACGCCGAAAAGCCTAAGGAGCGCGCAGCACGTATGAAAGACCTCGGAAAGATTATGCAGCAGGCCCAAGAAATGCAGGCCAAAATGCAAGACGCGCAAGCCAAGATCGAAGCGACAGAGGCCGATGGCGTATCTGGCGCTGGACTTGTGACGGTGCGGTTGAAAGGAAAAGGCGAGTTGGTCTCTGTGAAAATTGATCCGTCTTTGATGAGTGATGACGCGGAGATTTTGGAAGACTTGATAAAAGCGGCTCATGGCGACGCAAAACGGCGACTCGATCAGGCCATGGAAGCGGCCATGAAAGAGGCAACCGCAGGGCTTGGCGGCGGCCTATTGCCGGGCTTTAAATTGCCGTTTTAGCCGATGACTGAGCGACAACGCTCCACGGTTTTGTTCTTCGGCGGCGCAGGCGACCGACGCTCTAGCATTGTTTACGGTTATCACCGGGCGTGCCGCTTAGATGCGCTATGTGACCGGCGCTATTATGAGCATCATCAAGGGCGGCTGGCACTGCGCCATGCGCGCTACGCCCTTGAGTCAAGCCAGGCTTTGATCTTGATTGGGCATAGCTGGGGCGCAGATACAGCGGCGCAAGTGGCGTTGAAATTGAACGCGAGGGTCAATCTATTGGTCGGCGTGGACCCGGTTGCAAAGCCGCTAAGTCGAATGATGGCGCGGACGGGGAGATCGGCTGAAACCAAACGGGTCGTTACAGTGGATGGCGGCCCGGTACGGCGCAGCCGCGGAGATCAAATAAAGGCTATCGGCACACGGTTAGGAGGCGGGATGCCGGTCGTATTTGACCAACCAGACCGGCGGATCGTGGTTGACCATCGCCATGATGATTTTGAGCTGATGTTCAATGCCAAAGGCGACGATGGCCTTAGCGCGGCAGATTTTGTATCGGCGGTGGAGTCAGGCCGCGTGATGGGCGGAGCGATGGGTTGAGCTGCTTGCTGTCGAGCGGGGACTCATGCACAAACAGGGCATGACGAAATCTGTTGCCGGACCTGAGATCATGCGGATGATCGAGCTGATTGCGCGCTTGCCTGGATTTGGTCCGCGCTCTGCGCGCCGAGCGGCATTACACTTGTTGAAACGACCGGATCAACTGCTGCTGCCATTGTCGGATGCGTTGGCGGAGGCGGGTGCGAAGATCGAGCGATGTGAGACCTGCGGCAATTATGACAGTGTGCAGCCGTGCGCAGTGTGCCGCGCGGATGGGCGTGACGACGGCTTATTGTGCGTGGTGGAGGATGTGCCAGACCTGTGGGCGCTAGAACGAGGCGGAGCCTATCGCGGGCGCTATCATGTCTTGGGCGGCGTCCTGTCTGCGATTGATGGTATTGGGCCGGACGATCTCAACATTGGGCCATTGGTGACCAGGGTTGAGACGGGCAGTATTCGCGAAGTGATATTGGCGTTGAATGCGACCGTGGATGGTCAAACCACGGCGCACTACATTGGCGAACTTTTGCAGGACGCCAATGTGCCGGTCACGCGCCTCGCCCATGGTGTGCCGGTGGGCGGGGAGCTCGACCATTTGGATGATGGGACGTTGGCCGCTGCGCTTAGATCGCGCCGCTAGGCTTACTCGGCTGGAGTGAGCTCTACGCGGAAGATGCCGTTCGAGTTCTTATCTGCGACATAGAGATAGCCGTCAGGGCCTTGAGCGACGTCTCGAATGGATAGCTCATCCTGAAGCAGATCCTCCACGGCGGCGACTTTACCGTCCTCCATATCGATACGGACGAGTTTAAGGCCTTTTGGGCCGTTCATCGCCCCCGAGAACAGATCGCCTGTCCAGCCGGGATAGACATCGCTGGTTAGCATGGTCAGGCCAGAGGGCGCGATGGAGGGCACCCAGCGGTTTTGCGGCTGCTCCATGCCGTCGGCTTCGGTTTGTTTGGTGATGATTGTCCCATCATAATTGACGCCATAGGTGATGACGGGCCAACCATAATTGGCGGCTTTTGTGATGATGTTGAGTTCATCGCCGCCCTTTGGGCCATGCTCAGTGGCGAAGAGTGTGCCGCTGGCTTTATCGAAATACAGGCCCTGCACATTGCGGTGGCCATACGACCAGACCGCCGGATGGCCGCCCTCGCCGGATGCGAACGGGTTGTCTGCCGGGATGGACCCATCGGCGTTGATGCGCACGATGGAGCCGTGTGTATTCGCCGGGACTTGGGCGTCGTCCATATATTTGAATCCATCGCCGAGCGCGACCATCAGCGTACCGTCCGCGATGAATTGCAGGCGTGAGCCGAAATGGAAGGAGGTGTTGCGCGTGTCTGCGACAAAAATCTCCGTCACGTCTTCGAGGCGAGTGTGGTCATCAGACAGGCGCCCGCGAACCACCGCGGTGGCGTTGGTATCTTCTGTGCCTTTGGAGTACGCGACAAAGACATTGCGGTTCGCGGTGAAGTTTGGATCCAAGGTGAGGCCAAGGTAACCGCCTTGGCGTTCTGCAAAAGCGGGTGGCAAGCCTGTGACAGGCGCCGCGCGTTCAGCGCCTTTCGCCAAAAAGCGCAGGCCGCGTTCCTGCTCTGTAAACAGCAAGTCTCCAGTCGGGAGGAACGTCATTCCCCATGGCGACTCAATGTCTTCGGTAACCACAGGTGCAAGGGTGAGATTGGCATCGCTCGAGATGGTCGTCGATTGGTTTTCGGCGGCGCCAGAGCATGCCGATATGAGGGTGGCAGCCGCAGCCGCTGTGAACAGTGTTAAGACGCGCATGGGTCACCTCTTTGGATAATTGAGAATGTCGGGGCTGAGCACTTGGTAAAGCAGGAGAGGTCATAAGGCCAATAGAAAAGGGGCAGCCGATGAAGGCTGCCCCTTGAGATCATACGTTCGGCCGTCAGAGGCGCGGTTGCATGACCGTTGAGTGGTCGTTTCCTACCAGGACTTCTTGACGGTCACGCCGTAGAGCGCAGGCTCTGTCAGGAAGACGTTAGAGAAAAGGCCTGAGCTATCATCGGTGAGGTAAGCACCAGTGATGACTTCTTCGTCTGTCAGGTTTTTCGCGAAGGCTTCAACGCCCCAGCCGCTTTCTTCATTGGCGAGGACAACCGCAAGGTTGACGTTCTGCCAGCTGGACAGTTGATCACGCTCTGTATTCCAGATGCGTGAGAAGCTGTCTGACTGACGGTAGTAGTCGGCCCGCACGGTGAGGTTCCAGTCGCTATTGCTCAAATTCTGGAACGTGTACTCAGCTGCGAGGTTCAACGTCATCTCTGGCGCACCAGGGATTTGGTTGCCGTCGAGACGGGTTGCAATACCTTCGAATGGCGTTAACGCACCAACGGTCTGAAGCACGCCGTTTGCATCGGTGTAAGTCACATCTCCGAGGCCGAAGGCGCCTTCTGATCCAGCGAACGCGCCGGTACACAGTCCACGTGTTGACCCTGGTGCCAACGCACCAGAGTCAATCGCGCCAAGGATCGTAGCGTACCCTTGAGCCGAGACCACACAGTTGGCAAACGATGCGGCGTTCTTGAGCACCACAAAGTTTGGATTACCTGCTGTACGGTTCAGGACGTCAATCGCAACTTCGTCAACGATCTGAGAATCAAGCAGACCGACATTGGCGGTCAGCAACCAATTTTCAGCTGGCGTCCAGAGATACTCGATTTCGAGACCCTGAAGTTCAGCGTCAATATTAGTGTTCACAGACGACCGGTTGATGATCTGGGTCACTTGGTAGCCCTGATAATCATAGATGAAGCCGGTGACATTCAGCTGCTGAGTGTTGTTGGCGAATGTGTTCTTCGTACCAATTTCATACGCGTTGATGAATTCTGGTTCGAAGGTTTGTGGGAAAAGGTTTGCGCCCGCTGGCTGTGGCGGGTTAAGGCCACCGCCCTTGTAGCCTTTTGAGTAGAAGGCATAAATCAAGCTGTCATCGGTGAAGCTTGTTGTTGGTGCCCAGTCGAAGCCAAAGCGGCCAGTGACCTCTTCGAATTGAGCTTCGAGTACGCCCTGAGCTTCAAGTGGATCTGCACCCGGCGCTTGCGGCGTGAAGAGGAATGTTGGAACGACATCCTGTTCTTTTTGGTCATCGGTGTAACGAAGGCCAAGCGTGAATTTGAGTTCGTCAGTGACGTCGAAGTAGCCCTCACCAAACACGGCGAATGATTCGAGACGATAAGGTGACAGTGATCGGAAGTAGCTGCCGCCATCACCGACCAATGAGCCATTGAACAGGCCTTCATCTGAGCTGCCAGAGTCAAGTGGAACCTGACCCCCGAAGAACGCGCCGCCCGCGGCATTGTTGATCTGAGTCAACGCGGTCAACGAGTTCGAGAACACGTAATAACCTGCGGTTGGATCGCGTGGGTCAATCGATTCAAAATCAACCGAGATTGCACCGAGGTTGAAGTTAAACATGCCATCGTAGTCCGACTGGATACGAATCTCATGTGTTGTCTGCTCACTCGCGCCGCCTGAACGGTCAAATGTGCGGAACAGGTTAGATGTCCCGAGTTCTGGGTCTGCGACAACGCCGCCTGGGAACAAGAGTGGGTACAGAGCCGGGACAGCCGCAAAGGGCCCCGCAGTCTCGTTAAAGGCAACGGTTGGAGCAACCTTGTTGTAGTCCTCAATGGAGTCTGACGAAGACTCATTCCAGCTACCGATATAGGTCAGTGTGAGGGCTTCAGTTAGATCGAACTCGCCTTTCCAAGTCACGAGCGTTTGCTCAGCGCGGTATTGCGGGTCGAACGCCGACTCAATGGTGCGTAGATCTGGGTTGACTGGATCCGTGAATGCATCGCCGCTCAGAAGACCGGCAGTAATCGCAAGGCCGCCGCCAAGGGTTGCGGCTGAGTTCACGCGGTCATTCGACTGACCGAGTGCAACATCATTACACCCAAGAGATGTAGCGAGTTGATCGAACGGGTTGATGTCGATGCCAGCAAAGCTGGTTTCGAATGGGTCCTTGCTACATAGCTGCTTACCTGCACGCAGGCGATCATCATCTTCTTCAAAGTGGTCGATGGATACAAAGCCGCGGAAGCGTTCGGTTGGTTCAAAGCCGAGCGTGGCACGAACGCCAAACAGATCACGGCCATCAATATCATTGCCGGTGACGGAGTTGGTCACATAGCCATCACGCTTCAAATAGGAACCTGCAACGCGGAGGGCGGCCATTTCGCCAAGTGGCACATTGACCATGCCTTTGGCTTTGATTGTGTTTTCACTGCCGTATGTAAGGGCGGCGTCGGCTTGGAACTCTCCGATCACTGGCTTGGCGGTAATCAGGTTGAACACACCGGCGGTCGCGTTACGGCCGTACAGCGTACCTTGCGGTCCGCGAAGAACTTCGACGCGCTCGACATCGTAGAACTCAGATTCGAACAGGCGGTTGGCGGTTAGCGGCACATCATTCTGGTGAACACCCACGCCGGCATCGCCAGATTGGGCAACCACATCAGAGCCAATACCACGAACTTTGAAGTTAAAGCCTGTGAAGTTGCCTTTTGTGAACGTCACGTTTGGCACAGCTTTCACGAGATCCGGGCCGCCAGATAGTTGCAGGCGCTCAATCGCGCCTTCGTCAAACGC
>CAZXVJ010000028.1:0-3420 GCA_964644385.1 uncultured Hyphomonas sp. | reverse complement strand
CGAGATCCGGGCCGCCAGATAGTTGCAGGCGCTCAATCGCGCCTTCGTCAAACGCCGACACAGCAATCGGAACATCCTGAATGGATTCTTCGACTTTCTGCGTTGTCACCGTCACGGTGCCAAGGGTTCGGGTTGATTCTGCCGGTTCTTCCTGCGCAACAGCCGTTTGCCCAATCAGGCTCATGACCAAGACGGACGCTCCGGCGAGTAAGGCGAGTTTGGAGTCTCTTGATGTGTGCATTTTCATTTTTCCTCCCTTCGGGCCGCCCGCAATGGTGCGCACCTCGAATTGGTTCTTTTAAGCGAGCGTCCTCTAGCGGGACTACTTCACGAATATCAGAAAACTAGTCATTACCCGTTGTCAATGTTTCGGTTAACGCGCGAGTAAATCAGTTTTTTGTCGTGCCTTTTTTGTGACGCAAAGCGACTGCCAAGCCTGACGTAGCGGAACCGAGAGTCTTGGCGGGCCAACTGGGCCCTGCTAGAGCGCGCGGATGGAAACCCAATCTGTAACAGCTATCGTTCTTTTTTCCGGAGGGCAGGACTCGACCACTTGCTTGGTCGACGCATTAACGCGCTACGAGCAGGTTGAGACGGTTGGATTTGACTATGGTCAGCGCCATAGGATCGAACTTGATTGCCGCGGGCGGATACTTGCCGCGATTCGCGAGCAGTTTCCGGACTGGCGCGGACGGCTGGGGGTGGACCACATGTTGGATGCGCGCGTGCTGACCAGCCTGGGTGAAACGGCGATGACGCATGAGGTAGAAATCGAGACAAATGCCGCTGGATTGCCGTCTACGTTCGTGCCCGGGCGCAATTTACTGTTCCTGACCCTCGCCGGGGCACTGGCGACGCGGCGCGGCGCTTCGGTTTTGGTGGGCGGCATGTGTGAGACGGACTATTCTGGCTATCCAGATTGCCGCGCGGCGACGATGGCATCACAAGAGCAAACCTTACGGCTGGGGCTGGATCACTACGTAACGATTGAAACGCCGCTTATGTGGATCGACAAGGCCGCGACATGGGCAATGGCTGAGCGATTGGGCGGGGCAGCGCTGGTTGAGCTGATCGTTGAGGAGACCCATACGTGTTATCTGGGTGACCGATCGCAGCGCCATGATTGGGGCTATGGGTGCGGCACATGCCCGGCGTGTGAGTTACGGGCCAAGGGCTGGGCGGAGTGGCGGGCAAGCGCATGACGTACGCGGTGAAAGAGGCCTACTACACCCTACAGGGCGAAGGCGCGCAGACCGGACGAGCGGCTGTGTTCCTGCGGTTTGCGGGGTGTAATTTGTGGAGCGGCCTGGAGCGGGACCGGGCCAGCGCTGTGTGTGATTTCTGCGATACGGATTTCGTCGGCACCGACGGCGAGAATGGCGGCAAGTTTAACGATGCTGAGGCGCTGGCGGCGCATGTTGAGCGTATTTGGCGGGCAAAAGCGGGCGGCGGGGTGCCTTATGTGGTGTGCACGGGCGGTGAGCCGCTGTTGCAATTGGATGTCGCGCTGATTGCGGCACTAAAGCAGGCGGGGTTTGAGATTGGCGTGGAGACGAATGGCACGCTGGCGGCGCCGGACGGGATTGATTGGATCTGTGTCAGCCCCAAGGCCAATGCTGAGCTGGTGCAACAATATGGCCAGGAATTGAAGCTGGTTTACCCACAAACCGCCCCGGAGGCCCAGCCCGAGCGGTTTGCTGCGCTGGACTTCTCGCACTTTTTCCTGCAACCGAAGGATGATCCTGAGCAGGCGCACAATATCGAGGCGGCTGCAGCGTATTGTATGAAGAATCCAAAATGGCGTCTGAGCTTGCAAACCCACAAACTGATCGGGCTTCCCTAAGCCCGGAAGGCCGCGTTTTCGCGATCACCAAACGCGTCAATTTCGAAGCGGCGCACTATATGGGCGGCAAGCCGGAAGGGCATGCCTATCGCAATGTTCACGGCCATTCCTTTATGCTGGAAGCGACCGTCGAAGGCCGCGTTAAAGACGGCGAACAATGGGTTGAAGACTTTTCCGTGGTCAACGAAGCGCTAGCGGCGACAGCGGGCAAGCTGGACCATCAATTGCTGAACGAAATTGAGGGGCTTGAGATTCCGACGCTGGAGCGGATTTGCCTCTGGGCGGCAGCCGACCTTAACCCGGTGCTGCCGGGCCTAAAGCGCGTGGCAATCTTGCGGCCCAGCCTGAATGAACGCTGCGAATTGACGCTTTAGGCGCTTAATTGCCGGCGAGTTCCTTGGCGAATTTGCGCGCAAACCGGCGCGAGGCTTTCTTGGCATCATACCAAGTGGTTGGCCCGGCATCCTGAATACGGTTTTCAAACCAGTCATAATTATAGGTGGTGATCTCAGTCCCGCTGGCATTGAACGCCGTTGCGGTGAGTTCCATTCCGCCGGTTGAGATCGAGCGAGAACTCAGCCCAATACGGTCGCCGAGCTGTTTAAAGGTGGGCCGATTGGGGCGCGCGTCTTCAATCCGCACATCAATGCGCGACACCTCGACGCCAGCCTTGCTGAGTTCACGTTGCAAATGGCTTTGAATGCTTTTTGTCAGATAGTCGCCTTCGCGCAGGCCGTAATTGTCTTCAAGCTCTTCGGCAAACTCTGGCGCGTAAGTGATATTAAAATCGGTCGCGAGAGCAGCGGGCGCGAGCATCAGGGCGGACGCAGCAAGAATAAGGGCTTTCATGGCGGACTCCTGTCATTTGGCTTTGGTGGAATGTAGCAGAGGCGGCGGGGAATCCCTAGTCACAAGGGGGTGAGAAGTCAGTCGCCCGGCTTACGGGGGAACCAGTTTGAGACGATGCGGATTAGCGCGGTCGCCATGACCCAGACGGAAAGCAGGAAAGTGATGCCGGCCAAAAGGGCAACAAATCCATAAAGCAAGAGCGTCGGCAAGTTTAACGGTGTTCCGGATGGGCCGATGGTGGCTGGTTCCACTTGGCCCAACGCAAAACAGAATGCGAACATTAGGATCAAAACCAGCGACCAAACCCAACCCGTCTTGCCAGAGGTGTCAGAGCTAGGCGTTACATATATCTTGGATTCGCGCACCCGCATCATGACAGGCTCGCGGCTATTCGCACGAGGTTTGCTGCTTCGTCCGCGCCTGCGAAGCAGTCGGCGCAGGATGGTTTGCTTGGATTCCTTGCGGGGATCGGGGGATTTCATATCAGCCTCTTATTGATTATCAATATGGGGTGTAGAGGGGCGGGGTTCAACTTTTATTGGGGGTTGAGATTCGCAATTCAGCCGTATTTTCAAGATTTGCGTCATGCCCGATGAGCGAAAGCGCATCTGGGTATCCATCTCTGGACAGGGCGGCAGGAGCTTCATTTGAGGGTGACGTGCTTTGACGCGCTTTTCCGAGATGGGTCCCCAGACGCTGCGCGTCGGGGATGACGCAGAACTTTAGGG
>CAZXVJ010000027.1:0-42690 GCA_964644385.1 uncultured Hyphomonas sp. | reverse complement strand
GTTCCACGGAAAGTAATTGAAACGATCGGCGTTGCGGATACATTCTTCTCACCCGCATAGACACCGCCGTCGCGCCGAATCCGCTTGTTGGTACTGACCACGACGTGCCGGCCCATGCGGCCAATCTCGTCGCGCATCTGCATCTGGACCTCGTTGGCGCTGCCTTTGAAAGACCCCGAGATGCGCGCGTGATCGGCGGTGCGTGGACGGCCGGCAGGCCATTGCAGCGGATGTGCGTCTTCCATGTCAGTTCTCCTCACGATGGCCTCTCAATCATATCTCCGACCTCGATAAGCTGGCTTTCATCGAACCAGCCCGAAATGCCGAAGACCCACCAATTCCCGTTGACGTCGAGCCATCCAACTTCCCAAACGTCTTCGCTTTCAGTGATGTTGGACTTTACCCAATAGTGTTGCTCTCGCTCTCGCATGTCAGCTCTCCATCTGATCAATGTTGCATTGGTGGGCCTTGTATGTGACCGCGACGACCCACGGGTTTTTTTCCCAACCGAACCCGCGGTTGGCATTTATCTGGTCCCATAGGATCGAGAACACCTTAACAGGATCGTTGCTATCAACTGATCCGCCGGTCTTCGGATTCCTGATCTTATAGACCTCCCCGTGATGGTGGTTCTGCTCGACCTCGAGGCCCTCGGCGATCGCGTCTGCGCGGCTGATGTGTTGGATCCGCTGCACCTGCACGTCGGTGACGAGCAGCGTAAGGCGGCTGGCCCAGCGCGGCATGTGAATACCCTGCCGAAACTTCCCTGCCTCAAAAGGAAAGGGGGCATCCCAAGGACGGCACAAAGCCTTGTCTGCGTTGTAATACACATGCTCAAGCTCGGGCATATCCCGAGGCGCGCGGAAGTCGCCTAGACGGTGGGTGCGCCATGCCTCTCGGACGTACAGGCGGTCACCTACGGCAAACCGAACCTTTGCAGGTATCCGCGGGTAGCCGTTCGCTCCCACGAAGGCCCGTCCTCCGCCTTCGACCGCTTCGCAAAACCAGCCGGGGCCCATAGGCGCGTCGACCAAGACTCGCCGGGTGTTAGTCTTTCGGCCATCGAGTGTTGCGAGAACCATGTCGGGTTGCATTAGGATTGGCCTGTCAGTCATGAAGAAGCCTCCCAAGGCGTCTGCGCCATCGTGACCTTTACCTCCTGCATCGAGGTCGAGGCACCCACATAAGGCAGCACTACCTGCTTAACGGCGCGCCCGGCCACGACAGTTGGCTTGTAGGGCGCAGGGGGTTGGACGAGCTCCTGCACTGGCTTCAATCTCCGTTCAACCATCTTCTTTCTCCATCTGAGGAATCACAGATGCCATTGCCTTGAGGTCTGCATGAAGCTGGCCGAAGTCTTCTTCGGTCAGGGTAATGAAGCTGTTGCTGCCCTTATGGCGACGCAGTAAGATCAGGCTTCCCTCGCTCGAGATGTGCCACTCTCGGACCGCCGACCCTTTGGCGTCATCAGGGTCTCGAATTATCCGTTCCAATGTCAGGCGTCCTGCCATCTTGTCCTCCTGTTTTGGGTTGTCGTGTACCCGCTTCCGCGGGCTGCAGTTCATTGTGCAGTACATCTGGCCGCGCATCAGATCGCAGTCTTCACAGGGCTTCTCCCCGTCGGCCAAAGGCATCATGTAGGTCATATCCCGATGTTCCTCTCGCAGTAGCGTTTCGCCATGTCCCAGAGCCGGTCAGCCCGGCGCAGGTCTTTGAGCTGGCCGAACTTCTTGTATCGGCGTTGCGATAGGCTCCGCAGGTGGCGGACCTTCTTGGGGACTGATTGATAATGCTTCCCGCAGAGGAATTCTGATCCCGCGGGAAACTGCCGGGTCCAGCGTTTGCATCCGAATACGGCGCAGGTCAGCTTGGGGTTGTGGCTCATTCCATGCACCTCATGAAGCAATCCCGGTTCCGGCAGGCCATGTGGACGTGCTGACGGCGTCCAGCGAGGACCAAGTCAACGCGGCCTCCGCACTCCGAGCAGGTCTTATGGGCCGCGGTTACACCGCGCTCTATCATCTGCTTCTTGGCCTTCATGGCGAAGGAAAGAACCTTGGAAGCAATCTCGGCGAAGTCGTCGGCGCTCATTGCTTCTCGTCTCCCATGGCCTCTGCGGCTTCTTTGGTCCGCTGCCTCAACTCGGCAACGGCCAGAACCGACGGCTTAACTTCAGGCTCAGCGTCGTCGTATTTGAGCCCCCAGCGAGAATTCAGCCTAGCCAGAACACCACGATCTATCAGCTTCCAGTTGCTTGGTTCGGTGTTGGTCTTGTCACCGTCCAGGCACTTTAGAACCTTGCCCTCTGGTATTGGGCCGTGCTTGGCCTCCCATAGGTGGCGGTGTTTTTGAACGTACCGCCTGCCGTATCCCGTATGTGGATTGGTCTCTGCTACACTGATCTCCACATAACCTTCTTTGCTAAGGCGTTCATGGCCGAGAAACTGAGTGTTATGCGGCTCATTGCCCTTCTTGAACTGAGTGCGGGCGCTGTTGGGGTTGTAGGGCATCTTCTTGCCCTTGTTCACGGGCACATCGCCCTTCTGAAAAGTTCCGAGCCGTCCGGTCATCCAACCGTTGCGCTTGCATAGAGAGTTCAAGTTCGTGAGGCTGACATCGTTCCGCCCAAACCTCTTGCAAAATGCCGCATGCATCAGCTTGCGGGGGTCGGTCTTTCGCTTCTCGATCCAAGCGAGTTCGTGATCGCTGTACTTTATCGATCGGCCCTTCATTCGCTGTAACCAATCGCCGGCAACATCGGCATGACTTGGTTGCCAAACTCCCCATATAGCTTTGCCGCCTTAAGCTGGATATCTGCGTTCTTGACCACCTGTTCAGCGACCTCAACTACCGCCGCGCTGCGCTTGACCTCAGACTCGATCTGGTCAGGTGTCATCTCCTCATCACCAAGACGCTCCAATTGTGCGAAGAGGTGATTGTTGAGGTCGCTGAGCTTGTTCTTCATGGCTGGCATCTCCTTCAGTTCATGCGTGTCGGATCGTCGAAAGCCATGCGCGGATGCGCTTTATTGACTCGCCGTTGGTTTTCTTCTTGTTGATGTGGTCCTCGATCTCGCGGGCCGCCCAATAGATCGCGTCTTCTTTCGAGGCCGCGAACTTCCCCCACTTGGGGCCCACGGCGTAGGTGTGGCCGCTCTGGCCGTCTTCTCCGTAGGTGCTGACCGACGTCGACCACATCCAAGTGCCATCTGTGTGAGGGTGAACCTCAATCCGGCTCTGCGCCCATGCCAGCTTCTTCGGGTGTTCAAGATGGAAAACGGTGTGCGGCCGGCCTTGAATCACGCCCCCATTGGGTTCGCAGGGCTTGAGGATCGGCGGTGCTACCATGAGGTCCAGGAGCGAGGTCATCCGTCGTGCGCCTCCTGCAGGGTCTTCGCCGTGTTGCCGCGGCGCATGTAGGCGAAGGTGGCGGGTCGATCGAGGGGGAAGCGCTTGGTCAGTCTCTGGGCCTGTCCCTTGTTCCCGGCCCATGCAAAGTCTGCCTTCCTGACCCAACCTTGCCCTGAGCAGTGCAGGTAATCGCCTGTGTGGTTGCAGGTGATGCGACCGAGGCTCTGGGAACGGATGGTCTGCTGACGGTTGCGCTCGGCGTTCTGGTGGGAGCTCATGGCTAAATGCCCCTCATCTTCGGAGGTGGAGGGGTCTTCGGGCCTCGGTCGCGCATTGCGTCCTCCATCGAAATGAAGTTGTGCCAACGCCAGCGTTCTTCAACCAAACCAATGCGGCGGTAGACGCTCCAATATTTCTCAAGCCAGATCCATTGGCCGTCTTCCATTTGCGTAGGGAACAGAGCGAAGTATTTTCTGCCGGATTTCCTTCTCTCGATCCGCTGATCTAGTGTTTCGCCATGCCACCTCATGGTGTCACCGCCCATGTTTCGCCCAAGATACAGGTTAAATTTCGGTGATCAGGTGGGCTGAGAAAGCGAACGGTTGCCGAACGGGCGGGGAACGTCAGGCATGCAATAGCCCTCCGAAGGCAGAGGCCACAGGTTCGAATCCTGTCGGGTGCGCCATATAAACAAAGGGTTTCAGTGATCTTGTGCATGTTCATGGCCCATGCTTCGCCCACGTAACGTCCGCAAATCATGATTCCTCCGCGAATTTCCAAGTGGGTAGTAAGGCGCGCATCACGGTCGATCCTCTGAAGGCGGTCGGAGTACGGTTGCGGATGACCTTGTAGCCATCAACGAGCTCTTTATGGGTGTAAATGATAGCACCGCTTATCAGGCGGTCTCCATCAACCATCTCACAGAATGTCGCAAAATCCGGCAATTCCGTTTCGATGATTTGAAATGGTGGCGGCCGCTGGCGCCGATCATTGTCAGCTTCAAACCAGACCTGAACAATACAGCCTCTCATGCTCTCTTCCCTTCGATTGCGGCCAGTGCGCCCTGTTGAAAATGCGGGGACATGTGCCAGTAGACACGCTCTATCGTCTCGGCGCTGGTTGCGAAGAAACCCGCAGCATCTGCGATGGATGCGCCACCTTGGATCGCCCAAGTGATCGCGGTGTGCTTCAGGGTGTGTGGTGTGGGATTCCAGCCAAGGTCAGCCTCTTCGAGGACATGTGACCAGGCGGTCTTTATGTCGGCCACTCTGCTGCCCCGGTAATCAACAGCCCATGTGCCGCCTGATGCCTTCCAGCGCCGCGCATGGCCCAGAAGCTGGCGCGGGAGGCGGGCAGGGGTGCGGCGCTTCTTGGTCGACGCCTCCTGCGTCCCTTTTCGGTATAGCAGCCCCGCATCGAGGTCGAACCACCCTCCGGCCGTGTATGGCCCGGAGAGGCGCAATCCGAGCGTGGCTGACTTGCGGGTTCCGGTATAGATCGAGGTCAAGATGAAACGGGTGATGTGACGGAAATCCCGATCCTTCCGACGCCGGCCTAGCCTTCGGCAGGCCCAAAGCATCTTGGCCACCTCATTTCGATCGAGGGCCTGTTGATTTGTCTCCGGTGGCTTGGGCAGGGTGACGACCGGAGCGGCGATCAGGTAGCCCTCGCGCTCACAGTGCTTCAGAGCGGCGCGCAAAACCCCAAGCTCCCGCCGCACGGTGCCATCAGAGACCGGAACTTCTCTGCTGCCAACTAACCTGGTGCGGCTCTTTGCGTATAGACGGCAGGTCGCCCCCTTGATCGCGCTGACAGGCATATCTCCCCAGAATTGGATCAGCGCGTCGATCGCATAGCCGATCCGCGATGGGTCGGCCGTGTAAGGTGCTCGTTCTTCTCCGTAGGTGGCGAGGATCTCGCTCACCATCAGTTCTCCCGCTTCATTGGGACCACTTCGGCGCTTTTTGCCGGCGAGGTACGCTTCGAGGTGCGCTTCAGCCTCTTCGAGATGTCCTGTGCCCGTGCTTTTTTCCCGGCCCCCGTCGAGGATGACATAGACGGGGTCTCGGTCGGTTCGGGTTCTGAGAAGGAGGCGGGCTGGTTTGGTTTTACGCGGCATTTTGATATCAACTCCAATAAATCAGTTTCAGCAATCTTTTTTGCGGTCCCGATGCGCACCAGTAAACCATGGTCTTCGGCGCATCGGATCAGGGCGGCCTTTGGCACCCCCCAATCAATGGCGAGATCCTTCGGGTCTATGAGAGCAGGGACTGTCATTCGTCAAACGTTCTCCATCTTGTTTGTCGCGGGGGTAGGGCTCTTGCGTCCCATTCCCCCGCTCAAACCCCGACGCGAGGATCGCGACGAGGGGTTCTGTTTAATGCGTGGCCGTCACCGATGTACGGGTTACGACGCAAAGCTGCCCCCCAGGGAAATACTCCTCCTTGAGGTCGCCGTCTGGATAGTCAGTGGCGAACTGCATAGCTGTTGGGCAATGGTAAGATGAGAACATCTCTACGAAGACGTTCCGGTGGTCGGCTTCGCCATCTGGCAAATCAACTGTGACCCAATAGTCGGCCAGTTTCCCACCATTTGGCAGCGGGAAGTTGGTCATGTGACTTTGCCCAAACGTGAAGTGGCGCAGGCTCATTCTTCCGAGCCCTTTGAAACTTCCTCTTTCTCTGCACCAAACTTTAGGTCCATCCGGCCTGCCGTGGGCTTCTCAGGCGGCACCGCAACGCCGGCCTGCGCCACGAAGAAGGCAACCGGGCGCTTGAGGTTCGAGGCGAGCTCGTTGGCCTTGTCCTCGGCCTGCTGGGCGGCATCCGGGCCGTTGAAATAGTGAGGCACGTTGCTGGTCGGCGTCTGGTGCAGCGTCAGGGCGATGGGTTGGCTATAGTCGAAGGGCTTAACTTCCTTCTTGGTGCGGGGGGCAGTCTCAGTCATTGCAGTCTCCGTGGTTGGTGGTTTCATGGTCTCCGACCAGCTTCATGTTCTTGAACCGGAGGATCCCCGCATCGATTAGCAGGGCGTGGGTCTCGGTCAGTGCTGAGAGCATTCTCTGCTGCATCAGCGCCGGATATTTCTCGTTCAGCCATTCGCCTGACTTGCGGTCCACGCCATCTAAGATCGCGTGGCAGGTGACGCAGGCAAAGCAGACCCCAGCGTCCGTGACCTTGGTCGATATGCCCTTGCCCCAACCTATGGGGAGGTGGGCGCCAACGGTGGTGTCCGGACTAGCGCAGCGTTTTCCGGGGACGATGCTGGCAATACGGAGTGTGCAGGGCGCTCCATTGGCCGCATTCATCACCGCCTTGCAGCGTATCTTGGTCAGAAGATCAGGACGATGTAGCGACACGCCGAGCCTCCTGTTCCTTAGCCGCATCATCGGCGTGGGCTTGGTCGACATCTGCGACAGCCTTGAGGTAATCGAGGCCCTTGGCCGCCTGCTCCTCGGTGACCTCCCTGATCCTGCGGACAGGGCCGCCAGCACTCTCGGCGCGCGCCAGAACTGTGGCCGATCCCATCGAAGTCGTCTTTGGCTTTTGAGCGGAGAGTTTTGGACACCATTGACCGAGTTGAAGCTCTTCAAAATACCAAGGCATCATGCTTCCTCCAGTTCGACCGTTTTTTCGTCAAAACCTGCAAACCAAGCCATCGTCGCATCTGGCCCCGCATCTTCGGGTGCTGCACGGTCTGATCCGGCTACAGCGGCTTCAGCCCCAGCGGTGTAGGCGGCCTCAAGGTCCACCTCAGGGGCGTCCTCCTGCTGCTCTGGGGCAGCCTCGTGCTCTCCGCCTTCCTCCGCCGCCTCGGCTTCTTCGGTCGGGCCCTCTTCGGTGGCCTCGCCCTCTACCGTGGTGGCTTCCTCGGTGTTCTCTCCGGTGGTCTGTGCCGCGGCATCGCGGGCGGCGTTCAACTGGCCCACGAAGCCGCCTGTTTTTTTCGGGGTCACATCCCGCATCGGCTCCATGTCCTTCACTTCGTCGGCGGAGTAGGCACCCATCATCACCGCAGGACGATAGCGCCGTACCCATGCGCGCCCAGCGTAGTAAGCAAGCTGCTGATCCGGGTCGTTGTGCCAAAGCGGGCTGTTCTTGGGCTTGATGTCTTTGATCTCGAGGGTCGTGTAGGAAAGCTCCTCGCCGTCAACTATTGCGTAGGCTGTACACTTGCGTGATCCCCCGGCAGTTTGAGCGGCCGTCTGATTGCCGTTTATTGATTTCGCAGCTTTGTCGCTGAAGCTGGTCTCGCCTTCGTATCGAAACTTCAGGGTAATACCCGTCATGCTGAGAAGCGCGCCAACAAAGACCTTGGCCTGATATCCGATTGGGCCACCTTGCTTCGCTTGGTACACCTCCGCCGCAAGAGCAAATGGATCGAATTTCCATTGTATGGCGCGCATCGTGACCGCCAAGCAGACGCCCGGTTGTTCCCTGAATATCTCTGGAACCATAGGGCCTGCTTTTGCCATAAGGCCGGCAAATCGGATCGCCTCCCCAAGGTTAGAGAAGTCATAGGCGCCAACCGCCGGGTCGAAATTCTCAACATCCTTGAGCTCGTTGGCCATTCGGCTTGGGGTCGTGAGTTCTTCTGCGGTTTCGGTCATAAGATCCTCAAATGGTCATGATGCGTTTGAAGTGCTCGGCCTGATATTCAGGGCGTCGATAATTCCCGATGTGTTCGCCTGGGCCGGGCCAATGGCCGCTCTCCAAGCATTCTGCAAAGCGTGTCAGGGCCCGGTGGTTCCGAAACATTCCGATCTCGAGGTCATCTTCATCGAAGCCTCGCGGTACGACATGGAAGGGGTACTCGTCCCATTGTGCGACAATACCAACACTGTCAGGCATAACGCCTGTCAGGCGATGGCTGACGTCACAGGCAAATCCCATCTGCATGTCATAGCCGTGCTTCGTGATCCGCTGGTCAACAAGGCGACCCGTGAATGGCTCCCCGCGCGTTGCCATCTTCTTGTAGTCGTATGCGCCGGCCGCGCTTGGGTTCACGGTGTCGGGCCTTGCCAAAAGCCATATGCCCGTGGCGTCATCTTGGACGGCCATGGTGATCTCTGGGAGACCTTCCATGGCCGCCATAGCCGCCGGATCATCCCGCAGAACAGCCGCCATGCGCAGCAGCTGGTTCTTTTCTTCGTGCGTGAGTGGTGGTCGCGGGTCGGCGGCAACTTTTAGCCAGTGCTTGCAGGCGATTATCGTCTTCGAGTCGTATGAGCGACCCTCCTCGTAGGCGGCCCATTGCAAAGGGGTAGGGCGGCGGGGGGCGTCAGCCTTAAGCACCAGAAACTGCTTCTTGAGCTCTGCCATTCCTCCTGCAATAAGCGCGGCCATCGCTGAGCCCATATACATTGCGACCGTCTGCTTACGTTCAGGCGCGCTCGGGTTCAGGTCATGATAGGCCCAGACGTCTGCCGGGCTTTCAAGATCCATGCGGCGCAGGACACCAGACGTAACAGATACACCTTCGCAGCACTGCGTGTGGTGGACCGAAAGCGGGATATTGTAGAACCCTGGTTTGCTGATCTTCTCGCCTGGCTTGAGGGTCAATATCTCGGTCATATGAAATCAATCACGTCGAATATTGCCATCCAGAAGCCGAGGCATGTGATGATCGCGGTGAAAATCCCGATGGCCACAAGAAAAAAACTCTCAGGCCTGCGGGTGCGCGGTCGGTGGCGCAGCATTTCCTCAATGCTATCCTTTTCATCAAGCATTGGGATCTACCTCAGAAAAGTCAGGGTCTCTGCGATCACCCAGCCAATCATCGACAGCCGAAACGCTGCCCCATGAATTGCTAGGTGCAACGGAGGTAAGGAAACCGAAGATTCCATTGATCTCTGTGAGGTTCGGGCGGTCCATTCGTGCAAGTGCTTGCCGAAGGTCGTTACTTAGGATCGCACGTAGGAAGCTGCCTGTCGGCAGGTGATCCGCAAAGTAGCGGGCAAGCCCAGCGCGATACCGATCCGGAACTGTATGGCAAAGAGCGCGCTCAGCTTCGGTGGCGGCGAAGGTTAAGAGCGGATTATTCTGGCGCTCCTCAAGAGTTTCATCTGAAGGCACATCTTTCTGCGCTGAAACATAACCCTCGAGCATGGCGTTCGCTTGCGCCCTTGGCATGTTTATCGTCGCGGAGCTTCCGTCCTTCAGTCGAAATATCAGGCTGGCCTTATTGATCGGACCAGCATGGATCGGAACCTCCACGCTCTCGACATCAAAATAGGCGGCTAGGCAAGTCATAGCGGCGCAACCATTTTGCTGAGCGGGATGATTATCCCGTGATGCACCGAGGCAGCGATCGCTAAGCCCAGGCAACATGCGGCTGTCAATGCCAGTAGGTTTTTGAGGCTGAAAGGGATATTCCCCATGGTTATCTCCGTTGCAATCAGCAGCCCAAATCGGGTCACTTTCAAGAAACGGTTTCGCAGATAGCGAAAAAACAGTCAACGTAGAATTACGCTATTAGCGAATAAAGTATAAAACCAAAGCGCCCTGTAATCTCATTACTTTGCCGATCGGCTCCAATTTTTATAGAGATTCTTAGGGTTCTATTGTTGGTTCTCTCAAGCGCTTAGTGCTGTGTTTCAAAGAAACAACGGCTTTCTGGAACAATCCCGGATCCGTTTGATGAAAGGTACTGACGGCCCGAATCCCCGGAACATCCAAACCGTTCAAATGCCGCTAAACAGAGCTCCGGTCCATTGTTGTCGAACGCCTGATCAAGGCCAATGAGACACGCCTCAGTGTGATTGTTTCCGGGAGCGGTAAAGTCGCTTCCAACAAATTCAAAAACAGACAATTTCGCGCCATCATTTACGTAGATGCCGTCACAGGTCATCGAAGCCTGCAATATAAAGCAATACTCGAAGGCTGCCTCGTCTTTTCGGTCAGCCAAATCGCCCCCATATCCTGGTAACGTCATGGCCAAAGCGCAAAATAAATAAGAAAAAGGAAGATTTTTAAAAAATGATACCATAGGTTTACACCTTTAGAGCAAATGATTGGAGTGGATGTTTAACATGAATTCGCATGAGGCTGAGCTTGTCGCCAACATAATTCGAATGACGCCAGAACAGTTAGCTCGACACCTGGCGTTCACTGCTCGTCTTGCGCCGCCACCAACCCGATAGCGTGCATAAGAACCGCGTCCCGAGCCTCCGGAGACAAGCTTTCCAGAACGATAATGTGCTTGGTGAGGTCGAACTCTTCATCTGATCGCAATAGTTCGTAAGGCTTGACGCTTAATGCCTCACAAAATCTTTCTATACGCTTCGAGTTCGGCAGTTTCTTACCTGATTCAATCTCTGAAAGGTAGCTGATCGACATTCCAACCATGTCGCCTAGTTGTTCAAGCGTAAGGCCGCGCAATTTGCGAATTTCTCGTAATCTCAATTTCATGCCGTCTTTTAGCACCAGTTCGCCCCCATATGGTTGTCGCAAATAGCGAAAGTTACTTCTTGACCTTTTTTCGCAAATAGCGAAGAACAGTGTGCATGGAGCAATTGAAAACACATCTGCGCGCTCAGGGGATCAAGTTTGGCGACTTTGCTGACACGCTCGGCCTTTCCAAGAGCTACTTCTCCGAGATCCTGAACGGGATAAAGAACGTCAGCCTCAAGACTGCGTTCGACATAGAGCGCGAGACCGGAGGCGCAGTCACGGCTCGGAGCTTGCTCGATCAAGCGGAGGCGGTTGAGAAATGAGGAATTCGTTAACATGTGTTAACGGTGCGCCGCCGCGCACCGATACCCAAGGAAACACCGTATCGGTGCTCTTCAGGGTGACGCTATGAGCGACATTCTCCGCATTTGCCGGGCCAGCATGCGCTCTTTGATTTCAGGTTACGGCTGCCTTGATGCGGTCGCTTCGATGGTCAGCGCGCGCTTCGACGTTCCTGCGTCGAAGGGGACGCTTAGCAAGAAGATGGCTGGCCACAACGAATTCTCTTTGGCCGAGATCATTGCGCTGGAAGATGCCACCGGCCGGTATCCGGTCACAGAGGCACTATGGCGTCGCTTGGATGCTAAGCCTGAGCGCATCGCGGGGTGCCTGCTGACCTTGAGCGCAAGTGTCGCCAAAGAGGGTGGAGAGGCTGTCTCGGCTCTGCTAACTGCTATGCATGCATCAAACCCCGACGACTTGGCTCAGGCCATCAAGGAGGTTGATGACCTGATGCATGTTTTGCGCGAGACACGTGCTTCTCTCGAAAATCAACAAGTGGCGCAGGTAAAATGACCTGCTCCACGTTAAATTCGGGCCCTTCCAGAGCACCCTTCACCTCTTCCGGTGCAACCATGCTCAAGGGTTCGATAGGGAGGGCGGGGTTTTGGACACGCGCCCCGCTCCTCCGCTTTTCCAGATTCCACGGGTCGGACTGCTGCCAGCTTCGCCGATGGATCGCCAAGGCCGCGTTGATGCCCGTAAACGCCGTCTAACTGTGGCCGGGTAGTGCTCCTCCGCTACCCGGCCTTTTTAACCAAAGGAGAGCCTGATGGCCAAAGACCCAACGAAGAAGCCTGCCAGCACCGACAAGGCCAAACCAACGGACGTCGCACAGAAGAAGGCTGACAAAGCCAAGCTCTTGAAGGCTGAAAAAGCGCGCGAAAAGCTTGAGGCCGACCGTAAGGTCGAGAAGAAGGCGCAGGAACAGTACGTCAAGAAGATGAACGCTTGGTTCAAGATGCTGTCGGACATGAAGCTGACGGTGAACGAGGCCAACGGACGGCTTCGCTCGGCCATCAAGGGCATCTTGGACGAGAACCGCCTGCACAAGGGTGCCTTCGCCGATCTTCGTAAGATCGACAATATGTCGGAGACGCAGCGACACGACTATTTGGCATCCTTCTATCCGCGCTTCATCGCGAAATACGATTTGGAGTGGGAACCCGGCATGCGTGACTTGGTTCAGCAGATGGAGGCCCAAAGCAACCCAGAAGCTGCCGACGAGATCGAAGAACCGGAGATCAGCATCGAGGACGACGACGAGGACGACGAAGGCGCTGTTGCCACCAACGTGGTGAACATGGGCCAGAAGCAGCAGCTTTCTGACAAGGCGCAGGCGCATATCGACGCGCAGCGCGACACCAAAGCCGCCGAGGAGGCAGAGGAGCCGCCGGAGGTGGACGAAGAAACCGCCGAGTTTAATGCTGCGGTAGACGAGAATGCGGCTGATCAATCCGGGACCACGGCAGCAGAATGATCTGCCTCGGCCTTGATCTTGGCACAGAGATGGGTTGGGCCGCGGGGGATCTCCGTGGCCAGCCTACCTTCGGCACAGAAAGACTTGGCAAGGCGGGTGCCACTCAAGGCATGCGCTTTGCCCAGCTTTTCTTCGCGATGCGAAAGCTGATCCAAAAACACAATCCGGAGTTTATTGCCTTTGAGGCAACCATCCCGTCCGGCCCGGTCGGTGGGGCCGCGCGCTCTCAGATGGGTCAGGGATACCGCAGTCACGTACTGTCATCGGCCTTCATGTTTGGGAACCTGCCCACCGAGGAGCATTACGTCGCCACGATCCGCGCGCACTTCATCAAGAATGGCGGTCTAGGGGGGCAAGAAGCCAAGCACAGGACGATGGAACACTGCATCGATCTGGGGTGGAAAATCACCAACCACAACGAAGCTGATGCATTGGCACTCTGGGATTATGTCGGCTCCGTGCGGAAGTTGCGCCAAACTCCTGGCCCCGGTGATCTCTTTCTCGCAGGAGGGTACTGATGAAACCGGGCTTAGATGATGATCGCCAACAAGAGATTTTTCCGCACAACATCGAGGCGGAGCAGCAATTGCTCGGTGCGATCCTGACCAACAATGATGTCTATCACCGAATTTCCCCAATGGGCGTCGATGACGCGTTCTTTGATCCGGTGCATCACCGCATCTTCGCAACCTGTGCCGAGCGGATAGAGGCGGGTCAGCTGGTTTCGCCGGTCACCTTGAAATCGGTATTTGAGAATGATCCTGGCCTCAAGGAGATCGGCGGTATCGGATACCTGGTGCGCCTTCAAGGCGCTTCGATTTCATCGTTTGCCGCCGCCGACTACGCGACTGTGATCCTTGATCTCGCCGCGAAACGCGAATTGGTCAAGAGCCTTCGAGAAGCAGGCGCCATGATTGCCGACGGTGGGCCCTCAGCGGCGGAGATCGCCGTGAAGCTCGAGGGGGAGGCGGGGGAGGTAGCGTCCAACTCCGCGCCGCGCAAGGTGATGCACTCCTTCCTCTCAGCCTCCACCACCGCCGTCGAGGCCACTGTGGCCGCGTATCAGGGCAAGGAAGCCGCCAGCATATCCACTGGCATAGACGAGCTTGACCGGGGCATAGGCGGCCTGTTCCGCGCCGACAGTACGGTCCTCGCCGGCCGCCCTTCCATGGGTAAAACAACCATCGGCCACGCTATAGGGCTTAATGTGGCGATGGCAGGCCATGGGGTGTTCTTTGCCTCACTCGAGATGACCGCCGCTGATTTGGCGAACCGGGCATTTTCGAATCTCTTGGCCCGTAAGGGCCTCCGCATCCCATACAGCAAGATGAGGCAGGGCAAGTTAAGCGACTCCGAGATGAGGGCAATGGTCCTTGTTGCTCAGGAGATGAAAGACCTGCCGTTCTACACTGGCGAGAGGGAATGTCGTGACACCCGGCGTTTCAGATCAGCGGTGATGCGCGCCAAGCAGATGATGGCCGACACCGCGAACCCGCTCCGGCTGGTCGTGGTCGACTACATCCAGAAGCTTGAAGACCCCCGCGCCCGGAACTCTTACGAGAACGCAAGCAGGGTCTCCGATCTGGTCAAAAACCTCGCAATGGACCTCGATGTGCCTGTGGTAGCGCTGTCGCAGCTTAACCGTGAGGTCGAGAGCAGAACGCCACCAGTGCCACTGATCTCTGACCTGCGCGAGAGCGGCAAGCTCGAAGAGGACGCTGATAACGTCCTGCTGGCTTACCGCCCGGCATACTACCTCCGCAAGAAGATGGAGAAGGGCAATGTCACCATGGAGGACAAAGCCAATTACGAGGCCGAGAAGAACAACCTCGACATTATCATTGCCAAGCAGCGGAACGGGGCGACCAGGACTGTCACGACTAAGTGCTTTGTCCAGTACAATTACATCGGCGACCTAGAGGCCCCTGACGCCGCGGGGTTCGCCATATGAGCCCGTCGCCCAACAATTACCGAACGCTGATCGAGGACTACCTATCTGCCGGTTGGGGCGTCGAAGAGATAGCCATGGGGCTTGGTATCACCGCCAACGAAGTTCGAGAGCAGATCAAGGAAATGAGGGCCGACGGAACTCTCGCAAAAATTTATGGGAAGGGAACGAAATGAATTCACCAAGTACGATGAAAGGCCTTTCTGTTCTGATCGAACACGCAGAAAATCTGTCTGATGCTGAGTTTCGCCTCTTGTTCCTTTTATCAGACTGCCCAGTCGAAGACGGGTTTCAAGCGCCAATCGAGTTTTTTGAAGAGAAGGCGAATTGGGATGCGCAAAAGACATTCGAGACGGTGGCTTATTTTTCCCTGCCTTTGAAAATTTCATATGACGCCGAAGCTGATCAGCACTACGTGCGGTGGCAGCTATGAGCAACCAAATCACAGCATTGGTTGAAAGGCGTGTTCTTGGATCAGCTACGCGAAAGGCCGTTATGGGTTATTTCGCCGTCAGAGCCAGTGATGACGGTTCCGGGATATGGACGAGTAAGGGCAATATTGCCGCTGACACCGAGCTTTCTAAGCGCGCTGTCCAGACCGTGATCAAGGATTTCATAAGTGAAGGATTGGTCGTCTTAGCGGGGCAGAAAAAGCATCAAAATGGCTTCACC
The DNA here is from genome assembly GCA_964644385.1 of uncultured Hyphomonas sp. Classification (GTDB taxonomy): domain Bacteria; phylum Pseudomonadota; class Alphaproteobacteria; order Caulobacterales; family Hyphomonadaceae; genus Hyphomonas. Next base: position 27,510 of record CAZXVJ010000027.1, on the reverse strand, counting down.
TACATCTATAATATCAACGTCAAATTGGTGGCTGAGCTACCAAATACCCGAAAGATAAATCCTGATTTGACGGGTGCAGGAGATTCACCCCTCCCCCTTCAAGGGGTGCAGGTGGTGCACCCCACCGGTGCAGGTGGTGCACCCCATGGGGTGCAGGTGGTGCACCCAAATAGTCCTAGAAAGATCCATGAAGGGTCCAATGCAAAACAATCTCTTCTCTTCGATGATGAAAAACAACCGAAACCAAAAAGAAAAAGGAAGGTTGCGACGGAATTCCCGGATGATTTCAGGCCCTCGGTAAGAACGATCAAGATGGGCGAGGAGATGGGCTTTGACGAAGCCGCGGTCCTGCGCATCGCCGATCACTGCGCCGACCATCACCGCGCCAAGGGGAATAAGTTCGTCAACCACGACGCTGCTTTCCGGAATTGGCTGAGAAACCAAGAGAAGTTCAGCAAGGCCTCAGACCCGGCCTTCGGTCGGCGCGGGACAGGGAAGCCAACGGCTGACGATCAGGCCGACGCGATCATGGCCCATCGGAAGCATTTACGTGAACTGCAGCAGGCAGACGACTGATGGCCCAGAACACCTCCAGCGCGGTCATGCAGCAACGCACCGAGCCCCATGACAGCCTCGATGACTTCCCAACGCCGCCGTGGGCCACGCGCGCCCTGTGTCGCTACCTCAGAGAAAAGCAGGGCCACGACCTCGCCAAGTACGACGTCAGGGAGCCAGCGGCTAACCGAGGCCACATGGTCGATCCCCTCGCTGAGTATTTCGGCAAAGTGATCCCGTCCGACATCCACGATTACGGTATGGGCTACCCGGTTCAAGATTTCCTGTTCTCTGGGGAGGAGGCGGTCTCGGATTGGGTGGTAACTAACCCTCCGTTCCAATTGGCTGCGCAGTTTGTGCAGCACGGGATGGATTTTACAAACGCTGGCGTCGCCATGTTTGTTCGCACTTCATTTGTTGAAAGCCGGGCCCGGTACAAAAAATTATTCCACGCGCGCCCACCTTCGTTGATCCTGCAGTTCGTTGATCGTGTGGTGATCCACAAAGGCCTGCTGCGAAACCCTGAGGTCGAGTATTGGGACCAAGGCATGAATGAAGGTCAGGGAGGCTGGCGGCGCCCCTCCAGCGCCACGAGCTACTGCTGGATCGTCTGGGAGCATGATCACACAGGGACGGCATTCGATTGGCTGGCGTATACGCGCAAGGAAATGGAGCGGCCCGGTGATTATCCTGCCAATCCGGGGGATCGAAAATGAAGCAAGCTCCAGCAGACGAAAGTGAAATCGCCCTGCGAAACGCGCTCTTCGAAGACAAACCGAAACCGCGCAAGAAGAAGGTCGCATCGGTTCCTGTCAAAAACCAGCAGCCCGCGCAAATGACCCTTGAGCAAGAGTTTGGCGGCAAGCGATCCGATGACCGCCTCGAATGGCCAGAGGAGTGGTTTGAAAAGCAAGACCCAGCTGACATCGCCGCGATGCGCAAGCTCTGGAAGTGCGTTCTGATCGAAATGCTCAAGGATGCCACCGCGCACAACACAAGCACTGGACGCTCAACCGCCGACTTACACCTCGCTCGTTCATTGGTGACGCGCCGGTCACGCGACCTTCAGGTGATATGCGATTGCGCCGATATCGACTTGGATTTCTTTGTCGATAACACCGCCGCCAAAATTCAAAAACTTAAGGATGATCAGAAAATGACCGTTACCGCGTTCTTGGAGGGGAAGCCCTGCTTGGAAGAGATCGATGGATTCATTCAGGAGGCCCGCCGCAATAACCGCTTATTCAACAAATCCGACAGAGCCCTACTGAACGAAGCCAGGGCGAACCATCTCCGCGCGCAAAAATCAGAAGCAAGGAAGGTCAAATGAGCCTCGCAGACATCTTCAACGCCGGCCGCGTTCGCCGCTGGCACACCAACCCCGTAATGAGCCAGCACGACGATTACAACGACGCCCACAGTGGCCGCGTGGCGCGCATCATCGCCGACCTGCACCCAAACCCCTCGGCAGAGCTCCTTAAGGCCGCCCTGCAGCACGACGACGGGGAGGAATGGGCGGGTGACGTCCCATATACCGCCAAGATCATGATGCCGCTCGAGATGCTGGAATACTTGGAGAACGTCGAAACGAACGCTCGGATTGCAAAGTGGGGCAAATGCTATGTCTCTGATCTCTCCGAGAGCGATTATTCGTGGCTTAAGTTCGCTGACCGCCTCGACGCTTACATGTGGCAGAAGCACAAAGAGGAGTGGCAGCTGAGCGACGATGATTGGCGTCCATACGCGGACAAGATCATCGAGGCTGCCGAGGCGCTGGGCGTGAAGGATAAGATCATCGGGATTGTCGACCAATGGTGAAATCAATTAGCATTCCTCTAGCGCGCTGGGTGATCCGCGCCGACGAGACCCAATGGCCGGAGTTCTTGGTCGGCGCCGTGTTGTGTTTGATCTTCGTGCTGTCCACGCCAATCTGGCTGCCCTTAGTCCTGGTTATGCTGGGATGGTGGAAGATCGCGTCGATTGCCGAGGAACACCTGAAGGTCGAGGAGATCTGATCATTGACCAGAAGCCTGACCAAGATATCCAGCATCTACAGGCAGGGAGAGCCTGAGCGACCTACGCCGGAGGAGAAAGAACGGGAGATAGAGGCAATGCGCGCGCGGGCATGGCGCTACAGCCACGTCGTGGTCGTTGATCCGATTGATATAGATGACCCATGGCTTAGGTCAGTGATATGCAATTATGCGGATAAGAAGTACGGGCCGAGAGCGGGGAGAACATCGAAATGAGCAGAGATGTAAGTCGCCTCGGCGGGGAATTCGCGCGCCTTCATCGAACACAGGCTACGGTCTATGATCGGGTCCGGAAAGGGGTGGAGCGAAAGACCGTCTTGGACACCCGAAACGCGGTGCGGCCTCTTTTGAGTTCAAAGCTACCTCTGAACCGGGAGCAGCGCGCCGTGGGGACCTATTATGCCCACTGCGTTGAGTCGAAGAGTGATTGCCGCTCCGGCGACCTCACGATGGAGAGGGTCGATGGTGGTTCGTCAGCGGGATCGGATGCCGCGCTGGTCAGGGCATACACTCTTAAGGCCGAGCGGATTGCCAATGAAGCCTTGGCAGGCATGCAAGCCGCCACTTTCAACGCGCGGGGCGCATCCTCGGGCCCACACTCCCCAATCTTCATCCACGAGATCGTTTCCGCTGTTTGCGTATCAGGAATGACGCTTACAGACGTTGGCATGAAGTTCGGATGGTATTCGTCTCGGGAGATCAAAAGGCGCAAGACGGGCAGGATGATTGAAAGAATTGTCCCGGATCGGCAAAGAAAAGTGCTCAGCGAAGCTCTTGTCAATGCTCTGGACGGCATCAAAATGGCTTGGGACGACAGTTGGATAGCGATGCCGGATCAACTTTATTCGGTCGAAATACATAGAGATTAGAAAAGCTTAGCCCGTTTGCGATCTTTGTCTCTGAAAATAATCATTGCAAAGGAGTCGGATTTTTGCATTTTCTGACAACATCGGAAGAGGTGCGAGAGAGCCCCTTGATCAATTCTCCTACATACAGTTTTTGCGCGGTGGAGCAGCGGTAGCTCGTCAGGCTCATAACCTGAAGGTCGGGGGTTCAATTCCCTCCTGCGCAACCAAAGACCCAACCCGGCTGGCATCCTTCGTTTCAGTTCCCCCCAAGCTTGTGCATAAAGCTGGCTGGGTTGGTACTACACAGGAGATCGATATGGCTGTCCTTCAGTTCAGCACTGATGCCGTCCTAGAGCGCCACCTGCAGGATCTTCAGAAACTCGGCTCACGGCGCGGCAGGCAGGCTCAGGTGAGAGCGGTCAATCGCACAACCAGAACAGCCTACACGAAGGTGGTTCGTGCTACATCGAAAGAGACGTCGATCCCACAGCGTGTAGTTCGCAAGGAGACGCGTACCCTAATGGCTAGCGCGAAGTCGGCAGGGCCTATTGCAGGTCAAATACTTGCGCGTGGTCGTCCTTTGTCGCTGAAGGTCTTTGGAGCCAAGCAGTTCAAATATGGCGTTCGGGTAAAGCTGCGCGGTGAGAACGTGAAGCTCTATGGCATGTTCATCTATGCGGGGACGTTCAATAGCGGGAATTTCGTGGCAGGTGGTCATGTATTCCAACGCAGGACGTCAGCCTCAACACCTATCGAGAAGCAGTTCGGTCCGTCAGTGCCTGAGTCCGTTGTGAAGGGGAAAGCCAAGGACGCATTCGAAGACACGGTGGCAACGGTACTGCCCCGCCGTCTACGTCATGAGATAGGCAGGCTTATCCACACAGATTGAATTCGCACCGGAGTGGCAGCGCCGATGTGAATTCGCAGGGCTAGAGGGTGTGTCTCCCTTCGCATCCGACGACGGCTCTGCGGTCAACAGCAAGCCCCTAAGATAATTATCTATGAAAATCAGGCTTTTAGGGACCGTATGAGAGATTTTTTTGGTGCGGGGCGAGAGCCTCCCGAAACGTCTCTATTTTTTGGAATTTTGGATCCGCCCTTTAATTGAGGCCGGATCCTTTTGGGCCAAAGGGCCGGAAAGGGAAATCGAGGAAATGGAAGCTGCCAACTTCGACCTCGCGATCAGCCTTGTTTCATTGGAGGATCTCGAACCATACGAGCGCAATGCGCGCACTCACCCGCAGGAGCAGATCGAGCAGATCAAGGCTTCCGTCCGCGCCTTTGGGTTCGCAAACCCGCTGATCTCTGACCTCGATGCGGGCGGCGTTCTGGTCGCAGGCCACGGGCGCTTGATTGCCATCAAGGAGATGTTGGCCGAAGGCGAGGCAATCCGCCTTCCGGACGGTCGAGATTTGCCGGCAGGGTTTCTTCCTACGATCGACTGTTCAGGTTGGACCGAAGAGCAGCGCCGGGCATATACGCTGGCAGACAACCGCATCGCTGAAAACTCTGGATGGGACGAAGAACTACTTGCGCTTGAGCTCGGTGAAATTGGCGAAGCATTTGACGCAACCGCTGATCTCGGCTTCTCGGCTGAACACCTCGCAAATATCTTTGCCGACCGGAACGAAGGAAATGGGCAGCCAGACAAGGCACCCGACTTGCAAGAGAATTGCGTAACAGAGCCCGGTGACATCTGGATCCTCGGATCACACCGGATCATGTGCGGCGATAGCACTTCGTCCGAAGCTGTTAATCGGCTCTTGAACGGCACGAAACCCAATCTCATGGTGACGGACCCTCCATATGGCGTGAAGTATGACGCCGACTGGAGGAACCACACAGGAGATGCAAATCGTTCTGATCGTGTGGTTGGCGTCGTCATGAACGATGATCGCGCCGATTGGAGCGAGGCTTACGCCTTGTTCCCCGGTGAGGTTGCTTATGTCTGGCACGCAGGAAATAAGGCCGGGGAGTTCCAATCTAGCCTCGAGAAAGAAGGCTTTGAGATTCGTGCGCAGATTATCTGGGCGAAGCACCAGATGGTGATCAGCCGTGGCAACTATCACGGAAAACACGAACCCTGCTGGTACGCCGTCCGTCAGGGTGCGACCGCGAATTGGCAGGGAAGTCGGAAAGAGACGACGCTGTGGGAGATAGACAAGCCGCGCAAGAGCGAGACAGGCCACAGCACCCAGAAGCCTGTCGACTGCATGCGACGGCCTATGCTGAACAACTCGATGCCGGGAGATCTGGTCTATGAGCCGTTCTCTGGATCAGGAACCACGATCATCGCCGGCGAGATGGAAGCACGCTCTGTTCGGGCCATGGAACTGAACCCAGCCTATGTTGATTTGGCTGTCCGTCGTTGGCAGGAGTTCAGCGGCAAAACAGCGGTGCTCCAATCGGACGGGAAGACCTTCGCCGATGTGGAGGCCGATAGGACCACCTGATGGCCGCCAACAAGGGCGACAAGCCGCTCGGCGCCGGGGAATTGAGCGCGACGCAGGTTGGTCAGCTTCTCGACATCTCGCAGCAATGGATCTCTGTGATGGTGAAGCAGGGTTACTTCAAGCGAAAGCGGGCTGGCGTTTACGGCTTGGTGGACGTGGTCCAAGGCTATATTCGTTATCTCAAAGACGAGAAGAAACGAAACAGCAAGACCGCCGCGATGTCGCGCCTGCAGGAATCGAAGACCGAACTCATGCAATTGGAGCTTGCCGCCAAGCGGCGGGAATTGCTGCCCCAGGACGAGGTTTTCCAAGCCTTTGATCTGGTGGTCGGAACGGTGGTGAGTGAACTGGTAACGCTGCCCGGCCGGTTCACCGCAGACGCAAAGACGAGGCGGGCCTTGGAGGCCATCGTTGACAAAAGCCGCAACAACATCGCCGACGAGCTCGACGCCGTCACGACCGCTCTTGAGAAGGGCGATCGACCGAATACGGGTTAGACCGAAGGTCGGGCCCTCTGAGTGGGCCAAGCAGAACCGTAGCTACAACGAAACCACTGGCTATCCGGGACCGCGAGATCCTTGGCTGACACCGTACATGCCTCCGCTCTCCGATGCCTTCGACAGCGGCCTTTACCGCCGCGCGGTTGGTGTTACCTCGGCTCAGGCTGGCAAAACTGAATGCGTGATGGATGTGATCGGCGCCGCGGCTGATCAGCGACCAGCACCACTGCTCTATGTTGGCCCTTCGGCTGACTTCAACCGAGATCAGTTCGAGCCTCGCCTCATGGAGATGTTCGAAAGCGCGGAGTCCCTCAAGGGGCGGGTCACTGGAAAGAAGCTGCTGAAGAGGGTCAACGGCATCCGGCTTCGTTTGGCTTCGGCACATTCATCGACGCAACTGAAATCCGACCCGGCTGCTGCGGCCTATCTGGACGAATATGACGAGATGATGAGCAACATCAAAGGGCAGGGTGACCCGTTGGGCTTGGTAGAGGCTCGTGGTTTTACGCACCCGTCCTTTTCGACCCTGATCACCTCGACGCCTGGAGAAGGCCTGATCGAGACCGAGATTGACGAGGTCTCAGGATTGGAGTTCTGGGCGGTTGGCGAGGTCGAGCAGATAGCCAGCCCGATCTGGCGGCTCTTCCAAGAGGGAACGCGACACCACTGGGCGGTTCCGTGCCCTCACTGCAAAGAATACTTCATCCCGATGATGAAGCATCTCGATTGGCCCAAGGGTGCGACGCCAATCGAAGCGCGCCGCTCGGCTGTTCTGGTCTGCCCCAGCAATGGGTGCGTAATCGAGGACGACAGGCTGGGCGATAACCGCAGAAAAATGAACAGCAAGGGTGTCATGATCGCCCCCGGCCAGACGATTAAGCAGGCCAAAAAGGGCAAGAAGAACCCGGACAACTCGACGTACTCGCAATGGGCGTCGGGGCTGATGACCCCCTTCGTCTCGTGGGGGCAGCGCGCGGAGGCGCTGGTATCGGCCCGAATGTCTGGTGAGAGCGACAAGGAGCAGACTGCCATCAACGCCGGGTTCGGAGAATTGTTCTCGGAGATGATGCGCGGCGACCTGCCGGGCTGGAAGGAACTCCTCAAACACAAGGCTGGCCACAAGAAGCTGCAGGTTCCGTTGGGCGGTTTGGTTCTGGTGATGGGCGTCGACGTCCAAACCAACGGCCTCTACTACACGACCAAGGCCTATGGTGGGCGCGGAACCAGCTGGACCATCGATTATGGTTTCCTGAACGGCCTGACCAACGAGGATCAAGTCTGGGAAGACCTCGCGATCCTGATGCAAACGCCCATTCAGGGCATTCATGTTTCGTCCGTTCTTATCGACTCGGGCTTCCGACCTGACAAGAAAGAGGCTGGCAGCGTCCATAAGGTCTACGACTTCTGTCGGAAGTGGTCGTTTCTCTGCGTTCCTACAAAAGGGCGTGCGTCGCTGTCAGGAAAGCCCGCGCAGTTCTCAGAGATCGAGGTCACACCGACCGGCAAACGGCGGCCATTCACGATCAAGCTGCTCCATGTGGACACCGACTTCTTCAAATCCTTGGTCCACACGCGGATCAAGACGCCCCTCGATGCTCCCGGCGCGTTCTTTCTGCACGATGACGCCGACGAGGAATATGCGAAGCAGGTTCTGTCTGAGGCGCGGGTGATCACGGCCGGCACAACAAAGCCAAAGTGGGTCAAGAACAGGAACGACAACCACTGGTTGGATTGTGAGGCTCTTGCTGCTGCGGGCGGCTATCTCAAGAACGTTCACGCGCTGCCCGAGGGAGCACAACGGACATTCGGGGATATGCCTGATCAAGACCCAGAAGATGAAGCGACCGTCCCGGCTCCCGAGCAGGTCCAGAAGGACCTGAAATCTCGGTTCCGTCGCCGCAAGCGTAAGTAGGAGGCCCTATGGGTTTGATTTCGCGCCTCCTTGGGGGCTTTAGCCCTGCGCCTGCGGCGCTACCGGATAAACCCAAGGCGCGGGCCGGGTTCATGAACGGTGGAAAAGGTGCCGCGATGGCCGGCTGGCGGCCGCACTTGCGTTCTACGCAGCGCGACGTGGCTGCTTCATGGCACGTCGCCGCCGCGCGTGCGATCGATCTTGTGCAGAACTCGGGCTGGATCGCAGGAATGATCGACCAAGCTGCCGCCGATACTGTAGGTGACGGCCTCAAACTGAAGTGCCGACCTGAAAACGATGTGCTTGGCATCTCCGAAGCCGAGGCCCAACGGCTCCGCAATCAGATCGAACGGCGCTGGGAGACATGGAGCCGCACCCCAATGGAGTGCGACATCGAGGGCAAGCGTTCTTTTGGAGCTCTTCAGGATGCTGCGTTCCGGTCGTGGTTCTCAACAGGTGAGATGCTTTCAGAGAGCGTTTTCCGCCGCCGCCCGGGCCGCCGCTACGGCACCAAGGTTCGTTTGCTCCCATCGTATCGCTTGTCGAACAAAACTAATCCGATGGAGCGCGTCCACATGGGCGTTAAGATGGACCGGGACGGCCTGCCGGTTAGCTACTTTGCACGGCGCCAAGACGAGTTCGGCGTCCAGAGAGACGTGGAGGTCCGCGCACGGGACCGATTGGGCCGCCCGAAGGTGATCCATATTTTCCATGGCCTGCCGCAACAGGTACGTGGGATCACACCGCTTGTGCCTGCGCTGCGCGTCGCAAAGCAGTTTGACCAACTCTCGGACTCGACGCTTATGCAATCGCTTGTTCGTGCTGTATTTGCTGCTTCAATCACCAGCGAGTCGCCAACTGAAGAGGTCTTGGCTGGCCTGTTGACCACACAGGAGATGATGGAGGCCAACCAATCCGGCATCTCGGCATATGATGCTTACCTGCAATCGCAGGAGGTTTTCTACGAGGACAAGACTATCGATGTGGGCGTGAACGGGCGGGTCGCCCATCTGGCGCCTGGCGACAAGCTGGACTTCCATAGCTCCTCGATGTCGCACAGCGATTATGAGCAGTTCGCGTTGCACCTTCTTCGTGAAATCGCGCGCTGCATGGGGCTGACTTTTGAGAGCGCCACCGGGGATTATGAAAAGGCGACATACTCATCTGTCCGGATGGCTACCACCGCCATCTTCAAGATCACGATGCAGCGCCGCCAGTTCCTGGTCGCCCCGTTCTGTCAGGCCCACTATGAAGCGTGGCTGGAGGAAGAGATCGAGTCCGGTGGCATCAACTGGCCGGGTGGTATCGAGGCCTTCTTGGCCAACAGGGCCGCCGCCTGCCGGGCTGATTGGGTGGGTACCCCTAAGCCGCAGGCAGACGATCTCAAAACCGCCAAGGCGCATCAGATCTACCGCGATATGGGGCTCGTGTCCGACGAGTGGATTGCTGGCGAAATCGGCGTCGATGTCGAAGACGAAATGGCTCAGCAGGCCCGAGAAGCCGAGTTGCGCGAGAGCTACGATCTAGCCGAGCGCGTGCCATCGAGCGGCTATGCGCTGCTGGCGTCACCCGAAGACGAAGAAGATGAGGTCGCCGATGCCGATTGAGCAAATCGATCAGTGCGTCCGCGCTGAGCAACTGAGAGGCGTTCGCGACGCGCTGATCTCCGGTCAAGCGACCGCCGAATACGAGTCCGATAGCGGAAACGGTGTGAAACGACGGGTGAAGTATTCCAACGCGGACTTGCCCCGCCTCGAAATCGAAATCCGTCGCGCCGAGGAGGCCTGCGACCTGACAACAGGTGCAGGCAAGCCCCGCCGGCGTATGACCCGCGGCGTTCTGAGAGGATAAAAATGACAAATTTTCTGCACATCGCAGACCGGCTTTTTGGTCAGCCGCTCTTCCTCGAACCCGGCAAGGCGAAGGTCATTGTCGATGTTCTGCAAGCGCGAGGCGTCGGGGGGCTTGGGGCAGTACAGCACGGTGCCGAGATCGAGGTGGAAGCGACGGTTGATCCAGATGCAAACCGTCTGAACGGCAGTTATCGCCGTGAGAACCGTCCCTCTGGTTTGAGCCGCAAGATCGGAACCTCTGCTCTGATCACTGTGGACGGATCACTGGTGAACCGCGGGGCCTATATCGGTGCGAGTTCTGGGGTGACCTCTTATGAGGGCCTCACCGCGCAGGTCAACGACGCAACCGCCGACAACGAGATCGAGCAGATCATTCTGGACATGAACAGCCACGGGGGCGAGGCCCATGGCATGTGGGCTCTGGTTGGGGCCATTCACCGGGCGCGGAAGACAAAGCGTGTCGTCGCTCTGATCAACGACGTCGCCTACTCAGCTGGCTATGCAATTGCGTCCGCGGCCGACGAGATCGTGATCAGCGAAACCTCGGGCTTGGGCTCGATCGGGGTTGTCATGGTCCACGCCGATCACTCCGCTGAATTGGAGGAGGCAGGCATCAAGCCCACGATGATCTTCTCCGGTGCCAACAAGGTCGATGGGAACCCATTCGAACCCCTGCCCGAGAGTGTGCGGGCGGATTTCCAGAAACAATCGGACGCCTTCTATGACCGTTTCACGGCCATGGTTGGTAAGGGCAGGGGCTCCCGCCTCACCCAAGCAAGGGCCCGCGCGACCGAAGCGCGGACATTCCTCGGACGAGAAGCAATCGAGATGGGCCTCGCAGATCGCGTCGGCACCCTCGAGAGCATTATCGCCAAACCCAAGCGCCCCGCGTCGGCGGCGGCAAAAAAAGGAGCGACGCGTATGTCGAATGAAAACGAAACCGTCACGGCGGAAGATCATCAAAGCGCGGTCGCTGCTGCGCGCCAAGAGGGCATGGACGCAGGTACTGCCGCTGCAACCACTCGTATCAGTGCGATCCTGACCGCATCAGAGGCGGAAGGTCGCGAGGCAACAGCCCGCACTCTGGCCCTCGAAACATCCATGTCCGCCGATGAGGCGGTCAAGGTTCTGAGCACCACTCCGGCCGCTCCGGCGCCCAAGGGGCCAGAAACTATCGAAGAGCGCGCCGATGGCGCTGAACTTGGCGGCGGCGATGAAGGCAGCCCCAAAGCCAAGGGTGACCTGAGCGTCCTGTCTGGCGCGGTCGATAACCTGAACAAGCGCCGCGCGCGCTAAGGAGGACCAGTAATGCCTGAACTTTCTCAAAATCTGCTGACCACGGGGCACTATATCGTCTCCGAGGCCTCAGATATGTATCGCTCCCGTGAGCAGATCATCGTGGGCTCTGGCGCAGGCATTCTCGTTGCCGGCGCTGTCATGGCTCAGCAAACCGCTGACGGGAAATTCTATCCCGTAGACCCGGCCGCCTCAGACGGCACCGAGGTTGCATCGGCGGTTCTGTATGAGGGGTGCGATGCAACCTCCGCAGACGTTCGCCGCGTGATCACTGCTCGCGACACCGCCGTTCATGCAGACCAGCTGCAATGGGCCGCCGCTGTCACCGATCCACAGAAAACCGCCGCACTGGCCGAGCTCGAGCAGCTTGGCATCATCGGCCGATAAGGAGAACCGACATGGGTTTGGTTACCGACGTATTCACCCAGAACGCATGGGGCGTTGTGGACTTCCAAGAGAATGTGGTGGAGCGCACAGATTATGTGCCTTCTCTGCTGGGTCAGCTTGGTCTGTTCACCCCGATCTACTCTCGTAACCGCGCGATTGCGATTGCGACGAAGAACAAGACGATGACCCTGATCCCGACCTCGGCAAATGGGGCGCCACCTGAAGAGCTGATCCCTGAAGGTGCGCAGGTCAAGCTGTTCCAAACGAACCGGCTGGCCAAGGGTTCGACCATCTACGCAGCCGAGCTGGCTGGCACAACTGCTCTGCCGTTTGATGTTCAAACGAAAGAGATCTCAGCCGAAGTCGCTATGCGTGCCGAAAGCATCATGGATGATCTGAACATGACCTGGGAGCACCAGCGTTTGGGCGCTCTGATGGGTATCGTCTACGACGCCGACGGAACAACGGTTCTGCACAATTGGTACACAGAATGGGGTATTGCGGAGCCCGCCGAGGTCAATTTCGAATTGGACAATCCGGAAACCGACGTTCGCAAGAAATGCCGCGATATCGGTCGCGCCATGCAGAATGCCTCCAAGGGAATTTGGCGTCCAAACTCCCGCATCGGCGCTCTGGTTGGCGATACGTTTTTCGACAGCTTGGTTGATCATCCGAGCATCAAAGAGACTCGCGTCGGCACAGAGCGTGCAGTCACGCTCGAGAACATCGGCGGGTACTCGTCGGTTGAGATTGAGAACATCACGTTTATCAATTATCGCGGATCCGACGACGGGAATCTTTCCGTGGGCACTGACACCGCTCGTTTCTTCCCGATGAACACGCCCGGCGCTTTCCAAGTCGGCTTTGGTCCGGCTGACGAGTTCAAGCCGTACCTGAACCAGCGTGGCCGCGAGGTCGTGGGTCTTGTGCTCGAGGACAAGTCTGGCCGGGATGCGTGGGACCGCGTGGAGATGTACAGCTATCCGCTGTTCATTGCGACGCGTCCTGAAATGCTTCAGCGCGCTCGTGGTCGCTAAACATGGAACGTAAAATCGCAAAAGAGTTCGTTGGTGGCAAGATGGTGAAGCCCGGTGCAGCCAACGCAGAGCTTCCTGCTGAAACCAGTGTCAAAGATGAGGCCCAGGCCGAAGAGGCCAAGACCTCTTCGAAGGGCGACGTCGACAACGTTGGTAAGGACGCCGAGGGCGCATCCGGGGAAGAGGGCAAGACCCCTTCGAAGGGTGCGAAGAATGACGGTAAGTCATAGCCTTGGCGTCGTTTGATGAAATCGATCAGGTGGGCCAGCGGGTTATCGAGGATAAGACCTCAGACCCGGTCCGCCTGATCGGAAAAATAGCGGGCGACTTTGCGGCCGGAGATGATCCCGACCGCCCGCCAATGGAGTTAAAGGCTCAGGTCAATCTGGTGCCGGACACTCCTGACCTGCAAGAGGGACGCTCCTCGGGTTCTCAGACCCGCGGCTCCTATCTGAACGCCGAGATCTGGATTGCCTCTCATCAAGTCGATGGTCTGGCATGGCAACCGCGAATTAACGATCAGGTAGAGATCACGGGTGATGATGGCCCGGCGCTTTTCCCGATCCTCTCTGTGCATCCTCTCCAAGGAGGTGACATGCAGATATTCCTTGGGGTGCCAAAATGATCGCCGGCCTTGTGATGCGAACCGCCCTGAAGCAGCTTCTCCTTGGCAACACTCTTGCCGAGGGCCGGGTGTTCGACAGCGCGATCGCTCCCGTGGATCAGATCGCCGAGAGCCTGCCGTTCGTCGCAGTATCGACCGAGGATGCAGAGTATACCGATATTGGCGCATTCGACCTGATGAGCGGAAACCGCGAGGTTCATTTGGTCATTGAAATTGCCTGCGCGACGACCACGCCGGTCACCATAGATGGCAATTCTGCGACGACGATTTCTATTCCTGAGACTGACGCAGCGCTCGAGGCGACGATTGATTTTCTGAGCCGTCAGATTTTCAGGCTCATGACCGCCGGATCGGGAACGTGGTTCGATATTTTCCGGTCCGTTTGCTTGACCGTAGATCAGGTTTCAGTGAAGCGCGGTGTATCCGACAAGAACGGAAGCAGATTTGCAGCCCGCCAGTTCGTCCTGCAGGCCCAAGTCATATCGGAGCCAGAGGTTGGCGCTGATCCCTCGGGTGTCTGGGCGCGAGCGGTGGAGGCCATGGCTCAGGAGCCGGAGCTCGCAAACCTAGCTCAGATCATGGAGCAATTGATCAAGGGCGAGGAAATTCCGGAGTGGCCTCAGTTCGCAGCAGCAGTAGGGCTGTTGCCTGAAGCGGCCTCAATGATCAACTTGGGGCCCATTGACCCCGACCTCGGCGGTGCCGACACCAGTGACGATCCAGCGCTCGTCACGGAGCTTGGGGTGGACCCAGATGGCAATTGGATTGTTGATGGGCAGGAAGTCACCGGGGATCCCAACTTGGAGCCTCCGACGGTTGAAGGCGATACCGTTACATGATCGACCAACTGGTCCAACTCGCCGACCGGATCGCAGTTTTAGAACAACGGCTCTCCAACTCGACCAGGTACGGCACGGTGGCAGAAGTCGATCCCGCCGCTGGCACTGTCCGCCTCGACCTTGGAAACGGCACTGACGGCCCGTTTTTAAGCCCTCCGATGCCATATTCGCAAATGGCTGGATCGCTTCGTGTTCACGCGCCGCCGAGTGTGGGGCAGCAGATGGTTTGCTTCGCGCCGGGCGGAGACATTCGCCAAGCAACAGCAATCCCGATGACTTGGGGGGGCGATAATGCAAACCCGGGCGCCGATGGGGCAACAAATGTCCTGCGCTTCGGAAACGTAACAATTAGCCTGAATGGTTCCGGCGTTACGATCCAATCCGGGGGCTCGACCATCGTTATCGGTGCGGACGGGTTGGCGGTTACAGGTGGGGTAGTCACCCACAACGGCACAGATATTGGTGACACGCACCGCCACGGCGGCGTCGTTCCGGGCATGTCGCCAACTCAAGAACCAATTTAGGAGAATATCAATGGCCAAAAATTTTGAAGAACAATTGAAAGACCGGGCCGCCGACCCCCGCGCTCTTCGCGCAGGAGTCAGCTTCACCGGCGACAAAGCCTCCCTCGTATTCGGCGCAATCGGCGAACATCCTCGCTTGGAACTCGCGGTGAGCGGCGACGAAATCACCGTTGCAGGTGCCCGAAAACCGAAGGATCCGAAAGCAGTAAAGAGTGCATCAAAGACCGTCGGTCGCCCTGAGATTCCGCTGCAAGACAAAAAGTCGGCGGCCAAGTAAGCGATGATTCCGATCAGGGACGTCAATGTCGATTTCGACCGTGACACAGGGGCGATACTGCAGGGGTGGCCAGTGGTAGCTCAAAGCCTGCAGGAATTATTTCTGACGTCCTTTGGGGTTCGGGTGATGAGGGAATATTACGGATCCCTCGTGCCAAGAGCCCTCGGTCGCAACATGACCGAAGAGACAATTCTCGCGCTTATCACCTCGATCGTTGCGGCCATTGACGTTTTCGAGCCTCGTTTTCGAGTGGTGAAGATGCTGCCCACCGAGATCACGAGGGGCGGCGCTCTTAAGATCGAGATTGAGGGTGAGTATATCGAGCGCGCACTTCTAGGCGATAACTCGCGCCGCAAGCAGCAGAGGTTCCTCTTTACGCAGGAAGACGCCGTCAACACGATCTCCTTCGACCGTGCGTGGGCAATCGAGCAGCTGCGCGTTCTGCAGTCTCCAAATGCGCCATCCGTTGAATTCGATGGCAACACGGTAGGAGGCTGACATGACCTTGATCAATCTCGGAGATTATCCAGAGCCTAGAGTGGTTGAACGGCTCGATTTCGAAGAAGAACTCGCCGCCCTAATATCGTCGGTCGAAACGCTTGTCCCTGAGTTGGCGAGTTCAATCACGGTCGAGGGTTCGCTCATTCGCAAGCTTTTGGAGGCCGTCGCCTACCATAACGTCACAAAGGTCTATGCGCGCGCAAACGAGTACGCCAAGGCTGTGATGCTGGCAAAAGCGACTGGGCCGGATCTCGATAACCTCGGTGCGCTCGTCGCGGTTCAACGGTTGGTGATAACTCCCGCTGAGCCTGAAGCTTTGCCTCCGGTTGCAGCCGTTTTCGAAGATGATGAGGCGCTGCGAAACCGCATTATTCTTGCCCTCGACGGGTTTACAACTGCAGGGTCGATTGGAGCCTACAAATTCCATGCTGTTTCGGCTTCGGGTCAGGTGAAGGACGCATCGGTATTCTCTCCCGCCCCCGGCATCGTAGAAGTACGGGTTCTCTCACAGGAAGCCGACGGTGCGGCAAGCAATGACCTGTTGGCAACAGTCATATCCGCCCTGAACGATGAGAAGGTTCGTCCCCTCTGCGATACGGTGAACGTGCTCTCAGCGGTTATCAAGCCATACACGGTTGAGGCGCAGGTCTTCATTCGAGACGGGATCGACACTTCAACTGTTCTGCAGGCCGCGCGCGAAGAAGTTTTGGCTTACGTTACTGAGGCTCATCAGCTCGGTTGGGATGTCACGCTGTCCGGTGTTACGGCTGCCCTTCAGAGGTCCGGTGTTCATAGTTCAATAATTACCGAACCCAGTGCGTCCATTGTCAATGACGACACAGAGGCGGCTTTCTGTACTGGCATCAACGTCACCTTTGCTGGAAACGATGTCTGAAGCCCTTTTGCCTGAGCACTCCTCGCGATTAGAGAAGGCTCTTGAAATCGCTCTGCTAGAGCGCGTCACGTCAATTGATTTTGTCAACGTCCTCAACCCGAATACGGCACCCGAGCCGTTTCTCAGATGGATGGCCTGGGCGCTCTCTGTCGATGAGTGGGACGATGGTTGGTCAGAGGACACGAAGCGAGAAACTATCCGTCGCAGCTTCGAAGTTCACCGTCTCAAGGGGACAAGGTGGGCGGTTCGCACCGCTCTCGATGCTGCCGGATATCCGGACGCTGAATTGATCGAGTCGTTTGGTAACCCAAGAGATGGCACTGTGCCGCGCGATGCGACGGTAAACTACGAGGGCGCGGATCATTGGGCGGAATACAGGGTGAAGCTGACCCGACCGATTACCGTCGCGCAGGCCGCGCAGGTCCGCAGGCTACTCGGTAAGGTCGCACCGGCGCGCTGCCATCTAGCCCTATTGGATTTCCGTGAGGTGGACTTCCTCCGCGATGGCACTGTGCCGCGCGATGCATCCTTCAACTATGGAGTGGCTTGATGGCTGACCTAAACGACACAGCAAGTTGGGATGAAGTCTACCAGCTTGAAGATACCGACTTTATGGATGGTGGTCAGCCCGACCGGGATGCGCGCCAAGGGATCGACAACGTTCCCCACCAAGAGCTTGCTAACAGAACTCGTTGGCTTCGAGATCTTCTCGAAAATACGGTCGCAGACGTTGCAACTCTCCAAGGCCCGGATCCTTATGGTCAGTATTTAACGACCGGTCGCGCCGACGGAAGATACGTCAGGATCGGAGCGACCGATCCTTTTCAGCAATATCTGACAATTCCTCGCGCAGAGGCAATATTTTCTCGCCGAGATGCGGCCGATCCCTTCACCCAATACCTTACGAACGCTCGAGGCGATGCCAGATATGTCGTGCGCGGCGCGGGTGACCCTTTGCCGCAGTATTTTACCGAGCCGCGGGGGGATAGCCGATATGTTGTTCGCACAGCTTCTGATCCTTTTTCACAGTACCTGACGAACGCTCGGGGAGATGTCAGATACCCTCTGAAATCCGCATCTGATCCTTATTCACAGTATCTGAATGAGGATCGCGGTGACGCTCGTTACCCGCTTCGTAGTGAAGCTATCAGCTTCAACACAATCGTTGACGCCCGTTCTACTCGAGCGTGGGGGCAGACATATCAGAATGTCTTCGATTACCCGATTGCGGTTTCAGCCTTTACAAACGATAGCGGATCAATCGGGACGATTATTCAAGCGCGGGTTGGGCAACTCGATGCTACTCAGATAGTTGTTCGTGGCGGCTTGAACGCGGCGAGAACCACTGCCGGCATCTTCTTCATCGTTCCTCCCGGTTTTTTCTATATGGCGCAAAACACTCGGGGCGCTCTTTCTGGATGGTTCGAATGGAGGGTCGCTTGATGTCGGAGAAATGTTTTTATTCACCATCCCAGGACCGGGTATGGCGGACAACGGCTGAGCCCAGCATGGCTGTCCGCAGTATGTATCCAGCGGATCACTTTGAGATTCCTTTACCTTCAGGACCGGACGAGCAATGGGATGGATCTGCAAGGGCTTGGAAGGTGGTCAAGCGCATAGTTCATATTGAGCCAGCCTCGGTTATCGCAGAGGCTGACCGTCGTGTAGACCTCGTCATGGACCCGAGATCACAAGCTGAAGCGATGAGCGAGGCAATGGCCTTCATGCTCACATTCGGCCCGGACCAAAGTAAATGGCCGGACGAAGCCCGCGCTGACCTATCAGCAGCGATGGACGCGCAATCTGAAACCAAAAAAATCAGAAAAGCGCAGGCCGATTTGATAGCTATGTCAACGATCCCCGAGGACTATTTCGAGGATAATTACTGGCCAGCAATCCCGACCGACTGATTTCTACTTCACACCGTAAAAAACAGAAAACTGAAAGGAAACAGGATGCCCGATCCAGTATTTGGTATGTCCATCACGCAGGTCGATAACGAAGCGAAGCCAGCGATCTATGGTGATTTTTCTACCATTGGCTTGGTGGTAACAGCGCCCGATGCCGACATCACCATCTTCCCAGAAAACACTCCGGTTTTGATCAACTCCACTGACCCCCTCGCCCAGGCGCAGCTTGGAACGACCGGCTCGATTGCCCACCAGCTGGATCTGATCAACGCGCAGCTTTTGGAATTTGGCGGATCGGCCTCCGTCGTCATTGTCCGGGTATCCACCGGCGCAGACGATGCGGCGACGATGGTGAACCTGATCGATGGTCTTCAGGCAATGGAAGAAGCCCCTTCGATCTTGGCCGTTACTCCTCGCCTCATCGGTGTTCCCGGCTACACATTCCAGCAGACAGCGCCACAGGATGCAAATCCTGTCGTTGCATCCATGAGCTCAACCCTGAACAAGCTGCTGGCTCACGCAGTCATCACTGGCCCTCATTCGACGCTGCAAGCGTTCACCGATTGGCGTGAGACTTTCTCGGACAAGCGTCTGATCCCGGTAGAGACATGGGTTCGCGTTGCCACAGAAGCTGGAAATGTCGAGGTGGACAGCGTTGGTGCTGTTTTGGGTATGATGGTCGCGCGAGACGGCGCCAACGGTGGGCTACCATTCTACTCAATTGCAAATCGGACCATGAAAGGGATCATCGGGCCCAATCGGCCGGTGGATTATAGCCTGACCGACGGAAACGTCGAAGGTCAGCTGATCCTTGGTCTGAACGGCGGCATCATCTTTGCATCACAGCTTGGAGACGCATCCAGCTTGGGTAATGGCGGCTTCCTTTTCGTGGGAACCGATACAGCTTCCGACGAAGCTCTGTGGCAGTTCTATAATCAGACGCGGGGCCGCGATTTCATCCACCTTGTGATGCTCCGGACGCTTTCCGAATTCCTTGGTCGCTACAACATCAACGCTCAAACGATTGAGAATATCCTGACGACAATGAAGTATGCGCTTCGTGATCTTCAGGCCGCCAATGCCATCCTTGGCTATCAGGTGGAGTTTGTTGCATCGCAAAACAGCCCTGAGCAACTCCGTCAAGGTCGGTTGAAGGTCAATTTCAAGGCTGAAGAACCGCCTGTTCTGCGCAAGCTGGATCTCCAATCCGAACGCTATCGCCCCGCGTTAGATGAACTTCTCGAGAACGTCCAGACCGCCGCTTAACCCCGAAAGGAACTAACAATGTCCAGCCATTTCTATGTAATGGAGGCCGTCAACCTGTTCTGCGGTGTTGACGACGTGAAGGGCCGCCACCTGACCCTGACCTCTTTGAAGCTGCCCACCCTCCAGGAAAAGTACCAAGACCACATGCCAGGCGGCGGACCTGCTGATATCGAGGTCGCGACCGGCATCCAGAAGTTTGAGGCGGGGTTCAACACAAACGGCGAAGATGCAGAGCTTCTGCGTCTCTTCGGCCTCGGTGCTCGTTCCCGGCAAACCTTCACGGCATTGGGTGCCATGCGTTCAAAGCGCACCGGCGAATTGGTTCAGAGCAAAGCTATTCTGGAAGCCCGCTTGGGCACTGTTGCTCCGGATGACTTCCAGCGTGGCGAACTGCGTGGCTATGAGTATAGCCTGAACGAGATCCTTCGTTTCGAGCTCCATCAGGGAGCAGACGAACTGTTCTTCTTCGACTTCTTCGAAAATATCGTCCGCGTGGGCGGCGTCGGCGTCAACGATGACGTCAACCGGTTGCTGCGCATCGCGTAAACCCTTGGCACCTCCGGTCTCCGCCGGGGGTGCTGGTCAGAATAGAAAGGCTGCCGCCATGAAATGGAAGACAGAAACAATCGACTTGCTTTACCCGCTCGATCAAGACCGGGTTGGGCCTGATGAAAAGCCCGTTTCCGAGGTTACGATCGAGGAACCGGACTGCGAAGCTTTGGAAGCCATAGACGAACTTGGGCTTGATGAAATCGAGGGCAACGTTCCTGTGAAATCCGTCCGCAAAATGATCGTCGCGATGTCAGATTTGACAGAAGGTCAGGCCAAGAAGTTGCACCGCGCTGATATCGAGGAGATCGGAGGTCGCCTTGCCCCTTTTATGCAGGCAGAGACGGACTCTGCAGATGGTACAGAGACCAAGGCGACGAAGTAGTTGCGCTGGTCTGTCACTTTCTCAGCACTCCGCTGGGTGAAGTACGGAAGATGCCAATTGTCCTGCTCCTCCGCATGTACGAACAAATTCCGAGATTGAGAAAAGCAGGAGGGCGATAGCATGGCTGTTTTGAAGAGTTCTCTTGTCGTTGGGCTCATTGACAGAGTTACCGCGCCGGCCCGAAAGGTCAGCCGCGGGCTGCTTGGTATAAAGGAAGCAGCAGGGAAGGCCGGTAAGGTCGATATGGGCTCCCGGCTCGAGGCGGGCATAAATCGTAACAATGCGGCGCTGGACCGATCAAGAGGCCGCCTTGTCGATGCCGCTGCGGGTTTCTATGCCCTCAAGGCAGCGATCACAGCGCCGCTGCAGGCTGCTTCCGCTTTTGAGAGCGCGATGGCTGACGTCAGGAAGGTCGTGGATTTCCCGACCCCCAAGGCGTTCAAAGATTTTCGCTCTGATATTCTCAATCTATCAGAGGCGGTGCCGGTCACAGTCGATGGCTTGGCGCAGATTGCCGCCGCCGCCGGTGAAGCAGGGATCCAAGGCGCAGAACTGGTCAAGTTCACCGACGCAGCCGCCAAGATCGGGGTCGCCTTCGGCATGTCCGCCGATATGACCGGAGAATCCTTGGCTAAAATGATGACCGGGCTCGATCTCACGGTTGATCAAGTGGTGCTTCTGTCGGACAGCATGAACCATCTGTCGAATAATATGGCGTCAAACGGAAGCCAGCTGGTTGATTTCGTTAAACGGGTAGGGGCTACGGCCAAAACCTACGGCTTCACTGCGCGTGAAGCGGCCGCCTTTGGATCGGCGATGATTGCGGCCGGCGCGGATACGAACGTAGCCGCGACGTCTTTCCGTAATATGGGCCGGGCACTCACAAAGGGTGAAAGCGCCACCGAGCGACAGAGTAAGGCTATGCGGCGCCTAGGCCTTGATGCGGTTGAAGTGGCGAAGAGCATGCAGGAGGACGCAGTCGGCACGACGATGGATGCGCTCCGCCGCATTTCAGAGCTTCCCGAGGAGCTCCGCGCATCGGTAAGCTCTGATCTGTTCGGTGACGAGGCGCGGGCTCTTGGCCCACTTCTGACAAACCTTGGTCTGATCGAGAAAAGCCTAGGCCTTGTTTCCAAAGAAAGCGAATTTGCAGGGTCGGCCTTTCAAGAATTCGGTGTGCGCTCGGCGACGTTTGACGCGCAGATGCAGACCTTCCGGAACCGGATCACCCGCCTGGGAATTGCGATCGGAGACGCCTTGATGCCGGCAATCCTGCAACTGACCGAGGCGATGGTTCCACTGCTGAAGGTCGTGACGGACTTTGCGCAAGCCAACCCAGATTTGACCACCAACGTGTTAGGCGCAACCGCCGCAATAATCGGTTTCAAGGTGGCTCTTACAAGCTTGCGATTTGTTGGGCTTCTTGGGCGCGGCGGGGCGCTCTCTCTGTTGGCGATCGGCTTCAATACTGTGGGGCGCGCAGCGATCAGCGCACGGAGCGCAATCACCGGAACGATCGGGGTGCAGACTGCCCTCGCGCGCGCTACCGGGCGAACTGTCGGCAAAGTGGACAAGCTCCGCCTCGCTGTCGTCGGGTTGTCGCGCCTGACAGGCTTAAGTGTGGTGGCAGGGGGGCTGACAGCCGTGGTTGGGGCCGTGGCGGCGATTTCTGCCCCTGTGTGGATCGGAATTGCGGCAGCCATTGGCGCTGTTGCTGGCGCCGGGGCGCTGATCTACCGTAATTGGGATCAAATCTCCTCCGTGGTGCGTGGTGTCGCAGCCGGCGTTGCCGACGTTTTGGCTCCGGCCTTCGAGCAGTTGAAGCCACTCTTGGACGCGGTTCGACCAACGATTGATGGTATCGGTAGAGGCATATCGGGGTTGGGATCTGCTATCAGCAGCTTCATATCCAAAATTGGCGATCTGTTTTCGCTTGGCTCGATAACGCAGAACCTGCTGACGGACGCAGAAAAAGCCGACGTCGAGAACCGCGCACGAAACATGACCAAGGCAATCATCCGGCAGTTCTTCCTCCTGCCTGTGAAAATGGCAAAGGCAGGTGTCGACGCAATGGCAGGCCTTCTGCGAGGGCTGAAGCAGGGCATGGCAGCTATCCTCTCTTGGGCAGGACAGCAGGCATCTTCGATTGCCAGCGCAATCAATCCTCTGAACTATCTGCCTGGTCGGTCAGGTGGGGCTGTCTCGACACCTTCGCCAAGTGCTGGTTCGCAGGGGCGTAGACCGCCGCGCAGGGCTCTTGGTGGTAGAGTTCTGTCAGGCAAAACTTTTCAGCACTCCGAGAAGGGCGCCGAGCTTCTGACGCCAAATCGGATGGGGTTCGTCAACAAGAACCGTGATTTCGTTGATGCCCTCGTGAACCGGGCCGAGGCCGTGCAATCCTTCATGCGCGCAGAACCGCGCTCTTCCGCAACGGCAGATGCTGGCAGCCGTGAGGCGGTGTTCCATAATACCTTCCAGATTGGTTCGGGTTCGGATGCTGTGTCCATCGCCAAGAGGGTCGCTGCTGAACTTGAAACCCAGATGCGCGTCGCCCTCGACGGCTCCCATATCGAGGCTGCCACCTAGATGCTCTTCCAATTGGGGGCGGTGACGATGCGGGTTTACCCGATGAATGTCGATCGCGTCTCGGAGCAATCCGGGGTGAAATATGTTGAGAAACCCGTGCTGGGCCGTGCGCCACCGCTGGAATATGTCGCAGACGAGGCAGGCACCATCCAGTTCAGCGGCACGCTCTTCCCAAAGAAGTTCGGAGGGGAGCGGGAATTGGCATTACTGCAGGCGATGAGAATGTCGCGCTTGCCCCAGATATTGGTTCGAGGCGATGGCCTGCCTATCGGTTGGGTTGTCATCCGGTCAGTGAACGTAACGTCGACCAGCTTGGCGGGAGACGGGATCGGTCGGGTGGTAGGCGTTCGGATCACCTGTGTACGTGATGAACCTCCCTTGGTCTCGGCTCTATTCACGCTGATCGGAGGTCTTCTCTCATGATGATGACCGAAGATATTGTCGTCCGCTCGGATGGCTACACGCTTTCCTTATTGATCTGGGAAATTCACCAGAAAGCCGCGCCAGGTGTGCTGGAAGAGGTGTTGGATTTGAACCCGCGTCTTGCGCTTCAAGGAACGCGCTTAGAGCTTGGGACCGTTATCCGAATGCCTTTTCAGAAGACTCCTGTTCAGGACGCGCAGCCGATCACACTTTGGTCCTGAAGCATGGTTAAAAGTGCCTTTGTCGACGTGCTGATAGACGGCAGCAGCGTTTCGAATTTGATTTTACCTCGCCTCACTTCGCTGTCGGTCATGGATAAAGCTGGAACGTCCTCTGACACCTGCAGCTTCACGATCGACAACACCAGCGGTCGGGTCATGCTTCCGCGTGAGAACGCCAAGATCGAAGTCAAGATGGGCTGGATTGGTGCCGAGATCGTTTCTGTCTTTCAAGGTAACGTCGATATGGTAAGGGCTTCGGGTGGCATGCAAGGCCGCTCAATTGGGGTCGATTGCAAGGGGTTGGACACGTCCGGGAAGGTTAAGCAGCCACAGCGCCGGACATTCCGAAATCAGAACGTCCAGCAGATGCTTAATGCCGCTGGTCAATTCGCAGGGATCAATCGTGTCCTGATCGCGCAGGAGATCGCCGCTATATCTCGCGTCGAGGAGGTTCTCGACAACGAGAGTTTTGTCGCCTTTGGAGAGAGACTTGCAAGGGAGTTGGGTGGGACGTTCAAGGTTCGCAACGACGCGGCGGTAATGGTCGTGCGTGGCGCCGGCAAGGCGCCGACAGGGGCCGACCTGCCTGACGTGCCTGCGATCTACGGTGTGAACCTCCATTCCTGGGATGTTGCGCCATATGTTGGGCGGCATCGATACAAGAAGATTGTGGTCAGATATTACGATCCAGCTTCGGCTTCTCATCTTAAAATAGAGGTCGAAACTGACATCGACGGATCGGACGCCGAGGCAATCGGAAACTTCACCGCGCCGAACAGGGAACTGGCCGAGCAGAAGGCTCAATCTCTGAAGCAGCAGAGCGAAAGTCGGTCGGGCGCAGGTTCGGTCAAAATAGAAGGGGCCCCCGGCGCGCAGCCGGAGGCCGCCATCGACCTGCAGGGCACCGGAACGGACGCAGACGGTCGGTATCGTATCGACAGCGTTGGGCACACCTACGGGGGGGGCGGGTTTGAAACCACCCTGACGCTCCGAAACCGCATTTCATAGCTGCCAGACCGGATAGGAGAGCACATGCGCCGTTACTTTCTCGAGAATCTCGACACCGGTGAGTTTGTCAAGATTGAGGCTACTCCGCCCTTCAGTCTCAGCGATTTCGACCTTGCCGGAGGAACTTATCAAATCTCGGCTCTTTCCGATCCTGCTGAGACTGAAATCACCATCCTTTCAAAGCTGCCTTTCAATATCTCGATCCCTGTCATGCCTGCTGCCTTCAACAGCGTGCTTTGGGAGCCAAGCAGCGTTGGCGTTTGGGATAACACAACGGCAATCGTTGGCCGTGCTGTCGTGGATGGAGAACCACAACCGCCGGGCGGCTATGTTCCGCTTCTGGAAGACGTCGGTCAAAGCATCTTCTGGCGAGAAGAAGGCTTCAACCTCGACGGCGAGGTAATGGTTGTCGAAACCCAAATTCAAACGATCCTCGAGACGCAGACACAGCCCGCGCTTACGAGCAGCGAAATAATCCGAACAGACAACATCCAAATCACCACCGACATGGTCGGATAGACCCCAGAACGAAGAGGAGAAAATCATGGCCAGAGTTGAAATTCCAACAGGTACTCAGGCAAACGATGGGAATGGCATCGGTATTCGCAACGCCTTCATTCTCATCAATCAGATGATGTCTGAAATCTATGGTGGGCTTGTTCCTTCGGAACTGCGCAACGCTCTTCTTACTTTGAACGATATCAATTTCATGACCGATGCTGAGCGACTGAAGCTTGCCGAAATTGAGGACGCTCTATTCAAGGGTGTCCACAGCAGTATTGGCGCGCTTCAGTCTGTCCATCCGCTTCCAAGCATCGGATCATATGCCTTCATCGACGCCGGGCTTGGTGAAGATGCAACTGTGTGGATTTGGGACTCGAATGATACCCAATGGGTTGAAAGCGGTGTCTCAGGCGTCGAGACCCCGGCAAGTGTCAAATCCAAGTATGAGCAGAACGAAGACACCAATGCGTTGTCGGATGATCTTCTTCTCAAGTTGAACAGCATCGCTGCCGAAGCTGAAGTGAACGTGGTGGACAGTGATACTTCCGGCATTAGCGGAGCGACCCAGATCACAAACATCGTTGCAATATCGCAGGAAGACTATGACGCAATAGTCGCGCCTGACATTGCAACCTTCTACGTAATAACGGAGGCGTAGTCGTGCCAAGAATGTTGAATGCATTTGTCGGCGAGTTGCCTGTTTTGGGCGCTTTTGTCGGTGGGACTGTGGTGCAGATCGAAGGGGTTTTGGAAATCACGACCTCTTTGGCATTCGAAGGGTTCAATGTCACCGAGGGTCAGTCGTGGGAAGATCAGATCTGGCTCTCGGACCTCCTCGACCCTTCACGATTTACACCGCCTGATGGATATGCCTTGAATACGCCAACTTTGGTGCTCACGATCAATGACGTCGCATCAGAACCGTCGGACATAATTAGCCTGTCGGACGTACTTCAATACACAGTGACAATTATGGCAACGAAATCCGGATCGCCGGATGTGATCTTTGAGGGATCTGCCACAGGTATTGGGATCGCAATCGAGCCAGAGATCAGCACCGACACCGCTCCGGTTATGGGCGAGCTGATCGACGGCGCAGACGTGGCCACGGAGGCGGGAACAGACGGCACTTATTCCTCCAACGTGCCGGGCGAAACCGTTTCCGCATCGGTCAGCTATGAGCGCGCTAACGGCGAGGCATTCTCCGGCGAGGTCGCAGCAGGCGACATTCTGCGCAAGCGTGTGGACCTGACCGGCTCAGAAGGCACCACGGCCACGGTGTTCTCAGAAGCAATCACTGTGCAAATACTTCCACAGGTTCTTTCCGTCTCTGCTGGGGAGGTTTCGGGCCTGAACATGCCGCTGACGCTGGACGTGGACGGCGCGCCTGACGTGACCTATGCGATTGGTGACTTCGCGCTGGTGGGCGATGGTTCGCCCTTGGTGAATAAAGGTATCGGTCTGCCCGGAGCAAACACGCTGAGATATAGTGTCGCGCAAGAGCAGGGTTGGTCACCCATTGCCCCAGGCACAGTGCTGACGGACCTTGATGAAAGCGTTTTTGGTTTTATTCCTGGGCTAGAAATTTCAGTGGAGCGATCTTCTGGTTCTGCGCGAGGTATCGGCTCTGTTGAAAATCAAGGCATTCACACCGTTCAAGTAGTGCATCGGCGCGGTGAGGGCGAAAGAAATAGTGAACAAATACGATGCCTTTTCCGCGATGTCACAGGCGGCACGGAGACTATATTTTTTGTGACTGATGGCCAAATCATAGTTGAAGATGAGGCTGCCGGGGAAATCACTTTCGTTTCCAGTGATGTGATAGATGGAATTATCGTGGATACGGTTACTTGGGATGCAAATTTCGCAGGTATATACCAGTTTAGGGTTGGTCCTGGAGTGATTGACAGTTCAATGCGCCTCTACGTAGCGCAGGTCGAAGTTGGAGGCCAAGCGACAAGCCTTATTGAAACGGCGGCGACAACCCCCGTCACCCGCCCCGCAGCTATTGCCAGCGACACGATCCCCGCCGCGCAGGATGGCGTGTTTGAAGTGTCGTTGCCGGAAAATCTGGACGGCACGTTCTCCGTGCTGGCAACGTCTGACGGCAACCCGGCTGTCGT
>CAZXVJ010000026.1:25937-43009 GCA_964644385.1 uncultured Hyphomonas sp. | reverse complement strand
GGCTTTAACCGTCTCCCTCTCTCGGTCTGTACCGACGCGCCTCAACCCGAAACTCAATCGCGTTGCTTGCAACAGAAAGTTGTTTCGGTTTCAATCAATTGTAGAAGGTTTGGCGCGGACTAACCGGTTGAACTCTGGGTACTTAGTTGAGGAACGTGTACAATGAGTTGGTGGCTGAAACCCTTTCGAATTGGGTCGCCTCAGAACAAAATCGATGTCGAGGTATTTGGCAAAGCTGCCTACTCTGTTTTTAGCACTCAGAATGACGTCATCGTTAGCTGTGATGATGTCGGCGACGTGATCACGACAGATGATCGCTTTTTTGAATCCGACTATATTAACAATCAGAAGACTGTATTCGAATGGTACGAGCAGGAGGCTCCTAAAATCCATCGTCTAAGACGTGATCTGACAAGCAAGCTGGCAGGATGGGACTATCCAAACACGCTAATCACGGTCCTGATCGATCATTCAGGATCTTTGAGGGGCGACGATCAGTACATCGCGTATGTTTTGGCGAGCGAGCTGGACCGCGCACTCCTCGATAGTGGGGTTCCTTTTGAAATGCTAGGTTACACAACGCGTAGCTGGAAAGGTGGGCTTTCAAGAAATTTGTGGCAGAAGGCGGGATGCCCAACGCCACCGGGAAGGCTATGCGATTTACTGCATATTCTATATCGTTCATTTGATGACAGAACGGACCAGAATGACCGGTTCAAGATTTTGCTCGACCCACGGGTGCTGAAAGAAAACATTGATGGCGAAGCGATACAATGGGCCCAGGAACGGTTTGAAACGTCTCCGTATTCAAAGCACCTAATTCTAGTGATCTCTGATGGTGCACCCGTTGACGACTCTACAATGACCGAAAACGATTCAAATTTGCTTGAGAAGCATATGATTTCGATGATTGAAGTTTATGACAATGCCGACAACAAGGTGATCATTGGCCTTGGAATTGGTTACGAAGTTGAACGCTATTTTCAGCATTCTGAGCATCTCAAAACATTGGATGAGATTGAGAGCAAAATCCGCGTGCTCATCGACAAAATTGACGAGAATCTTGTTACTCTAAATCGCAACCAATAAAGTGCGACGACTCAATGTCTGATTTCTACGTCCGGATCAAACCTTAGCCGAGTGGCTTAAACTCGCCCCATCTAAGACACTCGGCGTTTCCGCAATGGGCGCAAACGCGGTCAGGGCGACTGCGTCCCGCCTGCAATTCTGTCGGATCATCCCGGCGCGCCTTTGCAAATTCTGACGAATAGCCCAAGCTAAAGTGACGAAAAGTCTGCGTATCTCGCCGGCTGCGGGTCCGCCCGCTTTGACGTCACACTTTAAGAGGCCATCCGAATGCCAGACCCTACAGACATTATTGTCACCTATGAGGCTGACCTGGTTCGCCTCACCCTCAATCGCCCGAAACAGCTCAATGCGCTGAACGAGAGCATGCGCGCGGCGATGGCCTCGACGCTAAACGATTTGATGGAGCGCCCGGACATTCGGCTTCTGGTCATATCAGGTGAAGGAAAGTCTTTTTGTTCTGGCGCCGACTTAAAAACAACCTCCTACCCGAAAGTCGAAGGCAGCTGGTCGACCCGCCGCAACCGCACCGCAACATGGCAACGCGTTCTGGAACAGCTGGACCGCATCCCGCAGGTGACCATTGCCAGCATGCAGGGCCATGTCGTCGGCGGCGGAGCCTTGCTCGCGACCGCGTGCGACTTCCGCGTCATCAGCAAAGACGTGGTTTTGCGGATACCGGAACTTGCGCTGGGTATCCCGAATGTCTGGAACGGAACGCCCTTACTTGCGCGAGAAGTTGGCCTTCCCAGAGCGCGCGATTGGGTGATGACAACCCGCAAAGTGCACGCCGATGAGTTGATGCAATCAGGATGGGCGCAGCGCCTGTCGGATACGGGCGCCCTCTCACAAACCACGACGGAATTGATAGATGAACTGCTCGGCGTGCCGCCCGCCGCGCTTGCCATGACACGAAGCATGACATCAGCTTTAGGCCGCGCACAATCGGGCATGCAGCTCGGATGGGCCGATGCAGACTTGCAACAATGGGCCTTAACGGAAGAAGAATACAAAGAAACGGTCGAGCGCTACGTCAAAACCCTGCGCTCCTAATGTGTAACGTTCGCTCTTGGGAGGATTGAGATATGAAAAAGCGAATTTTGGGCGCGGTCGTGGTGTTGGCTCTTGGCGTGGCTGCGTTTGGTCTGCCGCCTTTCACGGGCGGGCCGAGCGCTGAGTATCTTGAAGACGACCGCCGGGCAGATTTCAAAACGGAAACACGCCGCCATGCCAATGGGGTGTACGAAGTTTCGGCGCTGACGCCCATGCCGGGCGTTACGCCTGAAATGGTGCGTTGGTGGTTTGCTGACTACATGCAAACGAGTGAACATTACCAACGCTGGCATCCGACGGCGCATGTTTGGATGGACTGGGAAAACAAAGTGCCGGGCGAATATGTCGGTGCGAGCCATCTGGTGCATGAATATATAACGCTGGGAAAGTTAGATAAGTTGCGCATTCAGTTTGTGCCGCCAGAACAGATCCTCGGCGATGTTGTCTTGCGCGACGATGATGTTGCGGTGTGCGCGCGTGCTGGCCTCCTGGAACAGCCGATCTATGGCGGCAAGATGTGTCACATCGTTCGCAGCACAGATGACGGCGCCGAAATGCTCAGCCGCTTTTGGCTCGGCATGGTTGCCAAGCGTGAAGGGAATGAGGAGGTCGGCTCAATCATTGGCGTGTTGGGCAATACGTATTTGGCGCGCAGGGCAGGTGTGCGTAAATCTGGCGCGACCGATTTGATGGATCATGCCACGCAGGAGATGAGTATTCTCGCTGAGTTTTTGCCTGCGCTTTATGCCAGTGAAATGGCGTTGCTGTCTGAGGCGTCCAACTGATGTGGGCGGCTAGAATTGGTGCGATGGCTTATGCATTGTGGTCGCTGCTGCATATTGTGCTGGGGATCACACGTCTTGCAGATCGTGCAGGCGACGGCACATTGGCGGAAGCAACCGGACGTTTAGCGCAAGGCCACTGGACGTTGCTGTATCTCGGCGTGTTTGGATTGGTGCTGTCGTGGTTTAATTGGCGGAACAATGCGACGGCCTATTGGATTGCGGCCTTTGTCATCACTGCGGAAGATATTGGCTTTTTGCTTTTCCCAGTCTGGCAGGGGGGCACGGCGTTTCCGGCATCAGTGATTGGCCCGGGCCTTTGGCTGATCGGCCTCACCTTTACAACGATCGCGTATCTGGGGCGAAATAAGCACCCGTAAGGCCTGTCGCGGCTCTGGATATGGGCGTTTCCTGGTTTTTCTGGTATCGTATGCCCATGAGTTATGATGTTGGATCTGGCGATTTGGTGCTGTGTGTGAACGCGGCGCCTAATCATGTGACGGGTGAGCCTGTTCCACTGGTGAAAGGGGAGACCTATACCGTGTGGACGGTGATGGAGTTTGCCTGTCCGTGTGGGCGATCTGATGCGTTGATCGATGTCGGGGTGGATTTTGCCTGGTGCCAGTCTCGGTTCCGGGTATTGCCGAAGCCGAAGAAGAAGGCTGAGACGCGCAATGTATCTGCTCCGAAGGAAACGGAGCCAGTACAGTAGGTTCACGCTGCGTCGCTGACCCGGCCATCTTTACAGTATGCGCTATCGGGCCGATAAAAAGGGCTCTGTTGCAATCTATAAGGATACGCCATGACTGACCCTTCGTCTCTGTTTGATCTTTCTGGGAAAGTGGCGGTCGTGACTGGCGGCACGCGCGGGATTGGGGAGATGATCGCCACGGGGTTCGTGAAAGCTGGTGTGAAAGTCTATGTGACATCTCGCAAGGGCGATGCGTGTACGGCGATGCAGACCAAGCTGTCAAAGCTGGGCGATTGTGTGGGCCACCCGTCGGATTTGTCTACGATTGCGGGGGTGTCGGCCTTTGCCAAATGGCTGGGCGAGCGCGAAGACAAGGTTGATATTCTCGTCAACAATGCGGGCGCGGCGTGGGGCGAGCCGATTGAGAAATTCTCCGAAGCAGGATGGGACCGGGTGATGGATTTGAACGTGAAATCCCTGTTCTTCATGACGCAAAAATTATTGCCTCAACTGCGCGCGGCGGCCGGTGCCACGGGCCGAGGACGGGTGATCAACATTGGTTCGATTGAAGGCTTCACCATGCCGATGGCGCCGGGCAATTTTGCCTATCCGGCCAGCAAGGCGGCGGTGCACCATTTAACACGCAGTCTGGCACGGGAATTGGCGGCGGATAAGAT
This sequence comes from uncultured Hyphomonas sp., assembly GCA_964644385.1. Lineage (GTDB taxonomy): Bacteria > Pseudomonadota > Alphaproteobacteria > Caulobacterales > Hyphomonadaceae > Hyphomonas. The sequence goes on along the minus strand of CAZXVJ010000026.1, from coordinate 38,720 downwards.
TACGGTGAACGCCATTTCGCCGGGGCCGTTTGAAAGCAAGATGACCGCCTATGCGATGGGCACCGAAGAGGGCAAGAAGCAGGTCGCCGCGATGGTGCCGCTGGGGCGGATTGGCGCGGATAGTGATATGATCGGCTTGTCGACCTTTCTGGCGTCGGCGGCGTCTGATTATGTGACCGGCGTGAGTATTCCGTTGGATGGCGGATACGTGAATTTGAGATAGGAGGCGCGAATTATGCAGCGCTATATTCTTTGTCTTTTTGTGGCCCTTGGCTTGATGTCGGGTTTAGCGGCGTGCGGCGGGGAGGGACGTTATCCCAATCAGGTGGCGGTTAAAGTGACCCAGCCAGACGGCAGCTATGCACTACAAGGCTGGAGCGCTGAGGCGTCAAAGCATGAGGCGACCAGCTATCGCATCGTGCCGGATAATGACGTGTTTGACGGGGCATCAGCCTACTTCGTTCAGATTGATGAGCGCAAACCAAAACGCGCGGCGATCAAAGCGTTGAAGCGAGAGGGCATGCGATCTGCCAAAGTGGTGTCGATGTCGGAAGTGGATCGCAAGGCGCTGCAATCGATTGACCCGGACAAGAAAGCGACGGTGTTTGCCATCATGCTAGAGGGCAAGATTGACGGGAGACCTGCACGCGCGATTGGTTATGTCTGGTATGGCAGCGCGGGGCATGCCGAGGGTGAGCCGAGCAATTCCGGCGTTAGCATGTTTCAAGCGCCAACCCCCGCATTTGAAGCGCTGGGCGGTATGGCGATTCCCGGTGTTTTATGGCTGGGCGGGACGTGCAAGGAAGACGAGAATATGCTGGAGGATGGTCGTTTACCGCCGAAGCAAGCGACGAAGAAGCTGGCTGTTTTCTTCAATAGCTGGATGGTCAATTATGTGACGAACCAGATGGCGATGACGATGATGATGGGCCAGACCATGGCGATCCAACAACAGACGCTGAGCAATATGCAATCCTATAACAATGCGATGGCGGCGTGTGGCGGCGCGGGCGATTGTATGGTGATGGGCGCGGATGGATCGTGGACCGCGGACGTTCAATAGAGCGGCAAGGCCGGGCTTAGCGGTTGGCTTTTTCGTCCAGGCCGCTGGTGCCTTGGCGCGATTCCAAAGCGGCCGCGACGGTGTCGAGGGGTACGCCGCGGGCGCGCAGGGCGACCAGCATATGATACAGCACGTCTGCGGCCTCACTGGCGACTTCGGCGTCGCTTTCGCCGCGAATGGCGTCAGCGAGTTCTTTGCCTTCTTCATCAACCTTTGCGGCGCAGGCGGGCGGGCCTTCGCGCAAAAGTTTCGCGGTGTAGGATGTCTTGGCGTCGTTTGACAGCAGGTCTGCGCTGCGCGCATCAATAGTCTGTGTCAGGTGGGCGAGCGCGGCGTTGAGGCGGGCTGGACTGCCAAGATCAGGGTTTTGCATGGGGGCTCCTTAAAGCGGTCTGACGGGCGCGCCGGCTGTGTTCATCGCTTTGCGCGCATCAGCAATGGTCGCGTCACCGAAATGGAAGATAGAGGCAGCCAGCACGGCGCTGGCCCCGCCGTCCAGAATGGCCGGGGCGAGGTGATCGACATGGCCCGCGCCGCCAGAGGCGATGACCGGAATGTTCACCGCGCGCGTGATTTCTTGCAGCAGGGGCAGGTCATAGCCTTGCTTGGTGCCGTCGCGGTCCATGCTGGTGAGGAGGAGTTCGCCCGCGCCGTTTTGCTCGGCCTGAATGGCGAAGGCGCGCGCGTCTATGCCTGTGCCTTTGCGCCCGCCATGGGTGAAGATTTCCCAGCCGTCACCGGCTTTGCGCGCATCTATGGCGACGACGACGCATTGGCGCCCGGTTTTGGAGGCGCAAGCGGAAATGAGGGAGGGGTCTGCCACGGCGGCGGAATTGATCGCCACCTTATCGGCCCCGGCGCGCAGCAGGGCGGTCATGTTTTCCGGGCTGCGCACACCGCCGCCGACGGTGAGCGGCATGAAACATTGCTCTGCCGTGGCGCTGACAATATCGAGCAGTGTGCCGCGGCCTTCATGGCTGGCAGTGATGTCGAGAAAGCAAAGCTCATCTGCGCCTTGCGCGTCATAGGCTTTGGCAAGGGCGACGGGGTCTCCAGCATCGCGCAGATCAACGAAGTTGACGCCCTTTACGGTGCGCCCGTCTTTAACGTCTAGGCAGGGGATGATGCGGGATTTGAGCATGAAGTGTATTTAGCGGGGAAGGGCGTGGAGGCAACAGTTTCTAACGTTCAAAGGTTTCTAGGAAGGATGCGAAATTCAACAATTGATCAGTTGCAAGGGTCTCAATGCGCGCCCGCAGTTTTTTGGGTGACCCCTTCATTTGGATTTCTTCCAGACGAAACCGAACCGAAATCTCTGTACCTGTAATGCCGTGTGCAGCAATGACCTCGACGTCTCGGTCTTCCATATCCAAGTTTACTCGATCAAAGTTCCAAAGTGTCTTTCGCACAGCTCACCCCGCCAAAAAAAGCCATACGCACCTAATTCGCCTATTAGGGGAATCCCTTTGATAAAAATTGATTGGTGTCAGTTTGCCTTATCCATCACTGGCAGAGGCTTCGCGCCCTTCGGATAGGCGGGGACGTTTAGGAGGGCGGCGATGGCGTAGATGAGGTCGTTTTCGCGGCGGTCTACGACGAAATCGGCGATGGCGAGTTCCCATAGGTCGGCGATGAGCAGCACGCGTTTGCGTTCCGGCTCTGCCAAAAAGAGATCAATGGCGGCCTGTGCTTCATTGGTGCGGGTGAGGGCATTGATCCAATGGGCATGGGCGTCATCATCGCCCGCGCGGTACATTAGGCGTTCCGCCGCTTCGGATTCTTCATGCACGATCTGCTTGTCCGCTTTGGCAACCAGTGCCAGCAGAATGCTTTCTGCTTCTGTGATGTCTGTAACGCTCATATTTGCCGCTCCCGCCAGTATCAAAGCCCGATTTATCGCGGTTTTGCTGAACGCTAGGTGAACTCAAATTATCCTAGAAAACAATGGATGGTTTTAAAATGTGGAGCCGCTTAGGGCGGAGCGTTAGCGCGCGCGGGTGCCAAACCGGGTGGAGAGGGCGTATTCACCCGAGCCGTCCAGCGCTTCGGACACATCGATTGAGTAGATATGGCCGGCTGAGACCCATCCTGTGCGCGTGGTGCGCATCATCGGCCCGCCGCGGCGCAGGCGTTGGTCGAGTGTGGAGACAAACTTGGCGCGTCCACTGGCGTCTGGCGTGTGGCACTCCAGATATCGCTCTTCGAATATGGTTTGGGCACCTGCAGCAAGGCGCACGGACTCCATCTGGCCATCGCCATAATGGGTGATCTCGCTGAAATCCTGCATCGCGCCTGAAGGGCCGGGGCGCTGAATGATCCAGCGGTCGCGGGTTTTGGGTTTGATGGTGAGGGTGCCTTGATTGGAGTCTATGGCGCCGCCGGGGCCGGATTTGGCGAAACGCATGGTCCACTGACCGGCCATGCCTGTGAATGTGTCATTGAGGCAGGCATCTAAATCCGGGGCAGGGGTTTTTGACCCAGCGGTGATGATGTGAGCGGCGGCGATGGCCGGAGCGGGCGCAGGCCCTGCGGTCGCGCAGGCGCTGAGCGTTAGGATTGCGAACGCCAGTGGCAGCGCATGGAAAGATCTCATCGGTTTTGTCCCGTCCGAATTTGCCGAAAGCGTATCACGCGATATGGGGCGGGGCTATTGGGCCGCTTTGATCGCTTCGGCCGGAATGATGTCGCCATCATAGAGCGCCCGCCCTAGGATACAGCCGCTGATCGGGGCAGGGGCGGCGCGCAGCTTGGTAATGTCGTCCACACGGGCCACGCCTCCGCTGGCGATGAGGGGGAGGGTGACGGCATTGGCGAGGTTTGCGGTGAAATCGACATTCACACCTGTTTTCAGCCCGTCTCGGCCAATGTCTGTCGCGATGATGGCCGCAACGCCGCAGCCTTCAAAGGCTTTGGCAAGTTCGGTGGCGGGCATATCAGAGGTTTCGGCCCAGCCTTCTACCGCGACATAGCCATCCTTCGCGTCGATGCCGACCACGATGCGCCCGGGCAGGGCGGCAGCGGCGTCTTTCACCAGTTGCGGGTCGCGCAAGGCCGCGGTGCCAAGGATAACGCGGGACACGCCGGCCTCCAGCCACGCATCGATATGAGCGCGGGTGCGAATACCCCCGCCAAGCTGCACCGGGCAGTTTGTGGCGTTGAGAATGGCTTCGACGGCGGCGCGATTGGTAGATTGGCCGTCAAAGGCGCCGTTCAGATCGACGACGTGAAGGTGGCTAAAGCCTTGTTCGGCAAAGCTGGCGGCTTGCGCAGCGGGGCTGTCATTGAAGGTGGTGGCCTGATCCATTTCTCCGCGAATGAGGCGCACACATGCGCCGTCTTTCAGATCGATTGCGGGGTAGAGGGTGAAGGAAGGGTCAGTCACGGGGTCCACCTGACGAAATTGGACAGAAGCTTTAAGCCTGCAGCCTGGCTCTTTTCTGGATGAAACTGGGTGCCGAATATGTTGTCCTTAGCCACTGCGGCGGCGAAAGGCGTGCCATATGTGGTGGTTGCGGCTGTATCTGCGGGGGTTTCGGGGGTGAACGCGTAGGAATGGACGAAATACATGTGGGTGTCAGCGTCTAGCCCTTCGAGCACAGGATGAGGCGCGCCCGGCGCGATCTCGTTCCAGCCCATATGCGGCACGGCAAGGCCGGGGGCCGCCTTGATGGGCGCGACTTTGCCGCCGATCCAGCCAAGGCCGTCTGTCTCACCGTCTTCAAGGCCAGTATCCGCTAAAAGCTGCATGCCGACACAGATGCCGAGGAAAGGCTTGCCGCCCTTGATGACTTGCTCGTCCAATGCCTCCCGCAGGCCGTTCAGCGCGTTGAGGTTGGCCATGCAATCGGCAAAATGGCCAACGCCGGGTAACACGATACGGTCTGCATGGGCGAGGGCTTGCGGGTCTGATGTGACGCGGATCTCTCGCGTTTTCTTTGCATGATTAGCCGCCACACGCAGCGCTCTGGCGGCCGAGTGTATATTGCCGGAACCATAGTCAATCAGGGCGATCATCTTCATGGCAGAAGTCTGTAGCGATGCCAGCGCAGAAGGGGAAGGGGTGGTGGGCGCCGCCTATTGGCTTTCACATGTCGATTTCACGGTCGCGACGGTGGTTTGGAGCAATGTCGTGAAGACGTCCAACCTGTCGGCATTGATGTGACCGATAATCGTGGCGTCATGTTCAGGGATCGCCATTGCGAAAGTTAAGTAGCCCATCGTGTCTCCGGTGTGCCCGATCAATTCGCCGCCTGAACGACCCCGGAAAATCTCCGCGCCCGGCCCGGCGAGCTGTCGAGCTTTGTCCGTGGCGACCGGATCACGCACCATTTCTGCGCCAATGTCATTTAGGCTGCCGCCCGTTAGAAACAGCGCTCTGAGGAAGTGGCGAAGATCGCTCGTTGTGGCGGTGATACCGCCATCGGCGCCCGTGTTTTCCGCATAGATCCATGTGTCAGCGTTTGAACGCAGTTCCGTACCGTAGCCGTGAATGTCACCGCCGGGGTGAACGGTGTTGTAGCGCGTGTTCTGAAGCTGAAGCGGGGTAAGCAACTGGTCTTCGATCAAGGCGGCGAAGGATTTACCTGATGCAGCTTCGGCGACGAGTGCCAATATTTGATAATTGGTGTTTGAATAGGCGTAGGCGCCGCCGGGGGCATTTGTGGCAGCGCGTCGCCGGGCGACTTTCAACGCGCGGTCTGCGGTTACTGGCTGTTTCCAATCTGTCATCAGATAGGACCGGACATCATAATAATCTGGGACGCCGCTCGTGTGGTTCAGCAACTGGCGCAGAGTGGCGTCCTTGTTCGGCACGTCGTCGAGCTGTCCGTTTGTGAGGTAGCGGGTGGCAGGGGCGTCAACATTGAGAACGCCTTGCTGCGCGAGTTGGTGGATAATGGCGGCGGTGTAGAGTTTGCTGATGCTGGCGATACGAAGCTGATCGTCTAGCGGCATGGATTGCTTGGTTTTGCGATTAGCGACTCCAGCGGCTTCAGCGAAATCTAATCCGCACCCTTGCACATCCAGTATGGCCCCGGCGCGAGCTTTTGTGGCCGCGTGATTGACCGCTTGGCTTAGCGCGTCCTGAGGTGTGGCTGGCGTGGGTAGCGGGGCCTCTGGCGTTGTGCATCCTGCAAAGGTGAGCGCCAGTGCGCCGGCTATGATTGTTGTTCGCATCGATGCCGTCTCCTTCAAGCGCCAAGATTTAGCATTGAACGTATGATGGCGTTCGGCTAATTTCTGCGTTTAAATGGCGAACTTCGCCGTATATTTTGATAATTATGAAGAAAAGCGTCAATGCAGTTAGATTCGTTCGACCTCGCAATTCTTGACCGCGTTCAGGAAAACAATATGCGTTCTCACGCCAGCATCGGCGAAGAGGTGGGCTTGTCGCCTTCGTCCGTGCGGCGGCGCCTCGCTGCGATGCGGAAGAATAGGGTGATCGTTGCGGATGTATCGCTTACGGATACATCTACGCAGGGTCTGACATTTATCACCTCCATTTCGTTTGAGCGCGAAGCGCCCGAAACGTATGACGCGTTTCGCAAACAGATGAGCGAAGCGTCCGCCGTATCACAATGCTATGCAGTGTCTGGAGACTTCGACTTTATCATTATTGTCCATGCCGAAAGCCCGGAAGCTTATGAGGCATGGGGGGAGCGTGTGTTGATGTCGAACACTGCGATCCGTCGATATTCAACTTCAATCGTCTGGTCGCGTACGAAATTCACAACGCGTATCGCGCCGACAGGCCGAGACAGTCCGTAGCGATCTGGCCGCCGCTAAACCTCAATGAAGTTGCCGTGGAAGCCTGGCGGGATCATGTGCGGGATTGTGACTTTGGCGAGGGCTGGGCCGGTGAAGTTTTGCGCGTCGAGAATTTCAAGATCTGTGGTGCCTGTGGCCGGATCAACGACGTAGCCGATCAGCCAGCCTTCATCTTCGGCGCTGTTTTCATGGGCAGGTACGAAGACGAACTCGCCGGGCATTTTGCCGTCGCCAAATTCGTGCACAGCGCGGGTGCCGGTTTGGCGATCATGCTTATAGAGGCGGGATTCTGAGGCGAAGTTTTCATTTCCGTCGCTGGGCATGGCAACGGCGTAGGCATAGCGGTAGGGCATGCCGATGAGGCGCTCGTCCGGGCGGGGAAACTCTTGCGCGTCGCCGTCAATTACCGTGCGCGTGGTTTGGCGCGTGGCTGGATCAATGGTGAGCTGTTCGAAGGTGAGAGTTTTGGAATCGGGACCATAGGTGCTGTCGGCAAACATCGTGGCGTGTACGCAGGCATCCATGATGACTTTGCCGTCTGCAGTTTCATAAGCATTGGCGGGGTGGAAGATGTAGCACGGGTCAACGTCGCACCAGATGATGTCCTCCCCTTTGCCTTCGCGAGGCAGGAGGCCGATACGGGCTTTGTGTTTGGGGTTCCATTTATACGGAAACGCGTCGCCCGCCATGACGGACTTCATCGAGAAGGTGACGGGTAAATCCATCACCACAACATAGCTTTCAGTGATCATGCAATCATGGATCGACGGGCCGTCTTGTACGGCGATGGGCTCTTTGCGGCGGATCTTGCCGCGGGTGTCCCAGACCTTGTGCCAGACGGTTGTGGCGTTCTCGGCGTAATAACAGATCGCGTGCATTTCGCCCGTATTGGGATCGAGATGCGGGTGCGCAGAAAATCCGGTGCCAAGCGTGCCCTCGAAATTGGAGTGGGCGCGGGTTTCGAGCAGGTCAGACACCTCAACCGGGTGGCCGCCCGCCTCGACAATCGCCCAGATTTTTCCGGCATGGCCGACAATATTTGTATTGGCGGTGTCGGTGCGAGGGTCCCGCGTGCCGGGGGCAGGGGCCTCGCCCTTTGCCGCGCTGACTTTGTTCGACCGCACCCAGCGGTTGCGATACCATAGCGCCTGGCCGTCTTTAATGCGAAGGCCGTGCAGCATGCCGTCGCCTGCAAACCAGTGATGGGTGGCGGGATTGGGCGCGTCGATTGGGTTGGGTCCATTGCGCACATAGAGGCCGTTCAGCCCGGCTGGGATGGTGCCTGTAATGGTGAGGTCTTCAAACGTGTGTTCGTCTGCCAGCGGGGCGTGTATACCCGTGAGATAGGGGTTGGGCTCTTTGGCTTTGCGATGCGAGCGGTTATGCTTCGCGATCCCCATGATGCCTTTGGTGACGACGCCGCGAATGGCGGCTTCAACGGGACTGGACATAAGGAGCTCCTGTGAGTGGTGAACTGGTATTGCAGCGGGCTGGCGCCATGTTTACAGTGATAACATGAACGATAATGATAACAGTGTCAACATTAAAAAGCGTAACCCCCGCTATCACCATGGCGATTTGCGGTCTGCGCTAATTGAGGAAGGCTTGAAACGGCTGGAATCCGGGCCGGCGGAAAAGGTGAGCTTGCGAGAGATTGCGCGCAATGTCGGCGTGTCTGCAACGGCGGTCTACCGCCATTTTCCGGATAAAGCAGCGCTGCTGTCGGCGCTTTGCCTTGCCGGGGATGATATGTTGGCGGAAGCGTTTACAGCCGCAATCGAGGGTGAACCCGATGGCCGGGCGGCTTTTAGGGCTGTTGGGCGCGCTTATGTGCGGTTTGGAATCGCAAACCCCGCGCTGTTTCAACTGATGTACGCGCCTTTGCCAGATGGCCGCGAAGGGGAGGGAACAGATTTTCAATCCAAAGCCATGCAGATATTGAGAGATGGCATCGCCGGGCTATCTGAACCCGGCACGTCTGAGGCAGACCGGAACGTGAAGGGATTGCAGGCCTGGTCATTGGTGCATGGGCTGGCCGTGTTGATGCTCAGCCGATTTGTGCCTGCTGATGACGCGCTGATTGACCTCGTTGTGGACAATTTCAGCGTTTAGAGCGGGTCGTCTGTGCGGGACGAAAACGCCAGCGCCATGCCCAGAATCAGCAGCCAGAGGCTTTCGAGGACCAGTTCGCGAAGGCTGGAGGGGTCTGGCGCTCCGACCATGAGAATGGCAATGCCCCGCGCGATGACAACGCTGGCCAAAACGAGCAGCATCGCAAATGCAATATGCTCGATTGGCGTCTTGAGACAAAGTAAGGCAATGAGACCCGCGCCAAGGCCAATCTCCAAGCCGCCAACCAGTGCCTGAAGGGTGATGGTGCCGGAGGGGTCAACTGTCCCGAGGCCGCTATAGGCAGCAAAAAGACCGGGCGCGATGACCACTGAGGCCCCCAGGGCAATCAGCAGAATGGCTGAAAGCCATAAAACACCGCGCAAGACGGTGTGGGCTGACACTATAGCGAGCCCTTGGTGCTGGCCGGTTTACCGGCAAGGCGCGCATCTGGCGCAATCGCGGCGCGTAGCGCGCGGGCGGTGGCTTTATAGCAGCTCTCAATGATGTGGTGGCTGTTTTCGCCGTAGATGTTCTCAACGTGGAGGCACATGCCGCCATTTCCCGCGAGAGCGTGGAAGAATTCTTTGAACAATTCGGTGTCCATATCGCCGATCTTGTCGCGTTTAAAGTCTACTTTCCAAACCAGATAGGGACGCTTGCAGAGGTCTATGCTGGCGCGGCTGAGCGTTTCATCCATGGGGATATAGGCATGGCCGAAGCGTGCAATGCCCGCAAAATCACCCAGCGCTCTGGCGATGGCTTGGCCAATCACGATGCCCGTATCTTCAACGGTGTGGTGCATATCAATGTGGAGGTCGCCTTTGGTGCGCACTTTCAAATCCATCATTGAGTGGCGGGCGAAACTATCGAGCATATGATCAAAAAAGCCGATGCCTGTTTCTAAGTCTGACGTGCCGGTGCCGTCCAAATCGACGGTCACTTCGATCTGCGTTTCTTTGGTATCGCGTTTAACGGTGGCGGTACGAGCTTTGGTCATAGTTTTGATCTTTATTCTGGGGTGTGCCGCATCAATAGCGTGTTTTGTTCACTCAATCATAAACTTCTGCGCCGAATATGCGAGTTGGCTGAGAGATAAACCGGGCGACACGGGGCAAACAAGCATTGAAACGCGATAGCAAATTTCAGCAATGGACCGGCATCATGTCGTTTCGCCAGTTTGCGGCGTCTGTGGCGGGCATTCTGGGGGCCTCCGTCTTTTTGACGTTTTGTGCAGTCTTTCTGGCTTTTTCCATGTTTGGGCCGGGCTTTTCAATCATTCATGCCGATACGCCGCTGTGGATCTACGGCTTCGTGCTTTTCATGTTCATTGTCGTGCCGATCGTCGTTGCGTTTTTTGCCGCGAACTTTTTGTCCGTTCGGATGCAATCCTTCAGTGAACATTTGTTGGAAGCAGGCGCAGACGACAAAGTTCATGCGACGCGCTTGAGCTTTGTTGAATTGCGCCGGTTGCGTGTCGGCATCCGCCGCCAAGTGGCGCGGTTGCGCCGCGAATCTGATGCGCTGCGAAAAGCTGCCTACACCGATCCTCGCACAGGTCTGCCCAATACGCTGGCCCTGACCGATGCGATTGAGCGCGGGTTGACCATCGCCAATTTTGAGCATCCTGCGGCGATGATCTATCTCGACATTGATGGCTATGGTCGGGCCTTGGAATCTTTGGGAGAGGCGCACCATGGCGAACTGATGAGGCAGATCAGCGCCCGGATCGGCAAATTGTTTGATATAGTTGAGGGCCCATCAGGGGCGGCGTTGCGCGGCGCAACGATTGCGTCCTTGCAGTCTGATGAGTTTGGCGTGTTTCTGCCGCAGGCCCGCTGCCGCGAGGATGTTGCCAGCATCGCGCGTTCTTTGCGCACAGCGTTTGCCGCGCCGTTCGTGGTTGAGGGTGTGCCGGTTCAGGCCGGGATCTCTGGCGGTATCGTCATGGCACCCGAAGATGCGGATACGCCAGACAAAATGATCCGACACGCTGAACTGGCGCTGACGTTGGTGCGAAAAGAGAGCAAGACTGGGTTTCGTTTCTACACGCCACGTATGAACCGATTGCAGCGCGGCCGCATGAAGCTAGAGAACGAATTGCGCGAAGCCGTGGTCAATCGTGAGTTCAAAGCCGTGTTTCAGCCAAAGATCGACTTTGCAACCGGTAAGATTGTCGGCGCCGAGGCCTTAGCCAGATGGAGTCGCCCGGGCGGCAAAACGATCTCGCCTGGGGCGTTTATTCCTGTCGCAGAGGATATCGGCCTCATCAATCAGATTGGCGCGCAAATTCTGGAATCGGCATGTGTGTGTGCAAAAGAATGGATGGATGCCGGGCACGCGCTGAGCGTGGCTGTCAATGTGTCGCCGCGCCAGTTTGAACGCAATGATTTGACCCAAACCGTGCTGAGAGCTTTGTCGCAAAGCGGATTGCCGCCGAGCCGACTTGAACTTGAGATCACAGAAAACATCGCCGTGTCTGATCCGGATAAGGTGGGGCGGGTTATGGAGCCCTTGCGGGCCATGGGCGTGCGTCTGGCGATTGATGACTTTGGCACCGGACATTCCAATCTGTCGATTCTAACGCAGCTGCCATTTGATGTGTTCAAGATTGATCGCCAGTTCGTGTCTGGTTTGCAGACAGATCGCCAAGCTGCGCCGATCATTGAGATGATCTTGGCGATGGCCGACACGCTCGGTATGGAAACTGTTGCTGAGGGCATTGAAACGGCTCAGCAAGCTGATTTCCTGAGCAAACGTGGCTGCACGATCGCGCAAGGATTTCTGTATAGTCCCGGGTTGGCGCAGGGTGACTTTTTGGCGTTCTTGAAAAACTGGACCGTGGACAGTGAAACGCCAGAGACATGGCAAGTACGCGACGCAGGTTAAGCCTGTTTTCTTAGAATAACGATCGCCGCGTCATTCATTTTGGTCCGCGTCCATTCGGTATAGCCAAGCTTGTTCGCAACATTGATCGAGCGAGTGTGACCTTCATCAATAATGCAAACAGGCTTAGCATCGGGATGGGTATAGGCCAGCCAATCATGCAGAGCTTTCAGCGCTTCGGTGGCATAGCCTTGGCCCCAATGGGGCTGATCGATCACCCACCCGGCTTCAGGGTAGGGGGAGATGTCGGGGTCGAGGCCGCGCTTAAAATCTGAGAATCCCACCTCGCCGATAATCTCATGCGTTTTTCGGTGTTCGACCGTGAGGTAGCCATAGCCTTTGAGTGACCACATGCCGAGATTACGGGCGATCTGAAACCACACGGTTTGAGCATCGCGGGTCTTCCCGCCAATATGTTTGACGACCGCCTCATTGCCCCACATCGCCGCGCAAGCCGGCAAGTCGTTTTCCGTTTGTGCCCGGATGATGAGCCGGTCCGTTAGAAGGGTAGGCGGCGTCAAGCGCCTTGCTTCATCTGGGCCAGCATTTTGCCCATCGCCGCGTGAACTGCTTGCATGCCTTTTAGCGGGCGCACCATGACCTTAAACTCTGTGATCAAGCCGTCTGCATCCCATTCGATCATGTCGATGCCGTTGACAGTGATGCCATCCATATCGGACTCAAATTCCAGCACGGCTTTGTCTCCGCAATCGAAGACGCGGGTATATTTGAAACTGCCATTGCCGAGCGTGTTTCCCGCCGCTGACAGATACGCCATGGTGATGGCCTTGCCCTCTTGCGGGGTGTGCACGACGGGGCTGATGAAGGTGACATCATCATGCAGTTGCGCGCTGAGTTGTTCCTGCGAGTGGTCGCCCATCATATAGTCGAACCAGGCCTGCAGATTGGGCTGATAGCCGGTGAGGGGGACGGTATGATTAGTCATTTCTGCAGAACTC
>CAZXVJ010000026.1:22460-25837 GCA_964644385.1 uncultured Hyphomonas sp. | reverse complement strand
ATTGGGCTGATAGCCGGTGAGGGGGACGGTATGATTAGTCATTTCTGCAGAACTCCATTGGATAGATCATCGCTTTATACGCCGTCGGTTGGCCGCTCACCAAGACAGGATTGAAGCGCGCGGCTTGCATGCCGAGAATGGCGGCGTGTTCGAAGTCCGGATCGCTGCATATGGCCTCCACGTCAGTCGGGACTCCATCGACACTCACATCCATAATCAAGTCGCAGGCACCGCTTATCCGCATACCCTTTGGATATTTGGGCGTGGGAAATTTGACGTGTTCCAGTTGGCCAACCGCGTTTGATTTTGCGCCAGAGGCCTGATTGGCCTGTACCCCATTTCCGATACGTTCCTCCCAGATGCGCGTCGGGTTGGTCGCGCGAAAGCGTTCCCCCAGCGGTCCGCAGGTCTCTGCATATGTATTGCCCGGTGATGCGCGCTGGGATTTTTGCGTTTTCTTGTCCTGCGTTTCTGACAGGGACGGGGCGAGAGCGCCGTCTGTTTGCAATTCAACCGGGTCTGCGCCCGGCGCCGCGCAGGCCACCAAAAGCGATGCGGTAAGGACAACGATAAGATGTTTCATACCGCAAATCTAACCAAACAGACCTGACGCCGCAATGAACAAAGCCTTTAGCCTTTGTACGCGGCCGCCAGTTCAGGGTCTTTCGACGCCACAAGATCCGCCAAATCCGAAATCACTTTCGCCTGTTTCCACGTTGCATCATCTTGCATTTTGCCATCCAGCATAGCGACGCCGGTGCCGTCTGGCATGGCTTCTAAGATGCGCCGCGCGAAGATCACCTCATCTGGGTCCGGGCTAAACACACGCTTGGCGATGTCTATTTGTTTCGGGTGCAAGCTCCATGTGCCGGCGCAGCCGAGTAGGAAAGCGTTTCGGAATTGCTGCTCGCATGCATCGACGTCGGCAATATCGCCGAACGGGCCGTAGAACGCGTTGATGCCCGCCATGCGGCACGCATCCACCATGCGGGCGATGGTGTAGTGCCATAGGTCTTGCTGGGCAGAGGCGCGGGGGGCTTCATCTTCGCGGGGGTCTTCCAGCACGCGGTAGAAGGGATGGCCGCCGCCCACGCGGGTGGTTTTCATCTTGCGGTCTGCGGCAAGGTCTGCCGGGCCGAGGCTGATGCCCTGCATGCGGGGGGAGGCGAGCGCAATCTCTTCGACCAGCGCCATGCCCTGCGCGGTTTCCAGAATGGCGTGGAACAGGATGGGCCGTTTCAGGCCCGCTTTGGCCTCAAGCTGCGCGACAAACTGGTCGGCAAAGTGAATGTCCCACGGCCCTTCGACCTTGGGCAGCATGATCACGTCGAGCTGATGCCCGGCTTTAAGAACGAGTTCAGAGACGTCTTCCTGAAACCATGGTGAGTTCAGCGGGTTTACGCGGCTCCAAAAGCCGGTGCCCGTGCCTTGCCAATCGACCATGCCGGCCATTTCAATCGCGCCGGCGCGGGCCGCGTCTTTGGCGTCAGCTGGGATCGCGTCTTCAAGGTTTGCCAGAATAACGTCGGCCTTTGCCGCCATATCCGGCGTCTTTGCGCGCACCTTATCCAGATGCGGTGGTACGAAGTGGATCATGCGCTCAAGACGCACAGGCAAGTCGCGCATTGGGGCAGGGGCGCCAATCGCCAAGGGCTTAAAGAAATCGCGGGGGGTCTTCTGGCTCATCGCTCGCTCCTATCACTGGCAGAAGAGGTAAGGGCGATGTTGCAGTGCGTCAAATGGGCGATTGGCCGCGCTAATTCGCCATTGGATGCGTCATCTCTAGCATTTCGGCCAATTCATCTGTGAGCACATGCGTATAGATTTGGGTCGTCGAAATGTCAGCATGACCGAGCAGAGTCTGAACGCTGCGAAGGTCTGCGCCGCCTTGCAAGAGGTGGGTGGCGTAGGCATGGCGCAGGGCGTGAGGGTGGACGCGTTTACGATGAAGGCCGGCCTGGTCGGCCAATTCTTCCAATAATTGGCCGAGGCGCCGACGTGTGAGGTGACCTTGCTTGCCCCGCGAGGGAAACACAAAGGGTTCGGCCCGCCCGCGCGCCAGAGTGCCTTTGGGCAAGGTTTCCTCACGGATCGCTAGCCAATCGGTTAAACTTTTCAAAGCAGGCGCGCCAAGCGGGCAAAGCCTTTCTTTGCCGCCTTTGCCGCGGATGATGATGTCGCGTGTGACCCAGCGATTGCCTTTGCGGCGGGGGAGGTTGCCAAGGCGCAGCGAGACGAGCTCCGTCACACGAAGGCCAGCGCCGTACAGCATTTCAACGAGGCAGGTGAGGCGCAAATCCACGCCGCAGGCCAAGATCAGGTCCGATAGGTCCCCGCGGGATAAGACATCGGGCACGTCGCGATGGGTTTTCGGTCCCTCCAGCTGAGAGGTCGGGTCGTCTTTGCGATCGCCTTCCTCGAACAGAAACCGGAAAAAGCGGCGCGTGGCGGATAGTTTGCGCGCCGATGTTGAGGCGGCAAGCCCGCGGGCCGCAAGATCTTGCAACCAGCTTGCAAGTTCAGTCCCTGTGGCATCTGACAACCGGCCACCGCAAAACTCTGAGGCATCAAGCAGATCACGGCCATAAGCATCCAGCGTATGCACGGATGCGCCGCGCTCTGCGCTCATCATTTCAAGGAAGGCTTCTATTCTGGAACGGTCTGACATGCGCTTAGCCTAACCCCAGCGCATTAAGGGCAAATGAAAAAGGGCGCCCGGATGGAGCGCCCCTAATCGATTTGTCAGTTGCGTGCGTCTTATGGTCTGCGCGCGGCGCCTGGCTCATCGGCCAATACGCGGGCTTGTCCGACCCAATTGTCGCGGTCGATACGGCCTCGGAAATGGGCGAGCAAGCCGTCGACATATTCGACATTTTCCGGCGTCCATTCGGCGACCTGCCAGAAATAGTACACACCGATATCGTTCAGCAGATCGCCCAACATTGGGCCGACGCCGTTGATCTCTTCCAGATTATCTTTCTGGCCAAACACGGGCTCTACCAAAAGGTTGGCCTGATCATTGGGACGGCGAGCCGTGTCTATGGGGTCGCGTCTTGGCTGCGGCGGTGAGTAGGCCGGGCGGCGCGGTTCTGGCGCAGCGGTCCGCATGAAAGGCGGACGCTCGGTTGTCACGCGGGTGCGATCATCGCGCGTGGGACGGGGTGCCTCCGATGCAGGGACAGGCACGTAGGCGAGGGGTTCTGGGCGTGCGCGCATGGATTGCTGCATGGCGCGCATGCCGTACTCAATCGCGGCAAGGCGATCTTCCAGACCGCTATAGTCAATCCGCTGCTCGACCGTCCGAAGCGTGTTGATCACCGGCGTCATATCTGGCGCAGGCAAACGCAACAGCGATTCCTGTAGCGACGCCAATCGGT
>CAZXVJ010000026.1:9153-22360 GCA_964644385.1 uncultured Hyphomonas sp. | reverse complement strand
GTCATATCTGGCGCAGGCAAACGCAACAGCGATTCCTGTAGCGACGCCAATCGGTGTTCAATCTGTTCAAACTCCGGCTGATATCCGGCGTCTGTGCGCATCGCCTGAATAACGGTTTCCAGCGCCGCAAACCGGCTATGCATTGGCCCAAGGTCGACAGGCGTACGATCCAGCGAGGCAATCATGGTTTCCAGACCCAGCATACGTGAGTGGAGGCCATCAATGTCTTGGTTTGGTGATTTGAGGTAGGCTTCCAACCCATCAATGCGTTGATAGATGGGGCTAAGGTCAAGCGGCGCTTTGTCGAGCGAGGAAATCGTATTCTCCATGCCTTGCAGGCGGTCATGCAGAACTTCGAAGTCTTTATCGCTGCTCGGGATTTCAATTTCCAAAGGCTCAGCAATTCGCGCTTCGATATGGTCAAGACGCATCATGACTTCAGACAAATCCAGATCCGGCATTTTTGGAGCGTCCGGAATGTTGATGCTCATAACGGCGCGTTCAACACCTGACATGCGCTCAAAGATCGGCGCCAAATCAGGGCCTTCCTGACGCGCGAATGTGCCTGTGAGATCGTCAAAACGTGTGGTGATGGTTTGGAAGTCACCGATGTGCGCTTTTTCGAGCCGTTCGGCGACCTCTTCAATTTTGGATTCCAGGGACTCAATGTGGGCATGCACATGGCTTAGATCTGTGGACGGGACGTCAATGTCTTTGATCGCCATTTCCATCAGCGCGAGAGAGCTATGGACGGGTCCAAGGTCAACGTCTGTATCTGGCACGCGGAAGTTGCGAACCGTGTCTTCAATGCGAGCGAGGCGCGTGTCAATTGGGTTTAAGTCGGGCGAGCGATTTTCACCCATTCTGTTCGACAGAAGCGAGACTTTCGAATGGATCGCATCCAACTCTTCGCTTGGCGATGCGAGGCGGCGCTCAATGCGATCGAGGCGCTCATTCAGCGGGTTAATGTCGTCATGGTGCAGTCTCATGCTGGAAAGAGACTTCTCCATGCCGGTCAGCTTCTGTTGCAAAGGATTGAGGTCAACGCTGGTCGACTCTCCGTATCCTTCGGCCACTTCCACATATTGGCGCTTAATCCACCAGCGCATGAGCAGAGCGCCCAGAATTGCAGACAAAAGGAGGAGGAGGAAAATCTTACAAAGAAGGAAAAACATAGCTATTCTCGCTTATGAACTGGAATTATTCGGACAGGCGCACGACGCGGATTTCTATCCGCCGGTTTTGTGCGCGACCTTGGGCGGTGGCGTTTGAAGCGGCAGGTTGACTTGATCCGTACCCTTCCGTGACGAGGCGATCGACCGGGAGACCCCGCCGCACCAGCGCGGCACGAACCGCTTCGGCGCGCTGACCGCTCAACTCGTCATTTTTAAAGGCGCTGCCGGTATTGTCCGTATGGCCTTCAATGCGAAGGCGCCCAGGGCACTCGCGTGCGGCCGCGGCGATGGAGTCCAGAAGATCTGAACTGCGATCATCAATTCGGGCGCTACCCGTATCGAAGCGCACTTTCGCCGTCGTCAGTAAGGTTCGCATAGAGGCTTCACACGACGCGACGGCCTCATTCGGCAAAATGTCTATGGCGCCAAGGGCGCCAATCGGCAGGGGAGATGATGCGAGTGCCTGAACGCTGGCGGCGCGTGTATCTGGCAGTTCACAGCGCAGCGAAAAATAGTCGCCCAAGAATGATGCGCGGCCCCGGTCACAGCGCGAGACGGTGTTTACGCCCCGCAGAGCGACATTTAGAAATCCATCTGCGGTCGGCGTGTTGGTGACGTTGAGATTGTTCTCAACGTTGAAGATACGAGAGTTGTCGACGGCTGCGCGCGCGGTATCAACGACGGTTGTGCGTGACAATTCGTTCGGCATGTCGCCCTGAAGCGATAGCGTGCCATTGGCCAAATTAAACTCAAATTCCGGATAGGGACCTGTGATCGGTGTGGCGGCAGGGGTTATCGGTTCTGGAGTCGGGGTGACGGCTGGCGTTGCAGCGGCGCTGATAGGGCCAAAGGCGCGGCGCAGGGCGACGCACGGCGGGGAGTTGCAGCCGGAGCCCTCTGCTCTGGCGCCGCGTACCACGCGCTCGGCAACGCGCATGGCATCCTGCGAAGGCGGTGTGCCTGTCAGCGTGATGTCCTGGCCGGACGCGGTCGCGGTTGCCCAGTCAATGTTGTTTTGCGTTAATGCTGTTCGGGCGGCTGTTTCAGTTTGATTCTGAATATTCTGCGCGAACGAGGTCAGGCCCCATAATAGCAGTGCGAGCAGACCCACTAGGGGTAGCAATCCATACGGCACGAATGGTACGCTTGGCTCATGGGCGCGTCTGACATATCGCATGCCCTGGCCCAAATAGTTGTCGTCTCTGATCGACATTTACCCTGCTTCTCCCTTCAGGATTTCGATGATTGCACGTCACTTTTATCCGCGAGCGGTAGAAGCACGTCATAACTAAACCGCACATGGAAGAGTTGTCGACGCCTCAATGGTTGAATCTACAGCACTGATTACACGCGCGAATTCGCCGAAATCCATCAATTTCCCAGCAAATTTGATGCCGAAACGGTCAGGGTTTCCAATATCCAGTGGCCTCAAGCGCCAACTGTCTGGCAACATCTTCGGCGCCAATCGCCTGCAAAGCTTCTATGATCAGCGCCAGATCGGCGGTGTTCAGCTTGCTTGGATCGCCATTGGTAAACCCAACGGTCGCCAGTATGACCTCTCCAGCGGCGCCTGCGCGACCGGCCGCGCGCGCAGAAAGTAAAGCGCCGGGTTTTAGCTCTGAGCCTTTGAATGTGTCGCTCAGGATCAGGGCGCGCCCCTCAGACGTGGGCTGGATGCCAAAGGCCGTCCACAAGGCCATCAGGCGGGCAACGTCTTGCTTTTGCGCGGTGGTCTTCGCTTCTTTCAGAAGGCGCTGTGTGACATAATCAACCGAGGCAGGCGCGGTATCGGCGCCGCCTAATATGACCAGGCCGTCTAAGATCGCACTTTCCAGCGGGTCAGGCGTAGGACCGCCTTCAATCTGTTGGGCGCTTGCCCATCGACCGGCCCCCTTAATATCTCCAGCCGCGATGCTCGCCCGTGCAAACAGCAGCGCGTCAGCGGCGGTGTCGGCGTTGCGGGGCAGGCGGCTCATATCTTGGCGCATAAGGCGCGCCGCCGCTGAGAACCGCGCTGGGCTGCCAAGCGAGGATTTCAACGCCATCGCAATAGCTCGCGCTTTGTCAGCATTTGTTTTGGAGGCATCAGCGGACACGCTCATCGCGCGTTCCAGAGACCGTGTTGGTTTGAAGTCTTCCTCTTTGAGCAAGTCATTAAAGGCGCGGCGATAATCTGCATCATCCATCAAGCCGGCTTCGGCGGCGATGCCCGCCGCGCGCACGCGCAGCGCGGCGGGCAGGTTTGGACGGGTCGCCATGGCCGCGGCGAGGTCAGGCCGAGGCAGGCTGATCGTCTTGACCGGCGCTTCTAATCCGGCCTTGGCGGAGATTGCGGAATTCAGCCCGGTGTCAAAGCGGGCAGGGGGCGGGTTTGGCATATCGCCAGAGGCCGCAAAGACCGCATTAAACAGCCATGAGTCTTTCACGCCCTGCACTTGTGCTATCTCAATGGCGAGCTCGGCGCCGGCTGTATTGCCTGAAAGCGCTGCGCAAACGGCGCGCAGTTTGGCCCAGTACGGCTCATCGGGCATCGGGCTGCGGGTTTTGGCGCAGGCGGTGGCTTCATTGCCAAGCGCAAGGTTTAGATCGGTCGAGATTTCTTCGCTGTTCAATCCGCGCGGAGACGTCTCCAGACGCGCCATGAGCTGCGCGGCTGCGTCCGCTTCGCCCAGTTCAAACATGATGCGGGCGCGTTCGGCCAGCAATTCGGCTGATTTCGCGCCGGTTGGCTTGCGCGCAGGCGAAAGGGCCATCCGCCGCATCAACGTGCGCTCAACAGGTGTTAGGCCCCGTGTGCGCACCCGCTGCATCAGGGGCAATAGGTCTTCGGTTCGGCTCGCTGTCCACATGGAGGTCGGCAAGGCAGGTTCATCGCGGTCCAGAAAGCCCATGCCCCATGGGTCAACCATGCCAAGCCCGGTATCTTCGATTTGGGCGGTCGCCGGGAACGCCATCGCCAGAGCGCATACCCCAGCAATGCAGGCCGCCCTAAAAGACACTTTCGATCTCCGTGCGGATCTCGCCATCGGCGGGTTTGCCCTTTTCGGCTTGCCCGCCCAGCCAAAAGGCGATGCCCAGAACGATAGCGGCCAATAAAATCAAACCAATCAGAAACTTACGCATTGTTTCATTTCCCTTATATCTTACCTTAGGTCACGGCGATCAGGCGTTGCATTGCTCCGACCTGCTGCGGCCTATAGGACATGAATCGAACCACGCTTGAAAGACCCATGGCTGCAGATACTGATAACACACCTTCAAAACCAGACGCGGATGCGCCGTATGCCTCCCGAACCATTGCTCTGGTCGGATTGATGGGCGCGGGCAAATCTACGGTCGGCCGGCGACTGGCCGAAAAGCTGGGACGGGAGTTCTACGATAGCGATATTGAGATTGAAAAAGCAGCGGGTTTGTCGATTTCAGACATATTTCTTTTGCATGGTGAGGCCGACTTCCGGCGCGGGGAACAACAAGTGCTCAAGCGCTTATTGGCGCAAAAGCCGCATGTTTTGGCCACTGGCGGCGGCGCTTACCTCAATGATGAAACGCGCACCACGCTGCGGGAAAGGGCTATCACCGTGTGGCTGAACGCCGATTTGGAAACACTATGGAAGCGCGTATCCAAGCGCAATACGCGGCCCCTCCTGCGCCGCCCGGACGCCAAAGCGGTGTTGAAAAACCTGTTTCAGGAGCGCAAGCCGATATACAGTCAGGCCGATTTGGTGGTCGATAGTAAGGACGGTCCGCACTCGGTCACGGTGAACGCCATTCTGGACGCCGTGAAAGCCTGGACACCAAAATGACCCAAGACGCCGCCGCACCCCCCCGCGTCGTGCCCGTAGAATTGGGCCCGCGCCGATATGACATTGTTGTGGGCGAAGGCGCGCTGTCAGCATTGCCGCGCCGATTGGCGGGCCTGATGAAACAACAACGCGTATTTGTGGTCACAGATGAGACTGTTGCGGGTCTTCATCTTGAGGCGTTTGAGCAATTGTTAACGCGGCAAGGCATTAAGGTTGAGCCCTTTATCTTGCCGCCGGGCGAAGCGACAAAATCCATGACGCATCTGGAAGCGCTACTGGATTGGTTGATCGCCAGCGGCGCAGACCGCTCAGATGTATTGATTGCGTTTGGCGGCGGCGTCGTTGGGGATTTGACCGGTCTTGCGGCCAGTCTGATGAAGCGCGGCATGGCGCTGGTGCAGGTGCCGACAACGCTGCTCGCTCAGGTCGATAGTTCGGTCGGCGGCAAGACAGCGATCAACAGCCCGCGCGGCAAAAATCTAATCGGGGCGTTTTACCAACCTAAGCTGGTGATCGCGGACGCGGCCTTGCTCAAAACATTGCCTGCGCGCCAAATCCGTGCCGGCTATGCTGAGATCGTCAAATACGGCTTAATCAATGATTCCGACTTCTTTGAATGGCTCGAAGACAATGGCGAAGCGGTCCGGTCATTGCAGCCCGGCGCGATCGCTGAGGCGGTGGCCAAATCCTGCGCGGCGAAGGCGGCAATTGTTGCAGATGATGAGCGGGAAGGCGGGGTGCGCGCCTTGCTCAATCTCGGACACACATTCGGGCACGCTCTGGAATCGGCTAATGGCTATGGACCAGACCTGTTGCACGGCGAGGCTGTTGCATGCGGCATGGCGCTGGCCGCGCTGTATTCGCACCACTTGCATTTGATCGATATGGAGGATGTGGCATGGGTTCATGCGCATCTTGAAGA
This sequence comes from uncultured Hyphomonas sp., assembly GCA_964644385.1. Taxonomy (GTDB): domain Bacteria; phylum Pseudomonadota; class Alphaproteobacteria; order Caulobacterales; family Hyphomonadaceae; genus Hyphomonas. Next base: position 16,460 of record CAZXVJ010000026.1, on the reverse strand, counting down.
TAGCGGCTTCCAGCCAGATCTCTCGAAACTCAATGGCGGCCCCTATCTTGCGAGTGATTTGGTTCACGCGATGCGGCAAGATAAAAAGGCGCGGGGCGGTCATGTTCCGCTGATACTGATGCGCGGGGTGGGTGAAGCGTTCATCCATCCGAATGCCGACTTAAAAGATGTAGAGGCGTTTTTGAGCGCCCAGATTGGACACAGCTAAGCAGATGATCATTGGGTTCATTGTCGCCATTATACTTTTGCTCAGCCTTTCAGGGTTCTTTTCCGGGTCCGAGACCGCTTTGACGGCTGCCTCGCGCGCGCGCATCCATCAATTAGAGAAAGAGGGCGATCCACGCGCCGCAGCGGTCAATCGCTTGATCGCAGATCGGGAAAGCCTGATCGGCGCAATCCTGCTTGGGAATAATCTGGTCAACATTCTGGCTTCGGTGCTGGCGACCTCACTGTTCACCATGCTGTTGGGGCCGGGCGGCTTTGCCCTTGCGGCGGCCACAGCGGTGATGACCGTGCTGGTGCTGATCTTTGCAGAAGTTTTGCCGAAGACGTTCGCCATTACGCGGCCGGATTCAGTTGCCATGAGTGTGGCCCGCCCGATCGGCGCTTTGGTGGCCGTGGCAGGCTGGATCGTCAAACTCATCCAGGTGATCGTAAACTTCACTTTGCGCGTGTTTGGCCTCGCCGGACCGGAAGAGGGCATAACGGCGGAACAGGAAATTCGCGGCGCGATTGATCTGCACCACTCAGAAGGGGGGGTGGATGCAGAAGACCGCCACCGCCTCGTCGGCGCGCTCGATTTGAAAGATTTGGCGGTTGAGGATGTGATGATCCACCGCAAAAACATCAAAATGCTGGATGCAGACCTCGCGCCCCGCAAAATTGTGATGACCGCGCTCGCCAGCCCGCACACGCGGCTGCCGCTTTACCGCGGCGAGAAAGAAGAGATTATCGGTATCTTGCATGCCAAGGATTTGCTGCGGGCGGCCCTGCCGCTTGGCGAGGACCTGTCCGCGCTGGATATAGATTCCATATTACGCAAACCGTGGTTCGTGCCTGAAACCACGTCGGTTCAGGATCAGCTTGATCTGTTCCTGTCCAAGCGCAGCCATTTCGCTCTGGTGGTGGATGAGTATGGGGAATTGCAGGGTCTGGTGACTCTGGAAGATATATTGGAGGAGATTGTCGGCTCCATCCATGATGAGCATGATGTGATCGTTGAGGGGGTTCACCCGCAACCCGATGGCGGCGTGACCGTCGATGGCTGGGTTCCGATCCGCGATGTGAACCGTGCGATGGGCTGGAACCTTCCCGATGCAGAGGCGGTGACCGTAGCCGGGCTGGTCATTCACGAAGCACAAACCATTCCCGAACGTGGTCAACGCTTCCTGTTTCACGGCTACCGTTTCGATATTACCAAACGTCAACGCAATCAGATCACCGGCATGACGATCACAAAGGCTGATTAGTCCGGTGGCGGCGCAGATGCCTTCAAACTCAGCGCATGAAGCCCCGAATCGAACTCAGATTTCAGCGCCAACATCACTGTTCGCTGGATTTGGACGCGCGAGAGGCCCTCAAAGGCCGCAGAAATAATCGTCACATTATAGTGGGTTTCTCCGCCCGGTTCTGCGCCTGCATGGCCCGCGTGACGGGCACTATCGTCGATTATGTTTAGCTGCGTTGGCTCGAACGCTTCTGCCAAAATATCATTTATTCTCGTTTTTCTGTCACTTGGTTGTGGCATCTTCACCTTCTTGTCCGTATGTTGCCTTGCCATGTCAGACAAAGATCCATTCGAATACCGCATTAAATTCACCGATATGCGGGTGAAGCCGCCCGCCGACGAAACGTCAAGGGCCCGCGCGAAAGCCACACGTACGTGTGAACACCAAAGCTGTGACCTGGAGGGCACCCATCCGGCGCCCAAACGGCGCGGCAAAGGCAAGCATCACTTCTGCCAACGCCACGCCGCTGAGTACAATCGCAGCTTCAACTTCTTTGATGGTATGACCAATGCTGAAGCGGCCTCGTTTGCCAAAGCGGAACGGTTTGGCCACAAGCGGACATGGAAGTTTGGCGGCGGCCCAATGGGCGGCAAGAAATCCATTCGCTCTCACGATCCAACCAAATGGAAAGGGCGCAGCTTCTTTGATGTTGATGATACCGCCCGAGCCGAAGGCGGCGCCGCGTCGCATCGTTCACGCCTTGAGTTGCGTGCCTTGAAAGAGCTGGATCTGAAAGGCGACGCAAAAGCGCCCGAAATCCGCGCGCGCTACGCTGAATATGTGCGCCGCTTCCACCCGGACTCCAACCAAGGTGACCGCTCGTCAGAGCATAAGCTGGAACGTGTTGTCCGCGCTGGTAAAGTGCTGAAGGCCGCAGGCCTGATGAAGGGCAAATAGGCGTTAAAGCTGCGCGATAATCGCATCGGCCATGTCTGTGGTCGATAGCGTTCCGCCCAGATCGCGCGTGCGAGCGCCTGCTTCCAGCGCGGCAGACACAGCCTTATACAGTTGATCAGCTTGCTTGGGTTTACCCAATGACCAGCGGAGTGCCATTTCCAATGACAAGATGGCCGCGCAAGGGTTTGCGACGCCTTGCCCTGCAATATCGGGGGCAGAGCCATGCACCGGTTCAAACAGGCCTGGTGTGCCAGCGATGCCAAGCGAGGCAGACGGCAACATGCCGATCGAACCGGTCAGCATAGCAGCGGCGTCTGACAGAATGTCGCCAAACAGATTGCCGGCCAAAATCACATCAAATTGCTTCGGCGCGCGCACCAACTCCATTGCGCAGGCATCGGAATACATATGACTAAGGGTAACATTTTCGCCTTCAGATTTATGCAAAGCGGCGACGGTCTGACGCCAGAACAGACCGGTTTCCATAACATTGGATTTTTCGGTCGAACACACGCGGCCATCCCGGCCTTTGGCGATCGCAAAGGCAACGCGCGCCACCCGCTCAATCTCGTTTTTCGTGTATATGGATGTGTCATAGCCTTTGACGCCGGGCTCGATGCCGCGCGGCTGACCGAAGTAAACCCCGCTGGTCAGCTCGCGAACGATCATAATGTCGAGGCCGTCCACCAACTCTCGCTTGAGGCTGGACGCGTCTACCAATGCCGGAAAGCAAAAGGCCGGTCGCAAATTGGCAAATACGTCTAGCCCTGTGCGCAAGTTCAACAGGCCTGCTTCCGGGCGGATGTCTCTTGCGACATCTGCCCATTTGGGCCCGCCCACAGCGCCGAGCAATACCGCGTCTGCGGCCTTGGCCGCTGCCAGTGTTTCCGCGCTGAGCGGAACGCCCTGCGCGTCAATTGAGGCCCCGCCGACCAATCCGTCTTCAAATTTCAGATCGGGTAGCAAACGCTCTGCGACCCGGCGCGCTTCGGCCACCACTTCTGGGCCGATGCCGTCACCGGGTAGCAATAACAGGGTCTGCGTCATATCAGATTATTGACCAAAGCCACCTTCGCTCGAACGCGCGCTGCCTTGTTCGCGAATGCGGCGGCTGGTTTCAGCGGCCATTTCAGCTTCCTCAGCATCGCGTTCAGCCCATGTTTCAGGGGAGGCGCATGTCTTCTTGCCAAGGCGTGTCCCAATTTCTTTGGCCCGCCGACATTCCCATTCCTGACCGTCTACCACCAGTTCCGGTTCGTCAGATGCAGAGGTCGACGCGCAAGCGGCCCCGGTCATTCCAAGGGCAACAATTGCGGCGGCTTTCAACAAGGTCTTCATGGCAATCTCCAACAATAATAATTATGACGCTTTCAAACCGCTTATTGCCGCGCAAGTCCATGCTCTTTCTTGATGGGTTTGCATTTTGTGAACGACAGCCCGGCCTAAGCGGGCGGCGTCTCGACCTGTATCGTCATCACTTTTGTCGCCCGAACTTCAGTTGCACCGACATGACGAATTTGCATGCCATAGGTTCCGGGCGCATTGGCTTTCACGATGAAATAGCGCGCGCCACCGATTGATACGCGATCTGGATACGGGCTTTCGCCTTCGCGGTAATAATCAGCGACAAATTCAACATCCCCGCCAACTGTAAACGGCCCGTCCAGCTCCCAAGCATAGCCTGTGATGCGATTGGCGTTGAGGGCAAGCGTTAGCGTCTCACCCGGCTTCATGGTGATAATCGCACCATTGCGAATGCCGCGGACCAGCTTGTTGGTGAAGGGGATGCGGTCGGTTGAGGTGTGATCTACCAGTTGGGCGGTGGAATTGGTCTCAACAGCGGTGGACGGCGAAGGCGGCTCAGTGACCGGTTGTGGGGCTGGCTGTGTGATAGGCGGCGCGGGAGCAGGGATGACGGGGGTGGGCGCCGGTTCCATTTCTGCTGGCGGCGTTGGCTCTGGCACGACCGCGTCAGGGCCGTTGATATCAATCGGCGGAGGCGGTGTTTCCACCGTGTCAGGCGATTTTGCGTCAATGTCGGGTTCAGGGGTCACGGGGGCGCTCGCGCAGGCGGCAAACAAAAGCGGGGCGAGTATAAAAGCAGTCAGTCGCAGAGTCATGTCAGCGCTCCTTCAAGAGGCAGGGGTCAGCCAGGGCGTTGTCAGCCCGCGCCGGGTTTCAAATTCGGAAATGGCCGTTTCGGCCGTGAGAGACTGGCCAATATCATCCAGCCCTTGGATGAGATTAGATTTCGCGCCGGGATCGACGTCAAAGGTGTGGGTCTCTCCATCCGGCGTCACCACAGTCTGTTGCTCTAGATCAACGGTGAACACATGATTGCCGCCGCCAGCTTGCGCGGCCAATGTCTCGCACACATCCACCGGCAGGCGCACTGGCAAGATGCCGTTCTTGTAGCAATTATTATGGAAGATATCGGCAAAGCTTGGCGCGATCACGCAGGTGATGCCGTGATCGAGCAAAGCCCATGGCGCATGTTCACGCGATGACCCGCATCCAAAGTTTGCACCTGCAATTAAAATGCTCGCCGTTTGGTAGGCGGGCTTGTTCAAGACAAAGTCAGGATTGTCTGAGCCGTCGGCTTTGGTTTTCAACTCGTAGAACAATCCCTTGGCAAGGCCTGTCCGTGTGGTCGTTTTCAGAAACTGCTTCGGAATGATCATATCCGTGTCGACATTCGGCATCGGCTTACCCTTCTCAAGAAGGGGGGCGGCCGTGCCTGTCAGGGTGGTAAACGCTTTCATGGCGCTATCCTATCGCGGCGCGTGGGCGATGAACAGCGTGGGCACCTCAAGCGTGCCATCTCTCACCGTAAACACGGTGGAGCCGGCTTTGCGCCCGGTTCGTATCTCAGACACGTTTCGTCCCGCTTTGCTCAGTCGGTCGTGCGCCGCTTTCAGATCCCGCACCTCATAGGTCAGGCCCATTATGGCGTCTGGGCCTGACGGGTCTGGCGTCCCTTTCGTGGTATTCACCACTTCAAAAATCAGCCCGCCTGTTTTGAAGAACAGAAACCGTGTCGCGAACTTTTCGATCACCCGGTCCAGTTTGAAATCCAGCCCCAGCCGCGCGCCATAATGCGCCAGCGCCCGGTCAGGATTGGGGGTTGTTACAACAATATGGTCTAGCCGGTGAACGGCGTCATCGCCTGTACCTGCCTGTTGCATCGGCGTGTCATACTTGATCACCAGCGTTTTAACGCCGTGGGTTTGCTCATCTGCCAGGCGAAAGCGCCGCCAAGCGCGCGTGCGTTCGCCGCCAATGTCTTGAACGGATTGGTCAATCGCTTCTGATGGGGCCAGCCCGCGGCGGGTTAGCGTATGATGGGCGGCGTCGACATCATCCACGCCAAACACGATGGACTTTAAGCCGGGTCCATCTTCCGCGATAATCTCATGCAGGCGCGCCGCGGTATCCCCATCGCCCACCGGGGCGAGCAATTCCAACGCCGTGTTCTCAAACTGAAATAGGGCCGACGCCGCGCCGTCCCGCTCATGCCGCCACACCGGCTCGGCGCCAAGCAGCGTCGTATAGTCAGCTATGCCCGCTTCAATATCAGGGCAGACGAGCACCATATGATCGAGCCCTGTGATCATGCCTTCACGCTTTCCTTCGGCACGCAGGTCATCACATCTGCGAACCGGGGCAGGGCCTCAACGCCGGTCATCCAGCGCTGCACATTTGCATAAGGCGCAAGGTCTATCTGCGCTTGTGGTGCATAGGCGGTAATGCCGTAAAGATCCAAATCAGCGATGGTTGCGGCCTCTCCGACCAGCCAATCCCGGCCCTTCAGAAACCCGTCCAATTGCTCTAGCGCCGCCGTGCCTGCGGTCAGGTGCGCCGCCTCAACGTCTGCGGCGAATTTGAAAAAGCCCAGCTTCGCCGCGCGCGTACGATAGATGCCATTGGCCAATCCGCCAGCCCCCCAGAACTGCCATTGGCGCGCTTTGACCCGCTCCAGCCGATCCTTGCCGTTAAACTGGCGCGTCTCAGCGGCAAGGTAGTCAAGGATCACCGAAGACTGGCTGATGAACACGCCTGCCTCGCGGTCTTCCAGCACAGGCACCTGGCCATAGGGGTTTTTCTCCAGATACGCTTCCTCGCGCTGCGCCCCGGCCTGCAAATCAATATGGTCATAATCATGCGGCGTATCGGTCAAGCGCAGCATCAGGGCGACTTTATAAGTCGGGCCAGAAGGCCACATGCCGTGCAGTGAAAATCGTGTCATCGCTCAAGTCTCCAGATTGATTGTCAGTTTTGTTTTCTGCTGGCCGCCAGCACCAAAATTGTCTGATGCCAGCCACACCTCAAAGCCCGCTTTGATCTGCGGCCAGTCGCCATCCGTCATCGCAAACCAGGCCGTGTCACGGTTCTCCCCGCGCACCACCATGTCATTGCGAAATACACCTTCATAGATAAAGCCAAACCGCTTCGCCGCGCATTTGGAGGCGGCGTTGCCATTATTGCATTTCCACTCATAGCGGCGATAGCCAAGTTCATCGAACACATGCGCCGCCATCAGATACATCGCCTCGGTGGCTTCCCGGGTGCGTTTCAGCGCGTCGCCAAACGCGACACAGCCAACTTCCACGCTGCCATGCATTTCCCGAATCCGCATATAGCTCGCCATGCCCGAAATCTCGCCAGAGCCCGCACTGCGAATGACCAGCGTCTCCCAGCCAAACGTCTCGGAAACATAAGAAAACACTTTGCGAAACTCAGCCACATCCCCAAATGGCCCAATCGGCATATAGTCCCAAACAGACGCATTGCCGCCCACAGCCGCATACAGACCGTCCAGATGCGTGTCCCAATCCAGCAATTCCAGCCGCACATACGCGCCGTTCAAAACATCCGGCGCTGGGCGCGGGCGGGGGGACCAAT
>CAZXVJ010000026.1:0-9053 GCA_964644385.1 uncultured Hyphomonas sp. | reverse complement strand
CGCACATACGCGCCGTTCAAAACATCCGGCGCTGGGCGCGGGCGGGGGGACCAATTATCGAGCGCCATCTTCAATGATCCCTTCCGCACTATTGTTTTTTCTTAAGTATTTTTCGGCCTTGCGAACCTGTTTCCAGATGTGCGGTTTTAAGTATGGCTTCGCAATCTGAATGTCTGTCTCGGTGAGCACGCAAAATATTGCGATGTCGAATGCCCACTCAGCCTCGGTGATGTAGCCTAACCGAGCCGTTGAATAGCCTTGACTGTCGAAGTCTTGGGTCTGTGTGAAATGGAAGGCTGAGTTCGCTGAAAAAATACCGAAACCGAAAAAGGCAGCGGTGATATCGGTGGCAGGTTCTTCTAAATCCCAGCCGCCTGGCGGGCCTTCGGGGAAGCTGTGATTGAGATAATGCCCCAACTCATGCGCGAAGGTGGCGATGAGCGTCTGCGGTTCTTTTAGGTGCGCTGGGTCATATGTGATCCGGGCTTGGTTACCTTCAGGGGCGAATGTGCCCGCGGGCACGCCGACATTTTGTACCACGCCGAATGTGGCGACCCGCCCAGCCCGCTCTTGTTGTGCAACAAGTTTGACCGGCCATTCTAGCATGCCGGAATGTTCTTGAACGCAGTCCAAGATGTGGAGGGCCTTCTGATGTCCGGTCTTGTCAGTGGGTGGGAAAAAGTCCTTCGTTGGCAGGACGAGTTTGGCTTTTGATAACTCTTCCATTCCGCCCGCGCATCGCAAAAGCCAGCCCCAGCACTTCACATGGAAAGCTTCAATATCTGGGTCTAGGAATGTGCCTGTCCCAAACATTACCCAATCACACCCGTCACCGCCGCCTTCGCCGCCAGCGCAGGGCTCATCAGGTGCGTGCGTCCGCCGCGGCCTTGTCGGCCTTCAAAATTGCGGTTGCTGGTTGAGGCGCATCGCTCTCCGGGCGCAAGGATATCAGGGTTCATCCCCAGGCACATCGAACAGCCGGGTTCGCGCCATTCAAATCCGGCGGCGAGGAAGATCTCGTCCAGCCCCTCGGCCTCCGCCGCTGCGCGTACCAATCCGCTGCCCGGCACCACCATGGCCCGCACACCCTCCGCCACCTGCGCGCCATCTGCCACCGCGGCTGCTGCGCGCAAATCCTCAATCCGGCTATTGGTGCAGCTGCCAATGAAGACACGTTGCACAGGCGTGCCCGTCATTTCTGCGCCGCCTTCCAGCCCCATATAATCCAGCGCGCGTTCACAGGCCGCGCGTTTGATCGGATCGTCAAAATCATCCGGGGAAGGGATGCGCCCCGTCACCGGGATCGCCTGTTCCGGGCTGGTGCCCCATGTCACGGTTGGCGCAACGCTTGCGCCATCAATGTGTACAATCTCGTCCCAGTCTGCGCCCTCATCAGAGTGCAGCGTTTCCCAAAACCGGCGCGCCACGTCCCAAGCGCCAGCCTTCGGCGTTGCCGGGCGGCCCATCATATAGGCGTATGTTGTTTCATCCGGCGCAATAAGGCCCGCCCGCGCGCCGCCCTCAATGGAAAGATTACACAGCGTCATGCGCGCTTCCATGCTCAGCGCTTCAATGGCTGGGCCGCGAAACTCCATGACATGCCCAGTGCCGCCCGCTGTGCCGATCTCAGCAATAATGTGCAGCGCCAGATCTTTCGCCGTTACGCCTTTCGGCAGCACGCCACTAACTTCTATGGCCATATTCTTCATCTTCCGCGCCCGCAGCGTTTGCGTCGCCAGCACATGCTCCACCTCAGATGTACCAATGCCATGCGCCAGCGCGCCAAAAGCGCCATGCGTAGACGTATGGCTGTCACCGCACACAATCGTCATGCCCGGCTGGGTGCGGCCTTGCTCTGGCCCCACGACATGCACGATGCCATTGTTGATATCGCCCATCGGGAAAAACTGAATATTATGCTCTGCCACGTTGCGCGTCAGCGTTTCCAGCTGATGACGGGCGTCTGCGTCCTGAACCCCGGCAAGGCCTGCCGCTTGATTTTCCGTGGGTGTATTGTGATCGGCAACGGCGAGCGTCAGCTCTGGCCGCCGCACGGTGCGACCGGCTTGCTTTAGCCCGTCAAACGCCTGCGGCGTGGTCACCTCATGGATCAGGTGCAGGTCAATATACAGCAGGCTCTCGCCGCTGGTTTCATCTGTTGAGACGACATGTGCGTCCCAAATCTTGTCGTAGAGTGTCTTGGCCATAATGCGCCGCACAATAGCGATGAAAACGGGGGAGGGAAGCCTTACTCCGCCGCCAAAGGGCAGGCGGGGCGGAGGCGCTCAACGTCGGCCTCAACGCTTGCGCGGTCCAAATAGCCGGTGACTTCCAGACGTCCGCCCAGAATGGGTTGCTGAACCACGGGTGATATTTTCACCTCGCCATCAATTTTCAAATCGAGTGGTTCACCCACATTGGCCTCTGTCACCTCTGCTAATGCGGTTGTGCCCGCCTCGTTCAACATGATCTTCAGCGCCGGGCGTCCAGCAGACCCCGTCACCACGCTGACCTCCATATCGCCGGGTTGGAAGGTCAGCGGGCCAATCCCTAGACTGGCAGGCGCAATGTTTGCTGGGCGGCAAGGGGTCGCCGCTTCGGGCGCTAACCCACTACAGCCCACCAAGCCTAAGCCTGCGATTGACCAAACCCTCAACATTGGCGCGTCTTCCTTCATTGCGACATTTGGGCAGACTAATTGAAAACGCCCCGCCAGTGAAGGCAGGGCGGATCAAGCCTTGATTGAGAAACCCATAGACCCTAAAGGCCGTGCTGTGGTTCGCCGAGATCATTATCATCTGAGTTGGGTCTGCGGATCAGTTTTTTCCACGCCTCCGGAGCCGCGCGCGCGATGCAGAAAGCGATCAAGACCCAGGTCTGCCAGATGCCAAGCACCGGCCCAGGGCCCATGGCGGCCGTCAGCAGTACGATCATCAATATGAATATGAACAGCCGCACCGATTGGCTGGCCACAAAATCGACGTCGCCGCCAGACCGGCGAACCGCATAGATTGACCAGGTGCGCACAATTTGTGCCGCCAATAATGCAAAGCAAACAAAGTGGAGTGGCAGAAGGGCCGCCAGTCCGAAGTACTTAATTGTGTGCAGCGGAAAGTAAGCGAAGACGCGGGCGCGCAAGGGCACATGGTTGAACACGTAGAAGCTGATCCGGCTGGCCGCCAGAACGCCCATCCAGACCATCACCAATGCGGCGTGCCCCAATACGCCCATTCCCAGCCCAGACAGATGCAACCGGTCTAGGGCGACTAAGTTCGTCGCGTCATCGAACGCCCATATTCCGATGATGCTCGCGAGCGTTGCCCAAATCCAGGCATAAGGTTCAAGCTGATAGCCGCGGAAACGGAAAAAATTCTTCGTCAGTTTCGGGTTCTCTTCGGTATGAAACCCGACGCGGTCATTCTCCGCATAGCCGACCTCATAGACCAACAAGAATGCGGTCATTAGCGCGCCAATGCCAACCATAAGCGACAGGCTGAAAGCGCTTGCAAACACGCTAAAGGCAACAATGACCAGCAGGACTTCTTCCAGAAAAACCTGCTTGACCAGAAAGCTGGGCGTGCGCTTGATCTTGGCGGTGTAAAAGAGGGGGACATAAGCGCCTTCCAATGCGCCGGTCGTATCATTCTCGGGCCATTGAATGACGATTGGAAATCGCGTCTGTGCCAGCAAATCAGCATCATCCTCGGCAGAATCGGTGACCAAAATATCGCGGGTAGGGTCCGGTTCGATCCCCAAGTCTGCCAGCATTTTAATTTTGCCAAGACGCCTATACCGAGCCATATCCAACAGGCTCGGCGCGATCACCCGCGCCTGTTCGTATCGCGTGCCTTTGATCATGGCTTCGATAACGAACCGAAACCCAAAGCTAACAATGATGATTTGCTTGGGATCAACGGTCTTCAAGACATCGTCGAGCCGGTGGTTGAGATGGCTGGCAAACACACGGCGCGCTCTATTTTTGAACAATATCAGCGTCCACGGCGCGAGCAGCAGGACGATCATAAACCTGATCAATTCACGCCAGACAAACTTCCCATTAGATCCGGCAATCCGCCAAGGTTGTAGGGCGCCCAATAATTTGAGCAAAGGCGCAAAGATGATCCGCGGGCGGGCACTGTCCAGAAACTTTTCAGATGAATTGGCTAGGAGCAGGGTATGGTCAAAGTCTACGAATACCGTTCGGCCATCATTTTCGCCCGCAACTGCCCGTTGCAGTGCGTCAAAGTTGGAACCATTCTGGTCCCGCGCGCTAGCGCTTGTCTGGCCGGAGCCCAATTTGCCCGGAAATTCGTTTGTCATTGTGCATCCTGAGGTCTCAACCACTTCCACAAAGCAAATTTGGGGCCGTAACTGAGAACTTTTGACCAAATTACAGGACAGCAATGAACTGTTCAATCGTCTAAATTGAAAAAATGAGAAATTCGGATAAAAAAAGCGCTCCATCTCGCGATGAAGCGCTTTCTAAATATGGGAACCGCCTAGCTGCCTGCGTCGCCGTCAGGGGCTGGCGTGTCATCTGCAGCAGCAGCTTCAGCTTCGGCGGCGGCCTTGGCTTCGGCTTCGGCCTCCGCAGCGGCGGCTTTTTCAGCTTCCGCCTTGGCTTTTGCGGCCTCTTCGCGATCCTTTGCGGCGCGTTCTTTTCGGGCAGCCTTATCGGCTTCCTTTTGGCGACGACGCTCTGTCTTGGATACGGCAATTTCTTGCACTTCAATCCCGTGTCCGGTCGTCCGCTCAGCAATACGGGCAGATTTCCCGCGGCGATCGCGCAGATAATAAAGTTTCGCGCGGCGAACCTTGCCTTTGCGCTTTACTTCGATGCTTTCAATCATCGGTGAAACAACTGGAAATACGCGTTCCACGCCCTCACCGAAAGATATTTTGCGGACGGTGAAATTCTCATTCACGCCTCGGCCCGCACGCGCAATGCAAACGCCTTCAAAGCGCTGGACGCGCTCGCGGTCGCCTTCCTTAATTTTCACCATCACGGCAAGCGTGTCGCCGGGGGAAAATTCTGGAAGGGTCTTGCCTTCCATGACGCGGGTGTATTCTTCCGCTTCAAGCTGTTCAATCATATTCATCGCCAGTCTCCGGCGCTTGTATTTCTGGGGTATTAGAGTAAGCGGCGTATAAATCGGCACGGCGCTCTTTTGTCAACAGCAGACTACGGGTCAAACGCCATTTGTCGATTGCGCCATGATCGCCCGATAGCAGGACGTTTGGCGTCTCATGCCCCTCCCATGTCCGGGGAAGGGTGTAATGCGGGTGCTCCAACAGGCCATTTTCGAAGCTTTCCTCGGCGAGCGAGGCTTCATTTCCAGCAACGCCAGGCAGTAAGCGCACCACCGCTTCGGTCAGCGCCATTGCCGCAACCTCGCCGCCGGCCAATATAAAGTCGCCGATCGACACTTCTTCCATACCCCGCGCTTCAATCACCCGCTCGTCCAGTCCTTCAAACCGCCCGCATACGCATATTAGCCCCGGCCTGTTTGCCAGTTCGCGCACCCGGGCCTGCGTCAGCGGCGTCCCGCGAGGGCTAAGATGGATCAATGGGCGCCCGCCGCGCTCAAGGCTGTCGATGGCGTTGGCCGCCACATCAGGTCGCAGCACCATGCCCGCCCCGCCGCCGGCTGGGGTATCATCCACATTGCGATGCTTGCCGATACCAAACGCGCGCAAATCGACGGTTTCGTAGTCCCATAAACCCAGCTCGCGCGCCCGCTTCAAAATCGAAACATCGAGCGGGCCCGGAAACGCGTCCGGCATCAGGGTTATGAAACTAGCTGTAAACATCAGCCAAGCCTTTAACTCAACGCTGGGAGGAGGTCACCCTTGAAGAGACCGCGATGCCCCGACTCGGCATGTAGAAACTAAGAGGGGGAGGCCGCTATGTCGCTCGAAACCGTCGCAACGATATCCAACATTATCGTTTCAATGGCTGTTGTGCTTAGCGCGCCAAGCGTCGCGACATATTCTGATGATTTGCTGAGGGATACACTAGGAAGAGACTCCGTTACAAAAGGCGCAGCCCTCTACGGCGTCGCTTTTATGCAACACGAGAGGATAAAGAATCGCTCCGTAGACACATGATTTTTTCACCCGCGACAATAATCTCTATGAATACAGCAGGGTATAATAAAATCGGTCAACTGATTAATCCGCCGCCGTTTCGCGGCAACCAGTTTCTGCCTTTGAGTAATAATTTGATAGGTCTGTGTGTTTAGAAAAGAATCCGAGCACGGAGAAAATTCGTGCGCTCATGCATTCTGGAGTAGACTAACATGAACCTCATTTTCAAGATCCCAATTTCTGCCGCGCTTAGCGCCGCAATCTTTGTTGGCGCCTCGGCGGCCCACGACTGGTATGCCGGCGGCTCCGTCGCCTGGATGCAGCAAAGCGACAGCGACAATTCCGGTCAGTTCACCAGTGACTTTACCACGGGCGAGGGCGGCACAGTTGCCGCTGGCACCGTTCTGCCGGCGGGCACAGACCTTGGTTGGGAAACCGGCTTTGACAATTCCTATGCCGTCAGCGGCGAAGTTGGCGCGCGCTTCCACAATGGCCTGCGCGGGGCATTGGAGGTCAGCTTTTCCGAAGCCGACGTGGATGACCACAAAAATCTATCCGCAGCGGGCATTGCACTTGACGGTGAAGATGTAGCTGTCCTGACAGGCTCGGCGGCCACGACTGGCTCAACCGTCGGTCAGGTCCTTGCCAATGGTCGCGGGCAAATTCAGAATACAGCTGTCTATGCGAACGCCTATTATGACTTTGATCTGGGCTATGCCGTGAAGCCATATATTGGCGCCGGCGTCGGGGTCAGCAATGTTGAGGTGGAATACAATCCATCTGGCGTTGGCGTTACTAAGGATAGCTCGGTCAAATTGGCAGGCCAGCTCAAAGCGGGCGCAACCTATCAGGTCACTAATCAGTGGGAAGTATTTGGCGAGTACACCTACCGCACAACGGAAGACGTGAAAGTTGACCTTGATCTCGTTCCCGGCAATTTGCGGGTTGAGAACGAACAGCAAATGGTCGGCATTGGTCTGCGTTATCGTTTCGGCAGCTAAGCCAAGCGCGAACATCGTTTCGGTGAGAAGGGCGTCCCACGGGGCGCCCTTTTTCATGTCTTGCCTCATTTTACGCCATATGTGATTATACGCTCACTACAGCCGTAATGGATGGATTGAATGGCCGATATTTCGATTGGCAAAGTCGCACTTATTCTCGTTTGCCTGTTTCCCATTGCGGTTGCGCTGAAAACCGGCATTGGGCGCAGCAATCCTGCACCACCGGTCGACGTGTCCAAGGCCGAACCAGAAAAAGATGAGGGCCGCGAAGACGCGTTAAAGTTCCAAATTGGGCAGGTCGAATACAATACGCTTCCGGTTCTGCGGATTGAGCCGATATGTCCACCCATACATTCCCGGTCCGCTGGCCAGATGGGACAGGCCTACCGAGACGCCTTCCTGTCTGCGGCGGCGGCAGATCCAGACCTTGGCCCGCGTGCGGTAGAGGCCTACCGAGCTGATTGCGCATGTGAGCCTGCCTATCGCAAAGATATTGGCAGAAGAGGGGACCGTCTTTCCGATGATATGGAAACCGCGTATTTGCAGCGCTACATCTCCAATGAGAACGCCAAGTCTCCATATTTTGAACCTGCGCTATGGAACGAAGTTTATAACAGCTTTGCAGATCGCTTTGATCGCACGGTCAATCGAAAGAGGCTCAATCGGGACAAATACAGGCGCACTCTGCGCAATGAACTTAGGCGGCGATCAGAAACCCGCGAAGATATTGCGCGCTGCATTATGACCCTTGCAGGGGAGGACATGCTCCCTGCGGCGCCCTCAGAAACAAACTAAGCGCTAACCACGCCCCGCGTCATATTTCCCCAACGCTAGCCCTATGCGCGGCGATCAGGCGTGCTAAAACACCGCGTGACCTTAAAATTTCCGCGAAAAGATGTGATTTCAAATGACAGTGATGAGCGACACAGACGCCCTGGATGGCCTGAAACCAACTGAAAAGATCAATGTGAAGAAGGTCTTCGGCCTCGACACGGATATGGTCGTGCATGGCTTCAAGCTGAAAACCGAACTCGTGCCAGAGATTGACCCGTCTTATCGCTTTGACCCGCAAACCACGATGGCGATCCTTGCCGGCTTTCAGCACAATCGCCGCGTCATGGTTCAGGGTTATCACGGCACAGGCAAATCGACCCATATCGAACAGGTCGCTGCGCGCCTCAACTGGCCGATGATCCGGGTCAATCTCGACAGCCATGTCAGCCGTATCGACATGGTCGGCAAAGACGCCATCGTCTTGAAAGACGGCAAACAGATTACTGAGTTTCGCGAAGGCATCCTGCCATGGGCGCTGCAACGCCCTGTCGCGATCACCTTTGATGAATACGACGCCGGCCGCCCAGATGTTATGTTTGTGATTCAACGCATCCTGGAAGCGCAAGGCAAGCTCACCCTGCTGGACCAAAACCGCGTCATCACGCCCAATCCATACTTCCGCCTGTTCTCCACCACCAACACCGTCGGCCTCGGCGACACCACAGGGCTCTATCACGGCACACAGCAGCTCAACCAAGGCCAGATGGACCGTTGGAGCATTGTCACAACACTCAACTATCTTGAACACGACGCTGAAGTTGAAATCATCAAGACCAAAGACACTGGCGTCGATGATGACACACTGTCCAAAATGGTGACCCTCGCCGACATGACCCGTAACGCCTTTATGGCCGGAGACCTCTCCACCGTGATGAGCCCGCGGACGGTCATCACATGGTCCGAAAACTTCGCCATCTTCGGCAATCTCGGCCACGCTTTCCGCATGACCTTCCTGAACAAATGCGACGAGTTAGAACGCCCACTCGTCGCCGAAATGTACCAACGCTGCTTTGCCGAAGAACTCCCAGAGTCAGCTCTCATGGTGAAGGTGGCCTAAGCGGGCTGCGAACGCAGACATGCCCAAAGATCTCTCCACGCAGGAAATGTTCAAGCAATCGCTCGCCGCGACGA
>CAZXVJ010000025.1:26212-44002 GCA_964644385.1 uncultured Hyphomonas sp. | reverse complement strand
TGGTGCCCGCTGAGAGACTCGAACTCCCGACCCTCTGATTACAAATCAGATGCTCTACCAGCTGAGCTAAGCGGGCAACCGAAACGGGGTTTACGCGGTTCGGTGCATCGGGGCAAGGTGTAGAGGCAGACGATTTGGGCTGAATCGTAAAATATTTTGGGGTTATCATTATGAACGCAGCGAATTTGCCAACTGAACGGGTCTTGTTACCGGATCTACTCCGCGCGTTTGCTTTAATGGGCATCGTATTGGTCAACGTCATGGGCTTCTCGTGGCCGATGACTGAGGGTTACCATATGGGCGGTATCGTCACGCAGGCCGATGCGGCAGCTGATATTGGCGTGCTTGGCCTGTTCATGGCGAAGTCCTATCCCCTTTTCTCTATGATGTTCGGCGCTGGGCTAGCGTTTCAGATCGCATCAGCTGAGCGCGCAGGCGCGAACTTTAAGCCGAGATATTACCGCCGCATGGCAGCGTTGATGGCGCTTGGTATTCTCCATTTCATCTTCTTTTGGATGGGCGATATTCTAATGACCTATGCCGTGCTTGGCAGCGCGCTACTTTGGGTGAAAAACCTACCGGTAAAGGCGCTCATCATTTTGGGCGCGCTGCTGATTTTTGGAAACGCGCTCATGCTGGGCATGTTGGGTGGGTTGATGGTTTTGGGCGAATCATTTGCGCCGGACGAGATGCTATTGGCCGCCGAAGAGATGAGTGTGATGTCAAAGGGCTATATTACGGCGTTTGGCGATGGAAATTTCTGGCAAGCCGCCCTATTCCGTTTAACCCAACTGCCCACCACCTTTTTTGGGGTATTGTTTCAGCAAGGCATATCTGTGTTTGGGTTCTTCTGTTTCGGGTTAGCCGCCGTTAAAGCGGGCGCCATAACGAATGCGTCGTATCCAATCTGGAAACGCAGCCGCTTGGTGTTCCTGCCTATCGGATTGATATTCAGTTTCATTGGGGCGTGGCTATTCCACAACCAACCCTCAATGGTCACAAGTGGCACAATGTTCGGCCTGGCGATTATCTTCGCAGCCTCGCCATTTTCCGCGCTGGGCTACGCCGGTCTGATCGCAAAAGCCAGCCAGGGTGAACCCGGTCCAATCCGGCGTTTTTTCGCGCGCGCTGGTTCCGCCTCGCTCACCGCCTATCTCATTCAGTCGTTCGTCTTGTCTTGGGTCTTCTCCGCCTATGGGCTTGATCTGTTTGCCAAGCTAGGTGCCGCGCAAGCCACCGCGATTGCCGCCGCTGCCGGCCTGTTCTCGCTGGTATTCACAGGCATATGGTGCGGTTTCTTTAAGCGTGGCCCATTTGAGTATTGGCTACGCCGTTTCACCTATTGGGGGCCGGCCTAACAGACCAAAACCCCATATTTCATTGGGTTTATGGTTAACCCGGCCAATGATCATCTAATCAGCACGCGAATGCCTCATTCGCCTCTTTGCCTGCACATTTCCGTCAAACTTGGCCGTCATGTTCGTCCCAAGCAAGAAACTTAGTTGAAAAGGATGACACATAATGAAACGTGCACTTATCACTCCGACCATTGCGGCCTTGGCCACTGTCGGCCTGGCGTTTACCGCCGCCGCAGATACCCCCGTACCGCCGCCAACAGAGCGGGTTTCGGTCGAACA
This sequence comes from uncultured Hyphomonas sp., assembly GCA_964644385.1. GTDB lineage: Bacteria > Pseudomonadota > Alphaproteobacteria > Caulobacterales > Hyphomonadaceae > Hyphomonas. The sequence continues at coordinate 42,365 of CAZXVJ010000025.1, read as the reverse complement.
GATAAATACCTGTGATGATCTTGAAGTCACCGTCTATTTCGCCGCTCATGATGCGATGATGTCATCTTATTCTTACCGCACGATCGAAGCGGCCAGTGATCAACTTTCGGAGTGCGCCGTTACCTCTATTGAGGCTCGCGTGATTTCTGAGGAGGCTCACACCGATGAGTCGCTCGCCAAGCTATCAGAAGCTCGCGCCAACGCGGTTCTACAAGCCCTGAAAACAAACGGTATTCGCAGCGGTAACATATCGACTGAGATTGCCGACGCGCAGGCCACGAAAGCCTCACTGGGTCAGCCTTTGGCGCGCCGCGTCGACGTCACCCTGACTGCCGTGCCAGCATTGGGCACTTAGGCTATACTGGCCTGTGGACTGACCTGTGGATAGCTATGTTCACAGGCTGTTTAAAACCCCAGCACCGAATATTCCCCGGCGCGATGATGCGCTGGGGATTTTTTTGGCCCGCTCTTTCCATAAATTAGCGAGACATTTCCAACCCGCCTTTCGGTGCCTCCGACGTTGATCTGCCAAATACCTACCGAACCGCTTTATTTTCTCGAACGGCGCGGTAAAACTCCGACGTCAGCGGCATATGGACACGAATCATGCGCCCGAAACGGTCAAAGCGAAAGAAAATACGTCCATGACGCAACCTCGGCGCATCCTCATCACCTCTGCCCTGCCCTATATCAACGGGGTGAAGCATCTCGGCAATCTGGCTGGCTCAATGCTTCCGGCTGACGTGTACGCACGCGTCATGCGGCTGCAGGGCCACGACGTCACCTATATTTGCGCAACGGATGAACATGGAACTCCAGCAGAGCTTGCGGCTCAGGCTGCGGATATGTCTGTGCGCGATTATTGCGACGAACAGTTCGAAATTCAGAAGGCCGCAGGCGAAGGCTTCAACCTGTCCTTTGATTGGTTCGGACGCTCCAGTGGCGACGCGAATCACGCGCTCACCAAGCAATTTGCCGCAGCACTTGAGGCCAATGGGCTGATCGAGGAGCGCACCTCGAAGCAAGTCTACTCTGTTGAAGATGGACGTTTTTTGCCGGACCGATATGTGGAGGGCACCTGTCCGCATTGCGATTTCGAAAAAGCGCGCGGCGACCAATGCGATAACTGCGACCGACTGCTCGACCCCATAGACCTTATCAATCCCTACTCATCGGTCTCAGGCAGTCACAACGTCGAAGTCCGCGACACGACGCACCTATTCCTTCTGCAATCCAAGATGCAGGACAAAATACAAGACTGGGTAAACACCAAAGGCAAAGCGTGGCCACAGCTCGCAGTGTCCATCGCAAACAAATGGCTGGACGAAGGGCTCATCGCACGCGCGATCACGCGAGATCTTTCTTGGGGCATCCCTGTACAAGCGCCAGACGGCAAGCCCCGCCCCGGCTTTGAAGACAAGGTCTACTATGTTTGGTTCGATGCACCGATTGAATACATCGCCGCGACGCAGGAATGGGCAAAAAGCGTAGGTGTCGATTGGGAACCATACTGGCGCACAGACAAAGGCGCCAATGACACTGAATATGTTCAATTCATGGGCAAGGATAATGTTGCGTTTCACACCGTCAGCTTTCCGGTAACCCTGCTCGGTTCCGGCCAACCGTGGAAGACGGTCGATAAACTGAAAGCCTTCAACTGGGTTACCTGGTATGGGGGGAAGTTTTCGACGTCCAACAAACGCGGCGTCTTCATGGATCAGGCGCTTGATATGCTACCCGCAGATTATTGGCGCTGGTATCTGATCGCCAACGCGCCCGAAAGCAGTGACGCAGCCTTCACTTGGGAGGGCTTCCAAGCATCGGTCAATTCAGACCTCGCAAACGTCCTCGGCAATTTTGTCAATCGGATAACGAAGTACACCGCCAGCAAGTTTGATGGAAAAATCCCTGACGGCGGCGCGCCGAGCGAGGCGGAAGCCTGGATGGCCGGTGAGTTAAAGACGCGCCTAGCCGCGCTCACGCAGCATTATGAAGACATGGAGTTCCGTAAAGCCGCCGCAGAAACCCGCGCCATTTGGGCCGCAGGAAATGAATACCTCACCAAAGCCGAGCCATGGGTCAAATATAAAACGGACGTTGACGGGGCCGCTATTGGTGTTCGCAGCGGCCTAAACCTTGCCGCGGTGTTTGCAATCATTGCACAGCCCATTATCCCGAGCGCCGCCGCAAAAATATTGAATGCCCTCGGCGTGCCCGACGATCATCGAAATTGGCCTTCCGCCGATGACGACCTTCTGATGAATGCCTTGCCAGTCGGCCTAGAAATCACGCCGCCAGACGTCCTGTTCCAAAAAATCGAAGATGAACACATCGCCGAATGGACCACGCGCTTTGGCGGCGAAGAACCAGAAGGTTAGCCAACCGCCTACGAACACCAAAAAAAACGCCGCCCCAAATTAGTGAGACGGCGCTAAAGTCGGCAGCTGAAATGCTGCAGCGTAGATTTATGCCTCCATGCGGTCGGCGAAACGTTCTCCAGCTTTTGCCGAAGCATGCGCTTTCATGAGCATCTGCCGTGTATCTGGAGAAAGTTCCGTATATTCGAGCTTGCGCTCGATTTCTTCAACGAGAAAATCTTCTCCGTCGTCGATCGCATCCAGCGCGGCATCGACATTGTCTCGGAACAACGAAGAAAATTTGGTGAATCCTCGATGGATGGAACCGGATATACCGCCCTCTGTCTGTGGCTCGCCACCAAGGGAACGGACCTTCGCCTGAAATTCGGTGACCAGTTGGTTTCGTTGTTCGAAGCGGGTACGAAAAACAGGTTCAAGAGCAACCTCGCCAACAACCTGGTCGCTGGCTAATTCATAACCTTTGCAGCTATCGATCATAGCTTGGGTGACGTCGTTCAAAATATCAATGTTATGATTTGTCATGCAAACTTTCCTTCGTCGCTACACCAACACAACGTCGCTCGGTTGAATTCGTTCCAAGATAACGCAATTTTCACTCCGAGCCGATGTTAACCTCACCCGCCACCCTCCAGCAAAACTCAATGCTGCATTCAATCCGTATGCCCATTTTTTACTCTTGATATTTCAAATAAGAAATGCGCCCTTAATCGACATATTTAATGCTTAGGGCGGAACTGTTTCAGGCGCATCAGGCCTTCGGCTTTATCGGATCACACCAAAATTCGGCCACGGCTAGAGGTTAAGCGACCACTTACTTGGAATTTTAACGCTGGGTGCCGAAATACGCGCCTCGGCCGTGTTCGGCGAGTGGCTCCATTATGTTTTCCAGAGGCGCAGTGAGCGACCAAACCAGCCCCTCACGATCATATCGCAGGTCAACATGACCTTGAACAGCAGATGCCGCCATTCGCCTTATAACAACGTCGCCGAATCCAAGTCGCTCCGGAACGGACACTTGCGGGCCGCCCTGCTCTAACCAGGAAATTCTGAACGCGCCGTCCAGGCGCGTATCCACGCCCCACTCAATTTTGACCTTGCCGGTCTCGTTCGAAAGCGCGCCATATTTCAATGCATTCGTTGCCAACTCATGCAGCGCCATTCCAATCGCTTGTGCGGCCTTTTCCGTCAGAACGATGCGGGGGCCTGAAATATCAATTCGGTTTTCGTCTACATCCTCGTATGGACGTAGGTGAGATTTGGCGAGCCGTTCGATTTCAACCGATGTCCACTGATCGTTAATCATGACCATGTTGTTGCGGCCCAACGCGTCAAGACGCGCAATGAGGCGTTCAGAAAACGTGGCTGGGTCACCATGTTTGGCCGTCAGGCGCGCAATGCTCTGAACCATACCAAGCGTATTTTTGGAACGGTGCGCCATTTCGCCAAGCAAGAACCTCACATGCTCTTCGGATTGCTTCAGAGCCGTAATGTCCTGCACCGCAAAATAGCCGTACGTTGCCGCTTGGTATCGCTCGCCCGGAGAATACTCATAAATCACCTGTGTGGTCCACCTTAAAGACGCGCCGGTTATCTCCGCCAAAACAGGAACGGCTTTCACCAAGGGTCAGGCTTTGAAACAAGCGGTGTTTGGATGACGGTCCGACCGGAGCCTTGAGCCTTTCAGACAAAGTGCGAGATCAAAAACCCGCACGGCATCGCCTCTAAAAAAGACAGCGCAACGATCGCCTTCCATCAGGAAAAACGCAACCGTCGCAATAAAATCATCCTCGGTCGAGAGAACCCACTTTTGGCCTGCTTCCAAATTCCAAGCGAATGGGCATCTGCTTACAAAATAGCTAAAGCGGTTACCCTTTAATCAACCAAACAAAAAACGGAGCCATCTCTGGCTCCGCTTTCTGCAGTCTCACTTGAAGATTTCAGCTATTGGAAATTATACTTCACACGAACGCCCACAGTACGCGGTGCCAACACATTGGTGCGGAACGAGCGTACATTTGCGCCGAGTATGTTTTGATTGAAGGCAGGCCGCGAGGTTACACTGGACTCAGACAGTTCATCGAAAATATTGTCGATATAGCCTGTTACGGTCCACTGATCCGTTCGATAGCCGATCGCTGCATTTGCGCGTCCGTAACTTGGCAAGGTGAAGCTACCCCCACGTGCGCCGACGACAGATTCAACATCGCTCTGCCAAGAATAACCGCCATCAAACAGAACGTCATTTCCGTTGCTTAGGGGCATGACGTAGCTTGCAAATAGCGAGAACTGCGATTCCGGCGATCCTGGCAAACGGTCGCCCGATTGAGCGTCTTCGAACGCTGTGCCAAATCCTGGCGGCGTGATGGTACGAACCAGACCGCTTACATCCTGAGCCAACTCAGCTTTGACAAAGGAGTAGCTGCCACGCACGTTCAATGCATCGCTGACCTGCCAGTTACCTGCCAGATCAAATCCGGTGGATGTTGCTTCACCACCATTTACAGTGATCGACGTCCCCGCATTGATTGTTGTCGAAGCAACCTGAACGTCTTGCCAATCAATATAATAAATTGAGCCATTCAGCGTTAGGGCTCCGTCGAGCCAAGTGGTCTTCGCACCAATCTCATAATTATCGACAGTGTCTGGCGTGTAATCAAACTCACTGATTGCAACGATATCCGCAGGGTTGTCGCTGAATTGGTCGCCAGCAGCAAACAGGCACAGCCCCTGCACCGGCGGGTTACCTGCCGCGATGGCCGCAAGATCAGTGTCAGAGCATTGTGTGCCACCATTGGGCCCGCCGACACGGTAGCCTTGGCTAAACGTCGCGTACAGAAGGTTGCCATTCGGAAGCTTATAAGACGTGTTCACCTTAAACAGCTCACCGCTGAAATCTTGGCTGGAATCGAGCGGAATATTTTGGTCGATTTGGCCTAAGCTGAACGGCTGGAAGCCATCAATATCGAAGAACAGATAGTCGGCGACAGGAAAGCTTGTGGAGTTACCTGTCTGGAACTCATACTCATAAAAGCGAGCGCCTACCGTTACATCCCAATCTGGAGTGATGTCATAGCCAAACTCACCGAAGATGGCTTTTTCTTCCAGTTCAGTTCGGTCGGCTTCAAAGTATTCTAGTGCGCCTGACGTCGGCAGCGGCACACCGAAGGATTCGACATATCCGGGCGTAAATTCCGAAGAGAGCGCGCGATATTCGTTCTTGTTGTAGAACGCGCCGACAATCCAGTTATAGCGCTGGTCGCCGGTAGAAACTAAACGAACTTCCTGATTGAAGACTTCGGTCTTGTCATCTTCAAACGTGAACGCTGTGAACGTTGGGAACGTCTCATAGCTATACTCAAGTGTGATCAGCAAATCGGTTTGATCCCGTTGGCCGTTCTCTGTTGTTTCACCCAAGCCGGTCGCAGAGGTAAGTTCAGCAAAACCAAGGTCAGCCGTGATTTCCAAGGCAAGCAGCTCATTGTCGCGTTCGTTTGGCTCCGGCACGCGGTTTGAGAATTCATAATCGCCGGTCTGGAGAATGCCGCGGCGACTAGATGTGTTGCGGCCTCCATTTTCTGAGTTCTGGAAATAATATGTCAGCGTACCGTCAAGGTAACTTGTTGGCTGCCAGCGCGCTGAAATACGCCCTGAGATAACCTCTTCAGTGTTCGCGTCTTCAATTGGGCTAAAGTTAGCGGCGCGAGCGGCTGGATCGGTAAAGTCTGGATCGGGGTTTGATACGCCGGGTGTCGTTACGACGAAAGGATTGTCGATGAACCCGTCATCATTAAGAAAATCAACAGAGGCGCGGACGGCAAACGAATCTGACAATGACACGTTCAGAGTTGCGCCTAAATCTGAGCTTATGCCGTCGCCTTCGGAATAGGTATATGCGTCTGCCCGAACCTCGAATGACGTTCCGTCGAAGTTTGGCTTGTTTGGAATGTATCGGATCGCGCCGCCCATTGTGCCGGCGCCATAGAGTGTTCCTTGAGGGCCAAGCAGGGTTTCAACGCGCTCAACATCGTTCAAGCGTAGATCTACGAACAAAGGAATGTCGCCCACATATGTTGCGACTGTGCCGCCGCCATTTGCCTGACCAAAGGCGTTCGACACCGGTTCTGCATTCAAGCCACGCACAACAATTCGGTTTCCGCTGCGTCCACCTTGGTCGATGATATTCAGACCCGGCACAAAGGCGGCGAGTTCTGAAATGTCATCAAAGCCCTGTTGCTCAATTTGATCGCCGCCAACCGCCGCGATATTGATCGGCACGTCTTGGATAGACTCAGCCCGGCGGGTTGATGTGACGGTAACCGTTTCAAGACGCGCAGTCGCGTCTTCTTCTGGAGCGTCTGTTCCGGCGTCTTGCGCAGATGCGGTTGCGGCAAGTGCGGCGCTAAGCGCGACAGCTGTAATGAGACTGGACGACGCTTTAAGGGCGGTTTTGAATTTAGTGGCCTTCATGATTAGGCTCCGTGGACTAAGCGGTCGGCTACCCGCCTCTTCGGGTCCGTCATCCGTGTTGAGCGCCGCAAAACCTGCTTTGCGCTCTTAAGAGACTGCAGTAAATGTGTAGATATCACAGCTGTAAACATTCGCTGTAGTTCTGGATTGCCTGTCAATAGAACAGCGTGGCCCCAATATGGATACCCCAACACTGATGCACATTGGCAACAGCCCACCCACTCCATTTTTGAGCGGCTTGAAGCGATTATCTGAAGGCGATTTTCAAGGCGTTCATGCCGAAGCCATCGATATGATCCATCGCGATGTCGACGATTCAGTCCCCTACTGTTTACTGGGCGTCATCGCTGCCGAGCATGATAATCACACCAAGGCTGTGGAACTATTGGAGCGCGCGACGCAACTCGCCCCGCATGAAGGGCGTTACTTCACGTATCTTGCCCGCTCGCTCGTCTCTCTCAACAAACAGGCAGACGCACGCGCGGCCGCAGATCAAGCCGCCCGCCTCCCCATAGACGATGCGTGGTTTGCGGATGCGATTGGCGTTGTATACAGCCGCACGGGATTTCATGAAAAAGCCGTGCCCTTGTTCGAAAAGGCCGTTGCCTTAAACCCGGCCCCAGCAAACTTTCACTACAATCTTGGCGCCTCGCTCCAATTCTCTGGCGCATTTGAGAAAGCCAAGCAGGCCTATCGAGCAGCAATTGACCGGGAACCCGGCCTCTACCGCGCTTACTCTTCGCTGGTGATGCTGCAGAAGCAAACCGTTGACGACAACCAACTGGATCAACTGGTGGAGTTGTTTGAGGCTCACAAAACTAATGCCGATGCGGCGCTTCACTTCGGTCATGCCATCGCCAAAACGCTAGAGGATATGGAACGCTTTGAGGAAAGCTTGGATTGGCTTCATAAAGCCAAGGCAGAAAAGGCGACCGCGCTCAACGTGGATATTGAAGTGGACCTCGCCAACTTTCGTGCGGCCCGCCAGACCTACCCAGACCCCCGCGCCGCACCGCCCCCAGACGAAGGCCCCTCCCCCATCTTCATTATCGGTCTGCCCCGAACAGGCACCACATTGGTTGATCGCATCCTCTCAAGCCACCCTGACGTGGTGTCGGCAGGCGAACTCAATACATTTGCAGGATTGATAAAGTCTGGCGCGCAAACACATTCAAATCTGGTGTTGGACGAGAACACACTGAACAAAGCGACCGCCCTCAACCTAGCCGGCATTGGCAAAAGCTATATTGAGGCAACGCAGGAATTAGCCCGCGGCGCGGCGCGGATGACAGACAAGATGCCGCTGAATTTCTTCTATGCCGGGCTAATCCATGCCGCCCTGCCAAATGCACGGATTGTCGCTCTGCGACGCGGCGCAATGGACAGCTGCTTATCCAATTATCGTCAGCTGTTTTCGACCGGCTTCTCGTACTACAACTACACGTTCGATCTTGAGAACACCGCAAAATATTACCGCGCCTTCGATGATCTGATCGCACACTGGCGCAACGTGTTGCCACCCTCGCGCTTTATGGAAATCAGCTATGAGGACATCGTGTTGGATCAAGAGGCTCAAACCCGTGATCTTCTCGCCTTTTGCGGACTGAGCTGGGACGAGGCCTGTCTGCGGTTTCATGAAAACCTCGCGCCTGTATCAACCGCGAGTTCCGTTCAGGTTCGACAGCCGCTTTATTCCGGCTCCATCGGCCGTTGGAAGAAGTATGGTAATCGTCTGGCCAGGTTAAAAAACGCGCTGGGCCCACTGGCAAAGTAATCCCTTTGTGGACACGCAGTCCATCGCCTGCAAAACATCATGATCTAAACTGCAGGGGCAATAAATCATGGATGACACCAGCGAGTTTGCAGCGGTCGCAATATCGGAAGACAAGTTTGTCTCATGGCCGCGTATCGCTGCCGTTGCCGCCATGGTGGCATTCTCACTACCAACTTTCATTACCGGCCTTGAAGTCTATCACGCCATGTCCCCGGCAAACGCGATGCTCGCTTTGCTGGTCGGCTCACTCATCATTTTCGCAATCGGAGCAATGATGGGCGCGATCGGCGCTAAGACGCATATGAGCTCATACCTGCTCGTGCGCATTGCGTTTGGCGATTGGGGCGCGGGGCTCGTGAACATCGCTTTCGCAATCTCGCTGCTGGGTTGGTTTGGGATCAATATCAATCTATTTGCTGACGCCGCAGCGCGCTTATCAGCCGAAACACTTGGCTTTAGTCTGCATCCCTATCTCTGGATGACGATCGCCAGCATCTGTATGACATTGACGACGCTGATCGGTTTCAAAGCGATCAACATGCTTGCGACAGCTATGGTACCAGTCCTCGCAATCGTGACAGCGCTTCTCGTATATTCGGCTCTGAAGACGCAATCGCTTCAGGATTTCTTCGCCGGCCAAAATGTTGAGACTTTAAGTTTCGGAGAAGGCGTGACAGCCGTTGTTGGGGCGATCATCATTGGCGCAATTATTCTACCCGATATTACCCGCTTCGCTCGCCATTGGTCCGGCGCGATCTACACAGCTTTCATCGGATACGTCATCGTTCAGCTCGCAGTGATGGGCGCGGCCGCACTTGCTGGCGGCTCGACCGGCCAGATCGATATTCTGGACGTGATGCTAGATCTTGGCTTGGGGCTTGGTGCATTCGCGATTGTGATCGCGGGCAGCTGGGTGCTCAACTCGTTGAACCTCTACAGCGCCGTGCTCAGTACGAAGGCGACCTTCCCGAAACTCAACACGCTCGCCCTCACGCTCGGCCTCGGCGCGGTCGGCATTCTGGCCGCGATGCTGAACATTCTAGACTATTTCATCATGTTCCTGATCTACCTGTCGGTTATTTTTGTGCCCGTCGCTGGCGTCATTCTTGTCGATTTTGCGATAAACTGGCGCGCCCGATACCGCATCGAAACGCTGTCTGCCAACAAGCGCTTCGGTATCAAAGCCTTTACAGCCTGGATCATCGGCGCAGTGCCCTCCATCCTTATGGCAAATGAGATGATACCTTCGTTGACCAGCATGGGCGCGCTGGATGCAGCGGTTTTATCAGGCGCCGTTTATGCGCTTCTAAGTCTGCTCGAACACTTTATAGGGCAGAAGCCGGAGCCCGCATCATGAGAATTGGCATTGATGTCGGCGGCACCCATACAGACGCTGTTGTATTGGACGGCGAACAAGTTGTTGAAGCCCACAAGGCCCTCACAACCGCAGACGTCGTGACAGGCATAAAAAACGTACTCGCATATTTAAGCGAGCGCGGCGTTGATATGGCGCAAATCACAGCCGTGATGATCGGCACCACACAGTTCACCAATGCCGTTGTTCAGCGCCGAGAGCTGTCGCATGTTGCCGCCATACGTCTCGGCTTGCCCTCCGGGCGCGGGATGCCGCCAAAACTCGGTTGGCCGCAAGATATTTCGGCGGCGCTTGGCGATCATGTTTACATGCTACATGGCGGCTTTCTCTATGACGGCCAGCCGCTCTCGCAACTTGATGACAGCGAGATTGATGCTGTTATCGTTGACCTGCAAGCGAAAGGCATCAAAACCGCCGCGATCACCTCTGCTTTTTCTCCAATGAATGCAGAGCCAGAACATTATGTGGCTAAACGCATACGCGATGCTATTCCGGATATATCGCTGACCCTTTCACATGGCATTGGTCGCGTTGGACTGTTGGAACGCGAAAACGCTGCCCTTCTTAACGCCGCTTTGCTTGGGTTTGCTGGCAAAGTTGTGAGCGCATTCGACGATGCTCTGGACGAACATGGACTAAGCTGCCCCGTTTTCATTAGCCAAAATGACGGCACACTGATGGACTCCAACTTTGTCCGCGAGTTTCCAGCACTCACCTTTTCATCTGGTCCCACGAACTCATTGCGCGGTGCAGCTCGCCTGACAGGCTTAGAAGACGCGATTGTCGTGGATATTGGCGGCACGACCTCTGATATTGGCGTCTTACGCGGCGGCTTTCCACGCGAATCGAACATGGTGGTCGAGGTCGGCGGTGTACGCACAAACTTCCGTATGCCCGATGTACTCGCCATTGGTCTTGGCGGAGGCAGCATCGTTTCTGACAACGGCAACAGCATCGGGCCGCAATCCGTCGGTCACAAACTCGTAACGGAGGGCCTCGTCTTTGGCGGCGCGACGCTAACCGCAACTGACATTGTGGTGGCGGCCGGGCTCGCTGATGTCGGAGATAAGACCGCAGTGGCGCATCTAAACCCCGAAACAATTTCAAATGGCCTGTCCACAATCCGTCGTATCCTCGAAGACGGTATCCGCAAGATGAAGCCGAGCAGTGACCCCCTTCCGGTTATTCTCGTCGGCGGCGGCGCAATCCTCGCCCCTGCTGAAATCGCTCACGCATCGGCCATTCACACCCCGCAACATAGCGGCGTTGCGAATGCCATAGGCGCAGCCATCGCCCTTATCGGCGGCGAGGCAGAGCGCTTTGTGAACTATGCTGAAACCCCGCGCGAGGCCGCATTGGCAGAGGCGACAGAGGCCGCCCGGCAAGTTGCTATGGCAGCGGGAGCAAGTGAGTCCTCGATCCGCGTCACGGAAATTGAAGAAACGCCTATCCCCTACATGGATGACGGCGCAGCGCGCATTCGTATCAAAGTCGTTGGCGATGTCGCAAAGCTAACGGAGGCGCACACATGAAACTGACCGCTGATATGCTAACTGATCTTTCGGCAGGTGCAGCCTTTCTCGCAACAGGTGGCGGCGGCGACCCCTACCTCACCTATATGTGCGCTCGGGAAGGCCTCGCCACCTATGGGCATGCAGAGCTCATCCAGCCCGGCGACCTTTCTGATGATGCGATGGTGGTCGCAATCGGCGCAGTTGGCGCGCCCACGACCAGCCTCGAATTACTTCCATCGGTCGATGAAAGCATCGCTGTGCTTGATGCTTACAAGGCGATGACGGGTCGGAAGGTAGACGCGGTTGTATCCTTCGAGATCGGCGGCGGAAATTCCCTCATCCCAATCGTGGCGGCCGCCGCCAACGGCATCCCAGTGATCGACGGAGACGGCATGGGCCGCGCTTTGCCCGAAGCCACCATGATGACTTATGCGATTGCGGGTATACATCCAACGCCGGCCATCGCACTCGACTATACCGGAACGACTGAGCGCATCGACGCAAGCACATCGCAGGAATACGAAACGTTGGTGCGTGATTTTTCGATGAAGCGCGGCGGCATGATCCTCACAGCCGAATTTCAAATGACCGGCGCTGAGCTAAAAAGCTGCGTTGTTCCCGGCACAGTGTCGCTATCCATTGAACTCGGCAAAGTGCTGCGCAGCGGCGCTGGCACAGCCGAACAGTTGAGCGAGAAGATAAAGTCCGTTTTCGCACCGTCTATCTATGGCGAAGTACGCCCGCTATTTTCCGGTATTGTTGCCGACATGACGACCTCGGTCGTCGGCGGGTACGATGTGGGGCGCGCAACAATTAACTCGCTCATTGAAGGAAACACGCCCCTCCATATTGACATCAAAAATGAATACCTGACCGCGCGCCTTGGAGACAAGTTACTGGCGTCAGTGCCTGACCTCATCACAATTTTGGACTACGAAACAGCGACGCCGATCAATGCCGAACGCTTACGCTATGGCCAGCGCGTCAGCGTGATCGCAATTGGGTGCCCGCAGCATTATCGAACCGCTGAGGCGCTAAAAGTCGTTTCTCCACGTTGCTTTGGATTTGACTTCGACTACACACCGCTTGAAGAAATCTAGACGCTGCACCCACGACGTTGACCACGAACGCCCCGCCAGACAGGCCTTCGGCGGCCAAATCATCCCACCTCCAAAGCTCACCGCCAGAACCAATGATCCCACCAAGCTAAAAACTTCAACAACAACAGTGCAAGAGAAAAACCGTGGCACTCCCTAGGGGAATCGAACCCCTCTTTCCAGGTTGAAAACCTGGCGTCCTAACCGATAGACGAAGGGAGCGCATTGGTTTTGAAAGCGCGATATAGCCATTTCAAGCCCGCTCGGCAACCCGTTTGGCCCCACCTTTTGCAAGTATTTCACGCGGCCCGCCCAGCGCCTACTGCGCCAGCGCCACGTCAGACACATCCAGTTGCACCCGCCGGCGTCCATTCCACTCATCTGCCTTAATCCGCCCCGCCACATGCACACGCGCGCCAACCAGTAGCGCATTGCCCATAGGTGTGTCCGCCGCCCGCCACGCGATACAGTCCAGACGGCCTGCCGCGTCTTCCACGGTGAACTTCACATGATTGGCCCCCACCCGGCGCACATGGCTCACCCGCACATCCTGTACCGCAAACACAGGCTGCGGCGCGCCAATGCCAAACGGCCCGATCCCGTCAATCTCATCTACCAGGTCTGGCGAGGCCGCCCCAACCGACAGCACCGCATCAATTTTCAGCTCCAAAGCCGCCGCGCGCTCCTCCGCAAATTGCGCCATATGCGACACCATCCAGTCATCAAACGCCGCCACTTGTTCCGGCTGAAGGCTGAGGCCGCCCGCCATTGCATGCCCGCCGCCAGACAGAATGACACCCTCATTCGCCGCGGCCGCAATCGCATCGCCCACATTCACGCCCCTTACAGAGCGCGCCGACCCCTTCGCCACCGGGCCAAGCCCCTCGCCCCAGCCAATCACAATGCTCGGCAAATGGAATCGATCCTTCAGCCGCCCGGCCACAATGCCAATCACGCCGGGGTGCCAGCCTTCACCGCTCGCCACCAGCACGCCGCGATCCGGGTCCTTCTCAAGCTTTTGTTCAGCCTGCGCAATCGCCTGCTCCAGGATCGCCGCCTCAACCGCTTTGCGCTCCTCGTTCAGCCCGTGCAGCCGCTCCGCCAGTTCAATCGCTTCGGCCCGGTCGTCACTCGCCAGCAGTTTCGCAGCGATCCACGGGTCCCCGACCCGTCCCCCCGCATTCAGGCGCGGCCCCAGCATAAATGTCGCGTGATAAACGCTCTCAATTTTGCCAATGCCCGCCACATCTGCCAGCGCGCGCAAACCAACATTTTGCCCGCGCGACATCATCTTCAAACCCTGTCGAACAAACGCCCGGTTCACCCCCTCCAGCGGCGCCATATCGCATAAGGTCCCCAGCGCCGCGAGGTCCAGCCAATCCATAATGTCCGGCAAGCCCTCAGCCGGGGCGAGGCCGCGATTTCGCGCCAATCGGTTGAGCGCAGCAACAAACACAAACACAACGCCCGCCGCTGCCAGATGCCCGCACCCGCTGGTGTCATCCGGGCGGTTTGGATTGATCAGCGCCACAGCTGGCGGATGCTTACCCGCCATCAAATGGTGATCAATCACCACAATCGGCAAATCAATCCGGTCCGCTTCCTCCAGCGCCGACACCGCCGCCGCGCCGCAATCAACGGTGATCACCAGTTCTGCGCCTTCCGCCTTCAAATGCTGAAACGCCTCTGGAGACGGCCCATACCCTTCTTCCAAACGGTCCGGCACATACAGGCCCAGTTCCTGGCCCCACGCCCTGAAATAGCGCGTCAAAATCGCAGACGACGTGCCGCCATCCACGTCATAGTCAGCAAACACCACGACACGCTTTTCCGCCAACAGTGCATCAAACACCACCTCAGCGGCCTTATCCATATCGGCAAAGCTAGACGGGTCAGGAAACGTGTCGCGCAAGGTTGGTGCCAGATAACTCGCCGCATGCGCCGCCTCTACACCACGCCCCGCCAACAGCCGCGCAATCAAATCGCTCTTGCCACTGCCCGCCACCAAGGCCCGCACAGCCGCCTCGTCGCTCTCCTGCATCGTCCAAAATCTGCCGGAGGTCGACTCGCCGACATCAAACAGAAGACTGTCTGTCTTAGGGGCGGCGTTCGCCATGCTGCATCGCTCCAAATCTGAGAATCATGAGAGATCGAACCCTAGCACAGGTCAGCCGGCTAGCTCGCCGCCTCGATCCGGATCAAACGCGGCTCACCCACATTGATCGACAGTTTACTCAACCGCGCAACCGCCGCCTCCATGTCAGAGCGCGCACACACATGCGTTACAATCGCCACAGGGCTCGCGCCATCTTCCTCGGCCGAATCCTGCAGCAATCGGTTCACAGACACATCTTCAGCCGCCAGCGCCTCGGTCAGTTTCGCCAGCGCACCCGGCTCATCGGCCAGCTTCACGCGCAAGAAGTATGCGGACGCTTCATCCGCTGCGCCCGCCACAAAGGCGCGCCGCGCATGGTGGTCAGCGCGTCCAAAGGCAGGGCGAATGGCAGGCCGGAACAGTTTTGCAACATCGCCCATCACCGCGCTCGCCGTTGGCCCCGCGCCCGCGCCCGGCCCGGTCAACGTCACAGCCCCGACCGGGTCACCCTCAATACGCACCGTGTTCAAAGACCCATTCACGCGCGCCAGCGGATGATCCACGGGCAGCGCCATTGGCTCCACCCGGCACACCACGCCCGCGTCTGTCAGCACACCTTCTGCGATCAGCTTGATCCTCAAGCCCAGCCGGTCCGCCAAGCTCAAATCAAGCAGTTCAATGCCGTCTACGCCTGACACTTCCACCTTGGAAAAATCGAGGTCTGCCGAAAACGCAATCGCCGACAAGATTGACGCCTTGTGCGCCGCGTCCATGCCGGACACGTCCAGCGTCGGGTCCGCCTCAGCATAGCCCAGCTTCTGCGCCTCGGCCAAAACCTCGTCATAGGAGCGCCCGGTCTTCAGCATTTCCGTCGTCAGAAAATTACACGTCCCATTCAAAATGCCCGCAACACGCTTCACTTCGGTTCCGGCCAGACTATCGCGCAGCACTCGTACAACTGGAATGCCGCCCGCAACGGCGGCTTCAAACAACAGGTCCACGCCCTGCTCTTCGGCCAATTTCGCCAATGCCATACCGTGCTTGGCGATCAGCGCCTTATTGGCCGTCACAACAGGTTTTCCGGCTTTCAGCGCTGTTTCCACCGCCACCTTTGCCGGCCCGTCAGATCCGCCAATCATCTCAACAAAAACATCAATACCGTCATCGGCGGCCAGCATTGCGGCGTCATCAAACCAAGGATAGCTGCTGGTATCGACAGGACGATTGCGCGACTGGCTGCGCGCGGACACCCCGCCAATGTCAACGCTGCCCGGCAACCGCAATTTCTCTTGCCGTTGCACCAGTTCAATCAGCCCGCAACCAACATTCCCCAGTCCCGCTATCCCAATTTTCAACGTGCTCATCACCGCTCACTCTCATTCATTCGATGAGCGCTGGATAAAGCAAACCGCAGACACAAGAAAGCCCGCAACGCTATAGACAGGATATGGAC
>CAZXVJ010000025.1:8643-26112 GCA_964644385.1 uncultured Hyphomonas sp. | reverse complement strand
ATAAAGCAAACCGCAGACACAAGAAAGCCCGCAACGCTATAGACAGGATATGGACCGGATATGGACCGGATATGGACGGGATACAGACAGGATACAGACACTATATGGACACCAAATGAGGCTCTGATCGTTTAGATTATCTATCTATTCTGCAGCCGCTTCCGCTTCGATCCCATGCGCAGACATAAATTTGCGAATGTTGCGCGCTGCCTGACGAATGCGTTGCTCATTCTCAACCAATGCAATGCGCACATATCCGTCGCCATGCTCACCAAAGCCTGCGCCAGGTGCAACCGCGACATGCGCCTCATTCATCAGCTTAATCGCAAATTCCAAACTGCCCATTTCACGCATAGATTCCGGGATCGGCGCCCAGGCAAACATCGACGCCGCTGGGGATGGAACGTCCCATCCGGCGCGCCCAAAGCTCTCCACAAGCACATCCCGGCGAGAACGGTAAATCTGCCTAAACTCCTCAACGCAGTCCTGAGGGCCATCCAGAGCCGCCGCAGCGGCCACCTGTATCGGCGTATAGGCGCCATAATCTAAATACGACTTTACCCGCGCCAGCGCCGCCACCAGCTTGTCATTGCCCGCGACAAATCCAACGCGCCACCCCGCCATGGAATAGGTCTTTGACATCGTCGTCGTCTCGACCGCGATGTCTTTTGCGCCATTCACTTGCAGGATCGAAGGCGTTGGTTCGTCGAAGTAGATTTCGTTATAGGCCAAGTCTGACAGGATCCACAGGTCGTGCTTCTTCGCAAATTTGACCGCTTCTTTGTAGAAATCGAGGTCACAGACGGCTGCCGTTGGATTCGACGGATAGCACAATACCATCGCCGTCGGCGGCGGCACACAATGCTTCACAGCCTTTGAAAGGTTCGACAAATACTCTTCAGGCGAATGGGCCGGCACGTTGCGGATGGACGCGCCCGCAATGATGAAACCAAAGGAATGTAACGGGTAAGACGGGTCCGGCGCCAGGATCACATCGCCCGGCGCGCTAATGGCTTGGGCCAGATTGGCAAAGCCCTCCTTAGACCCAAGGGTCACAATCATCTCTCGGTCTTTGTCCAGCGTCACCCCAAAGCGACGCTGGTAATAGTCAACCGCAGCGCGGCGCAGCCCCGGTATGCCTCTGGATGCCGAATACCTATTCACATTCGGCTTCCAAGCCGTTTCGATCAGTTTCTCAACGATATGGGGCGGGGTCGGCAGGTCAGGATTACCCATGCCGAGGTCAATAATGTCGGCGCCATCTGCCCGCAGCGCGGCCTTGGTCCGGTTGACTTGCTCAAACACATAAGGCGGCAAGCGCCTGATCTTGTGAAAATCAGTATTTACCACTGGGTTTTCATGCCTTTGGTAACGCGCGGAACGTTGAAGCTTTGGCGGATCGCTTCGGCGTCCTCCTCGGTCAAATGCTCAGAGGCAGGTGTACTGGACGCAAATTCAACCCGCACAGCCTGTGCAATCGCCTCGATTTGCGCTGGCGTCATGTCGGCAGGTGCGGCCCGCGGCGAGGATGCGAACCGCGCCAGCAGTTCATCGACCCGCTGCATTGACAATGGCAATGATTGGCCGGGCTCCTGGCCCTCCTGAATCACCGGTACGTCCATTAGGTCTGGATACCCATCCCCGCCAATCTCAGCCTTGCGGGCCTCATACCATTCGGGCGTCTGATTCATCGTATCAGACACTTTCGAAAAAGAACCAGCACAGCCTGCCAGAGCAAGGATTAATACGCCAATGAGGGGAATCGTCGTGTTTTTCATGGTTAAACTCATTAAATCACAAACATTCTATTGGATAGTAATTGTCTGACAAAGAGGGCAAGAATTCGACACATGACCGCCAAAAACACCCCACCCCCCTCTACCCCAGAATCCCTTGCGACGCTGTTGCAGCAACAAGATCCACGAAAACTTCAGGTTTTGCTCACCACGCTGGCGCTTGCAAACACAGAATCCCTATCCCTGTTAAACGACGTTATGGCGGGCTCCGGCCCGATCAGCACCATGTTTAAAGGCGATGAGCTAGGAACCGTCGAAGCTTTTCAGGCGGTTGCTAAATCGCATCTTCTCAATCCCACCCATCTGATCAACGCCAATATGAAAATGATGCTCGGCTATGTGAAGCTGATGCAAGAAATGGCGACGCCCGCCAATGAGCAGGACCCCGATAGACGATTTTCAGATCCCGAGTGGAAGGCCAACCCTGGCTTTCGCATGATGCGAAAAGCGTATGATTTGAACGCCGAATGGTTCAAAACACTGGCCGAGACATCCAACGCACCCGATGAATTGCGTCGTCGCGCAAAGTTCTTCACCCAACAACTTACTGACACATTGTCTCCAACAAACTTTCTGGGATCAAACCCCGTCGCATTGAGAGCCTTTATCGAATCGGGTGGTGAAAGCGTCCTGAATGGTATTCGCATGGCCCGCGATGATATCCGCCGCGCGGGGGGCAAGCTGCAAATTAAACAGAGCGACGAGTCACCTTTCAAGGTGGGTGAGAACATCGCCACTGCACCGGGCAAGGTTGTCTTCCGAAATGATTTGATTGAGTTGATCCAATACGCTCCAACACAAAAAAAGACTTATGCTCGCCCGCTTTTGATTTTCCCGCCTTGGATCAACAAGTTTTACGTCTTGGACATGCGTAAAGAAAACTCAATGATCCGATGGCTGGTCGACAAAGGCCTTACCGTATTCGTCGTGTCGTGGCGCTCGGCCGACACAGTGACGAAGGACTACACCTGGGATGACTATGCCGAGCAAGGCATATACGCCGCCGTAGACGCTGCGCTAGAGGCGTCAAACGCCAAAAAGGTCAACGCGGTAGGCTATTGCATCGGCGGAACGCTTCTGTCCGGCACGCTAAGTCATATGGCTAAGTCGGGTGACAAGCGGATTAATTCTGCCACATTCTTTGCCTCCCAGTCAGATTTTGAGATTGAAGGCGATTTGCATGTTTTTACGGATAAGAAAGCTCGCAAACACATTTCTGGCATAATTGAGAAAAATGGCGGTGTTATGCCGGGCAAGCAGATGGAGGAGACGTTCAACTGGCTTCGCCCGATTGATCTGGTTTGGCGATACGTCATCGACCAATACATGCTGGGCAAGCCACCCAAGCCGTTTGATCTTCTCTACTGGAACGCGGACCAAACCAATATTCCCGGCCCCGTTCACAAGAAATACCTCAAAGACATGTACGCCAAGAATAAGCTGGCGCGCGGTAAGTTTAAACTGATGGGCGAGACGGTTGATCCAAAAGACGTCAAAATCCCAGTCCTCGTTCAAGCTGGCCGCGACGATCACATCTGCCCCTATGCCAGCGTCTTCCGCACAGCGCAGGTGTTTGGGGGGAAGTCTAAGTTTGTTCTGACCGGTTCTGGTCACATCGCAGGCGTCGTGAACCATCCAGACTCAAACAAATATCAACATTGGGTCAGTGATGCGGACATGGACGGCGACGCCGATGACTGGATCAAGACAGCCACCGAAATACCGGGGTCCTGGTGGCCGACATGGTGGGATTGGCTGAAACCTAAGTCAGGCAAACTACGTGACGCCGTAACCCCCAAAGATGTTGGGCTTGGCGATGCCCCGGGCGCATATGTCAAAGTTCGACTTGAAGATATAAAGTTGCCAATCAAGTAATTTCGCGCTCACCAAGTTATCCCAAGGTTCCGTTGAATCGAAAGTGCTCACTGCAGATTGCAATGATTTTTGAGCCACCCCGGCGAATGGATTGCCTTTAAGATCAGCGATTTGCGTCCCAGATTCGCCTTTTTTGCTGTTGATGGTGCAGCCTGCCCGGTTTAGGGCTTGCCTGTTCAAAAAAGGGGAACACAAATGAAATACCTTATGATTGCTGCCGCTAGCCTTGCTCTTGTTGCATGTGGTGGTGCCAAAGACGGCGCCGACAAAATGAAAGACAAAGCCGCTGACGCCGTTGAAACCACGACGGACGCTGCAGGCGACGCTGCTGATTCTATTGATGGCGCGCTGAACGGTGTGAGCCGCGGCGAGTGGATCGATATCTGCGCACAAGCTGAAACCATGACAGCGGCCAAGTGTGAGTGCACACTGGATGCCTATGCTGATCTGGGCATCGATTACAAAGACATGGATAACTCTGACAAAATGCAGGCTGCCATGAGCAGCGCGACACCAGAGCAGCTGACGGCGCTGGGTGCATGCGTCACGTAAAAGGGGTGTGAGCCGGCGAGGACTAAGGTGTCCATATCGGCTCTATATCCTGTCTGTATCCCGTCCATATCCGGACACATGTGTCTATAGGGACAAAACAAGGCCCGGCGCGTTATCATCACGCACCGGGCCTTTTGATTCGGTCCGATTGACTATGATTGGAGCCCAGCGCCTTCGTCCAATCCCAGCGCGATATTCAAATTTTGAACCGCCGCGCCAGACGCGCCCTTGCCAAGATTGTCGAGCACAGCCACCAGACGCGCCTGCTGTGTGTCATCATTGCCAAACACCGCCAGACGCATTGAGTTCGTACCGACCAGAGATTCAGGGTCGAGCAGCGCGACATGCCCTGCCGCGCCTTTGCGTTGCTGCTGCAGCGCCAACGTATCGGCCTTATCCATGACATGCACAAACGTCTCGCCAGCATAGGCATCGCTCAGGGTCTGTCTCAGCGCATCGGCGCTTGGCTGCGTCGGCAGCGACCAGAGTTGCAGCGGAACCTCTACGATCATGCCTTGAGCATAAGCCCCCACCGATGGCGCAAACAGAGGCGGATGGGACAGACCGCACCGCGCAACGATCTCAGGCACGTGCTTATGCTGGATCGTCATTGCGTAAGGCCGATAGGCATCTTTCGCCCCGCCCTCAAATTCTGCGATCAATCCGTTGCCCCCCCCCGAATAACCCGAAATCGCATTGATGGTCAGCGGAGCGTCCGCCGCGATGAGCCCTGAGCGCACCAAGGGCGCCAAGAGCGCGATTGCGCCGGTGGAATAGCATCCGGGGTTGGAAATCCGCTTGGAGGCCGCAATGGCGCGGCGCTGGCCGGGGGCATGCTCTGCAAAGCCGTAGACCCAGCCCTCTGCTGTGCGGTGAGCGGTTGAGGCGTCGATGATGACCGTTTCGGGATTTGTCACCAGAGACACCGCTTCGCGCGCAGCATCATCGGGCAAACACAGGATCACCGCATCCGCCGCATTGATGAGGCGCGCCCGTTCCCCGGCGTCTTTGCGCAGCGCCCGGTCAATCGACAACACTGTGATGTCATCGCGCGCGCTGAGGCGGCCAGCGATCTGCAATCCTGTTGTTCCGGCTTCGCCGTCAATAAAAACTGTGGGTTTGGTCATAGATCATCCGCCAATGAAAAACGGGCGCCTCGTTTCCGAAGCGCCCGCATAAATTCGAAAAGTCTGTAAAAGACTAGCGCTTCGAGAACTGGAAGCTACGGCGGGCTTTGGCCTTACCGTACTTCTTACGCTCAACAACGCGTGGGTCGCGGGTCATAAAGCCGAATGGCTTCAGCACAGCGCGCAGAGCCGGCTCACGAGCGACAAGCGCGCGTGAGATGCCGTGACGAACTGCGCCGGCCTGACCGGACAGGCCAGAGCCCTTCACAGTGCACACGACGTCAATTTCAGTTGCGCGGCCCGCTTCGATCAGCGGCTGAGCAATCACCATGCGCAGCACTGGGCGCGCAAAGTATTTTTCCTGGTCACGGCCATTGATGGTGATCTTTCCGGTGCCTGGCTTGATCCAAACCCGCGCCGTCGCTTCTTTCCGGCGGCCTGTGCCGTATGAGCGTCCGAACTCGTCAATCTTTGGTTCAACGTGAATAACCGGAGCGGCCGCAGCGCCTTCAGGTGCGCCTTCCAGTGTTCCGAGCTCTTCGAGGGAGTTTGCAGTATCTGACATCTATTCTAACCCGTCTTCACGTTCTTGCGGTTCATCGATGCGAAATCGACAGTCTCCGGCTGTTGCGCTGTGTGAGGATGCTCAGCGCCTGCATAGACCCGCAGCTTCCCAAATTGGGTGCGCGCCAGTGAGCTTTCCTTTGGCATCATCCGCTTTACAGCCATTTCAACCGCGCGCTGTGGGAAGCGACCATTCATAATGTCGCCCGCGGTGCGGCTTTTAATCCCGCCCGGATAGCCGGTGTGGCGGTAATAGGTCTTTTGCTTCAGCTTATCGCCTGTAAATTTCACTTTGTCGGCGTTGATAACAACGACATGGTCGCCAGTATCAATGTGCGGTGTAAAATCAGGACGGTGCTTGCCGCGAAGGCGTAATGCAACGTATGAAGCCAGACGTCCGACGACAACATTCGTTGCGTCGATCACGATCCAATTATGCTCCACATCTGCGGGTGCGTTATAGGTTTTCATCGCTCTAATCAGAGCCTTCCACTGTCGGAGTTAAGGAATGCAATTCAAGCGCTGGCGTTTAAGCAACGCGCACCCCTTTGTCAACGCGGGTTTGGGCCTAATCCTGCTTTTAGGCGCTATAGCGTGCTCAGGAGACAAAAAAGTCGCCGAAACGGAGGATTCCGGCCCGGTTTTATCGACGGCGAGCTTAGAGCTTCCAGCCGTGTGGGCAACGTCTTCGCTGGAGGGTGAAGTGGCCGCGATTGGTCTGTCGGGCGGTTTTTCTGGCTTGCTGGCGGTGGCCTATAAATCTGGCGGCATTGAACTGTTCAATATGGAAGCCGACCGAGTGGGTGAACGATCAAATTTCCGGCTGAACGCGCTGGCTGATGGCTACTCTACCATCGTTGATGATTCGCAGATTACAATCTTCCCCGGCGTCACGCGCGATGGCGAATTGAAGGCCTATATTTACGGTGATTTGTTCATCGCACCGACCGAAATTGATCTTCCAATTGAGGAAACGCGCTCGGTTGAGGGTATATGTTCTGGCCCGGCAGAGGGCGACGGTGTGCTGCGTCTCGGCTATTGGACCATCACCAATAACCGGGTTTTGAAATCGGGCACCATACGCATGACAGACGGCGATCTCAGCTGGCATCCCAGTGACCCGATGACATCTGAAACCGCCATTCAGTCTTGCTCTGTCGCCGCCGCGGCGCCCAGCGTGTCAGACATTATGATGGATTCGGCCCGGTTGGAGCGCGCAGACTTTTCCGCCGGCGTACAACTGCGCGAGGACGGCCGCCTGATCATTCGCACCGAAGACGAGATTTTCAGCGACATCAGCGTGCGGGATGGAATCACCGTGATTGCCCCCGATGAGCCGGTTGCCATGTCGGCCATCGGCACGCCGCGCGCGGGCGGCTATCCCGGCGGCGTTATCGTGATTGCGGGGGAAACCAAGAGCGGCGACCATCAGGCCGTGTTCATTGACCCCAGCGTGCTGACACTGGCCGAGGACGAATAGACCAGTTGAACAGCGGCGAGCGTCACGATGACGCCTAGCCCCTGATGCACCAGCGCTAGCCCCATGGGCGCGGCATTGATCAATGTCGCGATGCCCCAAAGGGCCTGTAGGGTAATGAGGCCCGCCAGCACGGCAAAGCCGCGCGCATTGGGCGATTTGCGGTTTACCCACGCCGCCGCGAGCGCGCCTGCCCACAAGACATAGGCCAGTAAGCGATGGTTAAACTGGGTCGCCTCACGGCCCTCAAACAGGCTGCGCAGGCCGAGGTCTCCGGCGAAATAATGGGTGGGGATGAACTCTCCATCCATCAATGGCCAGTCGGTATAGCTGCGACCGGCATCCAGCCCCGCCACAAGTGCGCCAGCCGCCATTTGCAACAGCACCAGCGCCAATAGGGTAATGGCTGCCCAGCGCGCAGACCTTGCCACAGGCACGCGGGGCTTGCCCCTCAGCGAGAGCCAGAGCCAGCCAATGATCGCGATAATTACCAACGCCAGCATGAAATGCGTCATCAGGCGATACGGGGCGACATCAATACGGGTCGTCTCTCCAATGCCGCTGGACACCATCCACCAGCCAATCGCGCCTTGCAGGCCGCCGAGCGCCACCAGCCCGACCAGTTGGGTCGCCAGTGTTCGGTTCAGCCAACGCTTCGCGGCAAAGATCGCCAGCCCGAGGACAGCCACCAGCCCAATCATGCGGCCGAAAAAGCGGTGGCCCCATTCCCACCAGTAGATCGTCTTGAACGCGGCCATGTCCATGCTGGCATTTTGTAATTTGAACTCAGCCGTTTGCTTATATTTGTCGAACGCCTCGACCCAGGCCTCGGCAGATAAAGGCGGTAGCGAGCCTTTGATCGGCTCCCACTCTGTGATCGACAAGCCGCTATCGGTCAGGCGTGTGGCGCCGCCAATCAGGATCATCGCATACACCATCAGGCCAAGCACAATCAGCCAGCGGCGGATCCAGCGGGCAGCAGTCGGTGAAGGGGTTGCGGGGCTCATACGCTCCTAAATGCCCCATTGAAGCGCCGGGGCAAGCGCCGTAGGTGTCGCACGTTGCCCGTTTCGAGCTGGAAAGCCCCTGCCCCATGCGTAAAGCCATCGCCTGCCTGATCGTCCTGATCTACCTGACGCTGTGGATTATTCTGGCGTCAATTGTGGGCAGCAAGACAACCGATTGGCCGATGATGGGGCAGATCGTGTTCTACATTATCGCGGGCATCGGCTGGATCTTTCCGCTCAGGCCGCTGTTCCGCTGGATGAACGCGAATGAGGGCGAATAGGGATTTATACGTGGCCTAAGCCGGATCGCCGCCGTCTTTGTTTTTCGTCACTTCTTTCAGGCGGGCAAACAATTGAGCAGGGTCCGCCGGTGTGGTGGCTTGGTCGATGGATACGAAATCGTCAGCCCCGTCATCGGTGATGTCGGAGACCTCCGCTTCGACGATATCGTCTTCAACCTCAAAGGTGCCGTCTTCCACGACGCCGTCGAACAGTTCTGTATCCGCTTCGGTTTTCAGGCGGCCCAGCACCGTTTCGCCGCCAATCAATGTCTGGCCCGGCCACACCAATACGCCTGACGACACGGGCACATAAATATCCGTCCACCCGCCGAGGCGGCGCGTGCCAACCACGCGGCCAAGGCGCGCCATATCGCCGGCCTCAACCGTCATCTCCAAACGCGGGCCGAGGCCGCCGGTGGCGACGCGCATGCCCACCTCTTGCCCAAGGCTCTCAAGCGTCAGGAACGCCGCAGACAGCCCATGCTCAGTCGGCCCCATCGCAAACGGTGTGGACTGTTCACCTGCCTCGTAGATCACCGTCTCAATGCTGCCCGCGATGGGCGCGTAGAGCTTATTGGTGGCAAAGGGGGAGGAGGAAATGCGGATGCGGTTGGCGACACTGTCTTCAAACCGCAGCTCTGTCGGCACATCCGCCTTGGTAATAGACACCACGACGCCATCACAGGGCGCGACAACGCCGGTCGCTAAATCCGGCGCGACCCGCTTCGACCAGCGCCCCGCAAAAAAGGCCGCCACGGCCGCCGTGAACCCAACCCAAAATAGCGGCTCCCACAACCATCCGAGCAAGATGCCCACCAAAAGCGCCGCCAGAGAGGCCACAACCGCCTCCAGGTCCAACCGCACGCGGAACCATGGGATGCGTTGATTTTCCAGATCATTTGCCATGTGTATCAGCCCTTATCGCCCGCGCTTTATGTTTCGATCAGCGCCAGATTCGCGCTTTCAGCCTGTCTTTGCCACATATCAGCATACTTGCCGCCTTTTTCTAGCAGCCCGTCATGCGTTCCGCGCTCAACCACGCGTCCGGCTTCCAGCACGATAATCTCATCCGCGCCGCGCACCGTCGACAAGCGATGCGCCACCATCAGCGTTGTTCGCCCTTTTGAGGCCTCGTCCAGCGCGTCCTGCACGGCCGCTTCTGTGGCGCTATCAAGCGCAGAGGTCGCCTCATCCAACACCAGCACAGCCGGATCAGACAGGATGACCCTGGCAATGCCCACACGTTGCTTCTCCCCGCCCGACAGTTTCAAGCCGCGTTCGCCGACGCGCGTGTCCCAGCCCTCTGGCTGGCTTTCGATAAAGTCGAGCAGTTGCGCCCGGCGCGCCGCATCGCGCAATTCTTCCAGCGTTGCATCTGGTTTGCCGTAAGCAATATTAGCGCGAATGGTTTCGTTGAACAGCACAACATCCTGCGGCACCAGACCAAGGTTTTGACGTAAGCTTTCCTGCGTCACGTCTTTCACGTCATGGCCATCAATCGACACCTTGCCGGATTCCACATCATAGAACCGGAACAGAAGTTTCAGCAGGGTTGATTTGCCCGCGCCCGACGTGCCGACGAATGCAATCTTATGTCCCGGCGGCACATCAAAATCCACGCCGCCAACGCCAACACTGCGCCCATCATGGGTGAACCCGACATCCTCAAACACCACCCGCCCTTCAGGCCGCGCCATCTCCATTGCGCCGGGCTTATCCGCCACTTCGGGCACCATTTGCAACAAGCCCTGCAGTTTCTCCAGATCGACCGCGCCTTGCTTAATCTCACGCCACGCCCAGCCGAGAATATTCAGCGGCGCATAAAGGCTCAGCAGGATCGCATAAACCGCCGTCAGATCCCCAATCAGCATCTTACCCGTCGAAACATTCCACGCCGACAGCGCCAGAACGCCGAGCAGGCCCGCATTCATAAAGAAGGCTTGGCCCATATTCAGAATGTACATGCTGCGCACCGCATCGACGTAGCGCGCATTATATTTACGCATCGCAGCGTCATAGCGATTGGTCTCGCGTGTCTCCGCCGCAAACGCTTTCACCGTTTCAAAATTGGTCAGCGTGTCGACCGCGATGCCGCGCAAATTGGTATCGGCCACGTTCATCACGCGGCGTTGTTTGACGCGCCATTCGGTAATCATCAATGTCCAGATCACATAGCAAACGATGGTCGCGAGCGCGATCAGCGACAAGCGATAGTCATACGCCCAGCCCAGCGCCACCGATG
Organism: uncultured Hyphomonas sp.; assembly: GCA_964644385.1. GTDB lineage: Bacteria > Pseudomonadota > Alphaproteobacteria > Caulobacterales > Hyphomonadaceae > Hyphomonas. The sequence goes on along the minus strand of CAZXVJ010000025.1, from coordinate 15,191 downwards.
CCAGAATAAGCCGTACAAAGGTCGGCCCAATGTTGAACGCCAAAAAGCGAATCAAATAATCAATCGCCTGCGCCGCCCGGTCGATCACCCGGTTGAGCGCGCCTGTGCGCCGCGTTTGGTGAAACCCAAGCGAGAGACGCTGCGCATGGCCGAACGCATCGACAGAGGCGAGCCGCTGCGCATCCTGACTGACCGGCGAGAACAGGATGTCCCGAATCTGAGGCATCGCCGCCGCCAGAAACCGCAATCCAATCGCCAGCGCGATGCCAAACACCGCCGCTCTCAGGCCAAGATCGCCCTCTCCCACGCCCGCCACAGCGTTGATCGCCTCACCAAAGATGATCGGTGAAATGACCTCCAAAAACGCCGCGCCCAGCGTCAGCAAGACAGATATTCCCATCACGGGGCGCCATTTGGAAAGCTCTGGCCGCGCCAGCAATTTCAGGATGCGCCCAATCGTAACCCCAATGGAGCCATCGGCGCTTTCAATCTGGTCTTGGTCTTCTGTCTTGGCGTGTTGAGCAGTCATGGCCGACATATGGGGCGGTTTTGCTGCCTCGCCAAACATAAAAGCGACTGGTAACGCGCCGCGACGCCCCATATGACAGGGAACAAATCTATCCATAATGAAGGCCCGGCACCCATGAAGCCCTTGAAATCCATTTGCGTCTATTGCGGCTCCTCTGATGAGGTCAGCCCCGGCTACCTCCTTCTGGCAGCGGAACTTGGCAAAGAGCTGGCCAAACAAGGTATTCGGCTGGTGTATGGCGGCGGCGGCGTGGGCCTGATGGGCGCCTGCGCGCGGGCGACCCATGATGCGGGCGGCGATGTGCTGGGCATCATGCCGCGCTTCTTGCTGGATAAAGAGCGCATCTATGACGAGGTTGAGCACCGCATCGTCGAAGACATGCACACGCGCAAACAGATGATGTTCGACGAGTCTGACGCGTTCATCGTATTGCCCGGCGGCATTGGCACGCTTGAGGAAGCTGTGGAAATCTTGTCGTGGGCGCGCCTCAACTTACACGCCAAGCCGATGGCCTTCTTGGACGAGGATGGATTCTGGACATCCTTCTTCGATTTGATGGACACCATCGTCGAGGCCAAGTTCACGCCCGAAAGCTTCCGCACATTACTGGTGCATTCAGATACGCCTGAGACAGCCATTAAGGCGCTCAGCGACCGAATTGTGCAGTTGGACTAGGCCGCGCTAAGCGTCTGCCTGCCCAAAGCCCGGCACGCCCTCAACTGGCTTGCGGTCAAGGTCGAGGCCCAGCAGCAGCACAATCGATGACGCGATAAAGATCGACGAATACGTCCCGATGATGACACCCCAGATCAGCGCGAAGCTCATGCCGCGCAGAACGGGGCCGCCCAGAAAGAAGATCGCCAGCAATGCCAGCAGCGTCGTGCCCGAGGTCAGCAAGGTGCGTGACAGCGTGCCATTCAGCGCGAGGTTGATCACATCGCGGTCGGGCATTTTCTTATACTTACGCTTTTCCTCGCGCACCCGGTCAAACACCACCACGGTATCGTTCATCGAATAACCAATAATCGTCAGCAAGGCCGCAATCGTGGTCAGGTTGAACTCCATTTGCAGTAGCGAGAACATGCCCATCGTGATGAACACATCATGCACCAGCGCCGCCACAGCGCCGACAGAGAAGCGCCACTCAAACCGGAACGCGATATAGAGCAGCATCAATGCCAGCGCGACAGCCAGCGCTGTGATACCGGCGCGAAACAGTTCGCCTGACACTTTCGGGCCAACTGAGTCTGTTCGCAAAAGGTCTTCCTTGGTCAGGCCAAATTTTTCATTCAGCGTGTTGCGCACCAGATCGGTCGTATAGCTTTGGGCAAAGTCGAGGCGTTTATCTTCCGGCAGGCTCATTGCCGCCTCACCAATATCTTCCGGATCAATGAAGCCGTACTTGATAACGACCACCGTTTTCGCATCGGCTCCGGTGCCGCGCGCCGTGTTTACATCAGCGCTGAGCGGCATGGCCTCTCGGACGGTTTCAACATCCGTCGCCTCAGTTTGTTCAAATTCGATCACGCCGCCGCCCGCGAAATCAACACCGAGGTTCAATCCGCGTGTCGACAGCACGAAGGCGGCCAATCCGATCAAAATCACCGACATCACAGCGCATATCAAACGAATGCGCATGAAGTTTACTTTGGTCTTCGCAGGCCAGTATTTGAGTAGCATCGTAAGTCTCTCCTACAGCCTAAATGGCCAGCTTCTTCGGGCGGGCGGTCTTCAGCCACATCGACGTCAGCCAGCGGGTAAACACGAACGCGGTGAACACGGAGGTCACGATCCCGATCGCCAGTGTGGCGGCAAAGCCCTGCACCGGGCCAGAGCCCATAAAGTAGAGCACCACAGCAGCAATAAAGGTCGTGATGTTCGCATCCAAAATCGTAGATAATGCGCGCTCATACCCGGCCTGCACAGCCGTTACGGGGCTTCGCCCGGCATGTTGCTCCTCTCGGATACGTTCAAACACCAGCACATTGGCATCCACCGCCATACCAATCGTGAGAATAATGCCCGCAATACCGGGCAGAGTTAGCGTCGCGCCAAGGCCCGACAGTGCGCCAAGGATCAGCATAATGTTCGCCGCCAAAGACGTCACCGCAAACCCGCCCATCAGGCCATACGCCAACATCATAAACACCGCGACGAGCACCAGACCGATAATCGAGGCACGTGTTCCGGCCTTGATTGAGTCTTCGCCGAGCGTCGCACTGACGGTGCGCTCATCCAGGAATTTCACCTTGGCCGGCATTGCGCCCGCCGAAATGATCGCAGCCAAATCCTGCGCCTCTTCCATGGTGAAGCTGCCGGTGATGCGGACATTGCCGCCATAGATCGGCTCATTGATACGCGGCGCTGACATCACAACACCATCCAGCACAATGCCGAAAAACTTGCCGGAGTTTTGCGCGGTGGTGCGAGCAAACTTCTTTGACCCGGTGGAGTTCAGCCGGAAATTGATCTGCGGCCGGTTGCCCTCATCAAAGCCCTGGCTGGCCGAAGCAATTTCTGACCCGTCAATCTCAGGGATCTTCTTCACCAGCATTGGCCCCTGCTCCAGACTATCGAGCAGATCGTATTGCGAGGGCGGCACCCCGGCCTGAGCCTGCGCAATGGCGGATGGGCTCATATCAACCATGTTGAACGTCATCTTACCGTCGCGGCTCAATATGTTTTTCAAGCGTTCTGAATCCGGCTCTCCCGGCGCTTCGAGCACAATACGGCTAACCCCTTGCGGCGTGAGTGAAATCTCGCTGACGCCATCTGGATCAACCCTGCGACGCACAATCGTCATCGTCTTGCCGAGCGCGTCTTTCATGATGGCTTCTTCAGACGCCGCCGGAACGCCAATCACGATCGCATCGCGGCCAACTTGCTGAACGTCATAGGTTTTCGCGCCGCCGATTGCGCCTTCAATCGGTTCGTTGAGTTTCGCGATCCGTTTCAGCGCCTCTTCCATCTCCCCCGGTTTGTCAGGGTTTGTGAGCTGCACGCGCAATGTGCGGCCCTCGACGTTTGTGCGCTGCGCCACGATAGGCCGCTCGCGAAGAACGCCGCCAACATCACCCGCAAAGATCGCCATGCGATTACCGACAACTTCATCCGGGTCAATTTCCATCAGCAAATACACACCGCCCTGCAAATCCAGCCCCAAATTCACGCCTTTATCCGGCGCAAAGGGAACATTGCTGGTGTTTACAAAATTCGGCAGGGCCATCATCAGACCCCACGCGAGCGTGGCGACGATCAGGAAAACTTTCCAGGCTGGAAACTGAAGCATATCAAACGCCTTCTAGTGTTCAGGAACAGATGGCTCGCGGCAATCTAATCATTGGCCGCCACAGGTTGGCCCTTGCCGCGTACTTCTATAATCATAGTCTTAATCATTTTCACGCGCACACCATCAGCCAAATCCACAGTGATCTCAGCATCGGCGACTTTGTGGACTTTCCCGATCAGCCCACCAGACGTAACAACCGTATCGCCGCGCTTCACGCCGCCAATCATCTCTGCATGCTTTTTCGCGCGCTTTTGCTGCGGGCGAATGAGCAAGAAGTAGAAAATCAGCAGCAGCGGCAAAAAGAACAACATTTGCGACATCAAGCTCGGCCCCGGCGCGCCAGCCGGTGCGCCCGCGCTCGCCAGTCCGGCAGACGTCGCTGCCGCTAAAAAGCTCAATCCAAATAACCGTTTCAACATCGTCATGGCCTGTCTTCCTATTGCCCGATCTTAGCGCTGCCAAAGTCGGCGCGCACATATCCCTGAGGCTTGCTGCTATAGCTGTGGTCACCTGCCTTGGCAAACAAGCCATGCACGCCCCTCTAACTTGTCCCTACAAAGCTTGCGAGCGTCCGGCCACAAGTCTCGGCAAGCCTTCGATCAGTTGCAGCCGTTCCCGCGCGCCATCGGCGCTGATTCGCGCAAGATATGGCCCATCAGCGTCTTGCATAGGCGCGATCAACGCGCCGTCATTTGTCAATTGCTCCAGCAGCACATCCGGCACATCCTCCACACACCCTGACAGCAAGATACGGCTAAATGGGCCGCGCTCACTCCAGCCGTTCAGGCCGTCATCTTGTTTCACTGCAATATTGCCAAGCCCAAGCTCTACCAAACGATTGCGCGTGGTATCCGCCAGCCGCCGAAAACGCTCCACTGCGAACACATCTGCCCCCAGTTGCGCCGCTAAAGCCGCCAAATATCCACTGCCCGCACCCACCAGCAAGATACGTTCTTCTCGCACCGTTTCTAGCCTAAGCGCCTGTAATAATTGACCTATTACAACGGGCCGCGGAATCATCTGCCCGCACGCAATCGGCAACACACAATCATCAAACGCCAGCGCCCCAGCGCCCGGATCGACAAACGCCCCGCGATCAATCGTTTCCATCGCTTTGAGCACACCATCATCGGTGATGCCCTCCTGTCGCAGCAACAGCACCAGACGCGCCGCGCGGAATGGATCAGCAATTAGCTCTGCCATGCGGCCCGCAGCTCCGTCAGATAGGCTTCGTGCGTCAAATCCACCTGCAAAGGCGAAACCGAGATGTACCCGTCATAGATCGCTCGCAAATCGGTGCCGTCATCGGGATTGGAGAGCTTCCCCCGATACCCAATCCAATAATAGGTGTTTCCGCGTAAATCTTCACGCGCTTCGGTGCGGACGGTTTGATCATCGCGGAAGCCTTGCCGCGTAATCTTGACGCCCTTCACCTCATCTGGCGCGCAATCTGGAAAATTGACATTCATAATCGCGTTATTGGGCCAGCCCTTGTCGATCAAAGGCTTGAGCACTTTTGCGCCCCACGCCGCCGGAACATCCCACGGGCAAGATTGCGGGTTTTGAAACCCTTTAGATTGGCTGAGCGCAATCGACGGGATGCCATGCTGCATACCGAACAAAGCCGCCGCCACCGTGCCGCTGAACGTCGTATCCTCGGCAATGTTCTGGCCTGCATTGACGCCCGACAAGATCAAATCCGGCCGCTCAGGCATCAGGTCTTCCAGGGCCAGCAATACACAATCAGACGGCGTGCCGTGCACACTGAAGCGGCGCGGGTCGCGTTCATTGACGCGCACAAACTCCGTCAGCGAAATCGCGCGGCCCTTACCCGATTGCTCAACATGCGGCGCAGCGATCCAAATATCATCGCTAAATGCAGCGGCAATTTCCTCCAGCACTTTCAGCCCCGGCGCATCGATCCCATCATCATTGGTGAGCAGGATTCTCACGCAATCACCTCCAGCCCGCCCATATAGCTGCGCAAGGCTTCAGGTACTTCGATAGAGCCGTCTTCCTGTTGGTAGTTCTCCAGCACCGCCACCAGCGTGCGCCCCACAGCGAGGCCAGAGCCGTTCAACGTGTGTACAAATTCAGGCTTTGCGCCATGTTCTGGCCGAAAGCGCGCACTCATCCGGCGCGCCTGAAAGTCCCCGCAATAAGAGCAGCTTGAAATCTCTCGATAGGTGTCCTGGCTCGGCAACCACACTTCGAGGTCATACGTCTTGCGCGCGCCAAACCCCATGTCGCCTGTGCAAAGCGCCATTTTGCGATAGGGCAGTTCTAGTTTCTGCAGCACAGCCTCGGCGCAGCCTGTCATGCGCTCCAATTCCTGCAAGCCCTCTGCCTCACCCGACACGATGGAGACGAGCTCGACTTTGTTAAACTGATGCAACCGGATCATGCCTTTTGTATCGCGGCCCGCACTGCCCGCTTCGGAGCGAAAGCACGGCGTATGCGCCGTCATGCGAAGGGGGAGTTGATCGGCGTCGAGTATCGTTTCGCGCACGAGGTTTGTGATTGAAATTTCTGACGTCGCGATCAACCACATGCCTTCCGTCGTCTGGAAGGAGTCTTCTCCAAACTTCGGCAACTGCCCAGTACCGACGAGCGCATCCTCGCGCACCAGCAGCGGCGGCGACACTTCCTCATACCCATGCTCGCCTGTCTGCACGTCCAGCATCATCGCGCTGAGCGCCCGTTCCAGCCTCGCCAGTCCGCCACGCAGCG
>CAZXVJ010000025.1:0-8543 GCA_964644385.1 uncultured Hyphomonas sp. | reverse complement strand
TCCAGCATCATCGCGCTGAGCGCCCGTTCCAGCCTCGCCAGTCCGCCACGCAGCGCCACAAAGCGCGCGCCGCTCATCTTAGACGCCGCCTCAAAATCCATCTGGCTTTGCCGCGCCGGGGTCTTCAGTGCTTCGCCCAAATCGGCGTGATCTTTTGGCTCAAAGTTCAGTTTGCGCGGTTCGCCCCATACGGACACCTCGGCATTTTCATCCTCACCTGCCCCATCCGGCACATCGTCCAGCGGCAGGTTCGGCAGCCCCAGCAATATCTCGTCCAACAGGGCTTTTGCCGCCGCTTCCTGTTCGCCCGCCGCCTCAATCGTTTCTTTGGCTTCGGCAACCTCGGCGCGCAGCTGTTCAAACAGCGCCTCGTCTCCGCTGGCTTTGGCCTTGCCGATGTCTTTAGACTTCGCGTTACGCGCCGCTTCGGCTTCCTGCTTGTCGGTCGCGGCTTTGCGCAGCGCCGTGTCATGGGCCAGAATATCGTCGACCTTATCGCCCAGCCCCGACTCGCGGCGGTTCCAGGCGGCTCTAAATAGGTCTGGATTGTCTCGAATGGCGCGAAGGTCAAACATGCGGCGGTTCCTGTGATTTACGGTGTCTGCGCACGTCTAAAGCGGTGCGGCGCATGCGTCTAGCGCGCAGTCGCCCTACTCCGCGCTCGCCACGCTGGCTTGCGCGGCCTGTTTTTTCTCAATCGCTTTGACGCACCAGATGGACACTTCATAGAGAAACATGACTGGCACGGTCAGCAAGATTTGAGAGATCACATCCGGCGGCGTGAAAAACGCGGCAAACGCCAATATGCCAACGATGGCGTATTTGCGCCCTGCCGCCAGCTGTTTTGACGAGACAATCCCGATCCGCCCGAGCAAAGTCAAAATCACCGGCAATTGGAACGAAATCCCAAAGGCCAGCATCAGCGCCATAATCAGCGACAGATACTCGCCCACGCGGGGCAAAAACTCGACCCCCTCCATTTGCTGGCCCAGCGCAAATCGCGCAATCATTGGCAGCATGATGAAATAAACGAAACTCGCCCCCGCCGTGAACAAGACGGGCGCCGCCACCAGATACGGCCAGAACACGCCGCGCTCTTCCTTGTAGAGGCCGGGCGCGACGAACCGATAAAGTTGCCAAAACAAATACGGCGACGCGACGAAAATGCCCGCGAATAGAGACAGTTTTAGCTTCGCAAAAAACAATTCCAACGCGCCGGTGAAGATAAAGTCCAGCGGTTCACCGCTTACCGCATCCGCAACCCGGTTGAACGGTAGCATCAGAGCCAAATAAATCTGTTCCGCAAACGCAAAACAGGCCAGCGCCGCAATGCCCAGCACCGAGAGCGACCAGATTAGGCGCGACCGCAATTCCGTTAAATGATCCAGCAAGGGGGCGCGGCTCGCCTCTACCTCATCATCGTCAGTAATGTTGGGGCGTTCGTCTTCTGGCACAGTGTGGGTCACGCGCCGTCATCCCCGCTGGCGCGCATTACAGCAGAATTGATGTCAGCCTCTGCAGCGGCCAGATCGTCAGCCGCTTGCTGCACCATGTTGTTTTGTTTCAGGTCTTCAATTTCCTGCCGCAGCTCGTCTAGCTCGCTTTGGCGTGCAATGTCTTCGAAAGCTGCCTGAAATTCGCTTGCCATGGCGCGGCCCTTGCCCACCATCTGGCCCAGCTTGCGCATCATCATTGGCAGGTCTTTCGGCCCCACAATGATCAGCGCGGCCAATGCCAGCAGCAAGAGTTCAGAAAAGCCTATGCCGGGCAGCATCTATGCGCCCTCCATTTGCGAGCGTTCAGGTCGATTCGGTTTTCGCCTCATCTTTTGCGGGCGTGACGTCTTTCAAATCGTCTTTGTCGACGGTTTTGGGTTCGTCATCATCGGCAAGTCCCTTGCGGAACGACTTAATGCCTGTGGCCATATCGCCCATGATGCCTGAGATGCGGCCGCGCCCGCCGAACAAAAGCAACGCGACGACAACGACAATCAATATCTGGATCCAGCTTGGTGACATTTTATCAGTCTCTCCGATTTGACTGTTTCTCTACTGTTTCCATCATAAGCCCCCAAACGCGCTGGAACAATGGGGCGAAGCTGTTAAAGACAGGCCATGAGAATCGCGACCTGGAATGTAAACTCCGTAAAAGCCCGCCTGCCAACCGTGCTGGAGGTGCTAAAAGCGATCGAATGCGACGTTGTGTGCCTGCAGGAAATCAAGTGCGAAACCGATGCTTTTCCCTATTTAGAACTCGAAGATGCCGGATGGATCGTCGCTGTTCACGGCCAGAAAAGTTATAATGGCGTCGCATTGCTATCCCGCCACCCGATCGAAGACGTGGTCAAAGGCGTGCCCGGATTGGAAGACGAACAGGCCCGCTACATTGAGGCGTTGATTTTGGCTGACACGCCTATACGTGTTGGCGGCTTATACCTGCCCAACGGCAATCCAGTTCCCGGCCCGAAATATGATTATAAGATGGAATGGATGGATGCCTTGCAAGTCCATGCCGCGTCACTGATGGCCAATGAAGAAGCCTTCGTGCTTTGCGGAGATTACAACGTCATTCCCGGCGATGAAGATTGCTGGGAGCCGACGGTTTGGGCCAATGATGCATTAGCCCTACCGAAGACGCGCGCCGCGTTTCAGCGGCTCAAAAACCTCGGACTTACCGAAGCGTTTGAAGTGGCCGATGGCCGCGCGCATCAATATACATTTTGGGACTACCAAGGTGGCGCTCGGCAAAAAGACCATGGCATCCGTATCGATCATCTTCTGTGCAATCCAGAAGCCGCTGACCGACTTCAATCAACAGAGATTTACTCCAAAGCTCGAGATCTGGAAAAACCGTCAGACCATGTGCCAATTATTGGCGTATTTTCTGATTAGTTAGTCGGTTGCGCAACTACGATTATAGTCGGCAACATCGCGATTGAATTGGCGACTACTGGCTTGCAGGCCGCGCTCTAGCTGCATCAATGCGGACTTCGCTTCATCGTAACGCGCCTTGGACTGGTCAGCAGCATCGGCATGACCGGACGAGGCGACACGCAGCGCTTCGTCGTCTTCCCAATCTGCCCCCATCAAATCAATTTCTTCAGCAAGCGCGTCGCGTCGTACGATCAGCTTTTCCATCTCAGCCTTCTTAGGCGTCAGCGTCGCCGCCATCATTTGGCACCGCTCAACGTCTGCTGCGCTCATGGCTTGCGCGGAGGATGGCGCCACGGCGAAAACGGACAAGAAAGCAGCAATGGCAATATAGCGACTCATAACGATTTACTCCTTTATCTAAACTATAATATGACCGCTGCTGCCTGAAGGAAAGCTGAACAGATGGGGCTCTAATCCGCCATGTTTTCGCCATACCCTTCGAGTGTGGACTAGATCGATGGGCGTTTCTTGCTGGCGTGTCCTACAGCGTCGACGAGGTGGAACACCGCCGCAAAATCGTCCAGAAGTTCGCGAATGCGGTCAGGATTGTCGAGCGGGGTAAACATACTTCCAGGCTCGAACAAGTCTCCGCCTTCCACCGTCACGAGCATTTCACCGCCATCAAAGCAGCAGCGCAACTGCCCGCCATGAAAGACCTGCTCCATATCAACCAGCTTTTGCATAAGATCCGGCGTGAGTAGAAACCGGCTCTCCACTTGGTCTGTCGTATAGACCTCGAATATCGCCTCAAACTTTGGGTCTTCGAGGCTGGCCCTCTGCATATCCCCTCCGCCGCCAAATCGATTAAAAAAGCCCGCATCGCGCGTCACCAGCGTGCGTCCGTGAAAGGCTTTATGGAAATCAAACCGCAAACACTGCCCGCGAAATACGGTCACCCATCGGGTCTGAGACTTGCCTTTTCCATTCGTTGTTTGCCGACGCTGCTCAAGATGCGCTTCAAAAAGTTCAAAATCGACGCCATTGCGCTGCCCCGTCACCCGGTCCTCGAAAGAGGATCGGTCCCAATTGGGCACGACACCCACATGCCGGTGACGATCAATCGACTCAACCTCACCGGGGTCCTCCACAAAACTAAGCGCCAATCGCTTCGCCACCGGCTCGACGATCAGCGTTTTTGCTTCCTTTTTAAGGCGGCCGACATCCCGTCCGCCCCAACTGGCATAGACGACGCCCACCACGCCAGACAGGATTGCCAGCATAGGCATGCGCGCGAAAAACAAGCTGACCAAAACGCCCCCGACACCAACCAAACCGCCAATAAGCGTCGCCTTGCGAGATTTATCCGCCGCTCGTATGCGATCCGCCTCTCGGGATAGAAGCGCGGGCCGAATCTCATTTTGAAAGACGCGGTCAAACCCCGCAAAATCGGCCGGCAGACCATCCAGCGCGCGTTGGATGAGTGGGTCTATATCGGGTTGAGCGTCGCCATCAGCGGGGATTGTCATTTAAGCATCTCCTGACCGGCACCACATGCGATTAGATGTCGGCATATACATGCCCCTCTCCCGAAAAGCCGGGATGCGTGACCGCGCCCTCATGAGCCGGGCCGACAAGTTTTGCGAACTTTTGGATCGCGCCTGAGCCGTATTTGGTGGCCCGCGGTTTCCAATTGCGTTTGCGATCCTCTAATTCGGCGGGCGTGAGGCGAATATCTATCGTGCCTTTTTCAGCGTCGATCATAATCATATCGCCATTCTCGATCAGGCCAATCGGCCCGCCATCAGCCGCCTCCGGGCCAACATGGCCGATACAAAAGCCGCGTGTGGCCCCGCTGAAGCGCCCATCGGTAATCAGCGCGACCTTGTCGCCCATGCCTTGCCCATAAACGGCGGCTGTGGTGGACAGCATTTCACGCATGCCGGGGCCGCCTTTTGGCCCCTCATAGCGGATGACCAACACGTCGCCAGCTTCGTAGTCTCGGTTCGTCACCGCTTCAAAGCAGGCGGCTTCGCCATCGAATACACGCGCTTTGCCCGTGAATTGCAGCTTTTCGAGCCCCGCCACTTTAACAATTGCGCCAAGGGGCGCGAGAGAGCCCCACAGGCCAACAACCCCGCCTGTTTTGGTGATTGGGGCTGAGGCTGGGTAGATCACTTTCTGGTCAGGGTCCCATGTGACGTCTTCGAGGATTTCGCGCCATGTTTGGCCGGTCACCGTCATGCAATCAGCGTGGATAAGGCCTTGTTCATGCAGTGTTTTCATCAGCATCGGGACACCGCCTGCTTCGCCGAAGTCTTTCGCAACATAGTCGCCGCCCGGCTTCAAACTGGCGATATATGGAGTCTTTTGGAAGATTTCGTGCACGTCTTTGAGATCAAATTTGACGCCGCACTCATGTGCCATGGCGGGCAAATGCAAGGCTGCATTTGTGGAGCCGCCCGTCGCTGCGACCACGATTGCTGCGTTTTCAAAGGCTTCGCGCGTGCAGATATCGCGGGGGCGAAGATTGGACTCCACAAGGCGCATAACGGCTTTTCCGCTTTCGACAGCGTACTGGTCTCTGTCCAGATAGGTCGCTGGCAACGCCGATGACAGCGGCAGGGCAAGTCCAATCGCCTCTGACACGCAGGCCATTGTATTGGCCGTGAATTGCCCGCCACACGCGCCATCCCCCGGACAAGCGATCTTCTCAAGCGCGGTGAGCTTTTCAGCGCTCATATCGTTAGAGCCAGCGGCATGGGCGCCGACAGCCTCAAACACGTCCAGCACGGTGACGTCTTTGCCTTCAAATTCACCCGGCATAATCGAGCCACCGTATAGAAAGACGCTGGGGACGTTGAGGCGCAGCATCGCCATCATCATGCCCGGCAGAGATTTATCGCAGCCCGCAACGCCGACCAGCGCGTCATAGGAATGGCCGCGGATCGTGAGTTCTACGCTATCGGCGATGACTTCACGGCTGACGAGGGACGAGCGCATTCCCTCATGGCCCATGGCGATGCCGTCCGTGACCGTGATGGTGCAGAACTCACGCGGCGTGCCATCAGCGGCTTTGACGCCTTCGCTGGCGGCGTGGGCCTGTCGCATCAGAGCGGTGTTGCAGGGCGCGGCTTCATTCCAGCACGAGGCAACGCCAACAAACGGCTTCTTAATGTCCTTGGTCGACAGCCCCATCGCGTAATAATAACTGCGGTGCGGGGCGCGCTCTGGGCCTTCGGTAACATGCCGGGATGGCAGGCGAGATTTGTCCCAGTCTTTGCTCATTTTGGTGCTCTCTTGCTTAGTTGTCTTTGCCATAAATGGCTGTGCTGTGGCCGTTGGGGTCTATTTGTCCGCGATACATTCCGGCGGTGTTGAATTCGTAGAAAACGTCGCCGTTTTTATCCATCAGGATCAGCCCGCCATCGCCGCCAAGGTCCGCCACCTGACGCAAGGCTTCAGCGCCAGCAGCGCGGATGCTTTCACGGCGCAAATCAACGCGGTCGCAGATGGTTTTGGCAACGCCGACGCGAATGAAGTACTCGCCGTGTCCTGTCGCAGAGACAGCGCAGACGTCATTCTGGGCGTAGGTGGCGGCGCCAATCAGAGGCGTGTCGCCGATGCGGCCAGCCGCTTTCGCGGTCATCCCGCCTGTCGTGGTCGCAGCGGCCATGTTGCCAGATTGGTCCATGGCGACGGCGCCGACCGTGCCGTGGCGATCTGAGTCCTTGGTGCGGACGCGGTCTCGCAAGACGCGCTCTAGGGCTTTACGCCGGCGCTCCGTATCGAAGTGGCTGTTGGGGACCATCGCTAAGCCTTTCGAGGCGGCGAATGCGTCAGCGCCCGCTCCCGCGAACATCACGTGTTCGGATTGGTCCATCACGGCGCGGGCCGCTAGAATCGGGTTTTTGATGCGCTTCACGCCCGCCACCGAGCCTGCATCTCTGTCCCGGCCATCCATGATGGAGGCGTCGAGTTCATGGCCGCCTGCTGCTGTAAACACTGCGCCGACGCCGGCATTGAAGAGCGGATCATCCTCCATCGGCAGGACCGCTGCTTGGACCGCGTCAACGGCGGTGCCGCCATTGCGGAGCACATCGGCCCCGGCCTGCAACGCGGTTTCGAGGGCGGCGGTATAGGCGGCTTCTTGCTCGGCCGTCATCCCTTCCCGCGTAATCACGCCAGCGCCGCCATGAATGGCAAGACGCCACTCGGCCTTGGCCGGTTTAGGTTTCGGAATCGTACACGCGGTCAGGCTCAGACTCAGGATCAAGCTCAGGAAGATCAAGGCTTTTGCCAGGATCGCCGGGATCATCGGGGTCGTCTTCATCATCGTCTCTCCAGTCACCACCGCCGCCGCGTTGTGTGAGAATAATCCAAACCAACAGCGCCAGAATTAGCAAGAGCAGAAGGAATTTAATCAGGGCCATGGGCGCACTATAGCGTGTCGAGGGCGGTGCGGGCCAATTTTACTTTGTCGAGGCGGGCGGACCATTCCACGATGCGATCGCGGTTTTCTTCAACGATTTCAGGGGGCGCGCGGTCTACGAAGTTTGCATTGCCGAGCTTCTTCTCAGTGGCGGCAATGTCTTTGGTGAGTTGGGCGATTTCCTTATCGAGCAGGGCTTTAGCCTCTGCCACATCAATGATGTCTGCGATTTGTAGCGCAACAGTTGTGTCGCCGACGACGGTGCTGACGGAGCCTTCAGGCGCAGTATCTGTTACGGTGAGCGTCTCAAGGCGCGCGAGGCGCGTGAGGATATCGCGGTAAGTTTCAGCGCGTGTCGCGGCCTCAGCCGACGCGCCGACAAGGGCCAGCGGCACCTTAGAGCCACCGGGGACGCCGAGGTCTCCGCGGACGCTGCGAACTTCGGAAATCATGTCCTGAACCCAACCGATTTCAGCGGCGGCTGAGGAGTCCATATCTTGTCCATATCCTGTCCATATCCCGTCCGTATCCTGTCTGTATGCATCGCTGCATCCCGGCCAGCCTTGAGCCATGAGGAATCCGGCAGCTTCGGTTCGGCCCGGCGCGCGGGCCTCCCATAATTCTTCGGTCAGGAAGGGCATGAAAGGGTGCAGGATTTTCAGCGTTTCATCGAGCACGAAGCCGAGCGTGTCGCGGGTTTCGGTTTTGGCGGCCTCGTCATCTCCGGCAAGAGAGGGTTTGACGAGTTCGAGATACCAATCGCAAAGCTGGTTCCAGATGAATTTGTAAAGCGCGCCTGCCGCATCATTGAAGCGATAGTCTTCGATGGATTGCGTGACGTCTCGGGCGCAGGTTTCCAGCTCTCCGATGATCCATTGATTGACGGCTTGTTTGAGGGTGCTGGCATCAAAACTGTCCGGCGCGCCGCATTCGTTCATTTCGGCAAAGCGCGCGGCGCTCCAAAGTTTTGAACCGAAATTGCGGTTGCCTTCGACAGCTTGTTTGGAGAGGCGGATATTGCGCCCCTGCCCGGCCAAACGGCCAAAGGTGAAGCGCAGGGCGTCCGCGCCGAACTCGTCAACCATTTCCAAGGGGTCCATGGCATTGCCCTTGGATTTGGACATTTTCTGCCCCTTCTCATCAAGGACAAGCGCGTGGATGTAGACGTCCTTGAACGGCACCTCGCCCATGAACTCGATGCCCTGCATCATCATGCGGGCGACCCAGAAGAAGATGATGTC
>CAZXVJ010000024.1:405-47776 GCA_964644385.1 uncultured Hyphomonas sp. | reverse complement strand
GATGACATTCGCCAAACCGGGGCAACTGATATCGTAAGCGCGCTGCACGATATTCCGGCCGGTGAAACCTGGACGGTCGAGGCCATCCAAAATTACAAGCAGCTGATTGAGGCAACGCCGAACGGCATGCAAGCGCTCAGATGGGCCGTCGTCGAAAGCATCCCAGTCCATGAGGACATCAAACTGGGCAAACCGGGCTGTGAAAAGTATATTCAGGCTTGGGCTCATTCCATGACGAATTTAGCTCAATGCGGCGTGAAGACAATTTGCTACAATTTCATGCCCGTCATCGATTGGACCCGCACCGATTTGAAGTTTCAATTGCCGAGCGGCGCATATGCCCTGCGGTTTGATCAGACAAAATTTGCAGCGTTTGATGTGTTCATCTTGAAAAGAGAGCACGCCGATCGCGATTATTCAGCGGATGAATTGGACGAAGCGAAATCGACCTTCGACAGCATGAGCGAGGCGGAGAGATCTGAGCTAACCCGCAACATAATCGCTGGTCTGCCGGGCAAAATGACAGACAGCTACAGCCTCGATCAGTTCCGCGCTCAGCTTGCAGAATACCAAGATATGAGCGCCGAAACGCTTCGAGCCAACCTGCTGGTATTTTTGGATGTTGTTTTACCCCTCGCCGAAAAGCATGGCGTAAAACTGGCCATTCACCCCGATGACCCGCCACGCGATATGTTTGGCTTGCCCCGCATCATTTGTACCGCAGACGATTTGGATGCTTTGTTCGAGCTAGCACCAAGCCCAGCAAACGGCATAACTCTTTGCGTCGGGACTTATGGCAGCCGCCCAGATAACAATCTCCCAGAAATGGCCAAGCAATTTGGCTCACGCATTCACTTCTCTCATCTTCGCGGTGTCACAAGAGACGAGAATGATCAACGATCGTTCTATGAAGCCAACCACCTCGACAGCGATATCGACATGGTTCACGTCGTGAAGAACTTGCTTCTGGAAGAACATCGACGACGCCAGTCTGGTGATCAGGACAATGAAATCTACATTCGGCCAGATCATGGGCATCAGATGATGGATGACCTCCAGAAGGACGGAAACCCTGGCTATTCCGGTGTCGGCAGGTTAAAGGGGCTCGCTGAAATCCGCGGTGTCATTCGCGCGCTCTCGAGTTAATTTCTGCGCTGCGAATCTAAGGTCAGAATCAGCACAAAGCACTCTCAGAGCCTTCTCACTAACGCGGGGTCGCAGGACCAACCGTTAGGCTGTGGAATGTAACCTGAGCGTAGTCACCATTTTCTTTGTCGGTTTTCCAATCGCCGGTGCCAAGGCAACCAGGATACCAAAACCCGTCCTGCAATTTGCTGCTGCATTGATTGTAAGCCCCGGCCTTAAAGTAGTGCAGGTCCCCTGAGTAACCGAGAGGGTTGTCCAGAAGGTCAACCTCATTGTTAGCATTTACATTGTTTGCCAGATTGATCGCGAACTCCTTTGTTCCGTGCCGAAGCGTTTCGAAGGTTAGGTACATCACGTCTCCGGAGACATTGACGGTGTAGCTCATCACCTCACCCAACTTTAAGCCATCTGCGCCAGGGTCTGCACTATCGTCCCATGTATTTCCCCAGACGGGATAGGCGATATCTGTTCGGTCAGGATCTTCCTTTCCAAGATTGCGTTCATAGGCCCAATAGACCGAGCCATATTCATGGTCTGGCCATTTTTTGAACGAGATCTTCAATGGCTCATTGCCCCATCCGTAGGCCGCTGGATGTTCGTCCAGTTTCACCGCATGAATTTGCCCGATCACCACTGAATAGGTTGGAAACTTGTTTGAGACTTGGGCCCGCTGCGCGACGTGATCGATTTGGAGTGTCGCATCCAATCGCGAACCAACCGAAGCAAAGTCCTCAGCGTTTGGATGCGAAGCGAGTGCGAAATTGTTACCTGGGTCTTTGGTCTTGATGGATGTATCCATGCCACGAGACATATAGCGCAACTCACTGCGCGTGTTTGTGGAGTTCGGAGTCGTGGTTGCTTTGTTTGGCGTTGCAAATACCAAATAACCATCGTCATCCAAATAAAAGAAGTCTGGGTGGGCGTAATTCTGAATATCCGCGACGCTGACTGTATCGGCGCGGCTATCGCCATCTTCGTCCAGCGGCACAGTAATGTTCCAATGGCTAAGATCAAACTTGCTGGCAGGCGCAAGATCCGCTTCAATCATCGTTTCGTCGCCCGGAGGCGAGCATGCGGAAACTCCCATTGCGACAAGTATGACCACAGCCTTCATCGACCAAGTCTGATTATTACGCATGACTGTTCTCCCTTCGTATTCGTTGAAACGCCCGCCCTCTGCGGTCTCATAATTTTGCAACCAAGCGACGAATGTCAATTAGCCGTACGCTCCATATGCGTGAGCAATTGCCAGACTGACGGTACGAATTGTTGTATCCACCCCTCTAAGAGGGTCGAGAAATTTGTCATGAATATTCTGGTAGTCGATTTGTCGCTTTTTTCGTCGCGTTTTTAGGGACTGCCCTAGTGATTTAAGGTCGTCTTTATCCGGCTTTACGATTGGAAACACACTCTCCAAATGGGTGATGGCTTCATCAAACCGCATCGCCTCAATCATCTTGAAAACATCATCTGTATTGTATCCATGCCGGGCAGACACGTCAGGCAAACCGCCTGCGATTTGCAACCCATACATCATCGTTGCCTGCCGAATGGCATGCAATGCATGAACGGGCAGCCGCGCTTCGTGGCGCGATTGAACCGAAGGTGCATTCTCTAGCTTGGCCAGAAGGCGATCAAACCGGCCTAGATCCACAGAGATGGCATCTGCGCATTTGCTCACAGCCAATGACGTCGAATGATCTCTCAGGTGGTAGGCAACCCTTCGCCGAGAGGTCGCAACGTCGAGCTCAGAATGCTTCGAGGATGATATCCAAAAACTTGGCGAATACACATCCGCATACCCACGCAATGCGGGCACGCTCGTTTTTACCCTTGCAGATGTCGCCAACTCCACAAGCGCTCGCAGTCTTTGCGACTGATTGATCAACCCCGCCAATTGATCAGTTTCAGCCCTGAGTGAAGACCCAATCCCGCCGGCTGTGTTCACCGGCACTCCCAATTGTTGTAGCGTGGCATTGTGAGAAATAGCTCTCAACGAAGATGGCCCAACAGGCCCTCCTGATCTGCGGCGGGGCCGTGAGCCCGCTGAAACCAAGAAACCGCCCGCGAAACTGCCAAGCAACGCCCCGTAATCGCGATCATGAAACAAACGCACATGCCACTCACGCAACGCGCGATAAAAGTCCCAAACAAAATTTGTGTCTATGTAAAAAGGGTCCTTCAAAGCGTCGGAGGTATCTCGGTCTTGATTCAAGAACGCTGCAATCGTTGCGTCGGATAGCTTGGGATTGGCAAAATGCAGGTATCCATCGCCCCCTTGAAAGCTCACCTCGTGTAGTAATTTTTGTCCGTAAGCTGCACAACGGGCTCGGGTCCACGGGGTAAGCAAATGATCCATTCTCTGCTCGAAACTGCCCGGATAACCGCCTCGCCCCATCGACTCCCCATGGGTATTGAAAATCAACAGATCAATGCCTGGTATTTTTTTCGATAATGCCCGGGCGATGAGATTATGAATACGTTCAATGGCCATGTTAGCAGCCACCTGGCCAATAAAGCGACCGGCGTCAGAGAACCCAAGTTGGATGCTCAAACGTCCACGCCCTTCGACATAATCACGGTAAGCTTCTTCATCCAGCAATCGCTCGATAAAGCGCCCGCCGTTCTGCAACGCATCAGGCGTTTCGAAGAGCGGTGAAATATCTAGCTTCTTGTCTACGCCATACTGTTTTGCCAAGTAGACGGCGCCCATAACAGTTGCCGGGTTCTCACTTTCAGCAATCAAGAAGCGAATAGGCGTCTCGCTGTCGATATGTTTTAAAATTTGTGCGCACAACATGAATTGGCGACGCGCTGTCGACTGTTCGAAAAACAGGTCACCAAAATCTACGTCGAGTTTTCGAGTTGTCTGAGATTGGTGAGCGAGTGTTTCCAGCGCAACGCGACCAAACTCTCTATGCTCGGTAGACAGTCCGAGATCGCGAAACAGAACCGTTTGAATCTGGGCTGCGTTTATCCTCAGATGTATGTGTGCAGTGCCGAGCCCATATGCCTGCACTTCATTGGCGAGACAGAACAAGGACTTCGAAATGCGCAGCGTTGAAAGCGCCTGCTCTGAGAGATCCAATAGTGATGAGATGATCTCTCGACAATCGATCAATCGATCTGCGTTAGGCTCAGTAATGGCGTTCGATGCCGCCACCAACGCGTTGGCATCGGTCAGATCTTTTGAGAAAAGACTCTGTTCGTATCGCGTTTGCCGGACGGCTCGGGACAACCGATCCAGAAGCACATCTGCCTCTTCCGATCTTTCATGATTCTGGAAAATAGTTTGGAGCGCTGAATGATAATACTCTAGTTGCGTTGCTTTTTCGTCCAGTCGGAAATTCAGGGTTTGTGACCAATGGATATCTGATCGTCCGTCCAAGTCGTACCCAACCCAAGATGCAACCGTTGGTAATTTTAGTTCGAGACTTTGCCAGTCTGCAGGAAACGATTTGGCCGCAATGTCGACGATCATTTTTAGGCAACGCGCTAGCGATGACTTTGCCTGACCTAATGCGGCTTGAGCTTCCGCGTGTTCCTCAGCTAGTGTAATTGACGATTGGCCGTCTGTTGCACTATTCGTTTTAACTTTCGCTTTCGATGACGTCGCGAGCTTGGCCAGAGCAGCGCGCGCTTCCCCAGAATGAGAAAAGGTTGGGTGCGCCGTAAATACGATGCCGCCCCGCCCCTGTTCAACCTCTATCCGAAACGAATCTAACCCCTTCTTGGCCGTCGCCTCCAAGTGTTTTCGTAACTCTTGCCAGGGCGTTCCGTCACTTTGGCTGAAATGCTGAACACGGAAGGTATCCGCCCGTGCCTGTTGCAGAACTGCCCCAATCTCTGTCGCTAGATCGCTCAGATCTGATGTTTGGAGAGTCCCATCTGACAAACCCTGAAAATATTCGAGCGCCAACGCATGAACTGAGTTGGTCTGCGGATCAGATTCGATACGCTCTGCGTGGATTTTCAGCCGATTATATGCAGCGCTGGGCGTGAGAGGCAGGTTCGCATCGGAGCCGTGCTTTGAGCGGGCGTTCATCCCGAAACAAGTTCCAGCGCGCCGCGGCAGCGATCTGCGATGCCCTGCCAGTCTTCCGACTCAATGTGCTCTGCCTTCGCCAGCCATGTTCCGCCAACGCACGCCACATTTGGCAGCTTCATGTAATCTACCAAATTTTCCGGCGTGACGCCTCCGGTGGGCATAAATGACAAATCTGGCAATGGTCCGCCCATAGCTTTCAACATGGACTGCCCACCAACAACGGCAGCGGGGAACAGTTTCAGCATTTCAAAACCTTCGTCGGCTCGCGCCATTGCCTCAGTTGGCGTCGCTACGCCGGGTATCAAAATGGTGTCGACGTCTTGAGCAGCATCGCGCAATGCTGGCGGCAGGCCGGGGGAAACGTTGAACTCGGCGCCGGCTTTGATGGCTGCATGCATATCTGCTGGTGTGCGGATCGTTCCCGCGCCAACCGTCAATTCGGGTACGGCCGCTTTCATTGCAGATATGACCTCAAGACCCGCCGATGTTCTGAGTGTGACTTCGACTGCAGTCAGCCCAGCGTCAAACAACACCTGAGCCAGTTTAGCCGCCTTGGTTGGGTCCGGAACGGTCAATACTGGGACGATAGGCGCATCCTTGAAGCGCGCCTTGAGGGCGGTCAGATTCATTCATTTAGTCCTTAATGGTATGACAGAGATATTTCGTTCGGTCTCAGGCACCGACACGAGTTTGAGAGTAGCGTTCCCGATTTTCATTTGCCCTGCGACGAGCGTCTTCAATGGCTTGTTTTTCGGACGCATCTAACAGCGCATCCAGCAATCGCGCGAAATGGCCTTGCATCGCGGCGCGCGCCATATCTGGATTCCTTTGTCGCAAGGCCTCCATCACTTCTGAATGCTCATCGACCCGGTGTTGGGCGTCTTCATGGCACACCGCCGAGTACACGCGGCTCACCGCATCGATTTCATTTCTCATGCGCCAAAGCGTGTTGAGGAAAAATACATTCGCTTGATTTCCCGACGCTTGCGCAATCAAGAGATGAAAATCGCGATCTGCTTCTTCACCTTCCGGGGAGTCATGGCTGACTTCAGCCATCCGTTTGATCGTCTGTTCAAGACGTTCGATCTGCTCATCTGTAATAATCAGGGCCGCTTGGGCCGCACACTCTGATTCAAACAGCAGACGGGTTTGCGTCAACTCGAACGCTGTCACGTTTGGTAATGACAATTCGTTTGATGTGAGTGGATCCAGAACATAGACGCCGGAGCCAACCTTAATTTCCACTCGCCCAACCGCCTCCAAAGAAATCTCTGCTTCACGAACCACGACACGGCTCACTCCAAAGCGCGCGGCCAATTCCCGTTCTCCGGGCAATCTCGTTCCAGGGGGATACGATCCGGATTCAATCATGTCCAGGATTGAGCGCGCGACAGTGTGATAAAGGCGTTTTTCGGTCATAGGAGCTCTTGATCTCGAGTAGGAAAATGTCTCTGCTTGGCAGGTATTCGGCGCGATTCCACTAAAAACTAGCCGCTAAACACAGATTCCACAAGGGTTTACAAAATGGTCGGTCCAATTTTGCTGGGTTCAGGCAGTCGTCACTTTGGTACAATCTATCGTTTAGCATCTAGATTTTGCGGCCCAAACTGGTGTTGAAAGTTTGGTGCGCTGCTTGATAAAAAAGGCCTAGCTTAGTGAACATTTCGCGACTGGGCCTACTACGAGATCAGCACCGACTAGATCAACAACAAAATATGACATGCACTCAATGCGGTCTATGAATTTCGCCGGCATTGGTCTGACCTTTAGTGTCAAATGTGTTGGTATAAAGCGTTCATCAGCGGAATGAAGTTGCTTGATCGAGTAGTTTGACCATGAGGAAGCAGGTCCATGCTTTAAATTGGTATGGATAATTGGTTGACATTGAATGGTGCATCGATAGCTTCCTGATCATTCGACCTGCGCTGAGAGGAACAGCAATGTACCGCACAATGATTTCAACGGTGGCTTTGTCGCTGATAATGGTTGGTTGCTCGCCGAAACAGGGTGACAGCGCGCTTAAGGGTCAAGCCGAAACGTACGAATCGTCTAGCAGCGCTGAAACTGAAGATAAATCCAGTTTTATCGTATCCACGCAAGACGACTTCGCTGATGCGGTGTCTGATGCGCAACCTGGAGACCACATTGTCCTCGCTGATGGCAATTGGGTGGATTTTGATGCTCTGCTAGAGGCGAATGGCACGGCAGATGCCCCCATTCGACTCAGCGCCCAAACCCCCGGCAAAGTGATACTGTCTGGGCAGTCTAGTCTCAGACTTGCGGGTGAGCATATTATTGTGTCTGGCCTGGTGTTCACAGATGGTTACACGCCCCGCAATGAGGTCATCAGTTTTCGCCGCGACAACGATACATTGGCCAATCACACGCAGGTCACCAACACTGTGATCGAAAACTACAGTAACCCCAAGCGCTCACAGCGCGATATTTGGGTCAGCATGTACGGCAAGAACAACACGTTCGACTTCAATCACCTTTCTGGAAAAATGAATGCAGGCCCCACTATGGCGGTTCGCCTGATCTCTGAAGCCAGCCGGGAAAACAATCACAGAATTGCAAACAATTATTTCGGACCGCGTCCGGTGTTCGGATCAAATGGCGGCGAGACGCTGCGCATCGGCACCAGCCACCATTCCCTCACCCAATCCCTTACAACCATTGAAAATAACTACTTTGACCGTTGTAGTGGCGAAGTTGAAATCATCTCCAACAAGTCTGGCGGCAATGCGTTCCGAGGCAACACGTTCTACCGGTCGAGAGGAACGCTCACACTTCGGCATGGGAACGGTACGCTTGTTGAGAACAATTTGTTCGATGGCGCGGGTGACCCATACACGGGCGGCGTGCGCGTCATCAATGCCAAGCAAACCATTCGCAATAACTATTTCAAAGACCTAACAGGCATTCGGTTCTCTGGCGCGCTCGTGGTTATGAATGGGGTGCCGAATTCTCCGATCAACCGGTATCATCAGGTCGACGGCGCCGTCATCGAAAACAATACATTCGACGGAGTCTCCGCAATTGAGCTTGGCGAAGGCTCAGACACTGAGCGCAGCGCCGTGCCGATAAACTCCGTTTTCCGCAACAACATCGTCTCGACGGGCGATAAGACCCCGTTCTTCTTGTACGATGATATGAGCGGGATTTCGTTTTCTAACAATCTAGCAAGTGCGGCCAGTCCCGAGGAATTAAATGACGGTTTCACGGCGAGCACGAGCCTGACGAAAGACGACAGCAATAAGATTTCTGCTGCGGACGGCATTGGCGCAACCGGGCCATATGGCGTTGCACGAGATGCGACTGGCGTGTCTTGGTTTCCGAAATCGTCAGAGGCTTCACCCTTTGACGGCGGTCGTACGGTCGCTTTGCAGCCAGGCGAAGATGTCCTGCACGCCGCTCTGGCAAAGGCCAATCCGGGCGATCGCTTCAGCTTGGCGGCCGGCACCTATCATGAATCCAAAATCTCTACGCTCAGCGTCCCAGTTACAATCACGTCAGCAGACGGCGCCGATGTCAGCGTCTCGTTCGCACGATCCCACCTCTTTGTGCTTACAGGCAATGGCGGCCTTGCTCTTGATGGGTTGAACGTGACGGGCACCAAAGCACCAGACGGCAAAGGAAACAGTTTCATTGCCACTAGCGGCGTAAAGGGTAGCGGAAACCATCGCCTTTCTTTTGAAAATATGACGTTCAAGGATTTTGACATCAATGGCTTTTTCGCCGTCGTCACCGCAACAAAGGGATCCTTTTTCGATCGTATTGAAGTGACCAACTCAACGTTTGAAAACATTTCAGGTACGGTTTTTAAACTGGACGAAGAGGCTGATGATTACGGCATCTACAATTCTGAGTTTCTGAAAATTGAAAACAGCCAGTTCAACAACATTGGCGGTCTCATTGCATCGGTTTATCGCGGCGGCAGAGACGAAAGCACGTTCGGGCCGCATGTGAATGTATCGGGCTCTCAGTTTTCCAAGGTTGGCAAAGCGGGTTCACCGCTCATGATGCTGCACGGCATTCAGCAAGGCAGTTTCATCGACAACACAGTTTCTGAATCTGCACCCATCGCGTTCACAATCACAACAGGCAAGCCAGTCTTCGAAGTCGGTAACAATTCTTGGAGTGGGCTCGTCGCGGATCGCATCGTCATCACTGAAGATTTAAGGCAGTAAAGATATGAATTTGACCTTGCTTTCTTCTGCAATGAACGCGCTGAAAATTATTGGGAGCGCGTGCGCCCTGACAGTCGCATTGGCCGCTTGCACTGAACCTGAAACCAATCAAGCCCAACCGTCTGGCACAGCGCCAGCGGCAACAATGGCGCCAATGTTTGATGACACTTTGACCAGCCTTCAAGCGGCCTTGGACGAGCGCCGCGCGGCAGGCGTTCCTGTTCCCCAGCCTGTTGATGCAGGGGGTGGCTATACGCATGAGCAGCATAAGCAGAATGGTAAAACGATCTACGAAGCCGGCATGTTGTATGAACTGACCGGTGACGACACCTATCGTGACTTCGCAGCTGAAGTTCTGCTCGAGTACGCTGATCTCTACCCAACGCTCGATTTACACCCAAAACGCAAAGAAAATCATCCCGCTGGCCGCGTCTTTTGGCAGGGGCTGAACGAAGCCATGTGGTTGGTTTATGCCTCCCAAGGCTACGGCGCGATCAAAGCCGACTTAAGCGACGAGCAGCAGGAAAAAATTGAGTCTCAACTGATGCGCCCCATGGCGGATTTCTTGTCTGAAGGATCCCCAAGAACATTCAACCGAATTCACAATCATGGCACTTGGGCCGCCGCCGCGGTTGGCCTGACAGGCTATGTTATTGGCGAACGCGATTACGTCGACAAAGCGCTCTACGGCTTGGACAAGTCTGGAGATGCTGGCTTCCTCAAACAAATGGACGAGCTGTTCTCACCAGACGGTTACTATGCTGAAGGCCCGTATTATCAACGCTTTGCCTTGATGCCATTCATTCTGTTTGCGCAGACTATTGAACGCAACGATCCTGATTTGAAGATTTTTGACCGGCGGGACGGCCTGCTCCGAAAGGCAATCACCTCAACCATTCAGCAAAGCTATGGTGGGCGCTTCTATCCCATCAATGATGCTATTCGCGAAAAAGGGCTCAACACGGTCGAGCTACGATACGCGGTCGCCATCGCTTATGACCTGACGCAGGATCCAACTCTGTTGAGTGTCGCGCAGATGCAGAAAGGCGTTGTTCCAACACCGCAAGGCCGCGCACTTGCGCAGGCTATCGCAGACGGAAAGACTGAGCCATTCGTCTTCAAAACCCTCCAACTACGAGATGGGCCAAAGGGCGACCGCGGCGCACTGATAACGCTCCGCTCTGGTCCTGAACCTGACGCCGCCGCAGTGGTGTTCAAAGCGACATCTCAGGGCCTTGGACACGGTCATTTTGATCGCTTGGGCCTTCTCTATTTCGACAATGGTGATGAGATTGTCGCTGACTATGGCGCCTCCAGGTTTTTGAACGTTGAACCAAAAAACGGCGGCCATTATCTCGCCGAGAATCTCAGCTGGGCAAAGCAAACCGTCGCGCACAACACGTTGGTCGTAGATGAGCAAAGTCAATTTGATGGAGACTGGAGAATTGGTGAGGAACGCGTGCCGACGATCGTCGGGTTCGATGACACCCCGGGCGCCAGTTTCGCCGCCGCTGAAATTGATACAGCCTATGATGGCGTCTCCTTGCAGAGATTGATAGCAATGGTCGATCGGCCCGGTGGCGGTCAGTATGTCATCGATGTGATGCGCGCGCGCAGTGATGAAACACACAATTATGACCTGCCCGTTCACTTTAAGGGGCAACTGATCGAAACCAATATTGATTTCAATCACAATACTGCTGAGTTGCGCCCATTGGGACAAGACTACGGATATCAACACCTTTGGAAAACCGCATCTTCGCCCACCGCCGACGCCAATACGCTATCAGATATGTCGATCTTGATTGATGATCAGTTCTACACATTCACTTTTGCAACCAACTCGCCTACAGCCGCCAATCTGGCGCGGCTCGGGGCGAACGACCCCGACAATAATTTGCGAAATGAGCAAGCTCTTTTGCTGCGTACGCAGGCTGAATCTGTAGACTTCGTTTCCATCTATGAACGTCATGGGCGCTATGACAATGACGAGGAAATTACTGTTTACGAGGGCGGCTCGATTGCCAACATTGAAATATCTGAGTTGGATGGAATTGACGTCTATTCGATTAAGCCGAAAACAGGCGCCACAATCCAATTGCTCTACGCAAATGGCGGCGATGGAGACACCGAGCACAAATTGTTTTTGGGCGACGAAACAATCCGTTGGACTGGGCCAGTGACGGTCAATCGAACGCAAGCTGAATAACAAGAAAAGACTGGGAGACAGACATGACGACCATAACGCAATCAGCGCTGTTTATGCACAGCCCGCGAAGCGAGGCTGAAGACGTCGGAAATGGCATTCATCGCAAGATTTTGGGCTATGATAAGAATCTCATGCTGGTCAAAGTCTGGTTCGACAAAGGCGCTGTTGGCGAGGTTCATGCTCATCCACATACTCAGACAGCCTATGTCGTTGAGGGTAAGTTTGAGGTCATGGTCGACGGCAAAACAGAAATTCTTAGCCAGGGCGGCTGTTTCTTCGTGCCTTCGGGAGCAGACCATGGAGCTGTATGTTTGGAAGAAGGTATCCTGCTCGACATATTCACACCCGTTCGGGAAGATTTTTTGACCGGTGAGGCGTACAAGTCATGAAAATGTCAGGCTTAAGGTGGTGGATTGTTGGGCTCGTCGCGATTGCCACCGTAATCAACTATATTGACCGCGGTACATTGGGGTACCTTTGGGGGGATATTTCTACGGATATCTGGCCACAGGGCTCAGGTGAATCCGAAGAGGATTATGAAACTCGTCGAAAAGAATATTACGCGACCATTTCTGTAGTTTTCGTCTTTTCCTATGCGCTTGGACAAACCATTTTTGGTAAACTTTTTGACTGGATCGGAACACGGTTGGGTTTCGTACTGTCGATCGGTGTATGGTCCCTGGCAACTGCAGCACATGCCCTTGCAAACGGTGTTGCGTCACTCGCCGTCGTTCGCAGCATTCTTGGTGTGGCAGAAGCTGGCAATTGGCCCGGTGCGACGAAGGCAAATGCAGAATGGTTCCCGGTTAATGAGAGAGCGTTAGCGCAAGGTATATTCAATTCCGGCGCGGCGATTGGAGGGATTGTCTCTCCACTACTCATCGCGTTCTTGTCTGTCTATTTTAGCTGGCAAATGATCTTCATAATCGTCGGCTTTGCAGGACTGGTTTGGTTGGTCCCCTGGTGGATTTTGATGAAGTCTGGCCCCGAAGCGCACCCTTGGATAACGCCATCTGAACGAGAGTTTATTCTCACCGGTCAGAAAGCAGATTTTGACGGCGACGGAACTGAAGAAGTTGCGGGATATAATCCGACGACCGGGGAAATGCTTTCGCGCAAAGAAAGTTGGGGCGCCATTCTTTCAGCGGCATTCATTGATCCAATTTGGTGGCTGTTTGTATTTTGGATCCCAATCTATCTCGGCGAAGTCTATGGCTTCGACGTCAAGGAGATCGGCCTCTACGCTTGGGTCCCATATGTTGGCGCGATGTTCGGCGCTTGGTTTGGCGGCTTATTGGCGCAAAACCGGATCAAATCAGGTTGGTCGGTTAACGCTACACGAAAACTCACAATTACGCTGGGTGGAATAATCATGCTTCCATGCCTGCTTGCCATGACAGCCCCCGGCAGCCCGACAGTCGCCGTGTTATTGATGGCGGTAATTTTGTTCGGCTTCCAAACAGCGGTTGGTAACATTCAGACCCTACCGAGCGACTTCTATGGAGGAAAATCCGTGGGGTCTCTCGCAGGTTACGCTGGTACGGCCGCGAAACTGACGGCAGCGGGACTAACCTATCTCATTCCTTGGCTAACCCAAGGTGGGAACTATGCTCCGGCCTTCATCATTGGGGCTGCGCTAGCAGTTCTTGGTGTTGCAAGCGTTTGGTTGCTCTGCGGTGAGATTAAGCCCCTCAAACCTCGTCACGCTGAAAAAGTTTAGCACTCAAATCATTATTCGACTGAAAAATAGGAAAT
This sequence comes from uncultured Hyphomonas sp., assembly GCA_964644385.1. GTDB lineage: Bacteria > Pseudomonadota > Alphaproteobacteria > Caulobacterales > Hyphomonadaceae > Hyphomonas. The sequence goes on along the minus strand of CAZXVJ010000024.1, from coordinate 34,428 downwards.
AAAAATATGTCAAAACCAGTCATTGGTTTCATCGGCCTCGGACTGATGGGCGGAAACATGGTGGAAAACCTGCAGAAGCGGGGCTTCCACGTGAATGTGATGGATCTGAATAAAGATGCCGTTGCAACCGTTCTTGCTCGAGGAAATGCGACAGAAGCGAATTCTCCGAAAGAATTGGCAGAGAACAGCGATATCGTTCAACTTTGCGTCACCACATCCGAAGTCGTTGAAAAGCTTATCTACGGCGATGACGGCATTTTGGCCGGCATCAAGGAAGGATCTGTTCTGATTGATTTCGGAACGTCTATTCCTGCCTCGACTCAAAAGATTGGCGCCGATTTAGCTAAGAAAGGCGTGGGTATGATTGATGCCCCACTAGGCCGCACGCCTGCGCACGCTAAAGACGGCTTGCTAAACATAATGGCGGCGGGTGACAAAGCGACCTTTAATAAATACGAGTCTATGCTCAAAGAGCAGGGTGAAAACGTCTTCTATCTTGGCAAGCTCGGCGCGGGACACACCACGAAACTTATCAACAACTTCATGGGCATGACGACCGTAACGGCGATGTCACAAGCCTTTGCGGCGGCAGAGCTTGCAGGTGTCGACCGGCAGCAGCTTTTCGACATTATGTCGACTGGCCCATCCGGCTCACCGTTCATGAATTTCTGCAAAAACTACGCGGTAGATGGTGTGAGCGACCTCGGGTTTTCGATTAACAATGCGAACAAAGACCTTGGGTATTTTGTCCAGATGATTTCGGACCTCGGGTCAAAATCTTTGGTCGCAGAGGGAACATCCGCCAATCTCCAAGCCGCAGTTGATGCAGGCATGGGCAACGGCAATGTACCTGAAATTTTTGACTATTTCGTCAAGCTTCAAAAGTAGGTCGAGAAAAAGATTTAGTGTCCGCAGAGAATGGATCTGCCAACACTGATCCCTGCCCTTCTCAACAGCAGTCCGACTTTTTTGATTTTGAGTGCTTTAACAAACCGACGCCTACCGCGTCACAATGTTCTCGTAGCGGGATTCCTCCACTTGTTACGAGCGGGGTCGGATCATAGTGAAGTAACGCCTTCACTATTTTTCGACCCCTTTCTGGAGGTCAATACTAGGCTAAGCGACACGCTAAGCGCCTAAATAAGACTATGAAGATTCAACTCAGCAAAACGCAAATATACGAGATTACCCAATGACTGACTTTCTTTCCTTTGGCGAAATAATGCTTCGACTACGGACGAATGGCTATGAGCGATTTTTCCAAAGCCCGAGCTTTGAAGCGACCTTTGGCGGCGGAGAGGCCAATGTTGCAGTTTCACTGTCTAATTATGGTTTTGATGCAGGCTTTATTTCCGCCCTGCCCGACAATGATATCGGACAGAATGCGATCAACTCACTGCGCGCGCTCGGTGTGGATACAAGCCAAGTAAAGCGTCAAGGTGATCGTGTTGGAATCTACTACTTGGAGACAGGTGCCAACCAACGCCCGTCCAAAGTCATCTATGACCGCGCACATTCATCTATCAGCGAATGTGGGCCCGGCGATTTCGACTGGCCGACCATTTTCAAAGGTGCCAAGTGGTTGCACATCACAGGTATTACACCGGCTCTGTCGCAAAGCTGCGCTGATCTTTCCCTAGAGTGCGTCAAAGCCGCTCAAAAAGCTGGCGTTACCGTGTCTTGTGATTTCAACTTTAGGGGCAAACTTTGGAAGTATGGAAAGACCGCGCCTGAAGTCATGCGCGATCTTGTGAAACATGTAGATGTTGGCATTGCGAATGAGGAAGACTGTCAAAAGTCATTAGACATCTCCGTCGACGTGGACGTTGAAAGTGGACATTTGGATACGAGCAAATATGAGGCGCTAAGCCAAAAAGTGCTCGATACGTATCCTGGTATGTCGACAATTGCGATTACCCTGCGTGAAAGCATCAACGCCAATAAGAATGGTTGGTCTGCCTGTATGCGTGATCGCGAAAACGGCTTCCTCTTGTCTAAGCGCTATGATCTGACCGACATTGTTGACCGAGTTGGCGGCGGTGACAGTTTCGCCAGTGCTTTCATCGCGGGATACAATCGCTACGATGATCGCCAGAAGAGTTTAGAATTTGCCGTAGCGGGAAGCGCTCTGAAACATTCAATCCTTGGTGATTTCAACCGCGTGAATGTGAAAGAAGTTGAAGCTCTTATGGGCGGCGATGGTTCCGGACGGGTCCAGCGCTAGCGATCGGCTCCTACAAGGCGGTCCACAAGATTCGAAGGATCAAATTTGGTCAATTTTGCAGGGGAAACAATTTTTTCGCAACCTTGAAAATACCGAGGTGTTATGCGCCGCGCCAAGTTTCTGGTCAGAAACGTTCGGTTTTTCCAGTAATTCTTATCGTTTGCGCGTCAAAATCGGCGAGAGTTTGCTACGAAACGGGACAGAACGGAAATAGAACTTGTTAAGGATGGTCTTGGGGCGCCTTCTGTTCCGGTCTAACCCCTTGAAAACATTGGTGGGCGGTAACGGGTTCGAACCGCTGACCCTCTCGGTGTAAACGAGATGCTCTACCAGCTGAGCTAACCGCCCTTCCAATATGCGCTAAATGCCGGACCTTTCGGCAAAAAGCAAGACGGCCGCTCAAGGTTTAAGCGGCCGTCCTATTTGATGTGTTCGCGCTTAGTGCGGGCGCACAGTATCGGTGGTCGAACCGCCCTGGCCAGACAGCGTTGCCTGAAGGGCGGCCTCATCGGCTGCCGACCATTCAATCGGGGTCAGTGGGCGGGTTAGCGCGCGCTGCAGGACCTCATTAATGTCAGACACAGGCACAATGGTCAGGCCTTCTTTCACGCGATCTGGAATATCCGCTAAGTCCTTGGCATTCTCCTCGGGAATAAGCACCGTCTTGATACCGCCGCGCAGCGCTGCCAACAGCTTTTCTTTCAAGCCGCCAATTGGCAACACGTTTCCGCGCAGAGAAATCTCTCCCGTCATCGCCACCTCACGATCAACAGGATTGCCCGTGAGCAATGAGACGATCGCTGTGGTCATGCCGACACCCGCACTTGGCCCGTCTTTGGGCGTTGCACCATCTGGGACGTGAACGTGAATATCGTTCGTGCTGAACATCGTCGGCTTAATCCCCAGCATGACGGAGCGAGACCGAACAAGCGAACTGGCCGCCTGGATCGACTCTTTCATTACATCCCGCAGATTGCCGGTGACTTTCATCGCCCCGCGACCCGGCATTTTGACCGCCTCGATCGTTAGCAAGTCACCGCCAGTTTCCGTCCAGGCCAGCCCCGTAACGGCGCCGATCTGATCGGTCTCGTCAGCAAGCCCGTAGCGGAACTTACGGACGCCCGCATATTCACCGAGATTGTCACTCGAGACCATGACTGTACCGCCGGTTGGGGCAGAAGAAATCTGACGCACGGCCTTGCGAGCCAAACGCGCAATCTCACGTTTCAGCGAACGAACGCCGCCTTCACGCGTATAGTAGCGCACGAGGTCTCGGATGGCTTCGTCTTTAACAATCCACTCCTCGTCCTTCAGCCCATGATCTTCGCGCACTTGAGGGATCAGGTGACGCTTTGTGATCTCCAGCTTTTCGTCCTCAGTATAACCGGCGATGCGAATGATCTCCATCCGGTCAAGCAAAGGCTGAGGCATGTTGAGAGAGTTCGCAGTCGTCACAAACATCACATCTGACAGGTCATAATCGACTTCCAGATAATGGTCGTTGAACGTCGCGTTCTGCTCAGGGTCCAAGACCTCAAGAAGTGCGGACGCTGGGTCACCGCGATGGTCCATACCCATCTTGTCGATTTCGTCCAACAAGAACAAGGGGTTACCCGTCTTGGCTTTCTTCAACGATTGAATGATCCGACCCGGCATTGAGCCGATATAGGTGCGTCGATGTCCGCGAATTTCAGACTCGTCTCGCACACCGCCGAGCGATACGCGCACGAAGTCTCGTCCGGTGGCTTCCGCAATCGAACGGCCAAGTGAGGTCTTACCCACACCCGGAGGGCCGACGAGACACAAGATTGGTCCCTTCATCTTTTTAGTACGTTGTTGCACCGCCAAATATTCAAGGATGCGCTCTTTGACTTTCTCAAGCCCATAGTGATCGTCGTCGAGCTGTTGCTCGGCTTTGGCCAGATCGGTCTCGACGTCTTTATGGTTGCCCCATGGCAGAGCCAAAATCCAATCGAGATAGTTGCGCACGACGGTGCTCTCAGCAGACATCGGAGACATTTGACGCAGCTTCTTGATCTCGGCCTCCGCTTTGGTGCGGGCCTCTTCCGTCAGCGGCGTGTCAGCTATTTTCTGCTCAAGTTCGCCGACTTCATCGCGTTCACCGCCATCTCCGCCTTGTTCACCAAGCTCGCGTTGGATCGCTTTCATCTGCTCGTTGAGATAATATTCGCGCTGGGTTTTCTCCATCTGGCGTTTCACGCGGTTTTTGATTTTCCGCTCCATCTGCAGCATGCCCATCTCACCTTCCATCAGTGAGAAGACGCGCTCTAAACGCTCTTTCATGTCCGCCAATTCAAGCAGCTCCTGCTTATCTGACAGCTTCACAGAAAGCTGCGAGGCAACCGCATCGGCCAGTTTTCCTGGTTCGGTAATTTGGCTAATCGTGGACACGGACTCCGGAGGAATTTTCCGGTTCAGCTTCACATAGCTTTCGAATTGCTCCTGCACCGCGCGCATCAGCGCCTGAATATCATCAGAGGCGAGGTCATCCTCGATCATGGTGGTCACGTCAGCTTCAAAGTAATCGCCGCGATCATGCAGCTTATCAAGCTGCGCGCGCGTCTGGCCTTCCACGAGCACTTTCACAGTGCCGTCAGGCAGTTTCAGAAGCTGGAGGATCGTCGCAACCGTTCCGATTGGGTAAACGTCCCCTTCATTTGGGTCATCAATTGATGGGTCGGTCTGCGCGACCAACATGATTTCATTGTCGGCGTCCTCAATCATCTCCAGCGCGCGAACAGATTTGTCCCGGCCAACAAACAATGGAGCGACCATGTCTGGAAAAACAACGATATCCCGTAACGGCAATACCGGCAGTGTTTTATTCGAATTCGGCATATTCATGCCTCCTTTAATAGCTGGCCCTGCATGGCAGCGACCAATTTGCCAATGCCCGTCTCTAAATCGAAACTAACATTGATCTGTGGTTAGAATGTGGAGCGCGTTGCCGACTCCTTCAACCCACTCCACACAATCAAAACCCATTATACGCAAATGTGATCGCAGATCGCGCGAGTGACCTAGGGATATGGGACTGATTTCGTCAGGCTCAAGACATCAATGCCGCCCGCCAAGCCTTCGCGCGTGCCTTTTCGCCAGACTGGTGGGCTCTAAAGGCCTTAAATACGCCGAGATTAGGTTGAGGAGGCGCGCCGGCCGCCAAATAGCGCAGCTGTTCATAATACCAGCCGATCGCGCCGAACCCGTTGATTGCTTTCACAATTTTGAAGGGCGAGCTCGGGCTAAGCCAACCCGGACCAAGGCGAAGCGACTTTTCCCACATATCGGCAACTGCAATTTCGTTCGTCAGCAGCTTTTTGGGCGTATCGACATCAACGCAAAGCGGCCGGGCCAGGCCGATCAGATCAGCTTCGCCGTCTTCCAGCGCCGCGTTCATGGCTTCGGTGCTTCGGAACCCGCCCGTGATCATTAGCGGCATCTTTGCCCGTGATTGGATGCTGCGCGCATATTTGGCAAAATAAGCTTCTCTCGCCCGCGTACTCTCTTTCACGCCGTCCTCGAAGACCGGTTCCATGCCCTCGGTGTTCATCATTTTGGGCTGTTCGTAATTCCCACCCGAAATCTCTACAAAATCGAGCCCCAGATCATTTAGCCCCTCAATGACGGCCAAACACTCGTCATGGCTGAAGCCGCCTTTTTGGAAGTCAGCCGAGTTTAGCTTCACCGACACAGAGAACCCCGGTCCGCCGCCAACTTTCACCGCCCGGACACATTCGAGTAGTAAACGCGCACGATTCTCCAACGGGCCGCCCCACGCATCGTCACGCTGATTCGTTAGGGGTGAGAGGAATTGAGAGATCAAATAGCCATGCGCCCCGTGCACCTGCACCCCGTCAAAGCCTGTATCGCGGGCGACTTTAGCTGCGATTCCAAAACCGGAAATAACCGCCTGGATCTCATCCTCGGTCATGGCGCGCGGTTCACCAAATTGACCGCCTGGCAGGGCGACCGCAATCGGACTGGGCGCGCTCGGCCGAGGATTACACAGTTTTGGCGTCTGGCGCCCTGCATGGCTGACCTGCATGATGACTTTACCGCCGCCTGATTTGGCCGCCGCCGCCCATCTTTTGAACAATTGAGCCTGCTGCTGGCTTGGCTCACCATCGATCACGACGTTCCCAAATCGCTCCAAATGGTGGCGATCAACCGGCACATTGCCTGTAATCATCAGACCAATCCCGCCATCAGCCCATCTCTGGTATAGTCGAATCAGCTCTTCGGTGACACCATTGCGGGCGGTACCCAGGCCCTCTGTCATGGCCGCCTTCACCAATCGGTTAGGAATCTGCAGTCCGCTGGCCAAGGTTAATTGGGTGTTAATTGAATTCGTCATCAAATGTCTCCAACAAGGCGTTCGGTGAGTCGGGTAAGTCGACACCGGATTATATATCGCGTTAGGGAGACCATCACATGGCCGCCGCCAAGCAAAAGAAGCTATTCGAAGACATGACCCCAGACGCCAACGGATACTCTGCCTCAGATATTGAAGTGCTGGAAGGGCTTGAGCCCGTTCGCAAGCGCCCGGGCATGTATATCGGCGGCACAGACGAGCGCGCCTACCATCATTTGTTCGCTGAAGTGCTCGACAATTCGATGGATGAAGCTGTTGCCGGCCATGCCAGCCGAATCGAAGTGCACCTTGCCGCTGATGGCTACCTAAGTGTTTCAGACAATGGCCGAGGCATACCAGTGGGCGAGCACCCAAAGTTTCCCGGTAAGTCGGCGCTGGAAGTGATTATGACTACGCTGCATGCAGGCGGTAAGTTCTCAAACAAGGCTTATGCTACAGCAGGCGGGCTGCACGGCGTTGGTATCTCAGTCGTGAACGCCCTGTCAGAATTGGTCGAAGTTGAAGTCGCGCGCGATAAGAAACTCTACAAGCAGAGCTTCGTACGCGGCCTGCCACAGGGCGGTATTGAACTCATCGGCGCGGCGCCCAATCGGCGCGGCACAACAGTCCGGTTTAAACCTGACTTTGAAATATTTGGAGAAAAACTCAGGTTCCGTCCGGCGAGACTGTTCCAGATGTCGCGATCAAAGGCTTACCTGTTTCGCGGCGTTGAGGTGCGTTGGAGCTGCGATGCGAGCTTGTTGCCGGAAGATTCGAAGATCCCCGCGGAAGCCGTGCTCACCTATCCAAATGGACTGGCCGATCAGCTCGACGAAGTCTTCAAGGATAAAGCCACTATCACAGAGGCGGCGTTTACTGGCCTTGTCGAAGCTGGTGATGACGGCAAAGTCGAATGGGCAATCAGCTGGACGCGTGCCGGATTTGGCGAGGCTGACGGGTTTTCACGCTCCTATTGTAACACGATCCCAACGCCGGATGGCGGGACACACGTTGCGGGCTTCCGCGCGGCGATCACAAAAGGCCTGCGCAATTACGGGGATCTAACCGGCGAAAAAAAGGCAAGCTCCATCACTGCCGATGACATTATGGGCCATTCAGGCCTGCTCTTGTCCGTGTTCATTCGCAATCCAGAATTCGTCGGCCAAACGAAAGACAAGCTATCCACAACCGCCGCGTTCCGACTGGTCGAAAACGCTGTGCGCGATCGGTTTGACCACTGGCTAGCGGGCAGCCCAAAGGAAGCAGACAAACTTCTACACTGGGCGATCGAACGCGCCGATGAACGCGCCCGGCGACGCAAAGCAAAAGACGTTAGCCGCAAATCGGCAACGAAAAAGCTGCGCCTTCCCGGCAAACTGGCCGACTGCTCCACCAAAGGCGCTGAAGATACTGAGCTTTTCATCGTGGAGGGCGACTCAGCGGGCGGCAGCGCGAAACAAGCGCGCGACCGGAAAACCCAAGCTATTTTGCCCTTGCGCGGTAAAATCCTGAATGTTGAAAGCGCCAGCGCAGATAAGCTGGCCAACAATGCCGAGATCAATGATCTGTCTCTGGCGCTTGGCACACAACTCGGTACGCGGTTTGATCTGGATGATTTACGCTACGAGCGGATCATCATTATGACCGATGCTGACGTGGATGGCGCTCACATTGCGGCACTACTCATCACATTCTTCTTCCGTCAAACCCCTGGGCTTATAGAGAATGGCCGCCTGTTCATGGCGCTGCCACCGCTCTACAAACTCAGCCACAAAGGCAAGATTGTATATGCGCTGGACGATGAGCACCGCGCAGAACTGTTGAAAACCGAATTCAAGCCTAATCAAAAAGTTGAGGTCGGGCGCTTTAAGGGCTTGGGCGAAATGAACCCTAGCCAACTTAAATCTACCACCATGAACCCTGCCAGCCGCGTACTGGCGCGTGTCACGCTTCCCGATTCGATGGACGAATTGACCGAATTGAAGCCTTCAGAGCTGATCTCAACACTCATGGGCAAAAAAGCTGAACATCGCTATCGCTTCATTCAGGAGAATGCGGCGTTCGTCGACGAACTCGATATCTAAGCGATTTTTTGGGGCACTTCATCGCGCCCCTCACCGATCAAACTTGCCGCGTCCACTTGCGACAGCGCGATATACTCGTCGCGCTTAAACAGTGAATAGATGATCGGAATGAACGGAATCCACAACTTGTGGGAAAACGAATTTCGCGTTTCAATAACGTCCCCATCGCTAAGACCGTCGAGGAAAAACGGCTTGCTCATGCACCAGTCGACTTTGGCCTGAAACCGGGTCACGCCGGGCGGCACGTTAACCTTCACCGTCTGATTGGCGCGAATTTCGCCAACGAGTTGGCCATCCAGAAACATTTTGTAGGCACGAACGCGGTCTGCGTATTGTCGAGGTCTGGTGACGGTCAATTGGGTCAGGCGCATAGCATTGGCTTTCGAATACTGAGTTGCAACAAGCGCATAGGGCACTTTTTATCGTTGAAAGTGTAGTCTTTCCGCCACTGATAGCGTTATATGATTAACGGGAAAACGGGAGATGGGAATGATCAATCGAATGATCAAAGGGTTTGCGCTTGGCGCCACCTTAATTTTGACGGCGTGCGGTGGCAGTGGCGGCGATGATACGTCAGATAGCGAGGCTGCGATCAATCCGGATCCATTCGCCTCGACGTATGCGCCCTACCCCTCCAGATCTTTGTATATCAGCAATGCCCGCATCATCGACGGAACAGGCGCTCAATCTAGTCGCGGCGGCCTACTGATTGTCGATGGCAAGATATCTGCCATCGGTGATGAATTGACTGTGCCTGACGACGTGGATCGATTGGACGCAGATGGGCGGTGGGTGACGCCCGGCATCATCGACAATCACAGTCATTTGGGTGTGTATCCCTCGCCCGGCGTCAGCGCGCATGGAGATGGGAATGAGGGCAGCGGCCCCGTGACATCTGAAGTCTGGGCAGAGCATGGTCTGTGGCCACAGGACCCCGGATTTACGCGCGCCCTCGCTGGCGGTGTCACATCCATGCAAGTTCTGCCCGGCTCAGCCAATCTATTTGGCGGGCGCGGCGTCACACTTAAAAATGTTCCGAGCCGAACCGCGCAAGGCATGAAATTTCCCGGCGCGCCCTACACATTGAAGATGGCCTGCGGCGAAAACCCAAAGCGAGTCTACGGCTATGGCAAAGGTACCTTTCCCGGCGGCGCGCCCTATTCCCGTATGGGCAACTTTGCTGGTTATCGACAGGCCTGGGCGAAGGCTGTCGAATATAAGCGCGGCTGGGACAAATACGCCGACACTGGTGGAGAGCCACCAAAACGCGATCTTGAGCTCGATACGCTGGCGGGCGTTCTAAACGGCGACATTCTGGTGCACATGCACTGCTACCGCGCGGATGAAATGGCTCAAATCATGGATATGTCTAAGGAGTTTGGCTACAAAGTCTCGTCCTTCCACCATGCCGTTGAAAGCTACAAAATTGCCGACAAACTCGCTGAGTATGGCACGTGTAGTTCTATGTGGGCCGATTGGTGGGGCTTCAAAATGGAGGCCTATGACGGGGTTCGCGAAAACATTCCGATGGTTCACCAAGCCGGGGCCTGCGCGATTGTTCACTCCGACAGCGATATTGGCATCCAGCGATTAAACCAAGAGGCCGCAAAGGCTTGGTCTGATGGGCGCAAGGCTGGCATTGAAATTTCAAAAGAAGTGGCATGGACGTGGCTGTCATCCAACCCTGCTAAATCGCTTGGTATTGACGAAGAAGTCGGCACATTGGTGCCGGGAAAAATGGCCGATCTGGTCGTCTGGTCTGACGACCCATTCAGCGTCTACGCCAAGGCAGACAAAGTCTTTATCGATGGCGCGCTGATGTACGACCGTACCAATCCGGCCATGCAACCAGTCATGGACTTTGAACTTGGCCAGCCGGGTGAAGGGGATCTGAAACGATGAAACATCTCACACTTATAGCCGCCGCAGCGATCGCCTTTGGGGCCAGCGCAGTCGCCGAACCCATTGCCATTACAGGCGGAAAAGTTTGGACAGGCACAGGCGATGGCACCATAGAAAATGGCGTTGTGGTGATCGATGATGGCGAAATTGTTGCTGTCGGCGACAGCGATATCTCCTTCCCGGACTCGGCGACAATTATTGACGCCACCGGAAAATGGGTGACGCCCGGCATCATCGCGCCGTTCACGCGGGTCGGCATTGTTGAAGTGGGCGCAGAAGACTCCACCAATGATACCGCTGCGTCTGGATCAGATTATTCTGTCGCCATCCGCGCCTCTGATGGGTTCAACCCAGCGGCCTCGTCGGTTGATGTGACACGCATAGAGGGCGTGACACGCATCGCTGTAGCCCCCAACCCAACTGGAAACATCTTCGCTGGACAAGGCTTCATCGCCGACACCAGCGGCGGGTTTAACACGGACATCAACGAGCGGGCCTTCTTGCTCGTCTCGATGGGTGAACGCGGCGCCCAGCTTGCCGGTGGGTCGCGCCCAGCTGCATGGGCACAGCTTCGCGCAGCGCTCGACGACGCGCGAAATCCCGGACGCTACTCGGGCGGCAACAATGACGGAACAGCGCTCAACCGCGTTGACGCGCTCGCGCTCGCACCAGCCCTTCGCGGGCGGCAGCTCGTAATGATTGAAGCGCAACGCGCCAGTGATTTACGCAAAGTCATCCAATTGGCCGAAGACTTTCGCCAGTTAGACATTGCCATCATTGGCGCCGATGAAGGCTGGATCATTGCCGATGAACTTGCGAATGCGCAAATTCCGGTGATTGTCGACCCTTTCCAAAACCTACCGGCGAGTTTTGAACAACTTGGCGCAACCTCACAGAACGCTAAGCGTATGATTGAAGCGGGCGTGCAGGTGGCCTTCGCTCATCTGGGCGACAATAGCCATCAGGCCCGATTGGGGCTTCAAGTTGCAGGCAACGCCGTGGCGAACGGGGTAGACCATGATGATGCACTCGCAGCGCTGACACTCGTCCCGGCGCGCATCTTCGGCATGAGCGATTATGGTACGCTTGAGCGCGGAAAGATGGGTGATGTTGTCGTTTGGGACGGCGATCCATTGGAAGTGACCACCAGCCCAGATGCAATCATCATTGCCGGTGAAATCCAATCCCTGCAGAGCCGCCAAACTCTGCTACGAGACCGTTATCTATCATTAGACGAGACGAACCGTCCAAAGGCTTATGATCGCCCCTAGCTGAGACGCGCAAGCGCTTTCTTGCGGCCAATAAGCGGCAACAGCTTTGACATATCCGGTCCGTATTTGCGGCCCGTAATGGCTTTGCGTAACGGCATGAACAGCGCGCCACCTTTGCGGCCAGTGTCTGCTTTCAGCGCGGATGTCCAGGTGCCCCACGTGTCAGCCGTTACCTCTCCTACTGGAAGCGCCGCCGCGGCAGCGGTGATAAACTCTGCATCGCCTTCATCAATCAAAGGCGAAACATCCCCGAACACGACCTCCACCCATTCTTTGATATCAGGCAAAGTCGTACAATTTGCTCTGGCAACCGTCCAAAACCCTTCATCGGCCGCGCGCGGGTCTATCGCCTCTAGACGGGATTTCACCTCCGCAAAAGATGCCTCATGCAAGAGGGCGGCATTGAGGCCTTTAAGCTCTTCCTCGTCGAAGCGGGCTGGCGCACGGCCAATTTTGTCGAAGCCAAACTCGCTCACCAATGCATCCAGCGTATTACGCGCCTCGACATTGTCAGAGGTGCCGATCTTGGCCAGCAGGCTGGCAATCGCCATGGGTTCAAACCCATCTTCGCGCAACTGTTCAATCGAAAGTGACCCGAGCCGCTTTGACAGCCCAGCGCCATCAGCGCCCACCAGCAAGGGTGTATGCGCCATTGCGGGGGCGTCCCCGCCCAGCGCCCGAAAGATTTCGATCTGAGCCCCTGAATTCGTGACATGGTCTTCGCCGCGTACAACATGTGTGATGTTCGCATTTATGTCGTCCACACAGCTTGGCAAGGTATACAGATAACTTCCGTCTTCACGGATCAGAACCGGGTCTGACAGGCTAGAGGTATCAATGCTCTGCGGGCCGCGTACCAAATCATCCCATTCGACGCGGTTGCCGGACAACTTAAACCGCCAGTGCGGCTTGCGGCCTTCAGCTTCCAGTTTTGCTTTATCATCATCGGTCAGGGACAAAGCCGCACGATCATAGACAGGCGGCTTGCCTTTCGCGCGCGCGATCTTGCGTTGCCGGTCCAGCTCATCAGCTGTTTCATAGGCGGCATACAACAAGCCATCCGCGCGCAATTTGTCTGCGGCGGCGTCATATTGAGCGAAGCGATCAGATTGGTTGAACGTGCCGCCCCACTCCAGACCCAGCCATTGCAAGTCCGCCTTTAGCCCATCTTCAAAGGCTTTCGTGGACCGCTCCGTATCGGTGTCATCGATGCGCAATATGAATTGTCCACCCTGCCCCGTGGCGAACAACCAGTTGATCAGCGCGGTACGCACATTGCCGACATGTAGCTTGCCGGTCGGGCTGGGCGCGAAACGGACGATGGGATGGGTCATAGAAGCAGGCCTCTGCCGAAAATACCAGTACGTTGGTCTTCGACATCAAATTGCAACAAAAGCCAAGCCCCAGCGCCGCAAACCGCTGGCGCGTCAGCTATCGCTTTGCAGCGCGCCAGCCCGCATCCGTCGCTTCATTCGCGCTACAGAACCAGCGCTCGCCCGCCCGCAAATCAATACTGGTCTTCTGATAATCGCGTTGTCCCGGCGAGTGGAAAATACGGGTGCCAGACCGCGAGACGTTCCCCTTGATCAAGCAATCAGAAGACGGCGGCGTTTGGGGGATCCGCGCGCTGGCTTGCTCACGCCGAAGACGCGCGCGATAGGCATGTGGGTTTTCAAATTTGACCCGCGCATTCCAAAGGCCAGACGCTTGGCGACGGGCCAGAACTTCGGAAGATAGATAGTCCAGTGAATAGCGTTTATACGCCACCGCCCAGCCGCGACGAACCATGTGCCTATTAATGTCCAAACCCCCGACCTTACACGCAGAGACATAGCGCCCACGGTCCATGTCGCGCACCTCGCATTTGACCGTTCTGCCCCGCGTGACACGCTCCAGCGCTGCCTTAGATGCCCGACCGCATTTCCAGGGCTCACCGTCCAGCGTGCACATCTGTCCGGTTTCGACAGCGTCGATGCCGAATAAGCGAATTCGCTTCTCGCCCATCCGCAGACTGTCCCCATCGGTCGGCGTCACCTTGCCGACCAGCACATTCTCCGGCGCTAAACGGGTGGTGGGATCGCTCGTATTCGCGCTTAAAACAATCATGGCGGGCAGTGTAAAAATAAGAAAACTCATCCCCACTGCCTAGCCAACAGGCGTTAACGGATGCCTAAACCCTGTTAACCTTTGAATACACTGCAAGGGGTAAAGATACCGCCGTTTCGGCTTATGAAGGCCGCAATTGGCAGGCGTTATCGACGTACATTTTTGAGGGCGATCCCCATGAGACTTCTTTTCCTTTCCTTCTGCGCAGCCGGGTTGGCAGCCTGCACACCGCAAACTCAAACACAGCCTGATGATGGCCCCTACCCGCAGACATTGCTGTATGAAGTTGCGAGTTATGGGGATGAATGGAATGTCGAGACGTTTTGGGCGGGCGAATATCCTAAAGGCATCGGCGTCTACAAGCAGGGCGTAGAGGTCTTGGCACGAACAGTGCCCCATCCAGACGAGCCAAAAGGCACCAAGTGTACCCTTAGCTATCTCGCGAGTTATCACCCATGGAACAAAACGCGCTCAGATTCTGACGCGCTCGAATTCATCACAGCCTTCAAGACCTATGACATGACGGCGACCGTCGAAACCGAGATAAACACAACAGTCGATGATGTTCCAAAATCGCAAAGGCTCCAGCCCGGCGATATCGTAAAATTCCTCGCCTATTTCGGCGAGGGCATAGGTCTCGTCGAGTTTGACGGGGAACGATATGACGCATCCGTGGGCGCATTCGATCCCGTCGTACCTCAAAATATGGGTGCCTCGGGCAATTTAGAAAATGATGAATGGCTGGGACTAGATTGCGGCCAGGAACGCCGCTATGTGCTCTTGTCCGAGCTGACCGATATCGATGGCATTTCTTTTGGTCTGGAAGGCATGATCGCATATGGCCGCGTTAGCGACCTAACCGAGGAGCAAGCCGCCACCTTGCGGTCTCGCAATCCCTGACATTAGGCGGGGCAATTGACCCGATGATCGAGCCTGAAGACCTCACAGACGCTGATATCGCCGCGATACGCGCCAAAGAAGGTTAGTCATCCCGGAAACGGTTTGTGATCGGATAGCGCCGGTCTCGGCCAAAGTTCTTGCTACCGACTTTCACGCCGGGCGGGGCTTGTCGGCGCTTATACTCGGCGATGTAGAGCAAATGTTCGATCCGGCGCACCAGCGCTTTGTCGTGTCCGCGCGCAATAATGTCGTCAATATCCTCTTCATTATCCACGAGACCGCGCAAGATATCATCCAGCACATCATAGGGCGGCAGGCTGTCATCATCGCGTTGGTCTTCGCGCAACTCCGCTGAGGGTGGTTTGGTGATGATACGCTCCGGTATCACTTCGCCAGCCTCACCAAGCGCGCCCTTGGGCACCGCTGTGTTGCGCCATTTGGTCAGATCAAAAACCTCGGTCTTATAGAAATCTTTCAAGGCGTTGTATCCGCCGCACATATCACCATAGAGCGTGGCATAGCCCACCGCCATTTCTGACTTGTTGCCCGTGGTAACAACCATGTGGCCGAACTTGTTGGATAGCGCCATCAACGTCACGGCGCGCAAGCGGGACTGGATATTTTCTTCGGTCGTGTTGGCCTCTGTGCCTTCAAACTGTTCGGCAAGCATCTCATCCAGCGCATCAACGCCCGGTCTGATATTTATAATGTCATATTTACACCCCAGCGCCTCAGCGCACGCCTTGGCGTCTTCCAAACTGTCGGAGCTAGTGTATTTCGACGGCATCATCACACACCACACACGGTCTGCCCCCAGCGCATCGACCGCGATCGCTGCTGTCAACGCACTATCAATCCCGCCCGACATGCCGAGCACCACGCCTCTAAATCCATTCTTGTTGACATAGTCTCCGAGCCCCAACATCGCCGCGCGGTACTCTGCTTCCAGCCCTTCGGTCAGCACCGCCGCGCTTTCAGACGCAAACCGCCCTGAACCCTTGTCGAAGCTAACCAACGCTGTGCCCGTCTCGAAATCTCCAAGCAATTGCGACTCGCGTCCGTCGACGTCGACCGCATAGCTCGATCCATCAAATACAAGCTCATCCTGCCCACCCATTTGATTGACGAACAGATACGGCAATCCGTTTTTCTGCCAGGATGAAAACGTCGTGTGCCGCTCCGTCTGGATCGTCCGGCGCCACGGCGATGCATTGGGCACAACCAACATATCCGCGCCGGCATCGGCCAGCGCCTTGGGCACACGCTCAAACCAAATGTCCTCACAAATCGCGACGCCGACCTTCACGCTGTGAATATCAAGCACCATGGGCGCGCCTTGGCCGGCGTCGAAAATCCGCTTCTCGTCAAACACGCCATAGTTTGGCAATTCGCGTTTATCGTACCGCCCAGCGACCTTGCCGCCTGAAATGTAAGCGACCGAATTATAAAGCCTGCCGTCTTCGGCCCACGGCGCACCCACCAAAATGTCCGGCCCATCCTTTGCGGCCTCAGCCAATTGCCGCACCGCCGCCATCGACAGTTCCACAGCAGACGGCTTCAAGACCAAGTCTTCCGCCGGATAGCCAAGAATAAACAGTTCCGGAAAAACAATCAGATGCGCTTCGGCCTGCCGACCAGCCTCCAGTGTTTCCAAAGCCAGTTTTAGATTGCCATCTATGTCCCCAACCACCGGGTTGAGTTGCGCAGCGAAGATATTGAGCGTGTCTGTCATGTACGCCATTTAAGACGCGCGGCGGGTCAGGGAAAGCCCCTAAGCGTCAACGCTCTGCAACGCCGCTGCCTCTGCTGCTTCTGCCATAGACACTGCGGCGATTGCGCCATGCGCCGGAACCGGGCTACGCGCCTCACCCAGACACGCCGCGTAAAAGCCCTCATCGGCTGCGCCCAGCGGGTCGGGCAGTTCCCCAGCAATATCGACGCGAACATCATATTCAGTCGTATTGTCCAACCGGCGCGTCAGAAAGTCGATGCTGATCTCACCCGACGGATAAACAACGCGCATCGTGCGCTCACGCGCTTCAGCAGATCGACTGGCGCGAAGCTGCGCTATTCCGCCACTGGCATAGGTAAACCGCGCGGATGCCTCATCAATATGGTCTGTGTGTACAATCTCGCCAGTCGCTTCGACATCCGTAAACTCAGTGCCCAGCATCATGGCGGCCAAATCCAGATCGTGGATCATCAAATCCCAGATCACCGACACATCTCCAGCGCGGTTATCTGGTGCGGGCGGCCCAGCGCGCACAGACTCAATTAACAGAGGCTTTTCGGGAATGGCGAGGATGCCCATCGCATTGGCAACAAACCGTTCTTGGTGGCCAACTTGCAAAATTCTGCCCCGCGCCGCCGCTTCATCTGCGAGCTCGCGCGCCGCTTTGCCCGTCAGTGCCAAAGGTTTCTCGACCAATACATGGCAATGGGCCTCGACCGCTTGGCGCACCAACGGCTCATGATAAGTGGCAGGCACAGCAACAACGACCGCGTCGCAACATTTCAGGAAGGCGGCATAATTGGTAAACCCCGGCGCGCCAAAGGTTTGCGCGACGCCCTCTGCCCGCCCGCCGTCAATATCGAATACGCCAACAAAATCGACCCGCGCTGAGGCGGCCGCCTTTTGCGCGTGGTAATTTCCGAACACGCCCGCGCCCGCGACGCCAACTTTAAGTTTCGCCATCAATACCCGCCTCATCTACTGACCCTTTCATGACACTTGTATGACGTTTGCTGCAAGGGCTGTTGCTAGGATGGGGAGTAAAAGAGTTTTTCCAATTCTTACCGTTTACCCCTTCACATGCAGGGCTGGCGGGTCCACTTAAGCAGCAGATGATCTCAAACGAAGGACAATTATCATGGCGACTCTCACATCTACCGAATGGTCACTGGCGTCCCGCCCCGAAGGCATGCCAGCGGCTCAAAACTTCCAGTCAAAGACGGTTGAAGTCGCCGCGCCGCAAGATGGCGAGATCCAAGTCCAGAACAATTGGATGTCGGTCGACCCATACATGCGCGGCCGTATGTATGACCGTGAAAGCTATGTCCCGCCCTTCCAGATTGGTGAAGCCCTTCAGGGCGGCGCAGTTGGGCGCGTGACCGCCTCTGGCCACCCGGACTACAAGGAAGGCGATCTGGTCAGCTCCATGCTCGGCTGGCGCACGGCGTGGACGGCCAAGCCCGAAGCGGCGATGGTTCAAAAACTGCCAGAAATCGGCTTGCCAGAAAGCGCTTTTCTTGGCGTTGCCGGTATGCCGGGCCTCACGGCATATGCCGGGCTCCTTCGCATTGGTGAGCTAAAAGAAGGCGATACCGTCTTCGTGTCTGGCGCAGCGGGCGCGGTTGGCTCAACCGTCGTGCAAATCGCTAAAAATCGCGGTGCGACCGTGATCGGCTCAGCAGGCGGCGCAGAAAAGTGCGCGCTGGTGAAATCCCTCGGCGCGGACGAGTGCATTGACTACAAATCGGTCGCCAATGGCGCAGAATTGACAGCAGCGCTCGGCAAGGCCGCCCCAAAAGGCATCGACGTCTATTTCGACAATGTCGGCGGAGACCACCTGACAGCAGCGATTGAATGTGCCCGCCCGATGGCGCGCATGGCGCTGTGCGGCGCGATCTCGCAATATAACGACACATCGCCAACACCAGGCCCACACAATATGATCCAGGCCGTTGGCAAACAGTTGAAGCTGCAGGGCTTCATCGTTTCAACTCATGCAGACATGCAGCCAGAATTCTTCAAAGAAATGGCGTCATGGATTCCGGCCGGCAAGATGAAGTTCGAAGAAACCGTCATGGACGGCATTGAAAAAGCGCCTGACGCATTCATCGGCCTGTTCACAGGCGCCAACACTGGCAAAATGCTGGTCAAACTCAGCTAAACATAACGCTGGCCCCTCGCGATCTCTTGAGGGGCCATGCGCCCCTCAGGGACCGCTAAAATGACTCCACTCTTTGACGCTTACATCATGGTCGACTGGTCAGCTGCCGCGAAGCCGACAACTGGCGCGAATTCAATTTGGATTGGCGTGCTGGCGAAAGATGCGCGGCTGAAACACCAGTTCCGCGCCGTGAACATCGAAACGCGCCTTAAAGCGCGTGCGTTCATAGAGGATATGGTTGGTAAGCTGACAAAGCGCGGAGACAAGGTTTTGCTCGGCTTTGATTTCTCGCTTGGCTACCCCGCAGGTACCGCAGATGCGATTGGCCTCGACACCGAAACGCAGCCGCCTTGGCAAGCGATGCACACGCATTTAGCGAGTAAGCTGAAAGACAAAGAAAACAACGCAAATGGCCGCTACGCCATTGCAGCAGGAATGAACTACGCCATCTCCAAAGGCCCTTTTCCTTTTTGGGGCGCGCCCAAGCGCGATCAAGTCTCGACCCTCTCAGGCACAAAGCCGGATTTCACAGGCGCAACCCTGCCAGAGTATCGCATCGTCGAGGCCCAATTGCGCGACTCAAAAATCGCTGCGCCCAAATCTGGTTGGCAATTGGCTTACACAGGCGCTGTGGGCAGCCAATCTCTCACCGGAATCCCGCACGTTCACGGACTGCGCGCCAGCCTACCGAACGCCAAGATATGGCCCTTTGAAACAGGTTTCGCGGCGCTGGATGATGACGCGCTGTCAGATGTTCAGGTTTTGATGGTGGAGATTTATCCATCGCTGCTGTCCCCAACGCCAGAACCGGGCGAGGTTTTAGACGCTGCCCAAGTGCGTGTAATGGCCCGTCACTATTGTGATTTGGACGCGAAAGGTCGCCTCTCAGTTGAATTCGACACCCCAAAATCGCTTGAGAATGGAAAAATTGACAAAATAATCACCGAAGAGGGGTGGATTTTAGGGGTTTAGCCTGTGTTTATTGGGTTTGTAGCGTATTCAGACCAAACGAATCATGGGCAATTCGCCCCAACGGCGGAACCTGCCGTTTAACTTAGAGGAGAACCCCTATGAATAAGGGTGAACTTACAAAAGCCGTGGCAGCAGATGCTGACCTTTCACAAAGCGACGCTGGTAAAGCGGTTGATGCTGTTTTTGACGCCATTTCAGGCGCCGTTAAAAGCCGCGACTCAGTTGCGATTGCAGGCTTTGGCACATTTATCGCCAAAACCCGTAACGCACGCGAGGGTCGTAACCCTGCGACGGGTGAGAAGATCCAGATCAAAGAAAAGACATCAGCGGCCTTCAAGCCGGCGTCTGCTCTTAAAGACATCTAGGGGTCTCACGCTGGGCAATCTGATTGCTCACCGCGTAAGAACTAAGAAGCGGCGCGTTCCTTTTGGGAGCGCGCCGTTTTCCATTCCAGCAAGCCTGTCTGAGCGACGCCAGCAATAAACACCCCCAGAATAACCGCCTCCATCATGCCCTGCGCGCCGCGCTCCATCTCTAGCCCCAGAATATAACTCGCTGGGATCATAATGGCGAAAAATGATCCAACATGGATTGCGCTCGGCACCCAGACGATTTCCTGTGCCCGCAGCGCCATTGCCGCAACAGACTGCAGACCATCAAACGTCGTCGCAATCGCAGCGTAGAGCACAAGTGACGCAATGATCGGCGCCAGCAATACGCCATCAATGATCGCCTCATCCTTGTTCACCAGTATGCCAGCCAGCCCGTCATTGAACACCAGCATGATCAGGCCAAGAACGCCGCCGACCAGCAAGGTCGCCACCACGCCCAATCGCGATGCGTTGCGCACTTGCTCTGTATCGCCCCGGCCAAACGCCTCGGCCACGCGCACACTCGTTGCTGTGCCAATGCCGAGAAAGAACATAAACGCCAGCCCCATAATCTGAACGGAATACCCATACACCGTCCCCGCAACCACGCTGATCCACGTCGCGATGACAAAGGTAAAGTTAAACCCGCCCCATTCGGCAATGTTGCTGATGGCGGTGCCAATACCAACCCGCACCTGACGGGTGGGTTCATCTGCTGGGCCTGCCGCGCTCGGCTTCAGCGCCGGCGTCAGCCACACAGCGGCCGCTAGCAACACCACCATAATCGCCGTGCGAGACCCAATCGTCGCCCAGGCCACGCCGTCTGCGCCCATCTGAGGTATGCCCCACCAACCTGCAACCAGCGCCAGATCGATCACAACATTCACCATCACACCAATATAAGACACCACCGTCACCACCAGTGGCCGCCGCAGGGCCTCCAGATAGTATCCCGCCACCGTTGACAGCATAAAGCCCGGCATCCCCAGCGCCATGATCCGGGTGGCTGACGCCGTCTCTCGCGCAATTTCCCCAGATGTCATTGTCGCGCTGATGTCCCGGCCCGGCGACACGGTTTCATACAGCCACACAAATAGCGGCTCGGCTCCAAAATAGACGGTCAGCCCAAGGCCGAGCCCCAGCGCGAGCGCAATCCAAAACCCGCGCCTGAAAATGCGGCCCGACTGCGACGCCTCTCCCACGCCCATCAGCTCAGACGTCAGCACCTGCACACCCAGCAAAATGCCCATCCCAAAGCCAAGCGAGATGCCCATGGGCAGCCAGGCGTTTAGAATAAACGGCAGTTCAGACGGCGCATTTTGACCCAGAACAATGGCATCGGTAACGCTCATCAACATCATCGACATGCGGGAAATCGCAATCGGGCCTGAAAGACGTAAAAGATCCAGTATATCGACAGGCTGGGCCCATACAGGAAGACGTGACGTATTCATAACGCGCCCCCCTCATTCCCAACCCGTAATATCGAGTCTAGCGCAGCCGCGGGTTTTGCGGGAGAACCGAGTTTAGATCAACCACAAGATACGCCGCGACAGCAGTATGCTCACGCGGCGTGCCTTTTAGGTATCATTGCGGTTTCGGGTTAGCTCGCCTTGCGCGTCTTTGCGCCAGCAACCCTCATGCCTTGCATCTTCTCCGCAATCAGGAACGCCAGCTCCAGCGCCTGCTCACCGTTCAAGCGCGGATCACAATGGGTATGATAGCGCGACGATAGATCTTCTTCGGAGATCGCCTGCGCGCCGCCGATGCACTCCGTCACATCTTGGCCCGTCATTTCAAAATGCACACCGCCCGGGTAACATCCTTCGCTTGGCAGAATGTCGATAAACTGGCTGACCTCAGACAGAATACGATCCACAGGGCGCGTTTTATACCCACCACCTGTTTTCAACGTGTTTCCGTGCATAGGGTCGCAGGACCAGACCACTGTGCGTCCGCTCTCTTTGATGGCGCGCGCCAAGGGCGGCAAGCCTTCGGCGACCCCATCAGACCCAAACCGGGAAATCAACACGATCCGCCCGGCCTCATCATCCGGGTTTAGTTTTTCGATAATCCGTAGCAATTCATCCGGCTCAAGGCCCGGGCCACACTTCATACCGATTGGGTTTTTCACCCCCGCGCAGAAATCCACGTGCGCATGATCGACCTGCCGTGTCCGGTGGCCAATCCACAGCATGTGCGCCGATGTATCGTACCAATCTCCACTGGTGGAATCGATACGCGTCATGGCTTCCTCATAGCCAAGTAGCAGCGCTTCGTGGCTGGTGTAGAAATCAACCTGCGCCATTTGCGGTACGGTCTCCGGCGTTACGCCGCACGCCCGCATAAACTCAAGCGCCTTGGAAATTTGATCTGCCGTTTCCTGATAACGCGCGCCAAGCGGGCTGCGGTCAACAAAGCCCAGCATCCACTGATGGACGTTTGCCAGGTTGGCATATCCGCCCTGCGTGAACGCCCGTACAAGATTTAATGTTGCCGCTGACTGGCTGTAAGCCTGCACCAAACGCTCCGGATCAGGAATCCGGCTTTCAGGCGTGAACTCCATCCCATTGATGTTGTCACCGCGATAGGACGGCAACTCGACCCCATCAATGACCTCGACGGGGCTAGAGCGGGGCTTCCCAAACTGACCCGCAATACGCCCGACTTTGACAACCGGCTTAGACGCCGCAAATGTCAAAACAACCGCCATTTGCAGGATAACGCGCAGCGTGTCGCGAATGTTATCTGGGTGAAATTCTTTAAAACTTTCAGCGCAGTCGCCGCCTTGAAGCAGGAAAGCATCGCCCGCCGCGACGTCCGCAAGGCGCTTTTTCAATCGCCGCGCCTCACCCGCAAACACCAGCGGCGGATATCCTTTCAACCGCGCTTCGGCGGCGGCAAGGGCGGCTGTATCCGGGTAGTCATCCGGGATGTGTTTGGCGGGCAGTTTGCGCCAATTTGAGGGGGTCCAGGTCATGTAATTATAGCTCCGTAGATCGCCAGCATAAACCATGACCGTGCACGGCACTCAAGTTTCCTTGAGAATTACTGTAGAAACCAAAGGCAAATCAGGTGAAATCAGCTACACGTTACGCGATACTGCCCCTAGGGCAACGCTCTCAGAAGGCCCGTCCGTCCCTATGTCTCACGTCTATATCAGTCACTCCACCAAGGATTTTGATGCATTGTTGCAGGTTCACGAAGCCCTGCGCGGCGCCGCCATTCCCGATTGGTATGCCCCCGACGGCGCGGTCGATCGCGGCAATGCTGAACGCGCCATAGACGATGCATTCGCCATGATCGTTTTGGTATCGGCGGCGTCCATCCGATCCAAATATGTGCGGCAGGACATCGAACGCGCAGCCGCGCGCGGCCTGAAACTCATCCCCTATCAAGTCGACAAGGCCCGCCTGAGCGGCTTTTTCAAACAATCTGTGCAACCACTCCTAAAGCTGTCGTCTGCGATGCCCGATGGTGTCGCGCGCCTCGTGGCTGAAACGCAAAGCGCATACAAGAAAAAGTGCCCCGTCATTGCGGTGATGAACTTGAAAGGTGGCGTGGGAAAAACCACCGTTTCAAGTCAGATTTTTGGCACGTGGCAAAGTGAGATCGGCGGACGTGTACTTCTTGTGGATATGGACCCGCAGTACAATCTAACGCAAACTTTCTTCGAGATGGAGTTTGCCGATGCCAGCTCTGCCAAGGATCGCTCCGTCATCTCCCTGTTTGAACGTAGCCGCCTCCATGCCCGCGACGCAGACTCTCCGGCAGACCATTGGAGTTCGCTAAACTCAGAACCTTTCGCGCCGCCCGCTGACGGCAAATTCGTTCACAGTTTGCTTGGTGAAAATGGGCCCGGCGGCCGGCTCGATATCATCTCCGGCCAATTTGAGATTTCAAAATACGCCTTTGCGACGGACGCCGCAGCGCTTGCCAAGATCCGCGAAAACTTCATGCGCATGATCGAACACTATCGCAGCCAGTATGATTTGATCGTTTTCGACACCAACCCAAACGCCACTTTCCTAACCCGGTGCGCGCTTGACGCCGCCGACCGCGTGCTCGCCCCGATGCATGCCGACGTGTACTCTCTACGGGGCGTTCGCCTTCTCAATCACGTGATCCAGAAACATATCGACCCCGATCAACGCCCGGCTTTATCGGTCTTGTTCAACGCCGTGGGCAGATCTGAACAGTCGTCATTTGAGGCAGATGCCCGAAACGCGACGTTTGACGAGTTAGCCGGATTTGCGTTGTCAAAAGCCCTGTTGAAATCCGCGCTGCCCAAATCTGGTCATCTAGTTGTCAAAGCCTCTCAGGAAGACCGCGAACCGTGGGAGCATTTGGTCATCCATCGCGGGCGCGGCGGCGGCTTGAAAGCCCTGCGCGAAGCCATGAGAACGATTGCTTTAGAACTGAGAGAGTTGACTGAAGCGACCGCAACACGCGACGCTTAAACTTTCGTCTCTCCAGCAGGCGCAACGTATTTGGTGCGCATCGTCACCAACTCTTCGGCAACCGATGGATGCAAAGCGCATGTGCGATCAAAGTCTTGCTTTGTGGCGCCCATTTTCACTGCAATGCCAACCGCTTGGATGATTTCTGCCGCGTCATCACCAACGATATGAACGCCCAGCACGCGCTGGTCATCTGCCTTCACCACAATTTTCATCAACATGCGTGTGGCGCTGCCGGACAGCGCGTTTTTCATGGGCCGGAAGTCTGACTTATAGATGTCGACATCGCCAAACGCCGTCCGCGCATCGGCCTCGCTCAGGCCAACTGTGCCCACTTCCGGCTGAGTAAAGACAGCCGTCGCAATATCAGCATGATCCATTTTCCAGGCGTGGTCGCCAAACTCGGTATCAGCAAATGCATGGCCTTCGCGCAACGCAACCGGGGTGAGCGCCACTCGGTTTGTGACATCGCCCACCGCCCAAATATTCTCGACATTTGTCTTCGACCAATCATCAACCGCTACGCCGCCCTTTCCGTCTAATTTCACGCCCGCGGCCTCTAGCCCCAAACCGCCAACATTGGGCGTACGGCCAACCGCCATCAAAATGGTACTCGCGTCGATTTCCGTGCCATTGCTCAGCGTAATATGAAGCGGCGTTTCCCCACCGCCCCTCTGCTCAATTTTCTCAAAAACCGTGTGTGTCACAACCCGCACACCCGCCTCCATCAGCCCGCCATGCACCGCCATTCTGACATCATGATCGAACCCGCGCAGCACCGTGTCACCGCGATAGACGAGGGTGGTCTCGACACCCAATCCCGCAAAAATATGCGCAAACTCAACAGCGATATACCCGCCGCCCGCAATCACGAGATGCTTCGGCAAAGCGTCCATATGGAATATCTCGTTTGACGTAATCGTATGCTCAACGCCCGGCAATTCATCTGCCGATGGCCGCCACGGCGTCCCGCCGACCGCGATCAGTATCTTATCGGCCGTGACGGTCTTGCCAGTCTCTTGCAGGCGCAGGGTATGGGCATCAACAAACTCAGCCCGCTCTTCCAGCACCGTTACGCCTGCATTCTTTTGGCCACTCATATAAAGCCCGCTTAGCCGATCCACTTCAGCCAGCATCGCCGCATTGAAGGCTTCATAATCAAAAGATACGTCCCCAACGCTCCAGCCATAACCCGCTGAATGTTTGAACTTTTTACTGAAATCACTGGCGTAAACCATGAACTTTTTCGGGACACAGCCGCGAATGACGCACGTTCCGCCCATGCGGTATTCTTCTGCCAAAGCCACCTTAGCGCCGTGCTGCGCTGCGATCCGGGCGGCGCGTACACCGCCAGATCCGCCGCCAATAACAAACAAATCGTAGTCATAGGAATGATCAGTCATAGAATATCCTTTAGGGGGCTGGCCAATGCCGTGATCTAGGACGCCAGACCCTCAATTTCAAACGGGCACGCTAGCCGATCACACAATCGTCAGATCGGCTTAGTAATCGAACACCGTCGCGCCGTTCTCATTGCCAATGATAACTGTACGCGCAATGCCAATAAACAAGCCATGTTCCACCACGCCCGGCACATTGCTCAGCCGCGCCGCCAACGCCTCAGCATCCGGAATACGTCCACAATGACAATCCAGAATATAGTTCCCGCCATCGGTCAAGAGAAGCTCGTCATCGGCGTCGCGTCGCAACTTCACCTGCGGCTTATCAATGCCCGCGGCACATAACACATCGAACACTTTCTTGGCCGTAATGGTGAACCCAAACGGCGTCACCTCCACAGGCAATGGAAACGCGCCCAGCCGCTCAACCTGCTTTGATGGGTCAGCGATAACAACCATCAGATCGCTTGCATTGGCGACGATCTTCTCTCTCAGTAACGCCGCACCGCCCCCTTTGATGAGCGTCCCGGCTTCGTCAACCTCATCGGCGCCGTCGACGGTCAAATGAATACGGTCCACTTGCTCAACGGGCACCAGCGGGACACCCAGACTCTCCGCAAGTCGCGTGGTTTCCTCACTGGTTGGCACGCCGCGCACCACCAGGCCGTCGGCCACGTCTTCTGCCAAAAGCTCAACGAAGAACTTCGCTGTAGAGCCTGTGCCAAGGCCGATCGTCATGCCGTCTTCGACATATTCCATCGCTGCCACTGCAGCATTCTCTTTTTCGTGCTCATGCGCCATGTCAGGTCTCGTCTGTCTTGGTTGTCTTTTTGGCTTTCTCGGCCGATTTCTTGTCACGGAACCTCGTGGCCCAGCCCGGCATTTGCGCCTGCTTACCGCGCCCCACAGCCAATGCATCTGGGTCTACATCGCGGGTAATCACGCTTCCCGATCCCACCATTGCCCGGTCGCCTATCGTCACAGGAGCCACCAAAGCGGAATTCGACCCGACAAACGCATCGACCCCAACTTTGGTCTCATATTTCATGTACCCATCATAATTACAGAAGATCGTGCCAGCGCCGATATTTGCGTTTGCGCCGATCACACCGTCGCCCAGATAAGATAAATGGTTCGCCTTCGCGCCCTGCGCCATGCGGGTATTCTTCGTTTCAACGAAATTGCCGATCTTCACACCTGCCTCCAGAACTGTGCCAGGCCGCAACCTCGCATACGGTCCAATCACGCAATCTGCGGCAATTTTCGCGCCCTCCAGATGACTAAACGCCTTAATCCGCGTGCCACCCGCCACGGTCACGCCGGTTCCAAATACGACATTCGGTTCAATGAAGACGTCAGGTTCCAAAGCCGTGTCAAAGCTAAAATAAACCGTATCAGGCGCGACCAGCGTGACGCCGTTTTCCAACGCCTCCGATCTGCGCCGCGCTTGAAAGATGGCTTCAGCTTCCGCCAAATCCGCGCGGCTATCGCAGCCGATCAAATCAGCCTCAGCACACTCCACCACCTTGCAGACACCGCCTTCGCCCCGCGCTAAGCCCACCAAGTCGGTCAAGTAGTACTCGCCCTTGGCATTGTCATTGGTCACGTTGTCGAGCAAGCGAAACATATCGCTGTGACGGCCCGCCATAACGCCCGAATTGCACAGCGTCACCGCCAACTGTTCCGGGCTCGCTTCCTTGGCCTCCACAATTGCATCCAGGTTGCCATCGCTGGTTTTGATCAGGCGTCCATATGCGCCGGGCACAGCCGCTTCGAACCCCAGCACACCAATCGCGGTGCCGCCTGCCAAAACCTCAAATAAGTCCTCAATTGCAGACACTGGTATCATCGGACTATCGCCGTAAAGCACCACAACATCGCCCTCAAAGCCCTCAAGCGCGGCTTGCGCGCATTGCACAGCATGGCCAGTCCCCTGAGGCGGGTCCTGATAGGCCAGCGCTTCGGCGCCCAGCACCTCTGAGACATGATCGATCAACACTTGCTGAGTGGGATGAGCGACAATGATTATCCGCTCGCAGCCAACCTGCTTTGCCAGCGCGATCGACCAATCCACCATTGGGCGGCCGCCAACCCCATGCATCACCTTGGGCAAGGTTGATTTCATTCGCGTGCCTTGTCCGGCCGCAAGGATAATGGCTGCGCGCTGTGTCATGGCACTTCCCCTCTCGCTTTCAATTTTTTAATCGCCTAAACCATCCTTCCATTATTGGCGAGGGCTGAGGAGGCAATCTGGCGATGGCGAAAACATTTGACGGCTGGACAATCGTGTTCGATCTGGATGGCACACTGGTGGATACCGCGCCGGACCTTCTCATCGCTCTAAACCACGTTCTTCAAAAAACAGGGCACAGGCCCGTCACGATGGATGGCATCCACACCATTATCGGCAGCGGTGCCAAAGCCATGATCCGTCAGGGTTTAAAACTGCAAGACTCCAGCTTGCCCGAATCTGAAATAGACGCGCTATGGCATGACTTTATCGCGCATTACACGGCCAACATTTCTGCTCAATCGCGCCCCTTTGATGGTGTAATCGAAACGCTCAACACTTTGGCCAATCAGGGCGCAATTCTCGCCGTGTGCACCAACAAGCTTCAATCGCTTAGCGATGAACTTCTCAGTGCGCTTGATATGCAAGGCCACTTTGCCGCCGTGGTCGGCGCTGACAGCGTTCCCAATCATAAGCCGCACGGCGACCATATCTTGCTCACCATTAATGCAGCAGGAGGCATCCCAGCCCGATCAATCATGGTTGGGGATAGCCAGACAGACAAAAAGGCAGCCCGGAATGCCGGGCTGCCCTTTGTTTTCGTTCCGTTCGGCTACGAGTCCGACACGGCAGATCAGATTGGAGCAGATGCCGTGGTCACTGATTACTCAGGGATGGTCTCAGCTCTGTCCGGCCTCATTAGCTAAGCGGCGAGTTCACTGCCGCGTGTATCTTTGGGACGGTAGCTAGCGCGCGCTTCATTGCCTTCTCCGGCGGCGCGGCGGCACGGCATACCGTTGACCATATTGCTGCGAACATCTGTTCTTGCGCTGCGCATGGCAGGCACAAACCCAGCGTCAATAAGGTTCACATCGACCTCAAATCCACGTTCAATCCAATAGGCGTTGATTTTCTCACGCAGGCGCTTTGCACCCTCTTCGTCACACCAGTCTTTCATAATAGCTCTCTCCAGGCTTGTAATGTTGTCGGCCGAGTTATTTCGGTCCTGCCTGTCCTTCTGTTCTCTACGCTTGCGTCCCTTTTATTGGTCCGTCTGTATGCAACTTAGATGTATACGTTTGAGATCGGTCTCAAGAGGTGAAAAATGCGCGAATGCGTTCGATTCCCCAGCCTGAACGCACGTTCAGCATGAACGAACATTCAAATGCTGTTCATGCTCGTTCAGACTCGACGGCCCAAGTGAGAAAAAATCCAATGTGTTGAAAGAATTTGACCGCAAAAGCGCGCCAAACTGTTCATGTTGGACAGCGGCTCGTATGCCACATTGGTTAACCTGCCATGCAAATTTGCATGAAAATTAATCCAGCCATGTCATAAAAGTTTTCACAGTGACCCTAAAAACAGCGCCAAAGTCAGGCCGTCCACCGCCAGTTTGGCCATGAATGCTCAGATATTTGGCATCATTGAGGAAAAGTATGGTGGGCGATACTGGGATTGAACCAGTGACCCCTGCCGTGTGAAGGCAGTGCTCTACCGCTGAGCTAATCGCCCGCCTTGTCAGCGAGAGCCGTGAAGTAAGGCCCAAGGTCTTGCGGGTCAAGCAACATTGGGCCGCATCAGAACGTAGCGCCCCGTCAAAACCGAAGTATAAGCATCTCTAATGAAGGGATTCTTTCGATCCGGCCCGGTCGTTCGTGTACTTGGTGTGGTGATATGGGCCTATATGGCGCTTATCGGCCGCACAGTGCGTTGGACAGTTGAAGGCACGCCAGACGCGCTGAAGGCATGGGATCATGCGCCAGGGCTCGTGCTGGCCTGTTGGCATTCGCGTATTCTATTGCTGCCCTCCGTCTGGACCCGGCAAGTGCGCCATTGGCCAACCCGCAAACAGCGCATCGCCATGCTCATCTCCTTGTCAAAGGACGGCGAGCCCGTCGCTCGCGCCATCAAACACCTCGGCATCGACTCCATTCGCGGATCAGCGGCGAACAAGAAAAAGCAGCAAAAAGACAAGGGCGGCGTCCGCGCCGTCGCCGAAGCCATTCGCAGGTTAAAGTCAGGCGGCGGTGTTTGCATTACGCCAGACGGCCCGCGCGGTCCAAGAGAGATCGCCAGCGCGGGGGCCATCCTGCTCGCGCAACGCACAGGCGCCCCGATACTGCCGTTCGGCGTGGCCACGTCCCCCAACAAGCGGCTGGGCTCTTGGGATCGCTTCATGCTGCCATTCCCCTTCACGCGCGGAACGATCATCTTTGGCACGCCTATTTATGCGGCCCGCGACGATGACAGCGACGCGTTGCTCGCTGCCCTTCAAACGAGCCTGGACACAGCGACGGCCCGCGCCGAGTCCCTGCTCGGGCTTGAGCCCATCCCCAAAACGTCGCCCGCAACGGTATGAGCCCCGCCCTCTTCTTCTATCGGCGCATCACAAGCTGTATCGGCCCCTTCGCGCCATCCATCTTCCGAAAGCGCGCGAAGGCCGGCAAGGAAGATGTTGACCGCATCCATGAGCGCCTCGCCCGAAACTTGCCGCCCCGCCTACCCGGGCCACTCATCTGGCTTCACGGGGCGAGCGTAGGTGAAAGCCTCGTCTTGCTGGGGCTAGGCAATCGTCTTTTGGAACAACGCCCCGACCTCATGCTGCTTTACACCAGCCAAACACAGACCTCCGCCAAACTCCTGTCAAAATCCCTGCCGGACCGCGCTCTGCACCAAATGGCTCCGGTCGATACCCCCGGCGCCGCGCGGCGCTTTATTCGGCATTGGCAGCCAGACACATGCATCTTCGCTGAGGGAGAAATCTGGCCAAATCTAATTGTGGAGGCCGATAGATCCGGCGCAAAGCTCGCACTGGTCAACGCCCGCATGACGCAAAAGTCCCTCAAAGGCTGGGGCCGCTTTAAGGGCATGGCCCGAAACATCTTCTATAGGTTTGATCTGATTGTCGCCTCCGATCAACTCACAGCGGGAGGTCTAGCGTTATTGCTAAAACGCGCCATCCTCGGCGCGGGCAATCTCAAATCAGCGCTTCCGCCCCCAACCGCCTCGCAGGACGATGTCGCTGTGCTGCAATCATCATTCATCGGGGATAGGCGTTGCTGGCTCGCGGCCTCTACCCATGAAGGAGAAGAAGCCCTGTTTCTCGAGGCGGTCTCCGCTGAACCGAAAACGGCTGTCATTATCGCCCCACGTCATCCCGAACGCGGCAATGAAGTCGAGGCCTTGATCAATGCACGCGGCCTAAACTGCGCCAGGCGCTCGCGCGGCGATGCCCCAACCGCTGACACGCATGTCCTGTTGGCCGACACAATCGGCGAAATGGGCTTGTGGTTTGCGCTCTGCGACGCCGTGTATCTTGGCGGGGCAAACGCCGAAAATGTCGGCGGCCACAACCCGCATGAACCGCTTCGGTTTGGCTTGCCGGTTGTCACAGGCCCGCACGGCTTTAACTTTCAGGCCGCGATGCATGATCTGGCCGACCGCAACTTACTCGAAATAGCCAACGCGCCAGACGCGCTGCGTGAATGTCTGCAGGACGCACGCCCACCAGATGCCGCGGCCTTAGACGCGCTACAGGCTGAAGCCGACGCGCCGATGCAGCAAACGCTGGACTATCTTGCGCCTCTCCTGCCCCCGGCAGAGACTGTCAAATGAAAGCCCCGCACTTCTGGTCCTCCGGTCTCGATCCAAGATCGCGCGAAGCAGCGCCGTTTACCCGCTTTTTGCTAACACCGCTGGCCGCGCTCTACACCTGGGGCATACGCCGCAAGCTGAAGACCGCTGCGCCCCTATACGTGTCGGTCCCGATCATTTGCGTCGGCAACATCACGACGGGCGGTGTTGGAAAAACGCCGATCGTCGAAGCCCTAAGAGCGCGGGCGACAGAGAAAGGTATCCGAGCCGCCTCTCTCTCGCGCGGCTATGGCGGCACCCAAATCACGCCCCTAAAAGTTGACCCAAGCGCCCATACCGCCAAGCGGGTCGGCGACGAGCCGCTCATGCTTGCCACAACCGGTGAAAGCTGGATTGGCCGCAACCGCGCAGAAGCGGCTGTGGCGATGATTGAAGACGGCGTCCAACTGATCATCATGGATGATGGTCATCAAAACCCTTCCCTCAACAAAGACCTTAGCCTTGTCGTGATCGATGCCGATGCGCCCTTTGGCAATGGCCACGTCCTCCCAAAAGGCCCGCTGCGGGAACCCATCTTAGACAGCCTGAACCGCGCTGAAGCCATTATCCTCACGGGGGATGGCCCGGTTCCGCCCATCACCGCCGCTTCCGGCCTTCCTCTGCTTCGCGCCACCCTGAAACCGGACGACGATGCCCCGTCCGGCCCACTCGTCGCGTTTGCAGGTATCGGGCGACCACAAAAATTCTTTGATGGCCTCGCCGCCGCGGGCGGTCATGTCGTCGAAGCGGTGCCATACGCAGATCACCAAACCCTCAGCGCCGGAGATCTCAAATTCCTCCACGCCTACGCCAAAAAACACGCGGCCCGCCTCATCACCACCACCAAAGACTATGCCCGCCTATCGCCGGATGACCGCGCTGACATTCTGACGTTTCCCGTATCGGCTGACTTTCAAGACGAAGCATTGCTAGATACGCTGCTCGCTCCCCTATTTGAAGCGGCCCTGAAATGACCGACGCCCCGCCCAGCTATGTCCGCCCGAAGGACATCGACAACCGCTCCACCTTTTGGCAGCGGATGCAATGGCGGCTGGAAGCCTTCGCATGGGATTGGGTCTTCTGGGCGCCCATGAAGGCCCTAGGCCCAGAACGCGCCTCCAACTTTGGCGGTTGGCTCGTCAAAAAAATCGGCCCCCGCATGTCGCAGCACAAAACCGTGCATCGCAACCTCAAGCTCGCCTTTCCAGAATGGACGCAAGATAAGCGCGACCAGGTTGCGATGGACTGCTGGGAAGGCGTCGGGCGTATCGCTGGAGAATTGCCCCACCTCTCAAAGTGGAACCCCTACAGCACCGATAAAGACCATGACCGCATCGAAATCGTCGGTCAGGAACATCTCGACGCGATCAACGCAACCGGCAAAGGCGCGGTCATGCTATCGGGCCATTTCGCAAATTGGGAAGTGATTTGCGCTGCCATTACGCGCGGCGCGCCCGGCATGGTCGTCACCTACCGCGCCCTCAACAATCCCTACATTGACCGCCGCATCGCCAAAGCGCGCAGCACTTACGGCATGGAAGTGTCCGCCGCCAAAGGCATCGGCACGCGAGAACTGATGCGCGCGCTCAAAAAGGGCCAACCCGTCGGTCTGATGAATGATCAGAAATTCAATGAGGGCATCGCCGTGCCCTTCTTCGGCCATGACGCAATGACCGCCCCCGGCCCGGCGCGCCTCGCGATGAAATACAATGTGCCGATCTTCCTCGTCTCAACTGTGCGCACAGGCCCGGCTCGCTTCCGCGTCACCTACCATCCGCCCATCCAGCCCCACAATACCGGAGACATGGACGCCGACATCCGCGCCACCGTCATCGACATCACCAACTTCATAGAAGCCCGCATCCGCGAACACCCCAGCCAATGGTTCTGGCAACACCGCCGATGGCCGAAAGAAGCATGGCGGGATGCGGGGGTTGTTTAGTAACTTCGTCTGCTCCCAGCATCTGATCGGACGTTACCGGAGCGTCTTTTAACGCCCAATATAGGACACTCAATTTTGGGCTCCAATATCACAAAAGCAGCCGAAAACAGTCCCGCTTCGGGAGCCCTAATGAAGACGAGCCGATTTCGTTCTCACAAACCCGCTCCCAATTGCAGACCTAAAGCAACAGTGGAACTATGAATCAGTCCATTAACCATATGGAGGCGAACTCTAGGAGGAGAAAATTGCAAGCTACTTCAGAA